>SHYT01000015.1 GCA_009692665.1 Dehalococcoidia bacterium | reverse complement strand
ACGCTGGCAATGGCAAACTCGGGGCCGAATACGAACGGCAGCCAGTTCTTCATCATGCACGCGGACTACGGACTGCCGCCGAATTACACGATTTTTGGAAAGGTGACGAGCAGCCTGGACGTGCTGGACGCCATAGCAACGACGCCGGTGCAGGCTAGCTTCTCGGGCGAGGTGTCGCAGCCAACCGAGACGGTGAGGATTAACTCCATTACGATTGCTGAAATCTAGATTCAGCAGGCCCACCTGACCCGGTGCAACGTAGGGGCGCAGCAATGCTGCGCCCCTACGATTTTTGACGCAAGGTGCTTAGCGCCGCGACGGTTGTTCGCCCCTATAGCAGTGTATCCGAGCTTCCACCGCTGAGAACATCTCGGGCAGCGGCTTCGTCCTCTTGGCGAACCCATAGGCTGTACGGGAGGACGGAGAGGACTCCGAAGGCACCAGGGCCGACGCCTTTTGAACGGAGCAGGCAGGGGATGCCTGCTTCCTTGAGGCGGCTTTCTCCAAGGCGCGCCCACGGCTCCGTCTCGTGGTAGGCGATTTTCACGAGCTTGGTATTGCGTGAAGTGCTCATGCGGGCTCCGCACGGGCTTTGGCCAGAAAGTCTGCGGCAGCCTGGTAGTTGCGGAGGCCGCCGCGCAGGATGGGAGGGATGACGTAGAAGCCTCGGATGCCATGCTGACGGAGCTGGTGAAATAGGTCTAGGGCGATGTCTGCGCCAGAACGGCCAGCTTCCAAGTCGCGGCGCATGTGGCCAGGCATATCGCCGTAGGTGAGGCTGTCTTCCTCCAGGACGGGCAGGCCGTAGAAGATGGGGACGCTGAGCGGGTGTCCTGCGACGCGGGCGTAGGTAGACTGGAAAGCTTCGGCTTGCTCTACGCCGAAGACGAGCTGGGTGACGAGGAAGTGCGCGCCTGCCTGGACTTTGCGGTGGGCGAGCTTAGCTTCTGCGTCTTGCAGGCGGTTCAGATCCACAGAAACGCCGATGCAGAACGCGGTGGGCTGGCGGAGCTTCTGGCCCCGGAAGTCGTTGCCGGCGTTCATGGCGGCAATGGACGCGACGAGCTCGGTGGACTTGAAATCGTAGACGGACTTTACCTGGGCGCGCTCCTTCTCAGAGAAGTCGTCGCCGTGAAGGACGAGGACGTTGCGAAGGCCGAGGAGGTGGGCGCCAAGCAGGTGGCTCTGGAGGGCAAGCTTGTTCATATCGCGGGTGGCGAGGTTGAATAGGACGGACTTATTGAGCTTGTCCTGCAGGTAGCCGCCGACAAAGGCGGAATCGACGCGGACGGACTTGCCGGGGTTGTAAGCCACACAGAGGAAGTCGGCATCCAAGGTGCGTGCGGGGTCTAACAGCGAGGAGTCCGCACCGCGGGGAGGGGAGAAATCGCAGAGGAAGACCGGGGCATTTCCGGCTGCGTGGTAGCGCTCTACGACCGTTGGTATTATGTCCGCTGCCTCCCGTTGCATCGCCTACGGCGTCCATCTCATCGTATCATGTAGGGAACGGGGTACGGGCGGAAACGTATACCCTTTACCACTTTCAGAAACGAGAGGAAACTATGCCCATTAAGTTTACGGACGAGATGAAGACGCTGGTGAACAGTGCTCTTGCTGATGGTATGGTCAATACGCTGGCGACGGCGTCGAAAGACGGCTGGCCGAGCATTGGCTTTCGGGGCAGCATGATCGTGTGGGACGACACGCACCTGGCGTGGTGGGAGCGGAGCGTTCGCGACGGGCTGCACCACATAAAGGAGAACCCGAAGGCGCTGGTGCTGTACCGGAACACGAAGCCGGACATGCGCCGGAACTGGCGTTTCTTTGGCCATGTGACAGGGATTTACGAGTCCGGGCCGATCCGTGAAGAGGTAATGAAGCGGGTGGTGCAGCGCGAGCTGGACGCGGACCCGGAGCGCAAGGGGATTGCGGTGATCATGGAAGTGGACGTGGTGATGGGTGGGCCTGGGCAGGTGGTCATGCAGCGTGAGGGTGTGCACATTCCAGGGGTATTGTAGGCAGATCTCCAGCCTGACCCGTTCTTGGATGGGATCGGAAGGCACATTCGGAGACACAAGGAATTGAGGCAAGAAAGAGAAGGAAGGCCTCCGGGCCTTCCTTCTCTTTCTTGCCTCGTACACTTTCTCTAAACAGATCGCTCTTTACTACTCCGGCTCGTCCGAGCCACGCACGGGTTACGAATATGATAGCCTCGGGGAAATGCGGTATGAGAGGCCGGCGATGGCGAGCGTGATTCAGGATGTGGCAGGGGGTTATTTTTTGGACGGACAATTTGGCGGAGATGGTGCGGTTTTATGAGCACTCGCTGGGGCTGGCGGTGCACTCTCGACATGAAGACTTTGTGGCATTCCAAGTCCGTCCCGAGCTGCGCATTAGCGTGGGGCTGCATGGCGGCGTGCACGGGAAATCGCGGGACCCGCACCGGGTGATGGTGAACCCGCAGGTGGCGGACGCCCACGCGGCCTACGAGGAGCTGACGAAGTGCGGCGTGCGGTTCGTGCGCGCGCCGGAGCGGGAGGACTGGGGCGAGATGGTGACGACGCTGCAGGACCCGGACGGGAATCTGCTGTAATTGTTTGAGTTCCCGCGCTCAGACGCGCCAAACTTAAGAACTGCTTGACCTCCGGGATCGTCCATTCGTCTATTTGTTTTTGATTCGATCCTTGTCCCAATTCAATTCCACGTGGTCGTGAAGGCGCGCCGGTTTTTTTGTTTTTGCAAAAACAATTCCCTGTGGGTTTCTGGGAGAGGCGCGGAGTCGACACCGCTGCGCCCCTCAAGAAGCGGGACTAGGTTGCTTACCCTGTCGTGCTGGAGACACTCCCTCATGGCTCCAGCACGAACAGGGGATTGCATGCGAGCGGTCCAGCAGCGCTCTAGACAAGAGCTGGCTGGAGCCCGCCTGACGGCGGCGCTGCGATGGTTCGACGGCCGTCGAAACCGTATCGCTGCCGAAGTCCGTTCACCACGTCCAGCACCTGCTCCGTGTACCGGTCCGGCGCATACACCCCTTGGTAGAGCCGTTCGTACAGCGGGTTGAGGTGCGGGTAGGTCTCGCGCAGGTAGGGCATGTACCACTTCCGAGTGCCCGGCTTGAGGTGCAGCACGTTGGAGCCGAGGTAGTGCGCGCCGTGGTCGAAGCAGTAGATGTAGACGTGCTGGCAGCCGCGGTAGGGGTTGATGGTCCAGCGAAGGGGAGGCATCACCCTGAACGCGGTTGAGTAGGCTCTTGCAAGGGCCTTCTTCAAAAACAACGGTGGCCATGAGTGGACTCCGGACAACCGAGGCGGTCAAGTAAGAATATTTGTTCTAATTAAAGGACATATGTTCTAACTTGTCAAGGGGCCTGACAACACGCTTGAAAGTCTGGGGATGGATATCCTAATTTCCCCATTCGCTCCGTCTTGCGTCTAGCGCAAAAGCATCCCTGAGCAAATAGGAAGCATGCCTCGCATCGTGCGCCTCTTCCGACGAGATTAGGCTCGTATCACAATTGGCAGATAGCAAACGTCCCGGAAACACGGTAAACGGTTCTCGAGTTTGGACTAAAGGAAATCCTTTCCCACTAACAGGGTGATGAAAAACGAGGGGGGTAGCAGGGGTACCCTAAGAGCACTCAGTACGTGGAGGGCATGATGCACGGGCAGAACGCAGCCCAGGCCTACATGCTCAGCCCGCTGACCCCTGACCAGTTCGTCCCCCAGGACCATCCCATCCGCCAGATCAAGCTGTCGGCTTCGCTCTCGGGACACGGCTCGGGGTGACAAGAGGCGCACCTCGGAGCGACGGTTATTCTGGGGCAGAGCGCTGCCAGATGACGCGGAAGTTTTCGCTGTCGGCGAGGAGGTCCTGGATGGCGCTGACCTGCTGCTGGCTGGCGACGGCTTTTTGCTCCAACGCCTGTAAGCGGCGCAGGTTCTGCATGGTGTTCTCCACGAACGACTGGGGCATGTGCGGGGGAAGCACTTCCTCCAAGATTTCTCGCAAGTCATCTCCATCCGTTTGCAGAAGCGGTCCGGCGAAGATGAGAAGCGCGATTTGTGGGGAGTGGTCCACCGACGCACGCTCGCTCAGGGCGCGCAGCATTGCTTCCATGCCGAACTCGCGTGTGAAGTACTCAACGCGCTCCGAGAGAGTCATAAGGCTGGCGAATGGCTCTTCCCGATGGCGGATGAACGTGGAGAATGCGTCCTCCAGCTCTTTGTAGAATTCGTCATTAAACACGTCGTCGGTGGAAAACGAGTGGACTTGCGGAGCATTTGGCACGCCCGGGCGCGCATCGATCACCAGGTACTCTTTCAAGTGCGGGTAGACGCAAAAACTGATCTCTGCCGGCGGGGAAGGGTTCTCTTCTCGTTCTTTGTCTTGCATGGAACTCCTTAAGGGGGAGGGTGGTCAAAATGAAACGTGGCCAGACGCTCCCCAGACACTTCTAGGAGGCGGCCACGTTTCATGGTCTTAAAGTTTGCACTGGGACGACGCTATTTCTGCGCCATCTGGAAGGTCTTGCCCTCCGTTTTGATATCAGGAGCGTAGACCAACTCGGCCTGCTGCATTTCTTTAATGTTCATGGCACCAATCATGCCCATGCCAACGCGGAGAGCACCCACGAGGTTCTGCGTGCCATCGGTGACGGCGGACGGGCCGTAGAGCAATTGCTCCATGCTGCACTTCTGGCCGACCTTGATGCGGATGCCACGCGGCAGCGCGGGGTGCGGCGCAGCCATACCCCAGTTGTAGCCGCGGCCAGCAGCTTCAAACGTCTGGGCAAACGGCGTGCCGATCATGGCAGCGTCTGCGCCAGAGGCGAAGGTCTTGCACAGGTCTCCGCCGGTGCGAATGCCGCCGTCTGTGATGATGGGCACGTAGCGGCCGGTCTGCTTATAGAAGGTCTCGCGGGCGGCAGCGCAATCGAGTGTGGCGGTAACCTGTGGGATGCCCACGCCGGTGACCTCGCGAGTAGTGCAGGCTGCGCCAGGGCCGACGCCTACGAGGATGCCCTGCACGCCGGTTCCCATGAGCTCCAGAGTTGTCTCGTAGCCCACGACGTTGCCGACAACGACGGGAACCTTGATTTGCTGCACGAATTTGTTGAGCACCAGGCCCTCGTAACTCTTGGAGATGTGGCGGGCTGTAGTAACTGTAGACTGGACAAACACGATATCTGCGCCAGCTTCAACCGCAGCCGGGGCAAGACGCTTGGTGTTCTGTGGCGTTGTAGACACCGCGCAGACGCCGCCAGCGCGCTTGATCTGCTGGACGCGCTTGGCGATGAGATTGTCTTTGATGGGCTCCGTGTAGAACTTCTGGAAGAGTGGGGTTACTTTATCGAGGGAGACGGCGGTGAGCTCTGCCAGGATTTCGGCAGCGTCTTCGTAGCGGGTCCACAGGCCGTCCAGGTTCAGGACGCCCAAACTGCCCATCTGGCTGAGCTTGACGGCGGTGTCAGGAGACACAACAGCATCCATGGCGGACGCGATGATTGGGATTCGAAATGTGTGCCCACCAAGGGTGAACTCAATGTTGGTCTGATCCGGGTTGACTGTAACCGCGCCAGGGGCTATTGAGATGTCATCGAAGCCGTAAGCCCTGCGGATTTCTTTAAACTGAGGGGTTCCCATTCCTGGCCCCACCTCCAGACGGGTTACATCACAGTCTATCGTCGGGTTTCGTCACAGTCAATAGATTGTCAACCTGCGCGTGACTATTTTGTGCGGTGTTTTGGGTCTGTGATTGTTATTACTGAGCTGCATTCAACCCACCTTGAGCCCCAACTTCCCTCCAGATAAAAGGAGCTCGTCTCATTGCTAGTTTTTTGGAGCCCTCAGCAACACTCGTTCCACCTCGTGATCCACTTCCCGCCATGTTCCCCGAGTACCGCTTCCTCGAAATCAGATGGATTCAAAGACAAAGGGTTAGAATTGCTTAGGGACATTGTAGTTGGAGCTTGGTGTGTTTGAAGCACCGTTGGGGTATGCGTTCCTAGCTGGGGTTTTTGCGCTGGCGAACCCGTGCGGGTTTGCGATGCTGCCTGCGTATGTTGGGTATCAGCTTGGGCAAGGGACTGAAGCGCCCTCGCCGGTGGCGGCGCTGGCGCGTGGGACGCTGCTGGGACTGGTTGCGACGCTGGGGTTTCTGTTTATCTTTGGGCTCATTGGCGCGGTGATTGCACTTGGCGGGCGATGGGTTATTAAGGCGATGCCTATTGCTGGCCTGGCAGTGGGCGTCCTGGTGGTGCTGGTGGCGCTCTGGCTACTGCTCACGAAGCGGCATCTGGGGCTGCTAGTGGCGAGTCGCATTGAGTGGGGCAAGGGAAAGGGGTTGGCGGGGACGTTTGTGTTTGGGCTGGCGTATGGGCTGGCGTCGCTGGGGTGCGCGCTGCCGGTATTCCTGGTTGTGGTGGTAAGCAGCCTGGCTGTTGGCGGGTTTGCGTCGGCGCTGGGGAGCTTCGTGAGCTATGCGATGGGCATGGGCACGGCGCTGCTGGCTGTAAGCTGGGGCGTGGCGCTTTCTAAAGAAGGTTCTCGCACATTGCTACGGCGGTTCATGCCGGTTGTGGAAGTGCTGGGGAACGTGCTGCTGCTGCTGTCCGGCAGCTACCTGGTGTACTACTGGACACTGGGGACGGGCGGCAAGCAATTCTTGTTTGGGTAGGGCAGTGCTCCTTCGGCAGGCTCACGACATTGCCTACAACCCACAAGAGGGCCGTTGGTGCATTCTCGTGTGGGTCGGAGTCATTCGGCTGTTTTACCACACGCCCGGGATGAGCCTATGCTTCACCCTCGCCATATACTCGTCGTAGCCCGCTAGCTCCTCCCGCAGCGCCCGCTCCTCTAACACCGCGCGTACGGCCACCAAGGCCATCAGCGTAAAGCCAACCAGCAGTCCATACCATGACCCCAACAAGAGCGTGGTGCCCAGCACAAAGAAAAGGAATGCCGAGTACATGGGGTGGCGCACGTAGTGGTATGGCCCCGTGGCCACGACGGTGTGGCCACGTTCTTTTTGAATGCGCACAACGGGCGAGAGGTAGGAGTTTTCTCGGAAGGTCAGGAAGAAAAGGTAGTAGGAGCACAGTAGTAAGGCCGTTCCCGCCAGTTGGAGCACGACCGGCATTCGCGACCAATGGAAGCACGCGGCGTCCAGCGGCATGGTGACCACCCACAGTGAAAAGAGGACGAATGCCACGACTATCAGTACCTTGTCCCAGGTTTTCTGGTCGGACCTGAACCCGATGGCGCGCTCTTGCAGCAGGCCGGGGTTGTGCTTAAACAACCAGAGGGTGAGGCCAACTACAAAGCCGAAGAATGAAGCCAGAAAGACCCAACCGGCAAGCCAATTGGCGGTGCCTGCTGAGACGAAAAGGGCTGCACCAAGGACAACGAACAGGCCAATCGTTTTAAGCACGATGGTTTTAAGGTCTACGTTCGGGCTCGACATCCGAGTTCGCCTCTTACGCCGGTGCCTTTACAGCGCCAAAAACACGGCGGCCAGCACTGCAAAAACAATGCCGATGAGCTGCGTTGTTGATACCTTTTCGTGGAGGATGAGGAACGCCAGGGCGATGGTGACGACGGGGTACAGCGCCGTGAAGGGAACGACCACGGAAGCGTTACGCGTGCGCTCCACGACGAAGTAGAAAAGGATGGCCCCGAACGGCGCTGCCAATCCCGCGAGCACCGCAAATGCAAGGCCTGTCTTGGGCGCGGTAGAGAGTGCAGGGCGGACGAGCAAAAACGCTGCGGCATAGACGCAGGCGACGGTCACGCCTTCCACCAACCACGCGGTGCGCCAACCCAGCCTCTCAACGGCGAGGCGCACAAGGAAGCCCCAGAAACCCCAGAGAATGAGAATGGGGAGAGCGGCGAGAATCCAAGAGTTAGACATGGCGAGTCCTCCTCAAACGGGTTAGGGGCGGGTTTCAAACCCGCCCCTACGTGTTTTGTTACGTCTCGCGAACGCTACTTCTCCAGGATGACGGGGTTGCGGAGGGTGCCGATGCCGGGGATTTCGACTTCCACGACGTCGCCATGCTTGAGGGGCTCTGTGGTGCCGGGGGTACCCATATACAGCAAGTCGCCAGGCTCAAACGTCACGTAGCGGCTCAGGAACGCGATGGTCTCCGGGATGCCGTAGATCATGTCGGTGGCCTTCTCACGCTGTTTGACCTGCCCGTTCACGCGAGTCATGAGCTCTGACCGCAGGGGATCGAAGTCGGTAACAATCCAGGGGCCGAATGCGCCGAACGTATCGGCGGACTTGGCACGCCACCAGTGGGCATCTCTGTCAGCGCCGCTCTGCCACTCGCGCTCACTCACGTCGTTGCCACATGTGTAGCCCAGGATATAGTCCCACGAGTCCTTCTCGCTGACCTGGTGGCACCGTTTGCCGAACACCACAACGAGCTCGCCCTCTGCGTCTACACGCTTGGAGTCTTTTGGCAGCACGATTGTATCTTCGGTGCCGATAAAGCTGCTGGGCATTTTGATGAATGGCTCAGGCCGCTTGGGCGTGGGCCGGATGCCTATGTGGCTACGATAATTCAGCGCCAGGCACATCGCCTTGGTGGGCTGGCATGGCGGGAGCAGCTTCACCTGAGACAGCGAGGTGTTGGTGGACGTGATGGTGTGCTGGCCGAACGGGTCGCCGGTGATCTGGCGGACGCCGTTATCGACCACTGAGCCGTAGTGGACTGTGCCGTCTTGGGTGCGGTATCGGGCGAGCTTCATGGGATGTCCCTCCTCTTTGGATGCCAGCCTGCACGCAGTGTAGCAGGTACGCGGGCATCTATCCTTCGAGTTCCCCAGGGCAAGCTTCGAGTCCCTTACAACCTTTTTGCGCTCCTTGGGACAGTGCCTACTTGGCTTGACGACTTTCGCTGCACCTGCCTTGGCCATTTGCGAGAATGCATGTATTGTGTCGCAACTGGGGTGCATAGGCCCACCTGGGTCGGGCGTCGCACAATGGGTCTATGGGCAGGGCAAACGCTTATGTAAAATTTGCGAGCGAGTTCGGTGAAAATATTGAGTGATCATAGCGCCTCCGTGTTTATTATTCCGCCGCAGGGCGTGTGAAGCGAGGGCTGGATGACACAAACGCGCAGGGGCGCAGCATTCCCTTCGACTACGCCCTACCCATCCGCCTATAGGTGCTCCAGGGTAGTGGGTCAATTTGAGAATCGGAACTGGGAAACGCGTTCCTTCTCCTGTGGTGTCCGTTCATGGATTCGACAAGCTCACCACGAACGGGGCAAGGAACCGGGTGTCCATGTTTGCTGGCGTCGAGCAGATAATCCCACGTCAAATTGACCCACTATCTGCTCCAGAGAAGCAAGAACGAATGGGCGGTTAGCACGCCACGTATAATGCAGGCGAGCCAGGGCTCAGGAGGCTGCAAGCATGGATGGTTTTGTGAGAGTGGTCAAGGTAGGCGACGTGAAGCGCGGGCAGATGCAACTGCTTGAGCTTGGTACTGAGTACGTCATGCTGGTGAACGTAGGCGGCGAGCTGTTTGCCACGCAGGGGCTGTGCACGCATGCGGAGGTGCCGCTGGTAGGCGGGTTCCTGGAGGGCGAAGAGGTGGAGTGCTTCTTCCACGGCAGCAGGTTTAATGTGAAGACGGGTGCGGTGCTGCACGACCCAGCGACGGAGCCGCTGAAGCGGTACGCGGTGCGGATTGAAGGCGATGACGTGCTGGTGGGGCCGGCTGCCTAAGTCGAGCACGAGTGCTTTACGACGCACGTATACACACGAGGTTGCGCCGCGCGGACGTGGTTTCCAGATGTTATGTCGGCTATGATTATAGTGATCTCCTGCTGAACGAGGGGCCATGACTGAAACCGCTTCCCATTCGACAGGCTCAGGGCAGGCCCCTTCGACAAGTCCGGTGCAAGTATTTCCCAGCCGCGTGTACCCGCTGGACCCACGCAAGCTCACTGAGGAGCAGATCGCGGTCGCGTTCGCCATGACCTCCCGCAGCCCGGAGGCGTTCGACGAGATTGCGAAGCAGGTGAGCGCGGAGAAGGCGGCGAGCTTCAGCGAAAAGTGGATCGTCGGGTACGGCCACGCGTCAGTAGCGGAGCACGCCATGCTCCACATGGCCGTCGAGAACATCTCGCGGCTTGCCTGCGACACGCTGGAAGACAACCGCCTGGCCTCTTACACGGAAAAGTCGTCCCGTTACCAGATCCTGACCAAAGGCTCTTACCACGTGCCCGGTGAATTATCTAAGCAACCTCCGCTGCGTGACCTCTATATCAAGACGTGCGACCAGCTTTTTGACACCTACCTGGCTCTGCTAAGCAGCACACAAGCGTATCTGAAGCAGGAGGACCCAAAGAAGGCCAACGAACGCGAGGGTGCATACAACCTGCGCATCCGCCGCATTGCCACGGACGTGTGCCGGTTCATCTTGCCCGCATCTACACTGACAAACGTGGGCGTGACGCTCAATGCACGCTCTATGGAGAACGCCATCCGGAAGTTGCTGGCGGCGGAACTAATAGAGGAACGCGAGATTGGCGAACTGTTAAAGGAGCAAGGGCGGACGATTACGCCAACCCTCATCAAGTACGCAGAGCCGACGCCATTCCTGAAATCGGCGATGGCGACACGCAGCAAGGCGCAGGCGGCAGGCTTGCAGCAGGCAATGGTGCAGCCCAAGAGCACGGCAAAGCTGGTGCACTACGACCCGCAAGGCGAACAGAAAGTGGTCGCGGCGCTGCTCTTCACAAGCTCGCACCGCTCATACCAGGAGGCGTGGGACGCCGCAGGCCGCATGAACACGGAGCAACGAGCGGCGGCGATTGGGACGAAAGAAGGCCATTGGAACGAACTTGGGCAATTTGATGCGCCTGGTCGTGAGGCGGAGCTGCCGTATTACACATTTGAGTTGACGATGGACTACGGCGCGTACCGCGAATTCAAGAGGCACCGGATGCAGACCTATCTGGCGCAGCCACTCACGGTTGCACACGGTGTGGTAACGCCCGACTTGATTACGGAGTCGGGAATGACGCCGGTGTATCGGGACGCAGTTGGCGCGGCTGAAGATGCGTACCGGCGCATGGCGAAGGCATCTCCGGCAGTGGCGCAGTACGTGGTAACGCACGCACATCGGCGGCGGGTGCTGGCGCACATGAACCTGCGTGAATGCTACAGCTTGTTCAAACTGCGCACCGGGCCGCAGGCGCACTTCACGCTGCGCGAGGTGATGGAGGACGCGCTCCAGCAGGCAACGGCGGTGCATCCAGGGCTGTTTGGGTATTTGAAGCGCAGGGATAGGTAGTGGCCAAGGAGCAATCTCCTACGCCACAGGACCAGCAGCCACATCGATTGAAAAAGGCAAACACACTTTTCTTTAAAGTCATGATAATGCTCGTAGTCGTTAGTGTTGGAACTGTTCCCGCACGGCTTGGCTTTATACTTTTGGCAGCACTTGGGAAGCATATTCCCTTCTGGGCGTCTCTTACTCTCGGAGCCTTCATACTGATTGTGGGTGGGATAATCATCTACAAATTAGGTCGGCTTACGGGGAGATTTCTAAGGGATTTCAATTTATAGTCCTGGGCAACATTCATTAAGGAGGCCCCATGCCAACCACATTCCGCTACGACCATATCCACTTGCGGAGCCGCAATCCCGTGGAGGCCGCGAAGTTCTACGAGATCATGTTTGGGGGGGGGGTGACGCAGCAGCCGCGCCCGGTGGGAACGCCTCGCCAGGTCATTGCGCTGCCGGGCGGGCCGGAGATTTACATTGACTCAGCACCAGAAGGCCAGACGCTGCCGGAGGGGCCGGCTGCGCCGCACTTTGGGCTGGACCACTTTGGCTTCGGCGTGCGGGAGCTGGACTCGGCGGTGGCAGAGTTGAAGGCGAAGGGCGCGACGTTTTCCATGGAGCCCCGACGGGTATCGCCGACGGTATACATTTGTTTTGTGCAGGGGCCGGACGGCGTACGAATCGAACTGACGCAGCACGCCGGCTAAGCGAGCACCATTGCCGCACGCCTGTGCGCTAGAGTTTGCGGACGGCGGGTAAAAGGGAAAATGCGACCACTACGAAACAGAGGCCGGTGGCGCCCAGGACGGTTAGGGCCATTGGGGCGCCGAACGCCTCAGCCAGCATACCGCCCGCGAATCCACCCAAGGGGATCATTGCGGTGTCCAGCATGTTCAGACTCATCACGCGCCCTCGCATGTTATCTGGGGTAATGAGCTGGAGGGTGGCATTGTTCAGGGAGAAATAGACCATTTGGAACGCTCCCTGAATCGCGAGCACCAGCAGGGCCAAGGGCAACGACCGGGTCCAGGCAAACACAATGAGCATGCCGATGGCCACGGTCAGCGCTACGTAGAATACGAGGGCCTTGTGGCGGATATCGCCCATGCTAGCCAGCACCAGCGTACCAATCAATGAGCCCGCGCCGATGGCCGTGAACATGATGCCGAAGCCGCTTGGGCCCATTTTGAAGATGTCTTTAGCGAAGATGGGCATGAGCGCGTTGATGGGGAAGATGAAGAAGAGCGGCACCAGGCCAAGAATGAGCAGTGAGCGGACCGGACCGTTGTCGACTACATACCGAAACCCATCAGTCATTTGCCGGAAGAAAGAGGGCCGAGACTTCTTATCGGCCTCGCCCTCTTGCCGCAGCTTGAGAGGGATGATCGTGACGAAGGTGGCGAAATAGCACCCGGCCTGGACAAAAAAGTTGCCGGCAGTGCCGATGATAGCTATCAAGTAACCGCCAATGCCCGGGCCAATCACACGGGTGATGTTGAACGAGACGGAGCCTAGGGCCACTGCATTCACCAGGTCTCTGCGCGGCACCAGCGTAGCGGTCACCGCCTGCCTGACCGTCATGTGGATACCACGCCCAGAGCCCGCGATGAACGTGAAGGCGAAAACGTGCCAGACTTCCACATAGCCGAGCAATACATCCAGTCCAAAAAGCAGGGATGCCACTGCGGTGAATATCGCAGTGGCCATCATGAGCCGTCTGCGGTCCATGCGATCAGCCATGACGCCGGCGAATGGAGCGGTCAACGCAAAAGGAAGCGCGCTCATTCCATTGACGAGGCCGAGCATGACGGCGGAACCGGTCAAGTCGTAGACGAGCCAGCTGATGGTGACTTGCTGTACCCACTGGGCGGCGCTGCTGCCAAGGTTGCCCAGCCAGAAGTAGCGGAAGTTGAGGTACTGGAGCGCGGTGAACGTGCGGAACCGAGTGCCCCGCCGGGCATCTGTATCTGCGTCTCTATCCGCCGCTTGAGAGGAGCGATACACAGGGGAGCGATGGATTCTCGGGTCTGCGTCCTCGGTTTGAGGATGCTTCGCGGGCTCGTCAGTACTCATATGTGGCCATCTTGCCCAACAGGATTACCCGTCGTGGCGGCAACGAGTTGCCTCAGTCATTCTGTAGACCGGGGCACTACTGCATCAGATTAAGCAGCCGGGAGTGCGGCCTTGGCCTTCTCCACAAGCTGGATGAAATTGGTGGGCTGGTTGACGGCTAGTTCTGCCAAAACCTTCCGGTTGACGTCAATTTGCGCCCTGGTCAGTCCGTTCATAAACTGGCTGTAGCTCATGCCCGCTGCGCGGCACGCAGCGCTAATGCGGACGATCCACAACTTCCGCATATCGGCTTTGCGCTCGCGGCGGTGGGCGAACGCGTATACAAGCGAGTGGAGCACCTGCTCCTTGGCCACCTTGTAATGCCGGCGGCGAGCGCCATAATACCCCTTCGCCGCAGTCAGTACTGCCTTATGCCTACGGTGCTTGGTGACGCCGCGCTTGACTCGAGCCATGGCTGCTTATCCTTTCGTGTGATGGGAGAGAACCCTCCTCACCCATTTGGCTTTCGCTTAGGGCACGCTCCCACAAGGGGAAAGGATTGATTACTAAAGCGAGTGCGGCAGAAGGCGGCGCAGAAGCTTCACAACGCCCTTCGGCACCAAATGCTTCTTGCCGTAGTCGCGCTTCACTTGTTTAGACTTAGCGTTGCGCAAATGGTTACCGCCCACGTGCATTCGCAAGAACTTCTTGTTGCCGGTGACCTTAATGCGCCCAGCCGTGGCGCGATGGGTCTTAAGTTTTGGCCCCTTCTGGCTTTTGCTCACGTGCAGACTCCTCAGTGCTTCCGGCCTTGCCAGGCTCCTTCTTTACGGAGACCGGGGCCAAAATCAGACTCATATACCGCCCCTCCATCATGGGAGGGGTCTCAATCTTTCCATCTTCTTTGAGCGCTTCAGTTAGGTTCTTGAGCAACTCCAGGCCACGCTCCGGATGCTGCATTTCGCGCCCACGGAACATGACGGCCAACTTGACCTTGTTATGTTCTTCCAACAACTCTTTCACGTGGCGAAGCTTTGAGTCGCGGTCGTGCTGGGCGATGCTTGGGCGGACACGCACTTCTCGCAGGCCAGTGGACTTCTGGGCTTTCTTGGCTTCGCGTTCCTTCTTCTCTTGTTCGAAGTGGAATTTGCCATAATCCATAAACCGACATACTGGAGGTACCGAGTTTGGTGCTACTTCCACCAAATCGAGCTCTTTGTCCCGGGCCATTTGCAAGGCCTGGAAGGTAGGCATGACGCCTATCTGCTCGCCGTTCTCCCCAATGATGCGGACTTCGCGGGTCCTGATCTGCTCATTAACTCGGTAATCTCGCCCTGGAATAGGCATGCCTCCACACTGCAAAATCAAGACGCAACAAAGCTGTTGCGCCGAGGTACAGAATAGCAAATTTGGGGCGGATTCGCAATTGAACCGCGCAGAGGCTGGGCAATCCGGTTAGGCTAGGTAGCAGCCAGGCTGGCACCATGTCTTACTTGCTTCTGCAGTTCCTCCAGATTCTTGTAGCCCTCGGCTTGCAGGTGGTACGCGACACCGCGCGCGATATGAGCCAGCAAGCCGTATCCATGATAGGTATAGGGAGTATAGCCCTCTAGGGCAGTTGCGCCCGCCTTGAACGTTTCGTATGCGTCAAGGCCATCTGAGATGCCGCCGGAGGCGATGATAACGGCTTGTGGGAATGCCTGGCGGATGTCCCGGACGGCGCGCAGGCGATAGGGTTTCAGGAACCTGCCGCTCCTGCCGGCGGAGGGGTAGCCCCACGTTTTGACCGGCACCTGATCTTTGGGGAAGGCCTTGGTATTCACGAGGACTACGCCGTGGCCGCCACCTTCAAGAAACGCTTCCACCAGCTTAAGCGAGTCGGTGGCTTCCGCAGTATCGGGCTCATATGGCCCCATTTTGACAAGGCGCAATTTCTGTTCAGCGTGTTTCCACATGAGCCGGGCTGTTTCACGGAAGACTTCAGGCTTACGCAGGAGGCTGAGGGCAGCCGTATTCGGTGAGAAGGGGTTCCATACAAATCCGTCCGCGAACGGGGCAATCCGAGTCAGCAGCGTTTCCATTTCTTTCAGCGCGAATTCGACGGCATGCTGCTCTGCTGGTGGAAGCCCGCAGATGCTGACGAAGATGCTGGAGGGACGCGGTCTGAAAGTCGAGTTCCGATAACGGGTGAGATTCGCAAGAAAGTAATCCAGCCCCTGACTTGGAAAGCCCTGGGCGTTGTAGAGGTCTTCATGGGCGTCGTCCGTAGCGACTCTGGGGCGCGGGTTGCCAGGCCTGGGATAGAGGACAACCGTACCTGGCTCTTGGAAACCAAATACGTGCGAGAGAGCTTCCAGGGCATCACCGTTCTTATCAAAGCCCGCTGCTGTCCCAAATGGCGCAATGTGTCTACCCGCCAACTCAATGGTCAGTTCCGGAGGCGCCTTAAACAAGAGGCTGTAGTGCTTGTTGAGGGTGTCAATGACGACTGGATCGCCCAAGAGCTTGAGTGCCGCTTCGTGGACAAGCTCTGGGTCGCTATGGTTGCGCTGATAGAGCTGGGGCCGGACGAGTTTGCGAAACAATACTGGATAGCGGAGGCTCTGCTCAAACACAAAACGTTCCAGCGAGTTTAGCGCCATAGCATTCCAAAATCGCAAAAAGAGGGGGTTGTGGGTTGGGTACGGGGTGGTGCGCTGTCAGATGTTGGCATTGCGACCTTCTGGCGATATTGTCCCAAATGACGCCTGATTTCTCAATAGTTGGAGCGACGGTACCCTAGAATCAAGTGTCTCCCTGCCCCAGATCCTTCGGTACGCCTTTAGTATGACAACGAACCCAGAGAGGCGTCCGCCATAGGCGGACGCCTCTCTGGAAAGCTAGGGTGCGCGGGACTACCGAGCTGTACCCCAGGAAGGCACATCGGAGGGAATGGGCTTGGGACGGTCCGCCGGGATGCCCGTGGCGATGATAGTGATGCGCGCGCGGTCTTCCATGGACTTGTCGTTGACCATGCCGAAGAAGATCATTGCGCCGTGGTCTACCTTGGATGCCAGGAACTCGCCCGTGGCGTTCACTTCGCCCAGGGTCATAGTTGGGCCGCCGTTGACGTTGAACAGCACGCCCTTGGCGCCGTCAATGGACACATCCAGGAGCGGGTTGCTGACGGCGTGGCGGGCAGCCTCGACGACTCCGCCGGGGCCTTTGCCTTCGCCGATAGCCATGAGGGCCAGGCCGGGTTGCTTCATGATGGCGCGGACGTCGGCCAGGTCCACGTTGATTTCGCCAGGGACGTTGACCAGTTCGGCCACGGAGAGGACGCCCAGCATGACAGCCTCGTCAGCCATCTTCAGGGCCTCTTCCATGGAGACATCCTTCTTGAACATCCGGAGCAGGCGGTCGTTGTGGATGACGATGAGATTGTCCACTTTTTCGCGAAGCTTGCTGATACCGCCGTGGGCGGTTTCGAGGCGCTTGGCACCCTCAAACGAGAACGGGGTGGTGACCACGCCGACGACCAGCGCGCCGGCCTGCTTGGCGACTTCCGCGACTATCGGCGCAGCGCCGGTGCCCGTGCCGCCGCCCATGCCCGCGGCCAGGAACACCAGGTCTGCTTTGCCGATGGCCTTCTTCAGCGCGGCGCGCCCGGTATCGGCTGCTGCGGCGCCAACCTCGGGGTTGCCGCCGGCGCCCAGGCCCTTGGTCTGGCCCGCGCCGATGTGGATGGTGATAGCGCCTTCAACGCTCGCCAGGGACTTCACGTCCGTGTTGGCGATGATGTAGCGCACACCGGGGACCGCTCTGGAGGTAATCATTCGGCGGATGGCGTTAACTCCACCGCCTCCAACGCCGATAACGGCGATTGATGCTGGGGCGTCTTTTGCGGAGGCGGCCTTGGCGGAACTCTTGGGTGAGGACGTGGTCATATCTACTCCTTTTTCAGGCTCCGGTGGGCCGGAGCGCAATCAATTGGTGACAAGCCTACAAAAAAGCCTAATCTTTTGTCAAGCCCTTTGGCTAAACAAAATCTTGAATTTCTCTTATATATGTCGCAATAGGGACGAGCAAGGAATACTTTTGACGCAGCTTTACGCGGATCGGTACAATCCGAGCATAAATGGATGGCAGGCCGAGTATGAGCGGCAATGGCAGACCGGCGACTATGGACGAGGCGGAGTCGCAGGCGCATGCGCTGGACGCTCGCATGGTGGTGCTGGGCGATCCGGAGTTTGCGGAACGGACGCTAGAAGCGTTTAGGGATTCGCTGTACGACTATCGCGCGGACGGCGACTTGGAAGCGCACGTGGCTCGTGTGCAGGAGTTGCTGGACGAGGCGCTTTCGCGGCCCGAGGTATCGGGGGCATACCGCCTGCATGCGCCGGAAGAGGGGCCAATCGCGCGGGCCTGGCGCACTATGTTCAGCAGTGGATAGCGTGGCTTGTCGTACTGGCCGCATCGGGTAATAATGACCCTCGTTACGCCACGCAGAAAGACGCGCAGACCGTGAATGAGCATCTGATCCTCGCATTACGCGCCACCGTCGGCGAGCAGTACGTCGTCATCGAGCGGAATGATCTGTGGGTGTACCGGCACGACGGCTCGGTGGATCATGCATGGCCCGGCGCGGTCGTGTTGCCTGTGACGACGGAGCAGGTCTCCAAAGTGGTGCAATTGGCCACGGCCGCGAACGTGCCCGTTGTGGCTCGCGGAGCAGGTACAGGCCTCAGTGGCGGCGCGGTGGCGAACGGCACAATCCTGCTCTCACTCAACCGCATGCGCCGCATCCTGGATGTGAGCGCCGCGAATCGCACCGCGCTCGTGGAACCCGGCGTGGTGAACATTGACATCTCTAAGGCGGCGCACCAATACGGCCTGTACTATGCGCCGGACCCGTCGAGCCAAAAGGCCTGCACGATTGGCGGGAACGTAGCGGAGAACGCAGGCGGGCCGCATTGCCTCCGGTACGGGATGACGAATAACCACGTGCTGGGCATGGAGGTTGTGCTGGAAGACGGCAGCGCGGTGTGGCTGGGCGGGTCACATCGCGACGCGCCGGGGTACGATTTGGCGGGCGCGTTTGTTGGCAGCGAGGGCATGTTTGGCGTGGCGACGAAAATCCTCGTTCGGCTATTGAAAGAACCGGAAGCGGTACGCACGTACCTGGCCATCTTCAACTCAATGGAACAGGCGTCGAGCGCGGTGTCCGGCATCATCGGCGGCGGGATTGTGCCCGCGGCACTAGAGATGATGGACGCGCTGGCCATCCGCGCCGTGGAAAACACGCGACCCATGGGGTATCCGCTGGACGCGGAAGCCGTGTTGCTGGTGGAAGTGGACGGCCTGCGCGAAGAAGTGGACGAGGACGGCGTTGACGTACTGCGTATCTGCCGGGAGGCGGGAGCCCGCGACGTCCGCGTGGCGGAGAGCGAAGAAGAACGCGAGCGGCTATGGGCCGGGCGCAAGGGCGCGCTAGGAGCACTGGGAACAATTGCTCCCAACTACGTACTCGTGGACGGCGTCGTGCCCAGGACGCGGATCGGCGAGGCGCTACGGCGTGTGAGCGAGATCAGCAAGGAGTATGGGCTGCCAATTGCCAACGTGTTCCATGCGGGCGACGGGAACCTGCACCCCTGCATCGTGTTTGATGAACGCAAGCCCGGCGAGACGGGCCGGGCACTCGCGGCTGGCGGGGCGATTTTGAAGGCGTGCGTGGATCTCGGCGGCGCGCTTAGCGGCGAGCACGGCATCGGCCTGGAGAAGCAGGAGTACATGCCGCTTCTCTTTAACTCGGATGACCTGCGCACGATGGGCTGGCTGTGCGCTGGGTTTGCGCCAAGGGGGCTGTTCAATCCTGGCAAGGTGTTCCCTAGGGGTGCCCCAGCGAAACCTACGAACGTGAGACCAATTACCGCCTCTAAGAACGGTGATGCGTGGATATAGATGCAGCCACGTATTGACGTCATCGCTTCACTCTTCAGTGGCCTGGGCGAAACGCCCACGCGGACCGCGCCGTACACCGTGGACGGCACTGCGCCGCGGGCGGTGGTTATTCCCAAGAATGTTCCCACGCTACAAGAAGCGCTCAAGATTGCGAAAGCCAACAACCTGGGCGTTCTCCCTAGAGGCGGTGGGACGATGATGGGGATTGGGAACCGCCCGACACGCACCGACCTGGTGCTTTGCACAAAGAACTTGGACACGCTGGTGGAGTACGAGCCTGCCGACATGACCGTCACTGCGCAAGCGGGCATCAGCATGAAGCGTTTGCGGGAGACGTTGGCTGACCACAGCCAATTCTTGCCGCTGGACGTTCCGCTGCCGGACCGGGCAACACTGGGCGGCGTACTGGCTGCGAACATCGCGGGAGCGCACCGGGAGGCGTATGGCACGGCTCGCGATTGGGTGATTGGCATTAAGATGGCCCACGCGGACGGCAGCCTGACCAAGGCTGGCGGCAAGGTCGTCAAGAACGTGACCGGCTACGAGATGACCAAGCTTTATGTCGGCTCATTGGGAACGCTCGGCGTGATTACAGAGGCGACACTGAAGGTGCTGCCGATACCTGCCGTGCGCAGGACACTGGTGGCAAGGTTCCCGTCAATGGCGGATGCCTGCAGCGCCGCGATGGAGATACACCGCGCAGGCATCGGCACGCTGGCGTGCGTGGCGGTGGACATCGGCGCGAGGCCGCGCATCAAGGCGCAGATGCCGGTGCTGACACTGGACGACGCGCTGCTGCTGGTGGAGATTGGAGGCAGGAAGGCCGCGGTAGAGCGTCGGCAAAGCGACCTGGTCAGCCTGCTCCGCAACCAGTTCAGCGTTCCGTGCGACCTGGTGGCATCAGACACGACGGCGCTCTGGCAGTCGCTGACGGACATGGGCTGGAGCACCGAAAATTCGCCTGTGTTCTCGATGCGCCTGCTGAACACGCCGACAGCAGTGGTTGAGATGTATCCGCAGATCCGCGAGGCGTTGCGGTTGGAGTCCTTCACGGTAGGATCAATTATGCAAGCTTCCATTGGCGTGCTGCGTGTGGTGGCCTGGCCGCAACCCGGAACAGCCATTGCGCCCAAAGACATGGCCGACTGGGTTACGGCGTTCCGCGCGGCTGCGGCGCGCACGGGCGGGCACATCATCGTGGAGCAGTGCAGCCCGCAGATCAAGCAGGCTCTGGCCGTTTGGGGCGAGCCGCCTGAGTCGATCTCGGTCATGCGGCGCATTAAGGAGCAGTTTGACCCCACTGGGATACTGAATCCAGGCCGATTTGTGGGTGGCATATGACCGTCAAAATCACACTCACGCCCAAAGGCTTCCCGTTCGCGGAGCCGCCGGACGAGAGCGACCTGTACAAGTGCGTCCACTGCGGCCTTTGCCTAAACGAGTGCCCAACGTACCTAGCCACCGGGCTGGAGATGGAATCACCACGCGGCAGGCTCTGGCTGATGAAGGGCGTGGCCGAGGGCGCGCTGCCGATGTCGCCGGAAGTGGTGGCTCACTGGCAGCGGTGCATCCAGTGCCGGGCGTGCGAGGCGGTGTGCCCGTCCGGCGTGCCGTTTGGCAGGCTCATGGAACGGACGCAGGCTCAAGTGGCTCAGGCGACCAAGTCCAAACAAAGCCGTGGCCCACGTTTCCTGCGGTGGCTCATGCTCCGCGCGCTGCTGCCGCACCGGTCGCTGCTGTACGCGGCAGGCAGACTGACGTGGGCGTACCAGAAGTCAGGCGGGCAGTGGCTTGCTCGCAAGAGCTGCATTGTTGGCTTGCTCCCGAGCGGCATGCAGGCGGCTGAGGCGCAGCTTCCGGCGTTGCCAAATGCTTTCTTCCATCCCTCACCACGCGTCACCAAAGCACATGGCACGCGCCGCATGCGGGTGGCGTTGCTCTCCGGCTGCGTCATGCCAATTGCTTACGGGCCGACGATGCGCGCAGCAGTCCGCGTCCTGACCCGCAACGGGTGCGACGTGGTGCTGCCCCCGAACCAGACGTGCTGCGGCGCGCTGCACGGCCACACCGGCGACCGCGCGATGGCGAAGGAGTTGGCGTGGCGGAACATCCAAGCGTTCCTTGCCACCAATGTTGAGAAAGTGATTACCGCGTCGGCGGGATGCGGCTCCACGATGCGGGAATACGCCGACCTGTTCAGGGACGAGCCTTTGAAGCGGGCGCAGGCGGAGAAGCTCGCGGCGATGACGGTGGACATCACGGAGTTCTTGGCGTCACTGCCGCTGGACGCACCGCGGGCGAGACTTGATGTTAAGGTGACGTACCAGGACTCGTGCCACTTGGCGCATGCGCAGCGCATTACCCGGGCGCCCCGGCAGGTGCTGGCGGCGATTCCGGGCGTGGAACTTATCGAGATGAAAAACTCAGCACGGTGCTGCGGCGCGGGCGGCGCGTACAACCTGCTGCAGCCCGACCTGTCCGAGGCGGTGCTGGCCGACAAGATGGACTCCGTGCAAGCCGCCAAGGCCAACGTGGTGTGCACGGCCAATCCTGGGTGCATGATGCAGCTTGGCAAGGGACTGCGCCAGCGCGGGCTGCCGGGGCGCGTGTGTCATGTGGTGGACTTGCTGGACGAGGCGTATCAAAGGGAGCAGCTTCGCGACAATAGGCAAGGGAGCTATGGCGCACAAAGTTTGGGAGTTCACAGTCGGCCAAGGGTCAACTAAACATTCGGTTGACTTCTACCACAACTATTGGACAAACAAGAAGAAAGTCTTCACGGTCGGCGTAAAGGCCTTTTCCTATCGCATGCCCGAAACAAAACTGTCGCATCGGAGATTCCTAGCCGCATTTGGCGTAGGGAACTTGATAGCGTTCATCACGGCTTTTTCTTCGGTCGTGCTTATTGACGCGATTGCAGGGAACTTCAAGTAACCGAAGTCCTCGGAGAACTTAGGCGTGCACGGTCTGCACCTTGCCTGTGTCTGAGGCGGCCTGGATGGTGTCTAGTAGGTGGTGCATCTTTAGCGCGTGGTTGAAATCTAGCTCAGCGGGCTTGCCGGACTGGATGGCTTCGCCGAAGTGCTGCATGACTTGCGCGACGTTGAATGGCGCACCGAGCGGGACGGCGGCGGGCACCCAGGTGTACTTGGGCTGGATGGCAATGGGCTGCAGCGCTGTGTCAGTGCCGCGGCCGCCCACGAGGTTCAACTCCGTGGTGTTTGGGCCTGCGGACGCCGTTGCTATGAGTGTCCCTTCAGTGCCGTAAATCTCCAGCTTGAACCCGGTGCCGTGATGCGGCATTGCGGCGACGTGGACGGACGCGACTGCGCCGTTCTTCAGCACACCGCTGATGAGCACGTTGTCAGGCGACGTCATTTCGATTGGGTCTTTCGTGCCCGCAATGGTGATGCGCTTGCGCTGCGTGGTGACCTTGGCGGAGACCTCCTGGAAATCGGCGACGGCGTAGCAGAGGGCGTCGATGCTGTGGCCGCCCGCGATGGTGAACACATTGACGCCGTTCTTGCGGTCAAGCACCCATTCGCCGCCGGGCCGTCCGGCTGAAGGGCCAAACTGGGACAGGTTCACGGCCACCACCTGGCCCACATACCCATCGGCAATCATGGACTTGATCTGGTTCACCGACGGCGACCCGCGAGCCTGGAGGCCAATCATCGTCCACACGCCCTTGGCTTTCGCCAAGTCTGCCATCTGCTTCGCCTCTGTGGTGTTCGTACCCAACGGCCACTCGCAGAAAACGTGCTTGCCGGCTTGCAGGGCGGCCATCACGAGGGCGTGGTGGCCCGGCACGCGGACGCACACGTCAATGAGGTCAATGTCTTTGCGGTTGAGCATGTCCTCCAGGTTGGAGAACGCCATGGGGATGTTGAACGCCTTGGCCGTCTCCTCAGCGGTTTCCTTATGTGCAGTAAACACGGCAACGACCTCGGTCATTGGCAGGGCTTTCAGGGCGGGCAGATGCGCTCGCGAGCCCCAGCCGTAGTTGACATTTGCGCCGACGATTCCGATGCGGACTTTCTTCTCAGGCATGTCTGACCTCCAACTCTTTGCGCCCAATCCTCACTTTAGTGGTGAGTAGGCGGTCGGTTGGAGAATGGAACTGTGTACTGCCTTGACGAGCGAGCCGTCCTTTTCACTTTCTGCAAAGACTTTGTCACGCTCTGGATCACTTTGGAAGGCTGTCCAGGCTTTCTCACGAGCAGCCAGGTTCTCGTAGGCCAGGAGGTAAGTCAGCGTATTACTCCTGCCAATGACGGTGGTCCAGTAGCCGATTTCTTTGATGCCGTACTTCTTGAAAGCGCCGCTGGTGAACCCCGCGAACCGCTGGTTCAGGGCGGGCAACTTGCCGGGCATCGCCTCGTACACGCGTAGCTCATAGATCATGGTGCTCCTCCTTTGGTTATGTCCCCTAGTCTGAGTTGACGTGAGCCAGCGGCCTACTTCATGGGCGAGTAGGT
>SHYT01000009.1 GCA_009692665.1 Dehalococcoidia bacterium | reverse complement strand
CCGCAGCTTCGGTGGCGTGCTTAGCCCCGTGACATTTTGGGCGCAGGGCCCCTCGACTGGTGAGCTGTTACGCACTCTTTCAAGGATGGCTGCTTCTAAGCCAACCTCCCAGCTGTCTGAGGAACCCCACTTCCTTTCACACTTAGCACGCGCTCAGGGACCTTAGCTGGCGATCTGGGCTGTTGCCCTCTCGACGATGGAGCTTATCCCTCACCGTCTCACTCCAGGATATACATAGTCGGCATTGGTGGTTTGATTGGGTTTGGTAAGCTCACGCCCCCTAGCCCATTCAGTGCCCTACCTCCGGTATGCTCATTCCCAGGCTGCCCCTGAAGGCATTTCGGAGAGAACCAGCTATCTCCAGGTTCGATTGGCATTACACCGCTACCCCCAACTCATCTCACAGAATTGCCCTTCTGACGAGTTCGGCCCTCCAGTCCGTTTTAGCAGACCTTCAGCCTGGCCAGGGGTAGATCACCCGGTTTCGGGTCTCCTAACGGCGACTCAACGCCCTATTCAGACTCGGTTTCCCTTCGGCTCCGGACGGCCACGTCCTTAGCCTTGCCGCCGTTAACAACTCCCCGGATCATTCTTCAATAGGCACGCCATCACTCCGTTCCGTCTGAGACGGATCAAAGCTCTGACTGTCTGTAAGCCCACGGTTTCAGATCTATTTCACTCCCCTTTCGGGGTGTTTTTCACCTTTCCCTCACGGTACTGGTTCACTATCGGTCGTCAAGAGTAGTTAGCCTTGGAGAGTGGTCTCCCCAGCTTCCCACAGGATTCCACGTGTCCCGTGGTACTCAGGTAAACGTACGGGGTCCCTTTGCTTTTCGCCTACAGGACTGTCACCTACTTTGGTCGCCCTTTCCAGGGCATTCGACTAAACAAGGTAATCCCCGCGCTTCCTTTGGAGCGGAAGCTCACATTCCCTACAACCCTCTCTACACATAGGCCTCCAAGCCGTTAGGAGTAAAGAGTTTGGGCTGAACCCCGTTCGCTCGCCGCTACTAGGGGTCTCACAATTGTTTTCTCTTCGTCAGGGTACTGAGATGTTTCAGTTCCCCCACTTCCCTTCCACGCCTTACGGCGGGATGAACCTGCTTACGCAGGAACGGGTTCCCCCATTCGGGTACCTCCGGGTAAACCTGCTGAACGGAAAACCGGAGCTTTTCGCAGTCTGGCCGCGCCCTTCATCGGCTCTTGACGCCAAGGCATCCACCGTGGGCCCTTAGCACCTTCTCCACTACAGGACCTGTTGATGCTCTCTCTATATTCTCTATGTTAAAGTGTCTGACAAACACGAAGAGCGGCGGGGTGTTAACCCCACCGCTCTTCGTGGGAGTTTCCCTATAGGCTTGCGCTATGTGATGTTCTGAATCACTTTCACACACACTCCGAGACGTTAGTATAGACAATCGGCCACGAGGTGTCAAGAGGATTTTGTTCCCAGTGAGGCCTTGCACCGGGGTGTGCAACTGGCCTTTTTACTGTACCAGGAAGCCATGCGTGGCACAAGGGATAGCGCTTTGGGTAGTGGTTCAATTTGAGTGTCTGGAACTATGGATTTGCCATACGTCCAATTGGGCCGACCAAACTGGGAAACGCTGCCAGCTCCTGTGGTGTCCGTTCATCCTTCGGCTCCGCTCAGGGTCGCGGAAGACCACTTGGCCAGGCAGGTTGCCGCTCTGTATGAGCAAGTGCTGGAGCAGGCCGTAGCACTCCAAGTGGTATAATTCTCCTTTGCATGGACACGAAGAAGTTTGGAAGCCTCCTGGCTAGACTCCGCATTCCAAACCACGGGAGCCGCCTCAAAGAGTCTCCGCGCGTACGCCTCATCTATTTTCTACCGTATATATTGTTTCAAGTCCTAGCATCTTGCCCTGTTTCTAGAACCGGCCAAGGGGTGCGTACACCCGCGCTATGAACTTTGAAAAGCGCAATGGAAAACGCGATCGAGTCGCGGCGAAGAGTCCGGTGGGGCCTCGGAGAAGCCGGGCGTTTCGCCCTCTAGACTCCGGCGTTTTTCGGGTGAGCGACGAAGCGCTGTTTGGTGTTGAGGGCGACGTAGGCCGGGTGCTTCGTAACCTGCGCCGGACGCTATTTGGAGTGCCTCTTCCTAGCTCGCAAGAGTCGGCGGAGCGTCTCACCAAGGTGAAGGCCCTCGCCGTTCTTGGATCAGACAATCTCTCTTCGTCAGCATATGCCACCGAGGAGCTTATCCGCGTACTAGCCCTGGCCGGCATGGGCGCACTGGCGTTTACGATGCCCATCACGTTGGCGCTGGTAGCCGTGCTGGCAATCGTCATCATGTCGTACCACCACGTTATTCGTGCGTATCCCAACGGCGCAAGCAGCTACATCGTCTCGCGTGAAAACTTGGGAACCTATCCCGCGCTCATAGCTGCTTCCGCTCTGCTCATTGACTATGTCCTCACGGTGGCCGTATCCATTGCGGCGGGCATACAGGCACTCACCTCGTTGTTTCCCGGTTTGTACGATACGCGCATCTTCATTGGCATGGGCGCGGTGCTTCTGCTGGCGCTAGGCAACCTGCGTGGCGTCCGCGAGTCCGGCTCCATCTTTGCACTGCCCACCTACCTGTACCTGGCTGGCATGCTGGGGTTTCTTGGCTACGGAGTGTTCCGCGCAGCCACCGGCACACTGCCGGAGTACACGCCTCCCCCGGACTGGATGCCTGCAACAATGGAGCCTCTAGGCCTCTTGCTGATACTCCGCGCGTTCAGTTCTGGCGCCGTAGCGCTCACCGGCGTTGAAGCCATCTCCGATGGTGTGCCCGCGTTCAAACGGCCGGAAGCGCGCAATGCCCGCATCACGCTCACCTGGATGGCGCTGCTCTTTGGCACCTTGTTTGTGGGGCTGAGCTATCTGAGCAGCCACGTAGGTGTACTGCCAGACCCATCAGAAACGGAGACGCTGGTCAGCCAGCTTGTCCGCGCCGTCGTTGGCCCTGGGATATTCCACTCCTACATCCAATTCACGATTGTCATTTTGCTGTTTCTTGCGGCGAACACGGCATTTGCGGACTTTCCGCGCCTAAGCTCCATTTTGGCAAAAGATAACTTTATGCCGCACCAGTTCTCAGGCCGGGGCGAGCGGCTGGCGTTTTCGACCGGCATCATCGTGCTGGCCACGCTGGCAGCGGTATGCATCTTCACCTTCCAGGGTAGCGTAGCGGCCCTGATTCCTCTCTACACCGTGGGTGTATTTGCGGCGTTCACGCTATCGCAAGCGGGCATGGTGCTGCACTGGATGCGCGAACATGGAAAAGGCTGGAGGACCGGCCTGATTCTGAACGGCGCCGGCGCGCTGGTCACGGCTTTTGTCATGGTGGAAGCCATGGCGGTTAAGTTTACGCATGGCGCATGGGTGATAGCTCTGTTGGTACCACTGCTGGTTGGCATGATGATCTCCATTCGTAACCACTACCGCCGCCTTGCGCGAGAGTTGCGCCTTTCCAGATATGAAATGCTTCCTAACGTGAAACCCACGGAGCAAATCGTGGTCGTTCCTGTGGCGGACCTGAACAAGCCCTTCGCCCAAGCGCTCACCTACGCGCGCAGCCTCTCGCCAAACGTCACCGGCGTCCACGTATCAGACAACCTGGAAACCGCCGAAGACTTCCGGCTCTCCTGGACGCAGATTGTGGGCAACGATACGCCGCTGATCACCATCGAATCGCCCTATCGTGACTTCATGGGGCCGCTGCTGGCGTACATCGATGACATCACCAAGTCCAGCCCGGATGCCCTGGTCACCGTCGTCATTCCAGAATTCGTGCCCAAACGGTGGTGGGAGCACTCTCTACACCGGCAGAGCGCATTCCGGCTCAAGCTGGCGCTGCTGTCGCGGCCCAACATCGTGGTAGTAGACATCCCCTACCAGCTTAAAACGTAGGGTTGCCTCTTCGTTTATCCTCCTTAGCTCGTATCCACCACGTAGAGCTCCAAGCACCTCATGTGCGCTAGTGGTTCGTCCATCTTGTTTGATTAGCTAGAAAGTCGTAGAGGCTGGATGCACATAGGGCCTTCTCGTATGCCAGATCAATAGCGATACTTGCGAAAAGGGCTCGCGTTAGCACTGCGCATTTTGAGCCATAGGACACGCGCTCTAAAGAAGCAAGAAGGTGCGTCCATGCAGAGATGTCGCCCCCAACCACAAGTATTGGAGCGGTGCGGAAAGTGAAATGGCTATGAGTGCTTCAACAGCAAGGTTTAAAGTGGGGGACCAGGTACAGGTGGTGCTGGGCACCAAGGGCATCCCCCTGGAATTGCGTGGACAACGAGGCACTATTACATCTGTTGGCGGCACCATCGCAGAAAGCAGTAAAAGCATACGGAACGGTCATTCAGCCAACACGCCGGACCAGGTCTACTTAATGGTGCGCTCTATGTTCACACGGTCATGGATGGTCCGCGAACCATGGCTGGAGCCAAACCACCAGCCCAACGAATAACCTCTCCTGCCAGCCCCAGTGCGCAGGACGGATACAGGTTGTCTCCTGCGTACGCTTGGTACGTACCTTCTCAATCACATCCATCCTCTTGAACGCTGCGCAAGTGGCGAAGCCTGGTCGTGTTTGGCCTGCTCCAACGCTCTTCGCTAAGGAAAGGGCGTCACGCACGCAGAGGTGCAGAGAAAGGCCTTGCCCCTGCTACAATGGGGAGACCCCACAACCAGGGAGCAGACCATGACCCAGATTTCACGTTCTATTGAGTTGCGTTGGGACCCCAAACTCATTGATGCCAAGTGGCAAGAGCGGTGGGAAAAGGACGGCATCTATCGCTGGCAGCCCGACGGCAAAGGCGACAAGTGGTACGAGCTGACTATGTACCCGTACCCGTCCGGCGATCTGCATATCGGCCACTGGTACGCCTACGCTCCCTACGATGCCCACGTCCGCTTTATGCGCATGCGTGGCAAGAACATGTTGGCGCCGTTCGGCTTTGACGCGTTCGGCCTGCCGGCGGAGAACGCCGCCATCAAGCGCGGCATCCACCCGCACCAGTGGACTATGGATAACATCGAGCGGATGCGCAAGCAGGTCCGCTCGATCGGCGCAACCTTTGACTGGACGCGGGAGGTCATCTGCTGCCTTCCTGAGTACTACAAGTGGGATCAGTGGCTATTCCTTCAGATGTACAAGCACGGCCTGGCGTACCGCACCCACGCGCCCGCGGTCTGGTGCCCAACAGACCAGACCGTGCTGGCGAACGAGCAGGTGGTGAACGGCCTCTGCGAGCGGTGCGGCACTCCGGTCACCCGGCGGGACATGGACCAGTGGTTCCTCCGCACCACGCAGTACGCCGACCAGCTTCTGGACTTCTCCAGTCTCGTTGATTGGCCGGAGAAAATCCTCACCATGCAGCGCAATTGGATCGGGCGCAGCACCGGCGTGGAAGTGCGCTTTGACATCAGCCACCTGGGCGCCGCGGAAAAAGAGTTGCCAGTGTTTACCACGCGTGTGGACACGCTCCATGGCGTTACCTTCCTGGTGCTGGCACCGGAACACCCTATGGTCGCTAAGCTCACCGCGCCTGCGCAGAAGACCGCGGTTGAGCACTATATTGAGGAAGCGCGCCGCAAGTCGGATATCGAACGCATGGCGACGGACCGCGCGAAGACCGGCCAGCCGCTTGGCGCCTACTGCGTCAATCCCGCCAACGGCGACAAGGTGCCCCTGTTCATCGCCGACTACGCCGTGGCGTGGTACGCCACGGGCGCCGTCATGGGCGTGCCCGCGCATGATCAGCGCGACTTTGAGTTTGCGCAAAAGTTCGGCTTGCCTATTAAGGTGGTCATCGCGCCCCCCAACTACAGGGGCGAGCCTTTGAAGCAGGCATATACCGAAGCCGGCACCATGGTCAACTCCGGCCCCGTGAACGGCATGACGAATGAGCGTGGCATGCAGGCGATTGCCGACTTGCTGGAGTCCGCCAGAGGCGGAGCGCAGGGCAAGCGTGTGGTCACCTATCGCATGCGTGACTGGCTCATCTCCCGCCAGCGTTACTGGGGCACGCCCATCCCCATGGTCTACTGCGACAAGTGCGGCGTGCAGCCGGTGCCGGAAGCCCAGCTGCCGGTGCTGTTGCCGGAAGACGTGGAGTTCAAGCCAACGGGTGAATCACCGCTTGCCCGCCATGAGAAGTTCATGCGGGCTACCTGTCCAAACTGCCAGGGTGTTGCTAGGCGCGAGAGCGACACAATGGACACGTTCGTGGACTCTTCCTGGTACTTCCTCCGCTACTTGAACCCGCATGATATAAAACAACCCTGGGACCCCAACGTGATGAATAAGTGGCTGCCTGTTGACCAGTACACCGGCGGCGCCGAGCATGCCGTCATGCACCTGCTCTACGCTCGCTTCTTCACGAAGGCGTTGCGGGACATGGGCCTGGTCAACTTCGGCGAGCCGTTCCTCCGCCTCTTCAACCAGGGCATCATCCTCGGCGAAGACCACGAGAAGATGAGCAAGAGCCGCGGCAACGTGGTGGCTCCTGACGACTACGTACAGGCGCTCGGTGCGGACGTGGTCCGCTGCTATCTCATGTTCCTTGGCCCGTGGGACCGCGGCGGCCCGTGGAGCACCACCGGCATCAACGGCGTGGCCCGCTGGCTCAACCGCGCGTGGGAACTGGCCAGCCGCGAACCGGCGGACATGGACCGCAACGCAAAGAGTCCCGCAGCGGAGCGCTCCCTGCGCCGTGAGACGCACCGCACTCTGAAGCGCGTCACCGGCGACCTAGAGACGTTTCAGTTCAACACAGCCATTGCGGCGCTCATGGAGTTCGCTAACTTCTTACAGAAGACGTGGGAGGACGCGAACGCGGGCAAGACGGCATGGCTGGAGGCACAGGAAGCCTTTTTACTTATGCTCGCCCCGCTGGCGCCGCACCTGGCGGAAGAGCTATGGCAGCGCACCGGCCGCGGCTACTCCGTGCATCAGCGTTCATTCCCCACGTGGGACGAAGCACTGGTCGTTGCGCAGACCGTCACGCTGGTGGTGCAGGTGGACGGCAAGGTGCGCGAGCGCTTCACCGTCCCGGCGGACATTAACGAGACCCACGCCCGAGAGCAGGCGCTCGCCAGCCCCAACGTGCAGAAGTACACGCAAGGCCGCCGCATTGTCAACGTGGTCTACGTCCCCGGGAGACTGGTGAATATTGTGACGGCTGCGTAGTTGCCGGTCGCATTGCGTTAACCGCCCCTTAATCCTGATGGTGTACCATCCACATGTAACGTGTCCTCACAGGAGGTGCTACGTGGCTCAGAAGGTGAAGGTTCTCTTCGTCTGCATCCACAACGCGGGCCGCAGCCAGATGGCCGCCGCCTTCGCCCGCCACCTGGGTGCTGACGTGCTGGACGCTGATTGTGCCGGCACCATGCCCACGCCAAACGTCAACCCCGTCGTGGTGCAGGCGATGCGCGAAAAGGGCATTGGCCTGAGCCGCGCCAAGCCCAAACTGATGGCGCCGGAGACGGTGCAGTGGGCCGACAAAGTGTTCACTATGGGTTGCTCCGTGGAAGAGGTCTGCCCCGGCGTGTTCGTGCCGTCTGAAGACTGGAAGCTCGACGACCCGTCCGGCCAGCCGATTGAAAAGGTGCGCGCCATCCGCGACCAGGTGGAGGCCCACGTGCGCCAGCTCATTGAGCAAGCCCGCAGCCGCCAGAGCGCCATCAGCGCATGACCAGCCAATCAGCCAAAGTGCCAACCAGCACACCTGGCATTATGCCGCCTGCAACCGTCTACGCCTACCTTGCCGAGGCCATCGGCACCTTCGGCCTGGTGTTCGCAGGCGCGGGCGCCGTCGTTATTGACACGGTCACCAACGGCGGCGTGACGCACGTGGGCATCAGCCTCACCTTCGGCCTCATCATCGCCGCCATGATTTACGCCACAGGCCACCTGTCCGGCGCGCACTTCAACCCATCGGTGACGCTGGCCTTCGCCATTGCTGGAACATTCCCGTGGCGGCAGGTGCCGTTCTACTGGGCCGCGCAGATCATCGGTGCCATCGCCGCCGCCCTCGCTCTGCGCGCCCTCTTCGGCAACGTCGCCGGGCTCGGCGCAACCCTCCCTGCTGGTTCCGCCATGCAGAGCTTCTTACTGGAGATCGTGCTCGCCTTCTTCCTCATGTTCGTCATCATGGCCGTTGCCACAGACGCGCGAGCGGTTGGCGCGCAGGCCGCCATCGCCATTGGCGCCACCGTCGCCCTCGAAGCCGTCTTCGCCGGTCCCATCTCCGGCGCATCCATGAACCCCGCGCGCTCGTTCGGCCCTGCGCTCATCAGCGGCGCTATGGCGCACCAGTGGATATACTGGGCTGGGCCAATCATCGGCGCAGCGTTGGGCGCGCTCGCCTACCAGCTCGTGCGAAGGGCGTCGCCGCCAGCGTGATGTTTTCCACATAGGGCATTGGCGTACACTTCGCAACGTGGATGCCACAAACTACCTATCACGATGTTTGAGAGACCTACGAATGTCATTGAAAGCTATTACACCCTCTATCCGCCAGGGGCTCACCTTCGGCCTCATCTTCGCGCTCCTGTCTCTCATCTTCAGCGCCTTCACCTTCGGCCGGTTTCCCGCAGCACGCATTGCCATCCCGCTGCCCAGCGTTGACCTCTTCGTTGATGTAGTCATGCACATGGCCGCAGGCGCGCTGGCTGTCCTCCCGTCCCGCTGCGCCTCGCTCGTTGTAGGTGGTGGCCTGGCCGCACTCCTGGTGGACGTTGACCACATAGGACGTGTCCTTGCTCTCCCCATGCCCAGCCGCGCCAGCCACTCGTTATTCTTCCTCTTGTTCGCTGTCGTCATTCTGGCCCTGCTCGCCCGGACCAAGTGGTTTCCCGTCAAGGAGCACTGGCTGCTTGTCGGCGCCACGGCCGCAGCCGCCGTGCTCTCCCACTTCGCCGTCGACGCTTTCTTCTCCGACTCCGCCGTTCGCCTGCTAGCGCCCTTCTCCATAGCCACGGTCCCCATCCCTCACGTGGCTGGCCTGGCGTGCGAGCTTGGCGCACTGGCGCTGGTCTGGGCAGCCCGTGCGTGGGTGGACACGAGGCGGCACATTGTCCCTGGGCGTCCTAGCCCCTAAGATGGAGCGCGATGACATCTGGAGGAAGCTATGGACAGGGTTGAAAAACTCCTGGAAGAACTCACCAACGCCTTCGGCCCCACTGGCTTTGAAGAGCCTGTCCGCGCCATCATGCGCCGTGAAGTTACCCCGTTTTCAGACACAGTGGAGACCGACGGCATGGGTTCCCTCATCGCGCACCTCAAGGGCGGGAGGCCCGCGCCGCGCGTCATGCTGGCCGCGCACATGGACGAGGTCGGCCTGCTGGTCAAGTACATCACCGCTGAGGGCTACGTCAAATTCCAGCCCCTCGGGGGCTTCCTCGACCATGCCCTCATCAACCAGCGCTTCACTATCATGACCCACAAAGGCCCGATCACAGGCATCACTGGCCTCAAGTCGCCGCACGTCGTCGGCCTTGACCAGCGCGCCACCCTGCAGTTCAAGTGGCAGCAGATGTTCATTGACGTCGGCGCATCCAGCAAGAAGGACGCTGAAGACCGGCTCGGCATCCGCCCTGGCGATCCCGTCGCGCCCGATAGCAAGTTCCAGGAGCTGAACGGCGGCGAGCAGTATCTCGCCAAGGCCTGGGACGACCGCGTCGGCCTCGGCATCATCGCCGGGGTCATGCGCCAGCTCGCCAAAGAGCCGCCCAAGAACTCTCTGTACGCTGTCTCCACCACGCAGGAAGAAGTGGGCCTGCGCGGCGCTCACACCGCCGCGTTTCACGTCAAGCCGGACGTCGGCATCAGCCTGGAAGCGGGCGTCGGCGCGGACCACCCCGGTATCACACAAGAGGAAGCACAGGAGAGGCTCGGCAACGGCCCCGGCATCTTCCTGCACGACAGCTCAATGATCCCCAACCTCCGCTTCCGCGACTTTATCATCGACGTCGCCAAAGAGTGCCACATCCCCATCCAGTTCGAAGTCCTCAGCGGCTACGGCGAAGACGGCTCTGAAATGCAGAAGGTCTACTCCGGCGTCCCCGCCGTGAACATCACTGTCCCCACCCGTTACCTGCACACCCACAACGGCGTCATCGCCCGCAAAGACTTTGACCACGCCGTGACCCTCGTGGCAGAGATCATCAAGCGGCTGGACGCTCCCACGGTGAAGAAGCTGCGGAGCTTTGACTGACACGCATAGTAGCGCTGTCGTCACTCTTCTTCATTGCGCCGGCCTCGACGGATTCCATCTGGTTCCGCTTCGTCCACTGCGAAACGTTGCCTATTGTGCAACAACTGGGCAGCAATGGGCCACGTGCAGGGGGGGGTGTAGCAGAATGCTCTTTGGGTGTTGCTTCTGCCTCCTTGCCAGCCACACTTAGTATGCTTGGCGGATGAGCATATGTCTTTGAGTATGAGTAGTGCATACGTATAGAGTGCATTGGTGGTGCATGTAAGGCAAGGGTTCATTGTCCAGAGGCACTAACGGACGAGCAGTGGGTCAATTTAAGAATCGGAACCTAGTAGCTATCTGGAACTAGGATTTGACACGAGTCCAGTTGGGCCGACCAAACTGGGAAACGCTGCCCTCTCCTGTGGTGTCCGTTCATGGTTCGACAGGCTCACCACGAACGGGGAAAACAAGTGACTGCGAAGGGGGGCAAGGAGCCGGGCTTCCTGTTTGCCGTGCCGAGCAGATAATCATGTCAAATTGACCCACTAGCAACGGACGAGTGTATGGTGACGGATGGCGCGGGCGCAGGCCCAGCAGGCAAGGGCGTGGAAAACGGGAAGGGCAGGAAGGTTATCACGCCTAGAAGGTCACGGCGGGGCTTGAGCTAGGCAGGCTGACGAGGGCCACGAAGGCGACCCAAGCGGAGCTGCCGGCGAGCTAAACTAGGAGCTGTACGTCTCCGCCCCGCCGACGTTTTTCTTGGTCAACAGGCCGCTCGCGACCATGCCGTCCAACTTCGCCTTCACCGCCTGGGCCTGCCGCTGGTAATCGTGCAGCGCGGGTAGGCTGTTGTTGCGGCGCAGGGTGATGTTTACTTCCCGCACCATGTCGTCGAGACGAAAAGGCCTCTCGCCAAAGCGCTGGCACTGCGTCACGATAGCGTCTTGAAGCTCCTCATCATTCATAGTCATATGGGCCTCCTTGGCTAGCATCATCACTCCCACTATCATAATGCTATGGAACGCACTACTATCTCGCTCCCAGAAGAATTGCTGCAGCGGCTTCGCGTCATCGCGGCTGAGAAGCGTACTTCCATGGCTTCACTCATCCGAGAGGCCTTAGAAGAAAAAGCCCGCGCCTACCGTCCTCGGCCGCGCAGTTTGGGCATGGGAGCTTCAGGGAATAGTGACACCGCCAGCAAAGAAGGTCCTCACCGCCACACTACCCTTGACTCCCCTCTCCCTGCCAATTAAACTGGTTGTTGACTAGAGAGGTAGCAAATACCTTCTACTGACAAAGGAGCCTTCATGACCACCCCCCCCAACACCATCTCTCGGCAGACTGGCGTGTCTCAGCAGGACTACAAGTGGGGCTTCGACATCAACATCGATTCTGATGCCGTTCCCAAGGGGCTTTCGGAAGAAACCATCCACCAAATCGTCGCCAAAAAGGGCGAGCCGGAGTGGATGCTGGAATGGCGCCTCCGCGCCCTCCGCCACTGGATGAAGCTCAAGCAGGAAGAGCCAACCTGGGCCTACATCAGCCATCCGCCCATCGATTTCCAGGACATTATTTACTACGCCGCGCCCAAGACCAAGGCCGGCCCCCAGAGCCTGGACGAGGTTGACCCTGAGTTGGTCACCGCCTTCAACAAGCTGGGCATCCCGCTCCAGGAGCAAAAGCAGCTTGCGGGCGTGGCCATAGACGCTGTGCTGGACAGCGCCTCCGTCGCCACCACCTACAAGAAGACCCTGGACAAGTACGGCATCATCTTCTGCTCGTTCACAGAAGCCATCAAGGAGCACCCGGAGCTGGTCAAAAAGTACATGGGCTCCGTTGTGCCTTACACGGATAACTTCTACGCCGCCCTCAACTCCGCCGTGTTCAGTGACGGCTCGTTCATCTATATCCCAAAGGGCGTGCGCTGCCCTATTGAGCTCATGACCTACTTCCGCATCAACCTGGCGAATACCGGCCAGTTCGAGCGGACGCTCATCATTGCGGACGAAGGCAGCTACGTCAGCTATCTCGAAGGCTGCACTGCGCCCATCCGCAAGCAGAACCAGCTCCACGCCGCCATCGTCGAAATCATCGCCCTGGACAACGCCCAGGTGAAGTACTCCACCCTCCAGAACTGGTATCCCGGCGATAAAGAGGGCAAGGGCGGCGTCTTCAACTTCGTCACCAAGCGCGGCAAGGCCATGGAGAACTCTAAGATTTCCTGGACGCAGGTGGAGACCGGCTCCGCCATCACTTGGAAGTACCCCAGCGTCATCCTGCAAGGCGACAACTCCGTCGGCGAGTTCTACTCCGTCGCCCTGGTCAACAACTACCAGCAGGCGGACACCGGCACCAAGATGATCCACATCGGCAAGAACACCAAGAGCACCATCGTCGCCAAGGGCATCTCCGCCGGCCACGGCAATAACACCTACCGCGGCCTTGTGCGATTCATGCCCGGCGCTACTAACGCCAAGAACTACAGCCAGTGCGACTCGCTCCTCATCGGCGATAAGTGCTCCGCCAACACCGTCCCCTACATCGAAGTGAAGAACTCGACGGCCCGCATTGAGCACGAAGCGTCCACCTCCAAGGTCTCTGACGATCAGCTCTTCTACTGCCTTCAGCGTGGCATGTCCAGCGAGGAAGCACATCACATGATCATCAAAGGCTTCTGCAAAGGCATCTTCAACGAGCTCCCTTTTGAGTTTGCTGTGGAAGCCTCCCAGCTCCTGCGCGTCAGCCTGGAAGGCGCAGTCGGCTAGGCAGGGCAGTGCCCTGCACCCATAAAATTTCGTGCATTCGACGACAGGTAGAAAAGGAAGCCAAGCATGACCACCAAGAATGAGAAGAAGACACCGCTCATGGAGATTCGCAGCCTCCACGTTAATATCGGCCCAAAGCAAATCCTGAAAGGCATTGACCTCACCATTAACACGGGTGAAGTGCATGCCATCATGGGCCCCAACGGCTCCGGCAAGAGCACGCTGGCCAACGTGCTGGCGGGCCGCCCGGAGTACACGGTCACCCAGGGCACCGTGCTCTACGAAGGCAAAGACCTGATCACCATGCTGCCTGAAATCCGCGCCCGCGAAGGTATCTTCCTGGCGTTCCAGTACCCAGTGGAACTTCCGGGCGTGCCGAATTGGCAGTTCGTGAAGACCGCCCTGGACGCCGTGCGCACGCACCATGGCGGGAAGGAGATGGACGTCCGCTCCTTTAACAAGCTGTGGGAAGAGAAGATGAAACTGGTGGAAATCGACCCAGCCCTGATGAAGCGCTCCGTAAACGAGGGCTTCTCCGGCGGCGAGAAGAAGCGTAGCGAAATGCTCCAGATGGCCGTCTTGGACCCCAAGCTGGCGCTCTTGGATGAGACCGACTCCGGCCTGGACATCGATGCGCTCCGCATCATCGCGCAGGGGGTCAACCAGCGCCGCCGCCCGGACAACTCCATCCTGCTAGTCACCCACTACCAACGCCTGCTCAACTACATCGTTCCGGACTTCGTGCACATCCTCATCGATGGACGCATTGTGAAGTCCGGCGGCAAGGAGCTGGCGCTGGAAGTCGAGTCCACCGGCTACGAGAAGATCAAGGAGACCGCCGCCCGTGGTTAACGCTGCACAGCTTCATGAAGTCATTGAGCGCCGCCTGGTGACGCCGGTCAAGGGCGATCAGTCCCAGGTGGGCATGTATGAGGAACAGTTCCGCGCCTTCACCAACGACTCGAAGGCCGCCGGCCCGTCCTGGCTGCGCCACATGCGCGAGCAGGGCATGGCGCGCTTCGCAGAGCTGGGCTTCCCCACCGCGCAGCGCGGCAACGAGCGGTGGAAGTACACCAATGTGGCTCCCATCGCCCGCGCCACATTCGCGCCTGCTCCAACCGGCCGCATGACCGCCGCCGCGCTGACCAAGCTGGCCTTCTGGAATAAGCAGTGGACCAATCTTGTGTTTGTAAATGGAAAGTTTTCCAAGACCCTGTCCAGCGAAATGGCCGGTGGGGTCTATGCCGCCAACCTCGCGGACGCGCTTGTTTCGCAGCCAGACTTGGTGCGGTCGCACTTGGGCAAGTATGCAAGCCTGGCATCGGACGCGTTCATCGCCCTGAACACCGCCTTCCTCCGCGATGGGGCGTTTGTCTCTGTCCCGGCGGACACGGTCCCAACGGCGCCGCTCCACATCATTTTTGTGACGACAAAGACAACAGCTGAGCCAACTGTCACACACCCGCGCACGCTCATCGTCGTGGGCAATGGCAGCAAGGTGCGGGTGCTGGAGAGCTACATAACGCTGGTTGAAGACAGCTACTTCACGAACGCCGTCACGGAGATCTACGTCGGCAACAGCGCCACTGTGGATCACTGCCGGTTCATGGTGGAAAGCCCCATGTCGTACCACATTGGCATGACCCGAGCGTACCAGGGACAGGACAGCCTACTTACCTCAGTGTCGTTCTCCACCGGCACAGCCATCGCCCGCAACGATGTGCATGCCAACCTGGACGCGCCCGGCAGCACGTGCGTCCTCAACGGCCTGTACATGACCACGGGCCAGGAGCACCTGGACAATAGCATTAACATCGACCATGTGAAGCCGCACTGCACCAGCCGTGAGTACTACAAAGGCATCCTCGCCGGTCAGTCCCGTGCAGTTTTCAGCGGCCGCGTAGTCGTACACCAGGACGCGCAGAAGACGGATGCGGTGCAGGAGGATAAGAACCTCATTTTGTCTGAAGGCGCGGAAGCGGACAGCAAGCCCAGCCTGGAAATCCTTGCTGACGACGTAAAGTGCAAACATGGCGCTACGGCAGGCCAGATTGACCTGGATACGCTGTTCTACATGCGCGCGCGCGGCCTGGACGTGGAAACTGCCGGCAGTATGCTCATCCACGCCTTCGCCAACGAAATCATCAACACCGCCCCAATAGAGCAGTACCGCGAGTATCTCCGTGACTACACGGAAAAACTGCTTCCTGAGTTCAAGTTCGTCGCGCCAGAGTAAGAGGAAGCCCGTGACCATACCAAAGCCAGCCAACAACCAGAAGAAGAAGTTCGATGTCCACAGCGTGCGGGGAGACTTCCCCATTCTGAGGCAGCTTGTGCATGGCAAGCCGTTGGTGTACCTGGACAACGCCGCCACATCGCAGAAGCCGCAGGCCGTCATTGACGCGCTGGTGCGCTACTACAGCACCGACAACGCCAACATCCATCGCGGCGTCCACGAGCTCAGCATGCGCGCCACAGAGCAGTATGAAAACGCGCGCGGCAAAGTGAAGACGTTCCTTAACGCTGCCGACGACCGCGAAATCATTTTCGTGCGCGGTACAACCGAGGCCATAAATCTGGTGGCCTCAAGCTTTGGTCACAAGTTCATCAAGGCCGGCGACGAGATTATCGTTTCCAACATGGAGCACCACTCAAACATCGTGCCCTGGCAGATTCTGTGCGAGCAGACTGGAGCAAAGCTGCGGGTTGTGCCCATCACGGATACTGGCGAGCTGATGATGGACGAGTACGGGAAAATGCTCGGCCCAAGAACCAAGCTCGTGTCCATCCTGCACGTATCTAATTCCCTAGGCACCATCAACCCTGCCGAGAGAATAGTGAAGCTGGCGCATGACCGCGGTGTGCCGGTGCTGTTGGACGGCGCGCAGTCGGTCCCGCACATGGCTGTTGACGTGCGGAAACTTGGCTGCGACTTCTACGCCTTTTCCGGCCACAAGCTCTTCGGTCCAACCAGCATCGGCATCCTCTACGGCAAACGCGAATGGCTGGAGCAAATGCCTCCCTACCAGGGCGGTGGCGACATGATCAAGTCGGTTACGTTCGAGAAGACCATCTATAACGACCTGCCCTATAAGTTCGAAGCGGGCACCCCCAACATCGCAGGTGTTATCGGCCTGGGCGCTGCTATCGACTACGTGAACAGCGTCGGCTACGAGAACATCGCAGCACAGGAACACGCGCTGCTGGAGTACGGCACCAAGAAGCTCTCCGGCATCGACGGGCTCACAATCATCGGCACTGCCAAGAACAAGTCGGCAGTCATTTCGTTCACCATGAAGCAGGCGCACCCGCACGACATTGGGACCATACTGGACGCGGAAGGCGTGGCTGTGCGCACGGGCCACCACTGCACGCAGCCGGTCATGGAGTGCTTTCACATTCCGGCGACGGCGCGCGCCTCCTTCGCGTTCTATAACACCAAAGAGGAAGTGGACGTGCTCGTCAAAAGCATTGATAAGGTCCTTGAGGTCTTTGGGTAATGTCGGAGATACGCGAACTCTACCAGGAAGTGGTGATGGACCATACACGGCACCCACGCAACTTCCACAAGCTGGAAGGCGCAAATAAGACCGCCGACGGATATAACCCGTTCTGTGGGGACCGCGTGAGCATCTTCTTGAAGCTCAAGGGAGACCGGGTTGAGGATGTGGGATTCCAAGGCGCGGGCTGCGCCATTTCCACATCGTCCGCCTCTATGCTGACCGAGGCAGTCAAGGGCAAGACGACGGCGGAAATCCAGGCGCTTTACGACGTTGTGCACCAAATGCTGACGCGAGCGCCTGGCACAGAGTTCGATGACGAGAAGCTTGGCGACCTGGAAATTTTGTCAGGGGTATCCGAGTTCCCAACACGCGTGAAGTGCGCGGGCTTATCCTGGCACACACTCATGGCAGCGCTCAAAGGTGACAAAGAGGCCATTTTCACTGAGTAGCCGGTAGGACAAAATGGCAGAAGAGGTGGCTCATGCACGTACCAATTCGAGTTGACTACGGAGTCCGGGCGCTGGTTGACCTGGCCCAGTATGCCAACGCCAGTCTTGTGCCTGCCGCCGCCATCGCCAAGCGGCAGGGTATTCCTGAGCCGTACCTGGAGCGCTTGCTCAACACACTCAGCAAGAACGGCATCATCCGGAGCCACACTGGCCCGCAGGGCGGACACCAGCTCGCCGTGGAGCCGTCGAGAATCAGCTTGGGCATGGTCATGAATATTTTTGATGGAACAGACACACTTCTGGGCTGCCTGGATAACCCAGGCGTGTGCGTGCAAGTAGACTGCTGCACCCAGCGCGACGTCTGGCGCAGTGTGGACAAGGCGATTCAGGACATCCTCAACAGCACGAGCATTGCTGACCTTGTTGCAAAGATGAACACTCCCAAGGAGAAGGTGACGGCCTAGTCCGCTCCGCCCAAAAGACGCAAGCAGGCAACGCACGTGCGTTGCCTGCTTTGTTTCCCAAGCATTCCCACCCGCATTCATCACGTGTACCCAATCTGTAGCGATCTTTACCTAACTCCACGCCCAAAACTCCGTTTTCGCTTTTAAGTCCCACATACATGGAGCGCTGCATCTATTTGGGGCTGACCAAGATTAGGATCGGTGCATGCGCCCGAACTGCGCTTGCGCAGGAACCCGCGAATGGCCGCTCAGACGCGGCGCCACCGGCACTTCCTGATGATGGCCTGGGCTACTAGTGGATCGGCGTCGTGGTTGAAAGTACCGCCGGCGGCCGCCATCTAGAGCTGAAGCGTGACTGCGATGTTTGGGCGCTGATGCCCCAGTCCAGCGAAACATCGAAGAGGCTTGAGAACAATATCGGCAATAAGGTTATTGTTTGGGGCAAGATCTACTCCGGCTCTGGCGCATACGCACGCCGGACTATCTCCGTGATCAATGTGTTCGGCCCGGGCGACCCCATGCCCATGACGCTGGTTGTTGTTCCAGATTATTCGTGCCCCAAGCCCATGCCGCAGCCAGCACCATCACCGCTCATAGAGCTGCGGAACTCTGACATGGCTGCGCGCGGCACCGTCGTCTGGGAGAATGGCACTCCTTATTTGGATACTCCTTCGGGCAAGATATTCTTGACCATCCCTGCGCCAAGCGCCGCAAGTTCCGCCAGTCCTCAGGCGTCCGACGCCCTCCGGGCGCAGGTGCTTGACGTGGTGGCTGCAGGCTCGTGGAGTCTCGGTCGCGGCATGACATTAGCTGCCCGTACTGTGCAAGCTTGGCCGGTCAGCGTGCTTATCAGCATTGGCTGTTACGGTCGCGCCCCTGAACAGCTTCAGCCCGGCGAGGCCGCTGCTCGTGGCACACTAGTGTGGGACGGCAATCGACAGTATCTGAAGACCCAGTCCGGCGCTATTTATTTGACGTTGGCCGTGGCGCAGGATACGAATGTGCGGCCAGCGATTGCCGATGATGCGGTGGTCGTAGGTACGTGGGCGTTGTGGTCCGGCGAGCTGCTTATGACGGTACGCCGCGTGGGCTACATGAGCGATCCGTGCCCACCGCCATAGCCGCGCAACCGGACATCGCCGGCAGCGCCGCGCCAAACGCATCAGGCATGCCGGTTCGGCTACAGGTCATCGCGATAGGAACGTGGTCTGTGAGCGGCGGCAGTCTGGCCATCTCGTTGCGTACGCTGCGGCCATGGCCTGGGCCTCTGCCCATGCCGCTGCCCTACGCAACGGCAGACGCCACCACGCAATAGCATCCGAGAACAACAAGCCGCACGAGCTTAGATCGTATGCTCGTGCGGCTTTCACCTTCCGTGCTACGTGAAAGCTATGACTCGAACCGCCGGACCTCTTTCCAAAAGATAGTCAGCGGCACAGCAATTACAAGAATGCAAACGCCGCCCACAGACAGAGCAAGGCCCGGGCTGTAGCCAAAGTGCTGGCAAAATTCAGCGGTGAAGCCAATGAGGGCCGCGCCGAGTGCGGGGAAGCCACCCGTAATCACTTGCATCACGCTGGACGCCCGCCCTCGCAAGTGGTCCGGCGCAAGCGTCTGCAGTGTAGTATGCCGCACAGACATGCCCACTGAGTCGAACATCCCTATAAATCCCACCAATATCAGGGATAACCAGAACATCGTAGACAGGCCAAAGAAGCTCATAAATACGGCGTACATGAATGTGCAGCCAATGAACAGCCAGCCCTTGCGCCGGACGTTACCCAAAGAAAGGATAGCCAGCGTCCCTATAAGGGCGCCGATCGACGGTGCTGAGGTCAGGATACCCAACTGTTTAACGCTAATGTGCAAAACGTCTGTCTGTATCACCGGCAAAATGTTACGGTAGTTACCGAATATATTCATCGCGGCGTCGAACACAAACAGCCCAAGGATAACCTTGGTGCTAAAGAACCATTGGATGCCTTCCATAAGGTCTTTGCGCGTCAACGGCTGCCGCTTTGCGCCATCCGCCACCTGCGGTTTCATCACGGCCAGCGCGATCAGTACGGGAACATACAGAGCAGCGTTCAGGTAGTAGGCTGTCGCTGCCGACGTGGTGCCAAGAACAAGGCCCGCCAGCGAGGGCCCAAATATTTGGGAACTCTGGCCAATGGAAATGTTCAGGGAAATGGCGTTCATCAAGTGCGTTCGGGGCACAAGGCCTGCAATCATGGCCTGGCGGGCGGGCTGACCAAACACGTTGACGCAGGAAGTCAGCACGGTAATCGTCCAGATGTGCCATACCTTGATCGCCCCAGAGTGGCTGAGCACGGCCAGGATAATCGCGAAAAGCATATTGAGGGCCATGGTGACCATCAATAGCTTCCTGCGGTCGTACCGATCTGCGATGGCTCCCGCGAACGGGCCAATCAAAAAGAGTGGGACTGCCTGGAACAGACCGGTCAAACCCAGTTGCCCAGCCGACCCCGTGATCTGGTGCACCTGGATAAGGTTTGCAAACTGCCGCATGTTCTGGCCCAGCTGGCCAAAGATGGAGCTGAACCAGAATAGCCGGTACTGTCCAAAGCCAAAGGATGCCCAGGGTTTCAAAGGCTGTGTTGTCATGGTCCCTTAGTCTTTCCGTCACATGCGGTAAGCGCGCACCTGCAACTGCTGCCAGAGCACGTTCCACACCATACGGCGCTCAGTATCCGTGAGGCTTCGCCCTATATGCTGTTTGCAGGCGAGCACCGCGTTGCCAGCCAGAAAACCCCAACTGCCCGCTTCGTTGCGCTGCCATGCCAGCACCTTGCTCACGTGTGCATTAAGAGTTTCACGAATTGCAGCATCAATATCTGCTGCTTCCAGCTTGCGCCCAGCCATACCGAGTACCTCTTAGGGCGGGCTCTTCCGCTCACGCAGGAGACGAAGGTAGAACGGAAGGCTGACGCCAAAGGGGATAAGGTACTGCACAACTCTGAACACAATGGCGGCCAGAATGGCTTGTCCTAGCGGGACCCCCATGAGCGCATACGTACCCGCCATGGTCCCTTCCTGCACACCAATTCCTCCGGGCGCCATAGACAAGAAGCCCAGCACTAGGCCTACCACGAACCCTGTGACCAGCACACCCGGATTGAGCGGCATGCCAAACGCAGCAAAACACAATTCCAGTGTGAGCAGTGTGGCGCACCACTCCACCAAAATGAGGAGCAGGGGCATAAGCAGCAAACGCGGCCGCTCCCGAACTGCCGTAACACCGCGCGCAAACGCGGCGTCGATCTCACCCAGATGCGCGGAGATATCGCGCCGCGTGACCTTGCCGGACACCTCCCAGAGTGCGCGGAAAATGATGACTCGCATCTGCTGTACAAAGACCAGCGCCGTTGCCAGCGCCAAAACCAGGAGGAGGAAGCCAATCGCCACCGCAGCCACCACAATCTGGCGTTGCGAAAGCTGCTCACTGAAGAGTATGTTGATAAACCCGATTGGGAATAGGCTGAACATGACAAGGTTGCTGAAGTACGTGTAGAAGAACGACGGCGCCAGCACGTCACCTACCAGAAAGCCGCGCTTCCGCATGAGAAGCACTCGTAAGGACAGCCCGGCCAGCCCTCCTACGTTGATAACGTGATTGAGTGCAACAGAAACAAAGCCAATTTCAAAGAGGTCTCGTTTACGCAGCGGGACACCGAACAACTGGTTTACCACTGCGTACCCATAGCTGATGGCGCTGTGAGAGATAGCTGTGGCAGTCAGGGCTAAAACAGCAAAGCGCCAGTCTGCCTGCGCCAGCGCCTGCTCGACACTCCGCCACTCACGCGCAACAAGGAATGCACCTGCCAGCAGAACGATAAGCACGAAGAGCCCGGCAAGGAGTAACTTGACTTTGCTCGCGGGGCGCTTGATAGCAATGGTCTGGCTAGCCACGCCAGAACACTCCGCAACGGCTGTCATGTGTGCAGCCGGAATCTTTGTATGCATTCTCACAAGGATACTCCAAATCAATTAACCGGGAAATGAATCATCCCTGCAACCGCGATTGAAGATCCGCGAACACGAGCGTCCTGGACAAGGCTACACCCGCGCCAGCGGCGCCAGTGAATACAGCAGCTTTTTGACGCCGTTCTCTTTAAACGCCACAGTCACCTCAAAGTCGCTGCCGGAGGGCAGGCAGGATACCACAACGCCCATGCCAAACTTGCCGTGCTTCACGTGGTCGCCGGGATTGAGCATAGGTTTGTTGGCGATCTCTTTGCCAGCTATCGTTTCAACGACGGCAGCGCGGCGTGATGGCCGAGGCTCCGTTAGCGTAGTCTTCTGCATCCCCTCCGGCGGCGTCCACAAGTTCGGCGGGATGTCCCTCAAGAACCGTGAGGGGAGCGATGCGCTGCTTCCACCCATGATGTGCCGGCTGAACGCGCGGACCAAGTACAGCCGTTCCTGTGCGCGGGTCATGCCTACGTAGCACAGGCGGCGCTCTTCTTCCAATTGATGGGGGTCGTCCATGGAGCGGATGTGCGGCAGCAAGCCCTCTTCCAGGCCCACCAGGAACACTGCACGGAACTCCAGCCCTTTCGCTTGGTGGAGGGTGATGAGCGTCACGCCATCTTTAGCCTCGTCCAGATTGTCTGTGTCAGAGACAAGAGCGATGCGCTCCAGGAAGGCCGTCAGCCCTTCAGGCGATGGCGGCTCCGCAAACTCGCTGGCGATGCCGCGCAGCTCTTGCAGGTTGTCCCACCGCTCCTCGCCACCAGTCTCCTGGCGCAGCAGGAACTCCTTGTACCCCGTGCGCTGCATGGCAAGGTCCACGACCTCCAACACCGGCAGTTTTGCGGCAGACTCCGTTAGGTCCTTCAGAAGCTGGGCGAATTTCATGAGCGCCGAACGGGCAGCGCCCTTGCCGACAGGTGCGGCCTGATCTGTCTCGATACGCTGCAGCGCTTCCACTGTGGAGGTGCCAAGGCTGCGCGCCCAGCGGATAAGGTCGTCGACTGTCTTCTGACCGATGCCTCGTGGCGGGACGTTGATGACCCGCGCCAGGCTCACCTCGTCCTGCGGATTCGTGGCCAAGCGCAGGTAGCAGAGGATGTCTTTGACCTCTTTGCGCTGGTAGAACCGCGTGGCGCCGACGAGCCGGTATGGGATGCCGTAGCGCAGGCACGCTTCTTCAAACGCGCGGGACTGGGCGTTCACCCGGTAGAGCACAGCGCAGTCGCTAAACTTGTAGCCATCGTCACGCTTGAGCCGGTCAACCTCGCGGACGACCCATTGCGCCTCTTCTTCTTCGTTGTACGCCTCGGTAATTACAAGCGGCTCGCCACCGGACTTGCTGGGGATGAGGTCTTTTTCAATGCGGCCCTGGTTGGCGACGATGACCGCTTGTGCGGCCTTGAGCACATAAGGCGTGGAGCGGTAGTTCATCTCCAGGCGCACCACTTTGGCCGCGGGGAAATCGCGCTGGAAGCTCAGGATGTTACGCACGTCCGCGTGCCGCCAGGAGTAAATGGCCTGGTCAGGGTCGCCCACCACACAAATGTTGTTGTGCTGCGCCGCCAGCATCCGCGCCAGGCCGTACTGCGCCACATTGGTATCCTGAAACTCATCCACCATCAGATATTGGAATCGGTTTTGCCATTTCTCCAATACCTCAGGGTGCTCCCGGAAGAGGATGTACGTCTTCAAGAGCAGGTCGTCAAAGTCCACCGCTTGGCTGCGCTCCAGTAGTTGCTGGTAGCGCTTGTAGATTCGGCCCACCATTTGCTCATACTGCGACACCGCGCGGGAGGCATACCCCTCTGGGGTAATGAGCTGCGACTTTGCTCCCGAAATAGCGTTGTGCACGCCGCCAGTAGGCATGCGCTTTGGGTCAACTTCCTCCGCCTCAAACGCCTGCTTAATGAGCGACTGCTGGTCGTCCGTGTCGTAGATGACGAAGTCACTAGAGAGGCCGATAGCCTGTCCCTCTCGCCGCAGAATTTGGGCACACAGAGCATGAAACGTCCCAGCCGCCAAGTGCTCAGACCGTGTGCCAAGCAGCCTCACCAAGCGCTCCTTCATCTCCTTTGCGGCTTTGTTCGTGAAGGTGACGGCGCAAATCCGGTAGGGGTTCACGCCCATGACGCGCACCAGGTACGCAATGCGGTGCACAATGACGCGGGTCTTGCCAGACCCTGGCCCCGCCACAATAAGCAACGGTCCGTCCATCTGCTGCACGGCTTCCATCTGCGCGGCATTCAGACCGGAGAGGAGCTGGTGCGCAATAGAAGATGAAGGGCTTCCATTAGGTTCGTGGATGCCTGTGGACATGTATTCCTTTGCGGTCGTGATGCTGCTTTCTAAAGTGTACCCGAGGAAACGCGCCATTTGGCATTTGAAGGTGAAACAGCATTGAGGATCTGGGACCTGAGCTCGGGGTTCCTTGCGATCAGACCTATGGACTCGATTCAGGCAAGGCCGCTTCGATCCAGTTCAGATCGACAACGGGACGCATTCATAGCTATTGGCTGGAGATTAAGCCCTTTATCGCTTTGACCACATCTGCCATGGACACGCGGGTCTGCTCACTTTTCGCCATGTCCTTAAGTGTAACTGTATGAGAGGCAAGCTCGTCCTCGCCAAGGATGATCACGGCGCGAGCCTGGACAGAGTCGGCGTGGCGGAGCTGGCCTTTGAGGCTTTTGGTAGCGGGAGCGAGCACCACGGACAGGCCCTCCTGGCGGAGTTGTGATGCGAGCTTCAGTCCGGCTGTGCGGGCAGTAGCGCCCATGCTTGCCACCAGTGCGTCAACGCCGGGCGCCTTGATGGCATCGGCCAGACCCTGGCGCTTGAGGTTGCCGATGAGCCGTTCGATGCCAATACCGAAGCCGATGCCTGGTGTGGGCCTGCCGCCCACCTCTTCGATAAGACCGTCGTAGCGTCCGCCTGCCAGGACTGTGCTCTGCGCGCCCTCTTCCGGCGGCTGGATTTCAAACACAGTGCGCGTGTAGTAATCCAGGCCGCGCACTAGGCGATGGTTATGCACTGTAGGGATGCCCAGTGCATTGATGTAGCTGTTCAGTTGTTCCCAGTGCGTCCGGCATGGAGCGCATAGCACGTCCGTGGTCTTGGGCGCACCGTTGGCGACAACTTGACACTCAAAATCGGTGCGCTTGCAGTCTAGGACGCGCAGGATGTTCTTCTCAAAGCGCATTTTGCAGTCCGGGCAAACCCGGTCCAGGTTCTTGGCGTAGTGCTCGCGCAGCGCCTGCAGGTACGCGGGCCGGCATTCCTTATCGCCGATGCTGTTAAGCACCAGCGTCATGCGGCCAAGGCCAAGCGATTCGATGAAACGCCAGCCTATCTCGATGACCTCCGCGTCTATGGAGGCGTCGCCGTCGCCAATGGCCTCCACGCCGAACTGGTGGTGCTCACGGTAGCGCTCAGCCTGTGGGCGCTCGTACCGAAAGATAGGAGCGAAGTAGTAGAGACGCACCGGCTGTGGCAACGAGGCCATTCCATGCTCCACATAGGCGCGGCAGACGGGCGCGGTGCCTTCAGGGCGTAGAGACAGCTTGTCGTGGCTCTTGTCCTCGAAGGTGTACATCTCTTTTTCGACGATGTCAGTACCTTGGCCCACGCTGCGAATGAAGAGGTCAGCGTCCTCAAACTCCGGCGTCTCAATGCGCTGGTAGCCGAAGCGGCGGGCCATCTCCGCGGCTTTGCCTTCCACGTAGCGCCAGAGGGGTTGCTGGTCCGGCAGGATGTCATGGGTGCCGCGAGGCGCGCTAAAGCGCACGGTATCCTCCAGTCAGGGGGGGGTGTGCCCCTGTAGGATAGCGCACACCGCTCTAAACGTGTAGGGGCGTCCCCATCTAGACGAGGTCTTTGGCACGCTCCCATTCCTCCTCTGTCATAGGAATGCGGCGGATGTGGTGCACAGGAGGAGTATCGGTATGCGTTGCCGGTGTTTGAAAAGTTTGCAGACGGCCATGGGTGGGGGAAAAGTGCGTTGGACGGCCTGCAAGCATCGTGTGAAAGAGATCAGATGCAGTGGCTTGCGACACACGACGCACCTCATGGAGGAGTGGGATAAAACCAACGCCAATGGCCAGGCGCAGCACGCCAGAGATAAGAAACATAGTGACGATAGAGGAGCCCAGCACGACCGGCAAGTAGGGAATCAACCAGCCACCGAGCAGCGCACCGGCTGCACCGGCTGCGCCAGCCACGGCATTGAAAAGCGCCAGGTAGGCAGTGCGGTTTCTATCGGTAGTGCCGTCAAACAGGAAGTTGACAGAGGCGAGGTTGAAGCCAGCCCAGGCAAACCCGCTGAAAACTTGCGCGAACGCTAGGTAATAAACGTTCGAAGAAACAAGCCAAAGCAGCGGTACGAACCCGACGAGGACACCCGCGAGGGCGAGCATTTGGCGGTTGCCAAACCTATCGGCGGCGGCGCCCCAGTGGGTGACCGTGAGGACAGCGCCGACAGCCGTGCCGACCGTGAGCAACGTGAAAGTGATGTAGTCCATGTGCAGGTCTCGCAGCATGTAGGGCGTGAAGTGCGGCGATGCCAGGTTCACGGCGAAGTTCATGAGCATGATAAAGAGGATAGTGCGGCCCAAGTTCGTACGCGGGAGCTCCCATAGGAAGCGGCGCAGCTGAATGCTTTGCTCGGCTTTGACGTCCGCGTGCATCTCCATAAGCGTGGTCAAAAGCGTTACAGAGATGGTGCGCAGGACGAAGGCGGCGAGGAAAGCTATGGCGAAACCGGTAAGGCCGTGATCGCGCAAAAGGTAAATGAGAATGCCACCAACGAGGGAGAACACGAGCGTGCTCAGGGTGCCGACGCGGCTTCTGCGGCTGAAGTATTTACCCCGCAGGCGGGCGGGCACGATCTCGCCCATGATGCTATTCCAACAGGGCACGATGAAAGAGGCGAAGATAGCATAGAAGGTAACGCAGGCGATGAGAATGTCCGCGCGATAGTCACCTTTGACCTGGCTCAGTACCACTATGGGCAGCCAGACGACGCCTTGCAGGAATGCGAAGAGCAGGACTACGCGCTTGCGGGTGCCAAGCAGGCGAGCGGCACGAAAGCTGAAGGAGTTGCTCAGCGCGCCAAGCAACATGGGAAGCGCGGTGAGCAAGCCCATTTCGAAGCTAGTGGCGCGCAGAGCAACGGCGTACGCGCCAGTGAACTGGTCGCCGAGGCCGACCATACCACCGTAGAAGGCACCTTCGATAGAGGAATTCTTGAGGGAGTGTTCCGCCTGCTTGGCTTCGCCGTGCGTCAGAAGGTGCACCATACGGCACCTCCGACGAGCGCGGCCGTGAGAGCGAAAGCGAAGCGTGCGAGTGTGGCGTATGGGGAGGTGTAGCAACGAGACAACGAAGAGACGGCTGCAGCGTATAGGCTCAGCATATTGAGCTCTCCCAAGAGCAACAGGACGAAGGGTTTGCCCCTTCGCGCTTTCTTCTATCTTACGAAGTGTATGACAAATCTAATGAGTGTCAAGACGAGCGCGGGCGTCACCACCTGGTCGCCGAACATAACTTAGTGATCGAGGGCGGTTGCACGCCCTGGAACAGGTGGCCACGTAAATCGGCGGAGGTCGGCGGCGTCCACAGCAGCTTGCACCATGGTTGAGACGTCCAGCGGCTCTTCCATTTTGGTGACGTCTTCAGGGACGGCACGGGTGACGGGGTGGTTCGGCACAAAGAGAGAGCAGCAGTCCTGGTCCGGCTGGATGGAGATATCGTAGGTGCCGAGCTTGCGGGCGTGGCGGACGATGTCCTCTTTCTCGTAGGCGATGAGCGGGCGAAGGATGGGCAGTCGCTGCATGACCAGGCTGATGGCCTGCATGTTCTCGAGAGTCTGCGATGCAACTTGACCAAGGCTTTCGCCGGTGATGAGGGCGAGGGCATGCTCCCGGCGGGCGATTTCCTCAGCGATGCGGAGCATGAAGCGGCGGTAGAGGACGACGCGGTACTCCGGCGGCGCGTCCAGCAGGATGCGCTTCTGGATGTCCGCAAGGGAGACCATATGCAGGCGGGAGCGGAACTGGTAACGGGTCAGGACGTTCACCAGGTCCTCCGCCTTCTCGCGGGAGGTGCCTTCCACAAGAGGGAAGCTGTGGAAGTGGACAAAGGTGACGCGGCAGCCCCGAAGCATCATCTGGTAGGCGGCGACAGGCGAGTCTATGCCGCCAGAGAGAAGCGCGACGACGTGGCCGCTGACGCCCACCGGCATGCCGCGAATGCCAGGCCAGTCTTCTAAGGATAGGTAGGCAGTGCCATGCTCGATGTGGACGCGGATGTTCAGGTCCGGGGCTAAAAGGCTAACAGCCAAGCCGGTCTCAGTCTTCACGAAATCGCCGAGCTTGGCGTTGAGGTCTGGCGACGTGAGCGGGAAGTTCTTGTCGCTGCGGCTGGCGGTGATACGGAAGCTGCGCGCTTTGGGCGCGATGGTCAGCAATTCACGGATCCCAGCTTGCATAGCGTCCAGAGCGGCGAGGACGGGATAAGCGCGGGCGAAGCGCTCCACACCGGGGAGGTGCTCAAGCCGCTCTTTTAGGACAGGCCACTTATCGTTGCCTGGATAGGTGAGCGCAGCGGTCATAGGACGCGCGTTGAGCATGTGTGCGCCGGTGCCATCGATGGCGTGGCGGATATTGGCAGCCACCTGGCGCGAGAACATGGGGCGGTTATCGCCCTTGAGCGCGATTTCGTGGAAGAAGTTGACGGTGACGCGCGGCTCCATATGGTGACGTCCTGAGTCCGGCTATATGTAGGGTGCCATACTCTGGGATGAAAAGGAACCGTGAAGCTGCTTGCGGGCAGGGCTTTCTGTACTCCATCTGCCCTGACGAATTCCACTCCACATGCGCCTTGGACGCTGCGAGAATGCGTCCATCTTGCAACAACTGGCCCGCAATGGCCCATGTCCTTCGGGTGTCGCAGAATGCTTGAAGCTACCTTTCCGCCTGTGAGACGAGGGAGTAGGCTAGTACGAGGCTTAACGCACGAGGGCGGGGTTGGCATGGCGTTCTGGCAGGCGATTCTTTTGGGGCTGGTTGAGGGCCCGACCGAGTTCATTCCCATAAGCAGCACGGGGCACCTGACGATTGCGGGCAAGCTGCTGGGGCTCATTGACGCGCAGCACCCGGAGCAGTGGACGGCGTTTCTTGCCGTGGTGCAGATGGGGCCGCTGGTGGCGGTCATAGGGTACTTCTTCTCGGATATCCTGCGGATTGTCCGCGGGCTTATGGTGAGCAGCGCGTCTGTGGTGACGCGCCGGGCGGCGAGCGAGGAGGACCGGCGCAACGCCAGGCTAGGCTGGCTGGTGCTGCTGAGCACCATTCCGATTGCCGTGGTTGGGCTGGCGTTCCGCGACGTGATTGAGGGGAGCCTGACGAAGAACCTGTGGGTGATTGCGGGCGTTGTCACTGGGCTGGCCCTCCTATTATGGGTTGCTGAGGCGGTGAGCTCACGCAATCGGGATATAAAAATGCTGCGATGGTCTGATGCGCTGGTTGTAGGCGCGGCGCAAGTGGTGTCGCTGGTGCCAGGGGCTTCCCGGAGCGGGACGACGATGACGGGCAGGCTGTTTGCCGGACTGACGCGCGAGTCAGCGGCGCGGTTCTCGTTCCTGCTGTCGATTCCGGCGATTGGAGCGAGCGGGCTGCTGGCGCTGCCGAAGGCGATGAAGCTTGTGTCTGTGCCACTGCCGACGCTGGTGATAGCGACGCTGGTGGCTGGGCTGTCCGGCTACGCATCGATTGCGTTCCTGCTGCGGTATCTGCAGCGGCACTCGACGTTTGTGTTCATTTGGTACCGGCTGGCGCTGGGAGTGCTGATACTGGGGTTGCTAGTCACGGGTATCGTGCAAAACTAACCCCTTTTTGTGCTTTGATCCTGGACATTTGTTTTTTGATTCAAATTGTTTTGGAACGCTTCCAGCGCATCATGGCCTTGTGCGTGATTTGAATATTTGTTTTTCAGAAATTTAAAAACAAATCAGTAGGCTCGCGCCGAGTTTTGGTGCGGGTGGCGTGCCCTTCGGCTTCGGCTCAGGGTCTACGGCCTACTGTTGGCAGGCGGGTAACACTCGGCGAGGTTTGCGGCCAACATGTATGATTTATGCATACCACAATACTAGTGGCGGACATGGTGTTGGGTCAAGCGGTGGGTGGCACTGCTAAAGCAGGCGCTGTGAGTGGTTTGGTGACGGTGTTTGCGGCTGTCTTTGCTGCGTGAACAGCGAATGTGGGCCTCCCCGCTCCCCGACCTCTCCCTTAGTCCCTCTCCCTACTGGAGAGGGAAATTTATTTGGTAGATTAATAGTTAATTAGAGATTTCCTTCGTTCCTTGGGACAAGGAGGGGCCAATGCTCTGCGCTCGGCATGACAAACTGGGCGCGCAGGTTAGCGAGTAGCGCGGTGGTGTTGCAGATAGAGCTGGCAGCAGAGGGAGCCTTCTTCCAGGGCATCGGCGAGGGCCCATCGGAGGGCGGCGTAGAGGGTGATGCCAGCGTTTTTGTTGTTCATTGAGTGGGTCGCTGGCATGCCTGCGTCTTTGCCGGCGGTGATGCGGGCCTGGAGCAGGGTCATGGTGAGGAGGTAGTCAGGGCGCTCTTGCTGGCCGAGGGCGATGGGGCCTTCGACGGCGAGGGTGACGCCGAGCTTCTGGCGTCCGACGCGGATGGCGGCGGTCTGGACGGTCTCACCTGGCTTAAGGGAGCCTGCGGGGAGACCCCAGATGTTAGGGAGCTCGTCGTCGTCCGGCGGGCGGAGTACGGTGAGGACGAGGCCGGGATGACTGGCGTCGTGGATGACCAGGGCGACGGAGTGTTTTTCTGGTTTCATGGGCTCATCGTAGCGTGTTTTCAAGGGCGGATGTGCTGTTCGACAGACACCTTGGCACGGCTCGGGGTCTGCGACTCAGTCTTGATCGTGAGTGGCTTAGCGACGGTGCTTGCATCTGTCTTTGTTGCGTGAACAAGCGAATGTCGGCCTCCCCACTCCCCAACCTCTCCCTTAGTCCCTCTCCCTGCTGGAGAGGGAAATTTGTTTGATAGATTGATAGTTAATTAGAGATTCCCCTCATACCTCAGAACAAGCTTCGACTGCGTTACACTCCGCTCACAAATCCCTAAAGACACAAAAATAACAGGATACGGGATGCGGCGGGCAAGAAAAGACACCCGTTTACCGATTGATAGCGGGTGTCTTGGTGTGCTGGAAGTGATGTTAGACTTTTTTGTTCATGGCGCGCATGAGCTGGGACTTTTGGCGCGAGGCCTTGTTGGTGTGGATGGTGTGCTTGCGGCCGGCGCGGTCTACGGCAGCGATGGCAGACTTGACGGTCTTGGCGGCGTTCGCGCCACCTTCGGCGGCGACGGCCATGGCGTTGCTGCGAACGGTGCGGACGGCGCTGCGCTCAGCCCGGTTGCGGACGTTTTTGCGCACGGATACTCGGTGGGACTTTTCGCTGGGCAAGGGAACCTCCTCATGATTAACCTCACCCTCGATCCCTCTCCCATGAGGGGAGGGAAGGACGGTGCGGACGGGCGGGATAGATTAGAAAAAGTATACCACATGGGGTGGGCGACGAAGTACGGCCACCCCATGCCACCCCGACCTCTCCCTCGATCCTCTTCGGCCCGGCTCAGAGTCTGCGCCTTCCCCTAAAAGGGAGGGCGGAGCAGCGAACTAGGATTTGTAGCCGGGGTCTGGGCGCTGGGGGTTGGCGGTGGCGGCCTGGACGGCGAGGCAGTCGCAGCGCTCGTTTTCCGGGATGCCGTTGTGGCCTCGGACCCACTGGAAGGTGACGTCGTGGTGGGCGCAGAGGTCCGGGTTAACGGCGCGCTCTTCTTTGTTGTGCATCCAGTTGTTGGCTCGCCATTTGCGCGCCCAACCTTTCTGGATGGTGTTGACGACGTACTGTGAGTCGCTGTAGACGGTGACTTTGGCGGGGTCTTTGAGGGCGGCGAGGCCTTCTATGGCGGCCAGGATTTCCATGCGGTTGTTGGTGGTGAGGCGAAAGCCGCCGGAGAGCTCCTGGCGCGCGCCGTTGTGCAGGAGCACGGCGCCGTAGCCGCCCGGGCCGGGGTTGCGCAGGCATGCGCCATCGGTGTAGAGGGTGGCAGGGGGCGGGTGGTCATGGGTGGTGGCACCTGTGTGACGGGATGTGCTTGGGGGGGGAGCGTAGCAGAGGCGTTTCTATGGTTGAGAACTCCTACCTGGAAATAATGTGGTTCTTCTGGTCTTAGCGCGGAAGTTTCACAGTGCCTATCAGATCTTCCTACCCAAAGGAACAGTCAGTCCGCATCGCCCGCTAACCTGCATTGCTGTCGCTAAAAACGACTTTTCCGTTCGTTCGGACCCAGTCCTCGGAAAATCCGACGTGCGATATTGCATTTCTGCTGCGGCTAAGTTGACGTTCCGTTTCTATAAGGACGACATTAGGCTCAAGTTCATAAATGACCTTGACCTTGGTCTGATTCGAAGAATAGAAAACCGCAAAGAACACTTTCTTGTTCCTCGTAATCCGCAACAAGGATTCTCGTCGCTTGTCAGGGGGTTCATTAAACATCCTGTCGAGTTGGCCAGAGCCTCCCTCTTTGCAGGAAAGGTACTCGTATTTTATGGACGGATCCTTTGAATCGTGAGCATCAGCATCACGTTTCACTGAACATGTTTTGAGGTCGTTTCCGGCTTCAGAAACACGGCGCGCGCAGGCTTGGATAGTTGGAGTGTAGGATACCTACAAGTCGTATCCCCGCACGCGGGCGCCGGCGCCGGAGTCTGCGCGGACGGCAGACGTGACGCCTTTGATGGCTTCTAGTTTGCTGAAGAGTTTGCCTAGCTGGCCTACGCTGCTGATTTCCAGGGCGACGCTGATGTGGGCGGTGCCTTCCGGGGAAGTCTCCACCTGGGAGGCGGTGATGTTCACGTCCTCGGCGGCGAGGAGGGCGGTGATGTCTCGCAGGAGGCCGACGCGGTCCCAGGCGGCGACGCGGACGGTGACGGGGAAGAGGTGCTTGGAGGGGCCCCATGATACCTGGACCAGACGCTCGGGCTCGTCCTCATGCAGGATGTTCTTGCAGTCTTTGCGGTGGACGGTGACGCCGGTGTTGCGGGTGATGAAGCCGATGATGTCGTCGCCGGGGAGCGGCGCGCAACAGCGGCCCATGCGGGTGAGGAGGTCGCCGACGCCGAGGACGCGGATGCCGGTGCTTCCGGTGGGCGCGCCGGATACGGGGACGCTGGGCTTGGTGGTGGGGATGACCTCAGGCGCGGGCGGCTCTTCTGAGGCGAGGAGTTTATTCTCCACCTGGGCCATGCTGAGCTCGCCGTTGCCGATCTGCTCCAAGAGCAAGTCGACCGATTCAAAGTCCAAGAGCTCGGCGACTTCCGTCTCCGTGGACTTGAGGCTGAGGCGCTTGAGCTCACGGTGGAGGAGGTCGCGGCCGCGCTCCACGCTGGCGCCGCGCTCCTGCTTTCGGAACCACTGCCTGACCTTGGTGATGGCGGACGCGGTGTGGAGGAAGCCAAGCTCCACGTTGAGCCAGTCCAGGCTGGGGCCGCGGGCGAGCTTGCTGACCATGATCTCCACGGTATCGCCGTTCTGGAGGGTGTAGTCCAGCGACACAAGTTTGCTGTTGACCTTTGCGCCGATGCAGCGGTGGCCCAGGTCTGTGTGGACGTGGTAAGCGAAGTCCAGGGGCGTAGCGTTGGCGGGCAGCTCCTTGATATCGCCTTTGGGGGTATAGACGAAAACCTGATCGCGGAAGAGGTCCGCCTTTAGGGACTGCACGAACTCCTCGGCGCCGGAGACGTCGCGCTGCCACTCCAGAAGCTGGCGGAGCCAAGTCATTTTGTCTTCAAAGCCCGCGCTCTTGTTGGATACTACGGCGCCGCCTTCCTTGTACTTCACGTGCGCGGCCACACCGTACTCAGCGAGCTGGTGCATCTCCAGGGTGCGGATCTGGACTTCCAGAGGCGTGCCGCCCTCGCACATGACCGTGCTGTGGAGCGAACGGTACTGGTTCTCCTTGGGGTTGGCGATGTAGTCGTCGAACTGGCCGGGCATGGGGTGCCAGAGGCTGTGGATGATGCCGAGCGCGTGGTAGCAATCGCCCTCCGTGTCGACGATGACGCGGATGGCGTAGAGGTCATAGATATCCACGAACTCCTTGCCTTGCTGCGCGTACTTTTCGATCTTGCGGAAGACGCTGTGGAGGTGCTTGGGGCGGCCATAGACATCGGCCTTAATGCCTTGCGCCTTGAGGGCATCGCGGACGATGTTGCCCACGCGGTCGAGGTAGGCCTCGCGCTCCGCGCGGCGGGTCTGGAGGAGCTGGGCGATGCGCTTGTAGTCGTCCGGCCAGAGGTGGCGGAAGGAGAGGTCTTCGAGCTGCCACTTGATTTCCCACATGCCCAGACGGTGGGCGAGGGGGGCGTAGATGTCCATAGTCTCCTGGGCGATGGCGACCTGGCGCTCCCGCGAGTGGGCGTCCAGGGTGCGCATGTTGTGGAGGCGGTCAGCGAGCTTGATGATGACGACGCGGATGTCCTGGGCCATGGCGACGAGCATTTTACGGAGGCTCTCCGCCTGCTGGTGCATCTGGTCGGTGCGCTCTTTTGTGGGCGCGAAGATTTCAGGCAAACGCTGGCCGGGAGCGGGGACAGGAGGCACGTCGCCGCCGACGCGGGCATCGAGGAGGGACAGCTTGGTGACGCCGTCGACGAGGCGGGCGACGTCGCCGCCGAACCTGGCGGCGAGCTCTTCCTGTGTGACGTAGCAGTCCTCGATGACGTCGTGGAGGAGGGCTGCTGCGATGGTGATGGCGTCGAGCGAGAGGTCTGCGAGGTAGGAGGCGGTCTCTATGGGGTGGATGATGTAGGGCTCGCCGGTGAGGCGCTTTTGGCCCTCGTGCTTGGCGCGGGCGAACTCGTAGGCCTCCTGCACCAGGCGGACTTTTTCTGGCGGGAGGTAGGCGGCGACCTTCTCCAGCAGGGGTGCGATGGTGACGACCATGACGTGCGCCTCGTACCGTTCAGTATACGACGGCTGGGCAGTGCCGCGCTCTCGACTCAAGAAAAACCTGCCCGCCGTCGCACTTGGCAAGTTGGGCAGAGCCAATGGTGGCCCAGCCCGCGCAAAGGCGCTCCTAAAAAGGCGTGAAATTGCTAAGAAAGCGGCGGGGAAGAGATGGTCAGCCACTTGACGGTACGTTAATTAAGCAAATGTTATGGCTCTGGTTAATATATGAGCATGAGACGGTTTACTCGGCTTACCAATGCGTTCTCTAAGAAGATAGCCCACCTTGAGCACGCGGTAGCTCTGCACTACATGCATTACAACTACGTATAGCCTCACCAATCCCTGAGAAACCGTGTTCAAAGACACCCGCGATAGCGGCAGGTGTGGGCGCTCACACCTGGACGATTGAGGACATTGTGAGCCTAGTGGGTTCGGATCGACCCACTGCCCCCTGCTCGGAGCCGAGTAGCTTGGCACTGAGGCATAGGGCTAGAGCCGATGCTGATGTGCGTCAGGATTGCTCTTCCCATTTCTCTTGTTTCCAGGCCATGTCCCAGAGAGCGAGCTGGTAGCGGACGCTGGCGATGAAGGCCTGCTCCATGCGGCGCAGGTCGGCGGGGGGCGATTCTTTGGCGACGGCGTCTACGACTTTGCGGCACCAGGCGGCTTGCTGCGCGAACTCCGGCGAGGCGTAGGACTGTATCCACTTGCGGAAGCCGGGGGACTTGGGGAGTCCTTTCTTCTTCAGGTGTAAAGCTATGTCTGAAGAGCCCCACATGTAGGGGAGGATGGCAGCCAAGAGGTCGCCGTAGCCGCCGAGGTTTGCGGTGCGCACGAGGAAGTCCATGTAGGCCCAGGCGGTTGGGCCTTGCTTCTCTCGCGCCAGGGCTGCGGCGCTGATGCCGATGGACTTGGCGTAGGCGCGGCGGAGTGCCATTTCGGTCTTGAGGGTATGGTGGGCGAGCGCGGCGAAGCGGGTCATGGTGTCGAGATCGTGCCCGCGGGAGGCGGCGAGGGAGAGGAGACGGGCATACTCGATGAGGAAGACGCCGTCCTGCCGGACCCAATAGCGGAAGCGGGGCATGCTCAACGTGCCGTCACTGATGCCTTTGATAAACGGGTGCTCGTACTGGGCGTCCCAGGAATCGGCTGCGGCAGTCTGGCGCAGGTAGGTGGAAAAGCTTCGCGTGATCTTCTCTGGCATGCTCGTTTCCTTCATGTTCGGTCTGGCTGGCATGATACAGGCTATAGGCAGGCCACAGATGGCGCAAGGAGTCTCCCTTTGGGGAAAGCGCTGAGAAGGGGTGGTGGGTCAGTTTGAGTATCCGGAACTGTGGGTTTGACACAAGTCCAGTTGGGTCGACCTAACTGGAAAACGTTGCCCTCTCCTGTGGTGTCCGTTCATGGTTCGACAGGCTCACCACGAACGGGGAAACAAGTGACAGCGTCGGAGGGCAAGGAGCCGCGCACCTTGTCCGCCGCGTCGAGCAGACAATCACATGTCACAAATTGACCCACTAACGCGCAAGGCGGACCCCTTTGGGGAAGAGCGCTGAGAAGGTCACACGGGCCACTTTTGCTGGTTCCAGGACATGTCCCAGAAGGCGAGCTCGTACTTGCTGCTGATGAGGAAGGCTTCTTCCAAGCGACTTCGTTCGCCGGCGGGGGCGCCTTTGGCGATGGCGTCCATGAGGCTGCGGCACCAGGCGCCTTGCGCGGCGAAGTCGGGGGAGGCGTACATTTCCACCCACTTGCGCAGGTGCGGCTGCTTGGGCGGGGGCTGCTTGGCGAGGCGGAGGCCGATTTCGGAGAAGCCCCCCATGCAGGGGAGGAGCGCGGCGATGAGCTCGCCGTAGCTGCCGAGGGTGGCGGTGCGCAGGAGGAAGTCCCCGTAGGCCTGGCATGTTGGGCTTTTCTTCTCGCGTTCCAGGGCTGCGGCGGTGACGCCGACGGACTTGGCGTAGGCGCGGTGGAGGGCAAGCTCGACGTTGAGGGTTGCTTGGGCGAGGCTGGCGAGACGGGCCATGGTGGCGACGTCGGGCGCGCGGGCGGAGCCGAGGAGGAGCAGTCGGACGTAGTCTATGACAAAGACGTAGTCCTGGCGGACCCAGTAGCGGAAGCGAGGCAGGCTGAGGGTGCCGTCGCCGATGCCGTGGACAAAAGGGTGCGCGTGCTGCGCCTCCCAGGTGGGCGCGGCGAGGGCGCGCAGGTGATCCGAAAAGACCTCGCTGCTCTTATTCCCCATCAGATAATCTCTTTCACGACTGGTCTAAGCGGACCGGCAACCGGGCTGGTTGCTCAAGTCCCTGCTCTTCCACACAGGGTGCGGCGAGAACATCCGCCGAGATGGTTTCGCCAACGGGCGGTTGGGGAGCTTGAGCGGCGGCGCGGGCGAGTTGCTGTTGGCGGGCGGCCTGGGCTTCGCGCTGGAGGCGCAGGTGCTGCGCGGCGCTGGGCAGGAAGGCGAATGGCTCCGGCAGCGGCGTTTCCGGGGAGGACTTGGCTTCTCGCAGGGCGGCGAGGACGATGTGGGCGCAGGCTTCGGCGTCGGAGAGCGGGTCGTGATGCTTCAGGGGAATGCCGAGACGCTGAGAGACATCGTTAAGGCGATTGTGGCGCTGGCCCCAGAGCTTGCGTGAGAGGGTGACGGTGCAGATGAACGGCGTGTCCGGCACCATCAGCTTGGCGGCATCCAGGCAGGCGGCGAGCACGCCGCGGTCGAAGGGCGCGTTGTGGGCGGTCAGGAAGTGAGCGCCTTCCAGGAGGGGCGCGAGGTCTGGCCATAGCTGGCCGAACGTGGGCTGGTCTTCTACGTCTTCCCATGTGATGCCGTGGACTTCGGTGAAGTGCACCTCTGGGCGCGGGGGCCGGATGAGGCGCTTCTCGCGGTGGACGACCTGGCCAGCTTCGACGCGAACGAGGGCGATGGCGCAGGCGCTGTCGTTGTAGCGGTCGGCGGTCTCGAAGTCAATTGCGACGAAGGTGGGTACGTGGGGGAGCGGCGGCGTAGGCGGAAACGAGGGCTTGGGGGGCGTGAGGTACGGGAGCGGGAAGCGTCCACCGCGCAGGCTGAATTTGCCTTGCCAAAAGGGCACGCGCTCCTCCGCTTTTGAGGTGCACCGGTGTAGGACTCACCTGGTTGCATGCATTAGGCGCAGGTACGGCAGACGTTTGGCGTGTCTCGGGTACGAGAAAGAGTTGTACGTCTAACGGAGGGCCGAAGGCGCAGGCTAGGTGCTGGTCTTTTTGGTGGCCGTGGTAGCGGGCTCTTTGAGAGGAGCAGGCGTCTCATCCGTCTCCGTCTCGGCCTTCATGCCGCTGCGGAACTCGCGAATGGCCTGGCCCATGGACTGCGCGAGCTTGGGGAGCCGATTTGCGCCGAAAAGCAGAAGCACGATGACCAAGATGATGATGAGTTCCATTGGGCCAATTTCCTTTAAGAACCCCATGGGGTTTCCTTTCGGGTACAGCCTTTCCAGTGAGAACGCGGGGAAGCGCCAAGGGGTATTGTCGCCCTTGGGAAGGTTGAAGGCAAGTCTAGCGCCAATTCGTGAATTGGCGCTACGGATGGTTGATAAGGAGCTAGGCGTCCGGACAGTTGGTGCGAATGCATATGGTATTACTAGCCTAGGGGGCCCAATGCGGCTATACGAGGTACTTGACGATCTTTCCCAGTTACGGGGATCGGGGGTGCCAGGAAACGCAGGCCGTTATGGCAAAAACTTGACCCGTAGTGGCTGAATATGATATACCTTCGCGCTGGGTGCAGTGCGAGTCGTATTGTGCCCATTACACGTGTGAATTTTGGAACGAACGGTTCCAGGCCCGAAGGTACTTGGCTAGGAGGTCATCGTTGTGAGGCCCCATTGGCTACTTGCGCTCATCGCTGCAATTGTGCTCCCCGGCATTTTCGTGGCATGGATGATTTGGGGAGGGTACGAACCGAACCTGCCCCAGTCAACCTTCCAGGCTGACGGGCCGGTAGGCAAGCTGCAGAAAGACCTCTTCTGGATAATCTTCTGGTCCGCCACAGTTATTTTCGTCGTGATTGAAGGCATCTTTGTCTACGCCATCTTCCGTTTCCCGCGCCGGCCAAACCAGCCTATTCCACCCCAGACGCACGGGCACCAGACGCTGGAAATTGGCTGGACGATTGCCCCTGCGATCGTGCTAGCGGTGGTAGCGGTGCCGACGGTGAGCGCGCTATGGCAGATCTACAATGTGCCCGAAGAAAAGGCCGGGCTTGCGATTGAGGTCAGGGCGCACCAGTGGTGGTGGGAGTTCAAGTACCCGAACCAGGGTGTTGTGACGGCCAATGAGGTGCACATGCCGGTTGGCACGCGCGTGCACTTTACACTGCATTCCGATGACGTGATCCACAGCTTCTGGATCCCCAAGCTGGGCGGCAAGCTAGACGTGATTCCAAACCACTCGAACGTCATTTGGCTGCAAGGCGATGAGCCGGGGGAGTACTACGGACAGTGCGCCGAGTTCTGCGGCGAAGCGCATGCGTTCATGCGTTTCCGCGCAGTGGTGGACACGCAGGCCGACTTTGACAAGTGGGTAGCCGCGCAGAAAGCGCCTGCCTCGGCTGCGGCGACGGGCGCGGCAACTACGGGAGAGGCGCTGTTCATGGGCAAGGGTGCGTGCACTGCTTGCCACACGGTTGCCGGCACCAATGCTAAGGGCGTCATTGGCCCCAACCTGACGCACGTTGGCAGCCGGACCACGATTGCCGCCGGCATCATGCCCAACGATCATGAGAACTTGGTGAAGTGGCTCAGCGACCCCGGCGGCATTAAGCCGGGCAACAAGATGGCCACCGTGATTGGAAAAAGCATAAAGCTTACTCCTGATGAAGTGGGGGCTCTGGCTACGTATGTACAGGGCCTCAAGTAATCAGGACGTCCTGAGCTAGGTATCGGAGGAGTTATGGCCAGCATCGCAGTAGCCCGTCGCGAGAGCACGTTCTGGGACACCGTATGGGGCTGGGTGACGACGGTAGACCACAAGCGCATCGGCGCGCTGTACGGCATCACTGCATTCATTTTCTTCATGATCGGCGGCGTTGAGGCAACGCTGATGCGCATGCAGTTGGCACGGCCTGAACAGACCCTAGTCAGCCCTGACGTATTCAACCAACTGTTCAGCATGCACGGCACCACCATGATCTTTTTGGCCATCATGCCGCTGGGCGCCGCGTTCTTCAACATCATCATCCCGCTGCAGGTAGGCGCACGCGACGTGGCGTTCCCGCGTTTGAACGCGTTCAGTTACTGGACGTTCCTTGCGGGCGGCCTCTTGCTGAACAGCAGCTGGTTCCTGGGCGGCGGGTTAAACGCAGGTTGGTTTGCGTACTCACCCCTGACGGGACTGACCTATAATCCCGGGCACGGTGTGGACTTCTGGGCGGTCAGCCTGCTGGTGCTTGGCACGGCATCCATGGCTGCAGCGTTCAACTTCATTGTGACCATAGTGAACATGCGCGCGCCAGGCATGAGCCTGACGCGCATGCCGGTCTTCACCTGGATGACGCTCATTGTCTCCATCTTGATTGTCACCGCGTTCCCGGTCATCACCGTGGCGCTCATTGAGCTGGTGTTTGACCGTGCGTTTGGTTTCAACTTCTTCAACGTCTTCGCTGGGGGTGACCCGCTTCTCTGGCAACACCTGTTCTGGGTGTTCGGCCATCCAGAGGTGTACATCTTGATTCTGCCGGCCATGGGCATTGTGTCAGAAGTGCTGCCGGTGTTCTCGCGCAAGCCGCTATTCGGCTATCCGTTCATCATCTTCTCCGGCATTGCCATTGGCGTGATGGGCTGGATGGTGTGGGCGCACCACATGTTCACGGTGGGCATGGGCCCAGTTGCGAACACGGTGTTCACACTGACGACCATTACGATTGCGGTGCCGACAGGTGTGAAGATTTTCAACTGGGTCGCCACGGTCTGGGGCGGCCAGCTGACACTCAAGACGCCGATGCTGTTCTCGCTGGGCTTCATTGCGATGTTCATCATTGGCGGTTTGAGCGGCCTGATGCACGCCGTCTCTCCATCCGACGCGCAGCAGTCTGACACGTACTTTATCGTGGCCCACATCCACTACGTGCTCTTCGGCGGCGCCATCTTCGCCATCTTCTCCGGCATCTACTACTGGTTCCCCAAGGCGACGGGCCGATTGATGAATGAGACAAGCGGCAAGATCCACTTCTGGCTGACCATGATTGGCTTCAATCTGACGTTCTTCCCGATGCACTTTGTGGGGTTGAACGGCATGCCGCGCCGCATTGCAACCTACAGCGCCGGGATGGGCTGGGACTTCTGGAACATGGTGGAGACCGTCGGCGCGTTCGTCATCATTGCCGGCATTCTCTTGTTCCTGCACAACTTCTTCCGCTCGCTGCGGAAGGGCGAAGTTGCGGGCAACGATCCGTGGGACGGCAGGACGCTGGAGTGGGCCATCCCATCGCCGCCGCCAGAGTACAACTTTGAGCGCATCCCTGTGGTACACAGCCGTGACCCGTTCTGGGAGCAGAAGCATCCGCATCCTCTAGGCGTTCCTGCAGGGGCGTCACAGCAACGCCCGGGTAACCGTGCGCAGCAGCCAGCGGTCGCACACGCCGCCGAGACACATGAGGTGATCCATATTCCAAGTCCTTCGTACTGGCCGCTGATCACGGCTTTGGGGAACGCGATTGCCGGCTACTCGCTGGTGTACCGCTTCATCCCCGGCCTGTTCATTGGTGGGGCGCTCACAATGTTTGGTCTGTATAGCTGGTACATGGAACCGACGGTTAAGCATGAGAACAAGAAGCACTAAGGGCAAACCTACTAAGAAGGAAGGCATACCTTGAGTCAGGTAGCGCACGCGCCGGAACATCCAACGGTCACAGGCATCGACAACCGGAAGCTTCTTATGTGGGTCTTCCTGGCGTCTGACTGTCTGTTCTTTGGCTCGCTCATCGCCACCTATCTGATCTACTTCGGACGGAGCGTGGTAGGGCCATACCCGCACGATATCCTCGACATCCCTGTGACCTCTGTAAGCACGTTCGTGCTGTTGCTGAGCAGCTTCATGTTCGTGCTGTCGCTGGCGGCGCACACGCGTGGCGATTACAAAGCGTTCCGCGTCTGGGTGTTCTGCACGGCGGTATTGGGCTCGACGTTCTTGGGATTTCAGGTGTTCGAGTTTCAGCACTTCGTCCACGAAGGGCTGACGCCTCGCACGAACCTCTTTGGCACCACGTTCTTCACGCTAACGGGATTCCACGGCGCGCACGTGACCATAGGCGTCGTGTGGCTGCTCACGCTGTTCTTCTTGTCGCTACGGGGAAAGCTGGGAGCGGACAAGAACCTTGCTGTGGACCTTGCCGGCCTGTACTGGCACTTCGTTGATATCGTGTGGATTGTCATTTTCACGGTGATCTATCTGACGGGGGTTGCACTGGGCCCGGGCGTCGGCAAGTAAGCATCAGAGCATATTGAACGACACTGACTGAGGAGCATCAAAGATGGCTCACGGGAACTCGCCAGCGGCAGCACATCACTCCGGAGAACGGCAACACCCCACGCCGGCGACGTACGCAAAGATTGCGACGACGCTGGTTCTCATCACGATGCTCGAAGTGGGGATTTTCTACGTGCAGGCCCTGCATTCCGTGGTGATCCCGATATTCTTTATCCTGTCTGTTATTAAGTTTGCGCTGGTGGTCATGTTCTACATGCACCTGCGATTCGATGCCAGACTGCTGGCGTGGGTCTTTGTGGGCGGTCTTGTACTGGCCCTTGCCGTGGTGACCGCACTCATTGGGTTATTCCATAAGGGGTTGCTGCTCAGGCCGTAGGCCACGGCTCAGTCAGCGGCCTGATTGCGTGTGGGGAAGGGTGTGCGTTGTGGTACCGATAACGCATTGGCATCCTGATGTCATTGCTTTCCTGTTGATGGTCCAGGGGCTTTATCTGGTTGCCGTGGAGCCATTGCGGAAGCAGTTTAGCTGGGCGGACCATTTTGACCGCCGCAGAGCTGTCCTTTTCACGTGCGGGCTGCTGGTCATTGCCCTTGCCGAAGGAACAGCGCTTCACGACTTGAGCGAACATTTCTTGTTCAGCGCGCATATGATCCAGCACATGCTGATCATCCTAGTGGCCGCGCCGCTGTTGCTTGCAGGGATGCCCCCGTGGCTGCTGCGTCCGGTGACAACGCTGGGGTTTATGCAGCCAGTGATGCGGTGCGTCACGAATCCGATCGTTGCCGGCGCGATCTTCAATGTGGTGCTCATGGCTATGCACGTGCCGCCTATTTACGAACTGGCATTGCACATCCACTGGACGCATATAGTGCAGCACATGATTCTGCTGATTGCATCGCTGCTGTTCTGGTGGCCGATGTTGAGCCCGCTGCCCGAGTTCCCGGCCATGTCGTCAGGGGGACAACTGCTGTACCTGTTTGTGGTGAAGTTCCCGCAGATTCCTCTTGGCGCGTTCTTGACCTTCTCGCAAGTCCCCTGGTATGCAACCTACGTGAATGCCCCGCGCGTGTGGCAATTCGTGACCCCGGTGCAGGACCAGCAGATGGCAGGGCTCATCATGTCGGTGCCGATGAGCTTTATCCTGTTTGGCGCAATGGCCGCGATTTTCTTTGTGTGGTTTGGACAGGCGGAAAAGGAAGAGGTTAAAGTCCGGGGGCGCTAATATCCCACCGCTTGGCTATGGCCTGTGCAAAGACGGGGCGGGTTCGTATTCTTAAGGAGACGTGAAAGCGCTCCGTCCTCTCGAGAGGACGGAGCGCTTTCTTTGATACGGTGGCGGCTTCTCTTAGTGCGCGCTGGGTTGGCTGGTGCGCGTGAGCAACCAGCCAACGACAGGGACGCCACAGGTTAGCCCAACGCCCATGATAATGGTCGGCACTTTGCCCAGGATGGTGAATACCATGCCGAGGGTGCCGAGCATAAGGCCAACGACGAGCACCGATGCGAGTGGCATCCAAACAGGAATATTGCGGTCCATTGTGTCGGGCTCCTTTACCTAATAAAACGGGCAGCTACTAAGCATGGAATCGAGTTTTCATTATACGATATTTAACGTTAGAGGCTCGCCTAGCCCCGATCATTTTTACGTTCTGACTGATGACCTTAGGGTATACTAAGAAGCTACATCCCGCATGGTAGTCAGAGGCATAGGCGCTACGTATGCTTAATCGGCAGATTGGCCTTCTCTTTCTCGTTGGCGTGGCCATTGCCGTAGCGAGTGTGGTTGCGACATCGTTTGGACCGCTGCCGGCCAACTTGCAGGCGACGCAGGGCGTTGCCGGGACGGCGCTGCGCGGGCTGTTCGTAGTATCGCTGCTGCTGGTGACCCTCAGCCAAGTGCTCGTGATGCGTAGCGCGTTTCAGGTTAAACCTACCGGTCAAAGCTCCACCATGCGCACAAACCGAGGCATGGAGCTGTTGTGGAGCCTGTTGCCCGGTGCGATGGTGATAGCGGGTGTGGTCTACGCGCTGCAAAGCGCATCTTCCTGAGATTATTCCCGGTAGCGTGATGTAGGAGTCTCGTGGATAAAGCGTCCTCTGCCAGGCGACCAATTGGGGGTCGAGCACCCATAGCCCCTGATCAAGCATCTCCCTCCGGTCTTGCCCATTGGTTTCCAGCGTTTGCCGTTATGGCGTTCGTCAGCGCGCTGGGGGTAGTCATTGCCGGCGGGATTGTGCGCGTGACGGGCTCCGGCCTAGGATGCCCGGACTGGCCGCTGTGCCACGGGCATATCATTCCTCCACCAGACATTAAGGCGTGGACGGAGTATTCGCACCGACTGTCCGTGAGCTTGCTCTCTGTCTTCACGGTCTTTTTGCTTATCACCGGGTACGCGCGGTACCGGATGAGCCGCGAATTTGCGCTGCTGGTATTGAGCTTTGTGCTGCTGGTGGTGCAGGCTCTCTTTGGCGCAGCAACGGTGCAGACTGAGCTCAGCCCAGGCGTGGCGCTGGCACACACGGGAATTGCGATGGCGCTGGTAGGCACGCTGGCGCTCATTGTGTCGGGCACATCCCCGTGGAGCACGGGGTTCGCGAACCGCGTCCGGTACGCGCTGGCGCGACACGCCAATGCGGGACGGTACCGCCGCGCCGCGCTCATTTTGCTGCTCCTAACGTACGTGCTTTTGTTGACCGGCTCGTATGTCTATCGTTCTGGGGCGTCACTGGCGTGCTTGGGCTTCCCGCTGTGTGACACGCCAGTGGGAGCAGGACGCAGGTTGCAGGATATTCATATGCTGCACCGGTACGCCGCTGGGGTGGTTGCACTGGCGGCAGTGCTCACGGTGTGGCTGACGTGGCGGCTTGATCTGCCAACTCGGCGGCTCAAGTGGCTGGCGTCCATCATGTTCACGCTGATGGCGGTGCCGGTCGCGCTGGGCGCAGGCAACGTGCTGTTCCAATTGCCAGACTGGGCGCGCCTAGGCCATCTGATCACGGCCTCGCTGGTGTTTGGCAGCGTGGTGCTGCTGGTTGGAACTGTGTGGAGGCGCGCGGATGCGTAAGCAACCATCAAGCGTTCCTGTGTCTCCGGTAGATGGCGCGCCTCGCTCTGTGCACTCCGCATCGCCGCTGAAGACGGTACTGGCGTACCTGGCGCTAACAAAGCCCAACATTATTGTGCTGCTGCTGGTCACGACACTGGCGGGGATGCTCGCAGCAGGACGCGGAAGCGTGTCCTGGCAGGTAGCGCTCATCACGCTGCTCGCGGGATACCTGTGCGCGGGTGGCGCGAGCACATTGAACTCGTGGCTGGACCGGGACATTGACCAGCTTATGGACCGCACGCGCAAGCGGCCGCTGCCGGCCTCTCGCGTGCGCGACACGAGCGCGCTGATCTACGGCATCGCGCTTGGTGCGATTTCTATTTGGTTGTTTGCGGTGTACGTGAACGTGCTGAGCGCGGCGCTCTCTGCGATTGCGTTTGTGTACTACGTGTTTTTCTATAGCTGGTACTTAAAGCGGCGCACGCCGCAGAACATTGTGGTGGGCGGCGCCGCGGGCGCGTTCCCGCCCCTCATAGGTTGGACGGCGGTGACAGGCACGCTGGAGCCAGCCGCAGTGTTCCTGTTCCTGATCATCTTCTTCTGGACGCCGCCGCACGCATGGGCTCTGGCGCTGCTAACGAAGGAAGACTACGCGCGCGCGCAGGTGCCCATGCTGCCCGTGGTAAGCGGAGATAAAGAGACGACGTCACAGATGCTGATTTATACGTGGTATATGCTGGGCGTGACGCTGCTGCCCGCTGCGTTGGGATTGTTTGGCTGGCTGTATCTTGGGTCGGCGCTTGTGCTCGGCCTGCCATTCTTGCAGATGGCCTACGCGGTGCACCACGACCCGTCTGAGAAGCGGGTGCGCCGACTCTACAAATACTCCACGCTGTACCTGTCGCTCATTTTCCTGGGGCTGGTGCTGGACCGCGTGTGGTTTGTGGGGTAGATTTCCAGCGCGCCCGCCTAAAGTCCCAACGATTGGCGCAAAGCGATTGCCCCCGTCTGCATGTCCGTTGCCGAAAGCGCACCCAGACGCCGTCCAACTATGTTCTGCTTGAGCGCGTAGAGGATGCCCGTAGCAGTGGAGGGGGCCGCGCGTCCCGCCTGCTTCCAGTCGCGGAGTAAGGCATCTCTCACTAGCGCTCGCCGAATGTTGCTAGTGATGCCGGCTAGGATTACTTCGCAGTTTCATAACAAAATAGCACGCGACGACATATTCTGCAAAAAGCTTTGTTCTTTTAGAACGGCGCAGCCACCACTTTAACCCAAAATCTCCGGGTTACTCAGGAATATCCGCACCATGAAGTAGATGGCCAGGCCCACTGCGGTCACCATTGTCAGCGCCATGGAGGCACCAACCAGTCGTTCTGCGGTCAACTTGACGCCCAGGAGCTTGCCAGCGGGCAGGGTCAGAGGTACGGCGCAGGCCACAAGCGCTACGCCGATGATGGGCCAGAGTGCGCCTTTGGCAGGGCCGGCAATGGCGGAGGTCATACCGCCAACGCTGAGAATGCCAACAGTGGCGGCCCCGAATGCAATGAGCCTGCCGGTGACCTGCTGTCGCTGGGAGTGGGCGCTGCCCTCGGCGAGGGCTTCTTCACTAAGGTGTTCTCGAGCGTAGAGGAGAGCGTACATGACGCTGCCGCCCCAAAAAGCGAGCACGATGAGGATGATGAGGGCCATTGGGTACTCCTAGCTCTTGACGGTCAATTCGTCTAGTATACCGTTTGCAGGGCCGCTGCCGAACGCTTTGCAGCGGGCAGAACGGGCGTTCTGCTGGGTATGGCTTTCCACTTTTGGCGTGATGGCCTTGCACTGCCGAATTTCCCCTGAAAACAGCTTCGTGCATCAGCGTATTCGGAGTCGCCTATGCGCCGCATCGTGGCCACGCGCATAGGCTTCCCGATGTCAACGATTAATGCTATAATGCGATTTATGATCGCAGGGAGCAAGGCTGCACCAAGAGGCGTTATAGACTCCCTGGCTGCCGGCTTCGGTATTATCACCCGAAGGCCCATATTGGCGCTGTTGCCGGTGCTGTTAGATATCTTACTTCTGACAGCGCCGGGGGTGAGGTCTGAAGCACTGCCGGGCTGGGTCCAATCATTTGCCGCCGCTGCCATTGCTCAAAGCCAACTCTCGGAAGAGGATTTGGCCGCGACGAACCAGCAACTGGACAGCTTTGTTGCAACCCTACGCGATAGAAACTTGGTAGGGTTGTTGTCTTGGCAGATTCCAACGCTCCGGGGGCTTTTCCCCAGCGTTGTTCCCGGAACTACCGTGTATTCTCTAAACTCCATGCCGGCGACTGCGCTGTTTGCTGCTGCTGGGGTCATTCTAGGCTTGCTGCTGGTGTGCTTTTACATGGGACTCCTGGCGGATGCGGTGCGGCGTCAGCCTCGCGAACCTGCTGCTGTCCTAGCACGACCGGCGGCGGTAGAGGGCGATGCGCCGTCCCCGGCCCCGCGAGCACGTGGCATTAGGGGTTTTCTGCTTGAACTGGGTGCCAACGTATTGCGGCTGGGAAGCATGCGTGTGATTCAAGGCACTCTCTTGCTCCTCCTGGCCTTGGCCGCATCGTCGCCGCTGAGCGTTGGCGCCAGCGTGGGCGGCTTGCTGGCAGGAGTGATGTTGGGGTTGTTTGTGTTGACGCTCATCTTTACATTTCTTGCGGACGAATCGGTCTTCGTCAGCAAAAGGGCAGGATGGCTAGCGATACGAGAGAGCTATGCCGTGGTGCGGCAGCATTTTGGGTCATCTTTGCTGCTCTGGGTGCTCGTGGCCGTGATCAGCATGGGGCTGCAGATCATCTGGTTCAGCATTGCTACGTGGGAAATTGGCACGCTGGTGGGCATCGTGGGCAACGCCTATATCATCAGCGCGCTGGCGACGGCCGCTTTGGTCTTCTACAACGACCGCAAGCTGCTGCAAACAGGTACGGTATCGCAATCCGGCGGGGAACCCGGCACCGACGCATAAAGGCCTACTCAATACAGGGCCTTTACAGGGCTTTGAACACGCAGGAGGTAGATAGCATGGCGCTTCCACAAAAGGGAACCGAGTCCTATAGCGCAAAAGATATTCAAGTTCTTGAGGGCGTGGACGCGGTCCGACGCCGGCCGGGCATGTACATTGGCAGCACGGACCAGCGCGGCTTGCATCACCTTGTCTATGAGATCGTTGACAACTCTGTTGACGAGGCGATGGCAGGGTATTGCGACGACATCAAGGTAACTATTAACGCCGACTTCTCCGTGCGCGTGGTGGACAATGGGCGCGGTATTCCGGTGGATGTCCATCCACAGACCAAGGTGTCCGCTCTGGAGACGGTGTACACCGTGCTGCACGCCGGAGGCAAATTCGGCGGCGGCGGGTACAAGGTATCCGGCGGCTTGCACGGCGTGGGCGCTTCCGTGGTGAACTTCCTGTCCGAGTGGGTGAACGTGGAGGTGCACCGGGACGGCGGCAAATATGAGATGACCTTCCACCGCGGCAAGGCGGACGGCCCCATCAAGCGCATTGGCGACGTGAAGGGCAGTGGCACCATTGTCACATTCATGCCCGACAAGGAAATCTTTGGACAGGACCTGGGCTACGACTACGACGTGATTGCCCAGCGGTTTGAGCACGTTGCCTATCTGAACGCCGGCCTCAAAATCACATTTGACAGCGCCGTTCATACCCAGAGCAAGGTATTTCATTTCGAGGGCGGTATCTTCAGCATGGTGGAGCACCTGAACGTGGAGCGGCGGACGCTGCACCCGGTGTTCGCGATGCAGCAAGACACGCCCGTTGCGACAGTGGACATTGCGCTGCAGTACACGGCGAGCACATCCGAAACGGTGTACTCGTTCGCGAACTGCATCTACACGATGGAGGGCGGCAGCCACCTTACCGGGTTCCGCAGTGCGCTTACGCGGGTCCTGAATGATTATGGGCACAAAGCCAAGCTGTTCAAAGAGGACCAGGGCAACCTGCAGGGAGAGGACGTTCGCGAGGGCCTGACCGCGGTTGTCTCCGTAAAGCTGACCGATCCGCAGTTTGAGGGCCAGACGAAGACGAAGCTAGGCAACGCCGAGATCAAGGGCGCTGTGGAGACGGCGTTTGGCGAGCAGCTGATGATCTACCTGGAAGATCACCCGACCGTGGCCAAGCCCATCATGGAGCGGTGCATTCTCTCGCAGAAGGCGCGCGAGGCGGCACGCAAGGCCCGCGAAATGGTCATCCGCAAGAACGCACTGGACGGGTCGTCGCTGCCAGGCAAGCTGGCTGACTGCAGCGAGCGTGACCCAAGCAAGGCAGAGTTGTTCATCGTGGAGGGAGAGTCCGCAGGTGGCTCCGCTAAGATGGGCCGCGATCGTCGGTTCCAGGCCATTCTGCCGATCAAGGGCAAGATCCTGAATGTGGAAAAGGTGCTGTTCCCCGGTGGCCGCACGAAGGAGGACGTTTCCGCTGAGAATATTGGCGGCGAGCCGAGCACCAACGGTAATGGGAACGGGACTATAAAGAGCCTGGGCGGCACCCTGGTCGCTATGGAGAAGGCACGGCTGGAGAAGCTACTGATGCACGAAGAGATTCGTGTGCTCATCAGCGCAATCGGCGCCGGGTTCGGCGATGACTTTGACATGGCCAAGGCGCGCTACCACCGCATCGTCATCATGACAGACGCGGACGTGGACGGATCGCATATCCGCACGCTGCTGCTGACATTCTTCTTCCACAATATGAGGAAGCTCATCGAGGAAGGCTGCATGTTCATTGCACAGCCACCTCTTTATCGCGTGGCGCAGGGCAAGAAAGAGGAGTACTTCTACAGCGACACCGAGGTCAATAAGAAGCTGGATGACCTGATTTACGGTGAGCTGAAGATCACTTCCAAGGACAAGAAGGTCTCGATAGCCGGGCCGGCGCTGCGGAAGCTGCTGGAATCGCTGAAGGGTATTGAAGGGGCGTTCGTGGAGCTGGAGCGCATTGGCGTCCCGCGCGAGGTTGCTGCGGCGCTCATCACGGCCAAGGCGACCAAGGCGTTCCAGCTGGACTTTGCTGACGACAAAGATATCAAGGCCGTCCAGGCATGGCTCAGGGCCCGCGGCTTCACGGCTGCTCTGACTACGCCCAAGCCTCGGGGGAAAGCGGATGCGAAGCCAGCCGCAAAACCTACTGCAAAGTCGGCTAAGAAAGCCGAGGCCCAGAAGGTGGAAACTTCTTCGCAGATGCTGACGCTGAAGACGCCCTCCGGTCTGAACGCCATCCTCACGCGGCAAGCCACAGCAACGCTGAACTCGCCGGCGCTGGCACGCGGGCTAGAACACTACCAGGCGCTGGAGCAGCTCATTGCAGGCGACAAGTACACCGTAGTGAAGAAGGACCGCGAAGTTGGCACAGACACGCCGTGGCATCTGCTGGGCGATTTGCTTGAACGGCAAGCGGAGCGCACTAATATCATGGTGCAACGCTACAAGGGTCTGGGCGAAATGAACCCGCAACAGTTGTGGGAGACGACTATGGATATGGAGAGGCGCACGATGCTTCGTGTGACCATGGAAGACGCGAATGCTGCTGCCGACGAGTTTGATCGGCTAATGGGCTCTGAAGTTGGCAAGCGGCGCGAGTTCATCTTCAACCATGCGCGGAACGTGAAGAACTTAGACGTCTAAAACTTACTAGCCCTCTCGATACACAAAGAAAAGAGGACTCAAGCCGAGTCCTCTTTTCTTTCCACATTGTCCACAACGCCATTATAGTCTCGTTCTTTAGAGAACTCGTTAGTTGCTTAGATACCTAGAGTTTTAGTGATAGAGATGATAAGGGTGTTGAAAGGGTAGATAACGCCAAGGAAGTACAGTTCGAAGCGGAAGATAGCAGCTAGAAGCGGAACAGGCCACATCTGATGAGCGCGAAGAGAGGGATTACTATTGCGGAGTGCTGGCGGAGAGGTCTGGGACAAGAAGTCTTGGAAGATCAGGTAAAGGAAGCATCACAATCACGCCAAAGGTATTTTGCATGGTAACCACCTGGAAACGCAGCTAAAGATCCGTGTTTCACTTGAAATAACGTTCCAAAGTTGTCCACACTGCAAGGGACTTTTCCGCCCTAAGTATAAGAAAAGTGTAAAGGTAAAGCACAAGCGTCACAACGCTGCCGTTAGGCGACCACGCGAAATGAGGATCCCGCTTCTGACGTCTTTTCGATCTCAATCCGCACCGGAAAGGCTTCCTTCAAGTCTTCCAAGTGTGTAATGACAATGATGAGCGCGAAGTCGTCCTGGATGGCGCGGATGGCTGACACCAAACGCTCGCGGCCAGCCACGTCCTGTGTGCCAAAGCCTTCATCGATGAGGAGCGTGCGCAGGGGGGCACCGGCGCGCCGGGCCAACACGCGTGCCAGGGCGACGCGCAGGGCGAAGTTGATGCGGAACCCCTCACCGCCGGAGAACAGGTCGTAGGGACGCGTGCTCAGCTCGTCGGCCACGAGCAAATCGAGCGTTTCCTGCGCGGCGCCGCGTTTGGTGTTGCGCTGGGTCTCCAGCTTGAGATGCATGCGGCCATCCGTCAGGCGAGACAGCAGTTGGTTGGCGTCCTCCTCAATCTCCGGCAGGGCTTCGTCAATCAGCATGGCCTGAAGACCGTTCTTGCCGAACGCCTCAGCCAGCACTTCGTACGTGTCGCGTTCGGTTTGGAGTGCCCCGGTGCGCGCCGAAAGTTCGGCGTGCTGCTGCTTCTTGGTGTCCAGGTCTGCCAGACGTGTCTCACAGCGAACGAATTGGGCTTGCGCGGACTGGTGCTGCTGCTGGAGGGACACGTGGGCCTGAGTTGCTCGCGCAAGCTCCGCTTCGATCTGCGGGCGGATGAGCAACTCTTCTGCCAGGTGGCGCAAAGCATCCTCGTCGCCCTTCAAGGACTGCTGTGCGTCGGCGATCTGCTGTGTGGCAAGCGCGAGATCGTGCTGGACTTCCGGCAGGTGCTGCTCGGCTTCTCTTAAGCTGCGGGCTTTCTCCGGCACGCCAGCCAGCACGGCACACGCTTGCTGTAACTCGCGGTGCGCCGCAGGGTCATAGCCCAGGGCGCCAAGCTCAGCCTGCACGTGCTCCAGCGCGGCGCGCGCCTCTTGCGCGTAACTGCCCTGCGTAATGGTTGTGTGTACATGGTCAACGACCTGCCGTGTGGTCATGAGCTCTTTAGACGCGAGAACGGACTCGGCGAGTGTCTGGGCGATCCGGCCCTCCTCGCGGGTAGTGGACTCGCGGCGACGGCGCACGTCTCTGGTAAGGGCATCGAGTTCTTTGGCCAGGGCTTCGGCGCGGGCATTCGTTTCCTTGAAGGCTTTCTGGCCGTCACTGAAACGCTGGCGGAGCGCCTGGATAGTTGTCTCCATTTCTTGTTCGATGTGCTTGCGGCCATCGACGCCAAGCGGCGTCTTGCAGACCGGGCACATGGGGTTTGGCTCAGCCAGGAGGATATCCAGCCGGGCGCGGACCTGCTTGCCCTCTTCTGTGATAGCTCTGGTTTCAGCTTCGAGGCGCCGCGTTTCCACCTGCGCGGTCTGCCATGCTTGATGCCGCTCCAAGACGCTCGACTCTTCTGTGTCCAGCGCCTTAAGGCGGTCCCGTGTTTCCACGAGCTGCGCCTGGAGCGTGCTGCCTTGGGCCGCCTTCACGGAAACCTCCGCAACCTTACGCTCGGCCGCCTTCATCTCGCCTTCCAGCCTGGTCTTCGCAACTTCTATGGTGCGCTGCTGGGTATGCAGATCGTTCTGGAGCGTTTGGTAGCGGAGTGCAAGGCTGTCCAGCGTTTGCAGTTGCTTAATCCCGTCCTGGTACTGCGCCTTCTCTTTGAGGACTGCGTCTTTATTCAGGAGAATATTTTCATATGAGGCGCGCTGCTCTTGCAGACGGCGGCTGCGGCGTTCGAAATCTTGCAGTGTCGACTGCTTGGTGCCGACTTCTCGCTGGAGTCGTGATTGCTCCGGGGCTCGCTGATCCAAGAGGGCGAGACGCAGACTGACGACCTCTTTTAGTTTGGCGGTGGCGTCAACTTTTGGGTGGAGCGTGCGGACGGCGGTCTGTGCGAGGCCGAGGTCAAGCTCCACCTGGGGGCGCGTGGCAAGCTCTTCCGAAAGGCGCCGGGCGTCCGCGGCGGCGGCGTCCGCACGGACGCGCAGATCCCGCGCCTGGTCGCGGCTCTCGCGGGCAAGCTCGTCGTAGCGGGAGAGGCCAAGGATGTCGCATAGGATTTCTTTGCGGCGGGACGGCTCTGCGCGGGTGAAGCGGTCCGTCTGGCCTTGCAGCAGGAATGCGGAGTTCACAAACGTCTCGTAGTCCATCTGGAGAATGCGGTTTAGGGAGCGCTGCGTGGCGGGCATGGTGCTTTCGCTGATGGAGCGCCACGATGGGCCGTTCTCGACTTGCAGGTCCAGCAGGCCGCCAGCCGCGGGCCCGTGGGAGGCCCGGCCGTACTTGCGGACAACGCGATAGCGCGTCTCGCCAGCCAAGAACTCCAGCGCGACCTCCATCTCCGCCTGGCCTGCGTGCACGAGCTCTTCCGTGCGCAGGCTGCGGCTGCCGGTGACCATGCCGCGAACGGCGCCCCAGAGCGCCCAGGTGACGGCGTCCAGCAGCGCGGACTTGCCGTGGCCGTTCTCCCCGCACAGGCACACAATATGGAAGCCCTCCAGCTCCAGCGTGGGAGCGGCGTCACGGTAGCTCATGAAGTTGCGCAAGGTGAGCCGTAAGGGAATCACGGGATGCGTGGCCTCCGGGGGAGATACGTTTCAAGTATAGCTGAGTGAAGCGAGGGCTCGGCTGGGGTATCGGATACTGCCGACTACGCTCAGGACAGCGGCTGCGCGCCTACGCGCTACTCGCGGTAGATGATTACGCGGCGCTGGGGCTCACGGCCTGTGCTGGCGGACGCGAGGTTGTAGCGCTCGGCGACCTGGTGCTGCAGACGGCGGAGGTACGCGCTCTGGGGCTCCAGCTCGACCGAGCCTGACCCGCTGGCAACATGCATCGCGGCGTCCTCGGCCTCCTCCAGCGCGCCCTGCGCCTTCTTGCTGGCGCTCTCCTGGCCGTTGGTTGTGAGGCTGCGCGCAAACTGCTCGATCTGGCCCTGCGAATTGCGGCGCAGCACGTAAATCGGCTTGCCTGCCTGCTCCGCAGTCTTCAGCACCTCTGGCCTGCGGCGGTAGTGCGTTTTGGTTGTGAGCACCACGTCCGCCTTGGCCGGGTCCTCAACCAACTCGAAGTCCATAGAGGAATTGCGCCCACCCTGGAATAACCGGTCACGGCTTACGCCGAAAGGGTAGACGCGAACGACTTTTCCCGGCGGCGCTCCCATCGGCCCCGCGGCACGAGGTGCAGCACCAGAACGCGGGGGAGGTTGCGCCGCGTGCCCTGCAGGAGGAGGAGCTGGCGCGTTGGGCGCGTTGAGCTCACTGCGCGCGGCCTCCCGGCGCTCCGGCGGCGCCGATGGCCGGCGGTCCCGATCAAAGTCGCCACCGCCCGGTCGACCGCGCCGGTCATAGTCTGGAGCGCGCCCGCGGTTGCGCCACCCGCGCGGCTCCGGCGGGAACGGCGACGCATTCTCTTCCGCGCCCGTGCCGGTAACGCTCTCCAGGAACACCGGCTCGGCCTCACCCTTACGGACAACGCCGTTCTCATCCACCCACCGGATTTCCGGGATAACCTCGTAGCCCCGCAGGAGCTTGTCCACAGCAGAGGCCACATCGTCATACACCACCAGGCGGTCCCAGGACTGAATCTCCACGAGGATGTTGAACGTGGGCGGGCTCTTGCGCTCCAGCACTGTTTTCTGCGTCCCGCGCCGCCGGGCCTCTTCGTCGCTTAGCGTCACCGACTGGATGCCACCGACGAGGTCTGAGAGTGTGGGGTTCATGATCAGGTTTTCCAGCGTGTTGCCGTGCGCCGTGGCGATAAGCTGCACGCCGCGCTCGGCAATTGTGCGGGCCGCCGACGCTTCCAGCTCCGTCCCCATTTCATCGATCACAATGACTTGTGGCATGTGGTTCTCCACCGCCTCAATCATGACATTGTGCTGGTCGGCCGGGCTCTTGACCTGCATGCGCCGCGCGCGTCCGATGGCCGGGTGTGGGATATCACCGTCGCCGGCAATTTCGTTGGACGTATCCACCACGATTGCACGCTTCTTCGCGCTATCGGCAAGCACACGGGCCACCTCGCGCAGCATCGTCGTCTTGCCCACGCCCGGGCGGCCCAGCAAGAGAATGCTCTTGCCGCCAAACACCAAGTCGTCAATGATGTCGATGGTCCCGAATACCGCGCGCCCCACGCGCAGCGTCAGGCCAATGACCTTCCCCTTACGGTTACGCATGCAGGAAATGCGGTGGAGCATACGCTCAATGCCTGCGCGGTTGTCGTCGCCGAACTCACCGATGCGGGAGATGACGTAGTCGATATCCTCCGCGCCGACCTCTTCCGCGCCCAGGTCCAATTCGACGTCGCGGAACCGCGCTAGAGGAATACGGCCCAAGTCCATCACCACTTCAAGGAGGTCATTCAGCTTGCCGCCGTTCCGCAACTCGTTGCGCAGGTGCTGCGGCAAGGCTTGGAGAAGACCGTCAAGGTCGTCAACCATGACACGCTGGAGCGGGGGATGGGGTTCCTGGCTGGGGTTATCGTTAGACGCTGGCTGGGGCAAATGCCACCTCTCTAACCATCTCTACCACCGACTTGACCAGGACAACGTATCGACGCCGAGGGGCGAACCCCAGTGATTCTACCTGTGCCTCCAGGTTGGGCAAGTAGTCCGGCACTAACAGGTTCACACGGCTGTCGCTGCCAACGGGAAGCGCCGTCTGGAGCAAAGCCTCCAACGCGTCTGAGGTAGCCGTGACTACGCGAACATGCGAAGCGCCGTTGCATGACCATTCTTGCACCAGCCCGCTGGGCTGGTGCCCTTGCGCCGCGTATACCCATTCATCCGCGCGATGCCCGCTCTGCTCGTGCGAGTCCCGCCACTCTTCAAGCGTCAGGCCCACGGCGCAGCGCACAGTGGCGGGTGTCGCCAGGTTGAAGGCGTGGAAGAGCGCCGAATCGTGCTCTATGGAGCGCCGCCGAATCTCATGCTGGACCGCAGGCTGTCCTAGCTCCGGCCGCCCATCTTTAGAGAACAATGTTTCCTCAAACGCGGTCACAAAACCCGCCTGCGCCGCCGCCGGAATGTATGGGGAGTCCGCGCTCAGCCGCAGGAACACCCGCCGCGCGCCGTACTTGCCCGCCTCAACCGGCACCTGCTCAAGCAGCGCTGTCACTGGCCGCAGCGCGCTATCACCCGCCCACAGGTGTGGGATTTCCCACGCGTTGGGCCCCGACCGGGCTTTGCCTTCTACTACCGCGTGCACGCGGCTACCCTCTTGCGCAATCCAGAACGAACTCCGTCGCGTCAGCCCTACGCGGTTCTTGGCCAGCGTGCTCAAAGGCCCGGATGCCACATCAGACTCCAGCCGGTCCAGCGTGACCGACTGCTCTGTCAACCCTCGCCACTGTTTTAGCGGAAAGGCCAGCAGATCCAGTGAACGGAGGCTACGAATCGTCTGCTGGTTAGACAGTGCCATGCACGATCTCCAGGAAGTACTGGTGAAAGCGGAAATCGTTGGTCAACTCCGGATGGAACGATGTTGCCAGCAGCTTTCCCTGGCGAGCGGCCACCGCCTCGCCGTTAGGAAGCTCTGCCACAATTTCAACGTTCTTCCCCAGACCCACAAACTTTGGTGCACGGATGAACACGGCGTGAAACGGCTTACCTTGGAGCGCGGGGATGTCCAAGTCAGTCTCGAAGCTTTCCAACTGCCGCCCGTACGCATTGCGCGAAACGGTCATGGCCATGAGCCCGAGGGGCATGGGGCGCTCATCCACCAGGTGTTTTGCGAGCAAGATCATGCCCGCGCAGCTTCCCCAGATGGCCATCGCCTGGCGCGCGCGCTGCTGGATTGCGCCACGCAACTCAAACGCGTCCATTAAGTTCGCCATAGTGGTGCTCTCGCCGCCAGGGATAATGAGCCCGGCCAACGCTTCAAGCTGCTCCGGCTTGCGGACTTCAACGGGGTCAACACCAAGATGCCGGAGCACCAGTATGTGCTCAAGGAAGTCGCCTTGCAGCGCAAGGACGCCGATGTTCGACATCCTGGGAATTGGCGCTTTTTGCATCGCCAATTCCCAGGTAATAGGCGTGGGCTTGCCATGCACCCACCCGCTTGTTGTCATAGGCGCCCTACCCCCTGCCCAACGTGGGGGCAGATTCTACCAGCCGCGTACCGCTAACACTTGCTCCGGCTTCAGCGTGCGGATATCAATGCCGGGCATTGACTCGCCCAAATCCTTGGAGACTTCAGCCACGATGGCCCAATCCTGGTAGTGCGTTGTGGCTTTGACGATGGCTTTCGCTCGATTCACGATTTTCTTGTTGCGCTCCTCTGGAGTGTCACTCGCATTGCCGGACTTGAAGATGCCGGAGCCGACGAATACGCCGTCACAGCCCAAGTGCATCATAAGCGCGGCGTCTGCCGGCGTGGCCAGCCCACCCGCGGCAAAGTTCACCACCGGAAGGCGGCCCAGCCGCTTGACTTCATGCACCAGCTCCAGCGGCGCGCCCAGCGCCTTCGCCTCCGCCGGCAGCTCATCATCAGACATGCTCTGCACCTTATGGATGCCCGACATCAGCGCCCGCATGTGGCGCACCGCCTCCACGACGTTGCCCGTGCCCGCCTCGCCCTTGGTGCGGATCATCGCGGCACCCTCGCTAATGCGGCGCAACGCTTCACCAAGGTCGCGGCAGCCGCAGACAAATGGAACCTTGTATGGGTGCTTCCAGATATGGTTTGCTTCGTCCGCGGGCGTCAGCACCTCGGACTCGTCAATGTAGTCCACGCCAATCGCTTCCAAGATACGCGCCTCCGCAAAGTGGCCGATGCGCGCCTTCGCCATCACGGGAATGGTGACGGCCTTCATAATCTTCTCAATCATGCCCGGATCGGACATGCGGGCGACGCCACCGGCCACACGGATGTCAGATGGCACGCGCTCCAGCGCCATCACCGCGCAGGCCCCCGCATCCTCGGCGATCTTGGCGTGCTCCGGCGTGACCACGTCCATAATGACGCCGCCCTTGAGCATTTGCGCCAGGCCGACTTTTACCTGCCAGGTGCCGGTGGTTGCCCCGTTTCCGTTGCCGCGCTGCACCATAGATCCTCCTCATTAGGCCAGAGCTTTTCGTTCATATACCGAGTCGAATACTCGAAGCCCGCCGCACGAAGCGGCTCCTTTCCCATTATAGGGCGCTGCAAGGGTAGCCGCAAACCGCGACTCCACCCGCTCCACTTCGACTCCGCCCTACTGTTGGCAGTCGGGTAACACTCAGGGTCTACGACGCCCGTGGCCTGCGACTCAGGGTTGGCAACCACTGCGCCAGCGTGGCCGACGCGAGCAAGGCGACGGCACTGGGTATGTAGAACACACCGACGGACGCAAGCTCCAGGACGCACGCGCTGGTGAGCAATACCGCGTTTGTCCAGAGCAGCAGCCGGCTCCATGTCTGCCGCACATCAGACCAGAGCGTCAGCAGCAGCCCTGCCAGTGCGAGCAGCACCGGGAAGAGCAGCAATGGCAGAATCCTCAGCCCATTCACGCCAATGAGCGACCGCGAGAACTCCCGCGTGACCGGCTCATTCACCTGGGACGCACCGTTCGCGCTTGTGGCCTGGGCGGAAACGCCCCGGTAAAAGTCAGGCCAGAACACCAGCCACAGGCACGCCGCCGTGGCGAAAAACAGCGCGACGACTGCCACTTTGGTGGGCGTCAGCCAGCGCTGCTGCGTCTTCATACGGAGGCCTTTCGCAGCCCAATGACTACTTCTTGGCCGTCAAGTTTCAGCTTCTCAATGGCCGCGTCTACCGGCGGCTGGCCATGCTCAAGCTTTAGCGTCAAGGTCTCATCCATGACGTACCGGCTCACGTCCGGCTGCTGGAGCGCACGGCTGATCGCCTCGCCGGCCTGGACCCACGTCTCAATGCGGTCCGCGATGTCCAGCCCGGCCGTTTTCCGGAGGTTCTGGATGCGGTGCACCAACTCGCGGGCGGTGCCCTCTTGCTCCAGCTCCGGCGTGAGCGTGGTGCGCACGGCGACGGTGTAGCCGCCTTCGCTCGCCGCCGCGAAGCCCGGCTTGTCCTCTTGCTTGAGCAGTATCTCGGTGGGCAGCAGTTCCACGTTATCCGTGACCTTGACTGGCTGTCCGGCGGAGACCTTCGCGGCTACTTCATTGGGGTTTAGCCGGCTCAGCGCTGCACCAATCTCACGCGCCCTGGGGCCGTACTTTGGTCCCAGCACGGGCAGGTTTGGCAGCACCTGGTACGTCACCACGTCAGACTCCCGTGCAAGCGGCTCGAGCGCCTTCACATTCAGCTCTTCCTTAATGACATCCGCCATGCTTTGCAGTAGCGCGGTTTCCTGCGGAGTTTTCGTCAGCACCAAGACGGCGCTTAGCGGCTGGCGCACGCGCTGCTTGGACTTGCTGCGGGCGGCGCGGCCTAAGCTGGCCACCTTCATGGCAAGCTGCGTCGCTGCCGAAAGCTCCTCATCAATGAGCGACACATCGGCAACTGGGTAGTCACATACATGGAGACTTTCCGGCGCGGTCTTGTCAACCGAGCGCACGAGGTTCTGGTACATCTCTTCTGTGATGAATGGGATCATGGGCGCGCTGAGCTTGATGGTGGTGACCAGGCAGGTGTACAGCGTCTGGTAGGCCGCCAGTTTGTCGGCGTCGCTCTCGCTCTTCCAGAAGCGGCGGCGGCTCCGGCGCACATACCAGTTGGACAGGCTTTCCACGAACGCTTCGATGCGGCGGCCTGCTTCCGCCACCCGGTAGTTGGTGAGCGCGTCCGTCACGTCCCTGGTCAGCGCGTTCATCTCCGACAGGATCCAGCGGTCAAGCTCCGCACGGTCTTTGACCGGCACCTGGCTCGCTACGCTCGGGTTGAAGTTGTCGAGGTTGGCGTAGGTGACAAAGAAGTTGTAGATGTTCCACAGCGGTATGATGAACCGCCGGCGTGCGTCGTCCGCGACGTTGAAGCCGAAGTTCAGGTTGTCCGCGGGTTCATGGCAGGTGTACAGCCACCGGATGGTGTCGGAGCCCATCTTCTCGGCGGCGTCCTCAAACCAGATGGCGTTGCCTTTGGACTTGTGCATATCCTCGCCCTTCTCGTCGCGCATGAGGGCGTAGGAGAACACAGTCTTGAACGGCTCGCGGTTGGTGAGGGCCGTAGACATGGCCAGCAGCGAGTAGAACCAGTTGCGGAACTGGCCGGGGAAGCTCTCAGAAATCCAGTCGGCTGGGAACCAGTCTTCCCAATACTTGCGGGCATGCCGATAGTTGAGCGTGGAGTACGGCACGATGCCTGCATCGAGCCACGGGTTGCCCACGTCCTCAATGCGGGACACCCTGCCGCCGCACTTGGGGCACTTCACCTTCACGTTGTCGATCCACGGCCGGTGCGGGGAGTGGCCCTCGAAGCCGCGCCAGCCGTCAACAGCGCGGCCCTTGAGCTCGTCTTCGCCGCCGATGACGTCGAAGTGGCCGCACTGTCTGCACTTGTAGATGGGCAGCGCAAGGCCCCAGTACCGCTTCTTAGAAATCATCCAGTCGTCCATGTGCTCCAGCCAGTCCAGCTCGCGCTTCATGCCGAAGTCGGGAATCCACCGGATTTTCCTGGTGACCTCCATCATCTGGTGCCGCAATTCTTTCATGGAGATGAACCACTCGCTGACCAGGCGGAAGACCAGCTCAGTGCCGCAGCGCCAGCAGACGGGGTAGCGATGCGCGTACCGCTCCACGTGGTAGAGCAGCCCCTTGCGTTTCAGGTCGTCGAAGATGGGCTGCGCGACTTGGGAGACGCTTTTGCCCGTGAGCCAGTCAAACCCTTCGACAAAGGCGCCTGCTTCGTCCAGCGGTGCGATGGCCGGCAAATTGTGCAGTTTGCCCAGCGCAAAGTCTTCTTTACCAGCCCCGGGCGCAATGTGGACGATACCCGTGCCCTCGGCGTCGCTCACCTCTTCCCAAGGGATGACGCGGTGCTCCACGCCCTGCTGCTTGGGAAGCTCGTCGTACGGCCCGTGGTAGCGCAGGCCAACGAGCTCCTGGCCGGGGAACTCACGCACTACCTCGTACTTGCCGCGCAGGATGCTGAGTCGGCCTTTGGATAGGTAGAGAGTTTCGTCCTCCTGCTTCACCTGAACATAGGTGTGCTTTGGATGCACCGCGGCAGCGACGTTGGAGGTGAGCGTCCAGGGCGTCGTCGTCCAGACCAGCAGCGATTCCTCTTGGCGGCCTGCCAGTGGAAACCGCAGGAACGGCGAGGGATGCGTGATTTCCTTGTAGCCTTCGGTGACAATCTCATGCTCGGACAAGCCCGTACCGCAGCGGGGGCACCAGGGCATGACGTCCGTGCCTTCGTAGATCCAGCCTCGCTCGTGGCAGACCTTGAGGAAATGCCAGATGGTGTAATTGTTCTCGTCAGACATGGTGTGGTAGGAGTGGTCCCAGTCCATGAAGTAGCCCAGGCGAATTGACTGTTCGGTCTGGATAGCGGAGAACTTGCGCACACGCGCCTTGCACAGCTCGACAAACTTGTCGATACCGTACGCCTCGATGTCACGCTTGGACTTGAAGCCAAGCTCTTTCTCAACCTCCACCTCAATCCAGAGGCCCTGTCCGTCGAAGCCGTTCTGATAGCGCTGGCGGTAGCCCTGCATGGTCTTGAAACGCTGGACGAGGTCCTTATAGGTGCGGCCCCAAGCGTGGTGCACGCCCATCGGGTTGTTGGCGGTAATAGGACCATCGATGAACGAGAAGCGCTTCTCCGCCTTGTCGTTGCGATGGATGTACTTGTCCATAGTGCGCTCGTTGCGCCACCAGGCAAGGATGTCCCGCTCCATGGCGGGGAAGTCCATTTTAGTGTTGACGGGTTTAAACATGGGATATATCTCCTGACGGCTACGCGCTTCTTTAGGCTACATCCAGATCGCATGCATAAGCTGGCCGTCTGCGGCCCTATAAGACCCATCCAATCCGATTTAAGTGCTTGAAACGCTCTTGATATCGAGACGTTCCCTCAAGCCAGGTAGCCACCTCAAGTATTCGCAGTAGAGTAATAGGGCTTGCCTGTGGAAGCTTCGCTCGCAGATACTGATCAACCTTCGTCAGCCCTTCCGCGTTACCACGGCCAATCTCAATGAAGTGCCCATACAATTCGTGATACAACCCGCTCCATTTTCATTAGAAACTGTGAGCTTAGCTTTTCTGAGAACGGCCACTACCACGCGGCCACAAACTGGTATCAATGCGGGGCACCTCTTGTGTAAGATTTTTGTCAGCCTGGGAGCCCCAACATTTGGCGCTGGAAGAAATTGATTCACGACTTGTTCTACGATTGGTTTCGTTTTGGCCCATTCGGCATCAGTTAGTCTTAGCAGGTCTACGACTGGCAAGCCCTTCAGGCTGGTTTTGTAGAAGCCGCTCCAATCCCTTTCTGAGGTTCTTGCACGCATAGACGTATTGATCAGCCTCACATCTTCAGCCGTGATAAAGTCCAAATTAGAAGAGGTTTTCTGGGCATAATCAAATGCTTCGTCAAATATCCGAAACGCCAGGACCTTCTTCCCGACATTGTCTATTACATAGCTTTTGCTGAGCCGTAAATCCATTGGCACCCCCCCCTTGTCAAGGCAAACAAAAGGCCCGCCCCTATCAGGGACGGGCCTTTGAAAGCCCGCGGTACCACCCTCATTCCAGGTTCCTGGCCTCGGACCTGGCAACTTTATTGAGGCGTGAACACGCCTCTTTCCGGTAACGGCGGACACCGTCGCAGCCTATCCGCCAGAGGCAGACTCGGGGCGAAGCTCAGGAGGGATGTTCACACGAACGCGCTGCAGCCGCTTCCACTTCTCCACCACCCAGTTTGTCCTTCGACAAGCCAAGAGCGCTTGGCATCGCCTAATGCTCGCTCAGGACGAACGGGAGATAGGGTCGGCCTCGCTGGGCAGCCGTAGTCGCGCTACTTGTCTCCGTCACGGCCTATCAGCGATAAGCGTAGCATGCCCGCTTAACGTGTCAAGCGACGACGCGAGCAGGAAATGCAAAGGGCTGAGAACTGCGCCAAACTACGCCCGAACGCGGGGGAGGTGGTTGGCGCCGTTGTTGATGGGCTCGTTGAAGAATACTTCGCCATTGCGGATCTTGATGTTGAAACCGCACTCAGGTGAAGTGCAGACCCATGCCTTGAAATGGATGGCGGCACCCTGGCTTCCAAAATCAGAAAGGGGAACCAGATCGCCGCGGCCGCACTTCATGCACTTCGGTAGAGCTGTGGTAACCATAATTGCTTCCTCCCAGTCGTCAATCCCACACAAACCATTGGTTAGGGTACCATAAAACGCTTAGCGAAAGCAACATTTTCCGTCAGTGGTCCACCGCGGTTTACGTGGACATTACCGCATCGCCACGCTAGGAATACCTGTCGATTTCCGGCACGGTTCGCCTGGCCGGGACATCCTGGCCGTTGACAGCCCGCCTATGCCTGGGATAGGCTAAAGAGAACATCCGTTTTACTTCAGAACAAAGGAGCCACCTGATGGTGAGCAAACGATTATCCGAGAAACAGCAACGCATCCTAGGCTTCCTGCAAAACTTTTTGAGCGAACACCACTTTCCGCCCACGGTGCGCGATATTCAGCGTGGCTGCGATATTAGCTCCACCTCTGTTGTGGACTATAACTTGCAGGTGCTGCAAAAGTCCGGCCATATCCGGCGATCACCGGATATCTCCCGCGGCATTGAACTGTTGGGGCAGGAACGCGGAGGGTTGCTGAGGTTTCCGTCGCCGCGCAGAGTACCCATCCTTGGAGCCATCGCCGCAGGCCAGCCGATCCCCGTGTTTGACGATGTACCTGTGGAAGACCGTGAGACCGTTGAAGTGCCGCAGTCGCTGGCGGGCAACACGAACCAGATGTTTGCACTGCGCGTCCGTGGCCAGTCAATGATTGACGCGCTCATCGACGATGGCGACATTGTGGTCATTGAGCCCGTGACCCGGGTCCGCGATGGGGAGATGGTTGCCGCGTGGCTCAAGAACGAGCAGGAGACGACTCTCAAGAAGCTTTACCGGGAGAACGGCCGCATCCGCTTGCAGCCTGCCAACCGCACTATGCAGCCCATCTATGCAGACCCGAACAATGTGGAGATCAAGGGCCGTGTGGCTGCCGTCATCCGCAATATGTAGCGCTTCAAAAAGGGCAAAATGCCCTTATGTTCCGCATACCCGGATTATGCGGAGGGCATGGCTGTGGCGGGTGCCGGCATGTGGCCTCCGGCGATGAGAGCGGCTTCAATCTTTTTCTGGTTGAACCCTGGAAAGCACTGGCCGTCAATCACGGTGACCGGTGTCCCGTGGAATCCTAGCTTCGTCAGGTCGGCCATGGCAGCGGCGTCCTCATCCACCATGCGCACTTTATAGACGATGCCTTTGGTGGTTAGGTACTTCTTCACCCATTCACACGGTATGCAGCCATGTGAACTGTACACAACAACGTGTTCCGACACTTCTAACCTCCTGGGCAAGGACAACACATACCTCTTATATTTATATGATGCCGTGAGCCCTCAGCCGATGCACACTGTTCAACGCTCAGACCCATTTTCGACGGTATTCAAACACAACACCGCCTTTGTGCGGTGGACATGCCATCTTATTCCGCCAGGCAAGTCTACAAACCGGCCAGAACCGGCCCGCAGCGTACGCCCCATTGCTTCCACATGGGCTTCTTCCAGGCCTTCGACATCACCGTGGAGCGCCGCATACGCCCGGCGGAGCATCCGGCTGCGGAGCGCGGCAGGAGCTTCCAGCAGCGCCTTTTTGTCAAGGTCAATCGACTCAGCGGTCTGGCGCGCAATCGTGGACCACAACGCCTCAGTTTCTTGCTCCAAAAAGTCCTCGTCGCGAGCCGCAGCGTGGCCAAGGCGCACCAACGCTCCACCAACGCCGGGGTTCATTTCGCGGAGCAACGGCAGTAGCTCGTTGCGGATGCGGTTGCGCAGAAAAGCGCTGTTGGCGTTGCTGGCGTCCATACGCGGGGACGAGCGTTTTGCAGTGCAAAATGCTTCTGTCTCCAGACGAGACACAGCAAGCAATGGACGGAACAGTACTATGCTTCCGGCTGCAGTGCTCATAGTACTTATTGGTTGCATACCGCGCAGCCCGCGCAGCCCGCTGCCACGCACCATATGGAGCAAAATTGTTTCAGCCTGGTCGTCTGCGGTGTGCCCGACCGCAACGGCGGCAGCGCCGACTTTGGCCGCCACTCTTGCCAGGAACGCATAGCGAACGGTGCGAGCAGCTTGCTCAATGGACATGCCCTTGCCCGCACGTGAAGCGCGAAAAGCATGGAGCGTGGCGCGTTCGCTGCTGAGTGGAAGGCCGAGTTGGCTGGCCTCGTGCGCCACAAACAGCGCGTCCTCTGTCGATGCGTCCCGCAGTCCGTGGTCCAGGTGTGCCACGTGCAGGTTGAGGTTGCAGGCATGGCGTACGTCCGCAAGGAGGTGTAACAGTGCTAAGGAATCCGGCCCACCTGACACAGCAGCCAGAAGTGTTTTCCCGGCCAGTCCAGCGCGTTTCGTTTCCTCATGAACCGTTCGCTTAAGTCTGGCAACCAACCGCTCGGCGGCTCGATCCTTGGAAGGTTTTGGGGAGGATCTGGGCGCCTTTACTGTGGCGTCGTTGTGAACAAGGCTATGTACTTTCGCGGGTGTAGCACACATAGCGGTCTATCCGGCGGATTCGCTTGCCGCTTCCTCATCAGCGGTCAAGCGATGCACTTGGATACGAAGGATCTGGCGTCCACGCATGCGGGCAACGCGCAGGACAACGCCAGTCACTTGGACCTCCTCGCCCTCACGCGGGATGTGGCCGATGCGCTCCAGGAGCAGGCCAGCCACAGTCACATAATCGCCAAGCGGAAGGTTGATGCCCAGCCGCTCATTTGCCTCGTCCACACGCAGATCGCCGGCAATTTCCTGGACGCCGCCGGTGAGCGTCTGGACGCTCTCAACCTCATCGCTTTCTTCGGCGCTGAGCGGTCCAACGAGCGCTTCCAGCACCTGGATCAGGGTGACAGTCCCAGCGCAACCACCAAACTCGTCCACGGCAATGGCCATCTGGACACCAGCCTTGCGCATTTCGTCCAGCAGCTCAGACAGCAGCTTTTGCTCCGGCACAAAGAACGGGGGCCTTGCCAGCGTTGTCACCGGTGTTGTCTCGCCCAGCTGGCCGGTCGCCATCGCGCGGAATACCTCACGCGAGGCAAGCACACCGGTCACGTTGTCCGGGGTCCCTTTGTATACTGGGTATCGCCCCTGCGGATGGCGGTGATAGTGCGCCACAAATTCCTTAGGCAGCATCCCGTCGCGCACCCACGGCACTTCAGTGCGAGGCGTCATAACATCCCACGTCTTCCGGTCGCCGAACCGGAAGACGTTCTCCACTAAGTCCGCTTCCTTCTCTTGGACCGCACCTTCTTTTTCCGCCATGTCCACCAGCATGCGGATCTCGCCCTCAGTAATAGAAGGCACCTTAATGAGTCCGTGCTCGCCAAGAACCCGGGAGATCAATCTTGGCAGAAACGTAAAGAAGTAGAGGATCGCCGTCTCCGCACTGATAACAATCTCTATGGGGCGAGCGATAATGAGCGCCCACCGCTCCGCGAATTGCGCGGCCAGGGTCTTTGGTGTGATTTCCCCGAAGATCACCACGAAGGCCGTCATGGCTAGTGTGGCGATAAATATAGTTGCTGTGCGCTGGCCAAAGAATGTGAGCGCAAGCGTTGTGCCGACGGAAGACGCAAGAATGATGAGCGCGTTTTCCGTCAGAAGAATAGCGGCAAAAAAACGCTCATGATTTGCCAGCACCCTGCTAGCCGCCATTGCGCCTTTATTCCCCTGGCTCGCCAGATGGCGCACGCGGAACTTGTTGATGGAGAGTAAGCTGGCTTCTGCGCTGCTGAAAAATGCGACACCAATAACGCTTATAACCAGCAAAGCTAGCCGGAGCGGGACCGGACCCCCGAAATTGAAGGACGTTTCCATTTGTTGCGCGGTTCTCCTGGCTATACTCTGACCGTTGTGACAAGAGAAACAAGGCTGGCGTGTGGGAAACAGGTGGAAATAGGCGGCCAGGACAGGCAACGTCATCGTACTGTCTGAATACTAGGAAGTCAAAAATGCTAGACCATCAAGACATGCTGAGCAAGCTTGACACGCGCGGAAGCTTCTTTGATAGTGAGTCAGTGGGCAAGGCGGCAAGAAGGTATGGAGCACAATCCACTGAGGCATTCTGCTGCGGACGGCGGCTCTCAAGACCTGCCGGGTCTTCTGGAGAGGGCTGAGATTACAACGTGCAGCGCGCTGCCCCGCGGATCAAACTACACCTTCCTTGTAGAGATGAGAGCGGAAACAGGCGCGATTCTCTGCGGCGTCTATAAGCCAAAAGATGGTGAGGCGCCACTCTGGGATTTTCCGAGCGGCACTTTGTACAAGCGCGAGCGGGCGGCGTATATAGTGGCGGAGACGTTGGGCTGGCACTTCATTCCACCAACGGTGCTGCGGAATGGGCCGCAGGGAGTGGGGTCTGTTCAGCAGTTCATTGAGCACGACCCGCAAAACCACTACTTCTTGCTCAAGGACAAGCATGCGGCGGAGTTCCGCCGCATGTGTGCGTTCGATTGGCTTACGAACAACGCAGACCGGAAGGCGGGACATTGTCTGCTAGGCCCCGATGACCACGTATGGGGGATAGACCATGGTCTGACGTTTAACGCTGCCCCCAAGCTGTGCACAGTCATTTGGGACTTCGCTGATCAGCCAATCACTGACGATATTTTGAAAGACTTGGAGGCGTTCGGCGCTACGCTGCAGACGTTGGATGGCGCAATCACTGAACTGCCCCAGTTACTCAGCCCTTCCGAGATCAGTGCCCTCAAGCAGCGCCTTGAGCTCATCCTCGCCCGCAAGCGCTTTCCGGGACAGCATGAAGGCAGGGTACCCTGGCCCTGGCTCTAGACAGCTTGATCTGGTCAGAGGTGTGAACAGCCATTTGAAGTACACCGGATAGTTGGCAGCGATGCGTCTCGCGCATCTGAAGTAACGGCTACTTCGAAGATAATGCCCTCACTTTGGGCACGGCTCGCATTTGAAAACCCAACTTGCACTTCAAAAGAGAGATCGCGCCGCGTGGCATTTCTGGCTGCCAGAGCACCTATGTCAATGACATAGGTGCTCGCCCATCGGTGTTCACATAGTTTCGCCTACGCGGGCGCGCACGTTCACTTTTGCGTTGTGCGCGTCAAAATCGCCCGTATTAGCCAGCCCTGCGCGTAGGAAGACCTGCACCTTGGGGCTAGGAAACGCGCTGGTGTGGGCCGCCCGCGTCTGCGCCACACTTAACGTAAAGTCGATCGGCGCCAGCGTCGTTGTGGCTGTAGGTGCAGGGGAGAGCACTCCAGGGGTGGTTGATGGAGCCGGCGCAGGACTGAGGTCCCCCCGCTGGAGAAAGGCTTGGCAATGGCGAAGCGGGTGGAGCTACAGGAGAAGCGGTAAACGCTGGTTTTTGAGGCGCTGGAGGTATGGGAGCATTTCGCGATGAGAAGACAACCTGGATAAGGATGACAACGACAAGCACAACTGCCGCGCCACCAACAATCATAGGTATTCTGTTGTTCAAGGCTACTTTCCTTCCCTCACGTGTGTTTTAGGGAAGTGGAGCAAATACTATCAAAGGGGGATGGAAATACACCGCAACCTCCCTTGAGGAGAAGGGGACTTACCGGACGGAAGAACTCAGGTCTCGTCTTGCAGGGGTTGTACGGCGCCGTCTTTGCTTGAGCGCCAGTAACTGGCGCGCCCGCTGCAACAACCACGGCAACATCGGATGGTGCGGCCGCAGGCTTTCGGCCGCAATGCGCGCTGCATCGGCGTTGCCCGCCAGAATTGGCCTGCCCCACTTTCGCAGATCATCCTGCCCTGGGGTTTTTGCCCCTGAGTCTCCTTCCTTTGTTGAAAAGCTGGTGAATGACGACCAAGCTTTCGCTTTGGGTGCGCGCGTGTAGACGGCACCGCCTGCTTCCTGAACGAGCAGCACACCAGCCGCGACGTCCCACGCCCGCGGCGAGGTGAACAGCACATAGCGGTACACCCCTTCCGTTGTCATCGCCATCTCATACGCAACGCTCCCCACGGAACGTCGCTCTCCCGTTGCCCGGCTAAGTGGCGGACCTATCCGAAAGGGGCCTCTGGGCAGCACCATTAAGCGTCCACTCTCCGGCGGCTGCGCCTTCAATTGAATCCGGCGGTCTCCGTCCCAGGTCCCTCCGCCAGCACGCGCATGAAGTACGCGCCCGCCTTCCCTGTTAGGCCACGGAATGAAAATGGCAGCCACAACGGGCACGCCGCGCTCAAGCAGACCGATAGAGCAGGCAAACGCCGGAAGGCCGTTGAGGAAGTTGGTAGTGCCATCCAGGGGATCGACGACCCACGTGTACACTGCCGCCTGCGTCCCCGTACCCGCACCCTCTTCCCCAACTATGCCATGCGAGGGAAACCGCCGCGCCAGTTCCTCTTTCACAAATGTCTCAGCATGGCGGTCAGCTTCCGTGACTGGGTCATCGCCTTCGTACTTACCCTTCCACTCAACCTGCAACGGATGTTGAAAGCGGTCGAGCAAAATCCGGCCCGAGTCCCACGCAATATCAACAAGCTGCCGTTCGATAGCTGCTGCTTCTTTAGAGTCCATCAGTTGCACCTTCTTGGTCAGTCGCCTACCATCCTAACAGGGCGGCCAAGAAGCTGTGCGGCAGGTGAACCATCCGCTACAAACAACCGTTCTAACTGCGCTTATAAGGGAGGCACGATGAAGTTCGGCATACAGCAGCCATCCCACACTTTCCCGCAGAAGCCGCCACCCGGACAGGAGCCAGCCACTGGCCACGCAATTTTCCAAAACATACAGCGCGTCGCCCAAGAAGCGGAGCGGACTGGATTCGACTCCTTCTGGGTCATGGATCATTTCATCCAGATACCAAGCGTCGCCGGGCTGCACGAGCCGATTCTGGAATCATGGACTACGCTTGCTGCGCTAGCGGCCAGCACATCTGCCATCAAGCTCGGCACTATGATCACCGGCACGCCGTATCGCAACCCGGCGCTGCTCGCAAAAATGGGCGCCACCATTGATGTGGTAAGCAACGGCCGCTTGTTCATGGGCATCGGGGCGGGCTGGTATGAACAGGAGTTTCGCGCGTACGGCTACGAGTTCCCGCCAACTCCAGAGCGGATGAAGCTGCTGGAAGAAGCGGTGCAAATTCTCATCAAAGTGTGGACTGAGGGCGCGCCTTCCTTTATGGGCCGCTACTACAAGATGAAAAACATGATCTGCGAGCCCCGTCCGGTGCAGCGGCCGCACCCTCCCATCATGATTGGAGGCGGCGGAGAGCAAGTGACCTTGCGTCTGGTTACACGCTATGGTGATGCGTGCAACATTTTCGGCGGGCCCACGGACACGCGGCACAAGCTGAGTGTGCTTGCGCGGCACTGTGAACGCGCGGGCCGCGACCCGCATACAATTCTCAAGACGCGATTGGGACAGATGCTCATCGCCCGCAACGAACAGGAGCTTGCACGGAAGATGTCGCGCTACTTTCCAGCCGGCTTGCCCACCAGCGGGCCGGAACGCATGGTCTGGGGCGTCATTGCCGGTACGCCAGAGCAGTGCCGAGAGAAGTGCCAGCAACTGCTGGATGCCGGTTTGGACTACCTGATATTCAGCTTCCCCGATGCAGAGGCGCTCGAACCCTTACATCTATTCGCAGAGCAAGTTGCGCCCAAGCTGCATGATCATCGGTAGATATCAGTAGTTTTCCGCGGACTGAACCCACACCAAGGGGTAGGTGTTGAAGTCCACCCCTACTTTTGAGGAAACCCTGTGGAGAACTAGTGATTAGCAGTGGACTACGCAGCGCTGGACTTTTGGAGCGCCTCGCGAAGTGCAACGAGATCAAGCCGCAAACCAGCCTCGGTATTGGAAAGCAGTTCTATTTTCTTGCACGCGTGGTCAACTGTGCTATGGTCCCGCCCGCCCATGAACCTGCCGACTTGGGATAGTGTGAGCCCTGCTTCCTGATGCAGCAGCAACATCGCAACGTGCCGCGCCAGAGCCACTTTCTTCTCCCGGCTGGGACCACGCAGCGCTTCCGGGGTGGCACTGTAGTGCCGCGCCACAACGCCGAGCAGTTCTTCCGGCGCAGGTATCTCGCGCTCCTGCCGCGCGTCCAACGGCGCAAGTGCCTGAACGACCAGGTCTTTGGAGATCGGCCGGCCTGTCAGCTCCGCCAGCGCCAACACACGATGGAAATTGCCTTCCAAATCGCGCACGCTCCGCTGAACCTTGCGGGCCAGCATCATCAGCACATCATCCGGGACAGAAACCTGCTGCTGCTCCGCCTTTGATCGCAAAATTGCAACCCGCGTTTCCAGGTCCGGAGTCTGAATGTCACCTGTGAGCCCCATGCTAAACCGCGATCGTAGCCGGTCAAGTAGTGAGGTGAGCGCCTGGGCTGGCCGGTCGCTGGTGAGTACGATTTGCCGGTTGCTCTGATGCATCTCATTGAAGAGGTGGAAGAACCGCTCCTGCGTCTGATCTTTCCCTGCCAGTGAGTACACGTCGTCCATGAGCAGTACATCAGTCTCGTTGAAGCGTGCATTGAATTCTGCGGTCCGCCCCTCACGGATGGAGTTAATAAACTCGTTTGTGAACTGCTCGGCGCTCATATAGAGCACCGAAAGCCCATGTGCCAGCGCACGATGCGCTACCGCATGGAGCAAGTGTGTCTTTCCCAGCCCAACGCCTGAGTAAAGGAAGACCGGGTTATATTTCTGCCCTGGGTACGTTGCCGCTGCAAGCGCCGCCGCGTGCGCCAGTTGGTTGGACTTACCAACGATAAACGTTTCAAAGGTATACCGCTGATTGAGGGCCAGAGTTCTGCCAAATTGCCTTGGCAATGGGGTGGAAGCGCTGGTCACCACCATAGGCTCATCCACATAGGCTTCGGACGCCACCTGGAAGCTCACTTCTATGGGCTCCCTCGCAACACGTTCCGCAGTCTGTTTGACCAGGGGATACAGCTTCTGCCGGAGGTACTCCGCAACAAACGGACTGGGCGTGTTGATAGTGAGGTGGTGGTTCTCCAGGGACACCGCACTGGTATCACGAAGAAAGGTCTCATAACTGGGGCGCGCAATCTGCACTTGGAGTTCGCCCAACACAGCCTGCCAGAGCGAGCGCGGAGCAACCGTGGGCATAGTATCCCCTCGGGAGGGCCTGCTAGAAATTTGTCCAGGGGAGCCGTAGTTTTGGCTTGCCGCAGCCGCTACTACCGCTGCTAAAGAACATGGCTTAGGGTACTGGGGGAGGGAATAAGGAACAAGGGGATTAATGAGTAATTTCGTGCGATTTTCAGGTGCGTGGAAAATCGTTCGTTGGTATAGCCGTTGTAAAAGGAACTCCATAAACATGGTTTTCCGACGGAATCCCAAGGAAGCATAATCATCTTCTCGACTATAATGAGGGTATGACGTCACGTGTTGTGTTCATGGGCACACCAGAAGCCTCTGTGCAAGTGCTACAGGGGCTCTTGAATGCCGGGCACCACGTGCTTGCTGCGTATACACAACCAGACAAACCCGCCGGCAGAGGGCGTCATCTGGAAGCCTCCCCCGTCAAGCAGTTCGCGGAGAAGCATGGCATCCCGGTCCACCAGCCAGTCACACTTCGCAAGGCTGAAGCAGTGCAACCGCTCCGAGATTTGAAGCCAGATATACTGGTTGTCGCGGCGTACGGGAAAATTCTTCCCCGTCAGGCGCTGGAGGTGGCTTCGCGAGGCGGTCTGAATATTCACCCTTCCCTCCTGCCAAGGCACCGTGGTCCAACGCCAGTGCGCACCACGATTCTCGAAGGCGATACAGTGACTGGCGTCACGCTCATTCTCATGGACGAGGGAATGGACTCCGGGCCAATCGTTGCTCAGCAAGAAGAGGCAGTCCGCCTGGATGACACCACAGGCACTCTCACTGGCCGCTTGTTCGCCATTGGCACGCGGATGCTTTTGCCAATTATCGACCCCTGGGTCGCCGGCGATATTGCATTGAGAATGCAGCAGCATGCTGAGGCAACGTTCACGAAAATGATCCAACGCGAGGACGCTGCATTAGACTTCACGAAGTCTGCTGTAATGTTAGAGCGGCAGATTCGCGCGTCTCAACCCGCACCCAGTGCATATACCGCATGGGATGGCAAAAACCTGAAGCTGCTTGAAGCCGCTGTGTATCCTAATACCAGTTCTGGTGCCCCTGGACGGGTTATTGCTCTGCCCGCCGACGCACCCTCGCCGATTGGTATTGTGACTGGGGATGGCATGCTCGCAGTGCATCGTTTGCAGTTGGAAGGCAAGCGAGCTACGACTGCAGAGGAATTTATGCGGGGCTACCGGAACTTTGTCGGCTCCAAGCTTATGCCACAGGACTGCACACCCACGGTTGCTCCCAGCTAAATGGCTGCCCAGTACTCGTGAAGTTCGTGCGCCTACTAAATCGGTATGCGAGGCAAATGAGTGCGGCTAGGCGTATTTGGCGGAACATTTGATCCCATCCACCTGGGACACCTGATTATTGCCGAAGAAGCTCGGAGCCAAATGAATTTGGAGAAGGTGCTTTTCATTCCTACTGGGCATCCCTACCTGCGCCCCGCTCAGCCGTCCGCCAGCGGGCGCGACAGGCTTGCAATGGTCAGACTGGCCATTCAGGACAACCCTGCCTTTGAAGCGTCCTCCGTGGAGATTGACCGTCAGGGGCCAACCTATTCAGTAGATACATTAGAAGCATTGCAAAAGCTGTACGGGGCGGGGACGGAATCATTCTTCATCGTCGGCCAAGACGCCTTTCTGGAAATTCCCGCCTGGAAATCGCCAGACCGCCTCGTCTCGATGTGCACTATTGCAGTAGTGCGTCGACCCGGCATGGCCTCTCTACAGCGTGACGGTGAGTGGTCCTTGGGGAGCGCCAAGGCGAACGTGACCGTGATCGACGCGCCGCTCATCGGCATCAGCGGCACTGAGATTAGACGGCGAGTAGCGCATGATATTTCTGTACGGTATTGGGTGCCCCCAGCAGTAGAAAACTACATGAGAACGCATACACTGTATCGAGCGGCGGCAAGCTCACGCGGGTAGGGCACGACCCACCAACTTTCTTCCAAAAGAAAGAGCAGCTTTGTCTGAAAGAGAAGGGGCATGACGCAATCCTCCAAGAATCCAATCGCCCGCCAGACCTGCCAGGCAATTTTTGACCTGGCAAAATCCTTGGACGCTCTGAAGTTCGGCGACTTCATCCTTTCCTCCGGCCAGCACAGTTCCTATTACTTTGATGGGCGACTGCTGAGCCTGGACTCCCGAGGTGCCGGACTGCTCGGCGATGTGGTGGTAGATATCGCTCAGCGCTACGAAGTAGCAGCCGTTGGCGGCCCAACAATAGCCGCCGACCCGATTGTGGGCGCTGCTCTTTTTGCAGCCAGCAAGCGCAATATTCCGATAAGAGGTTTCTTAGTACGTGGACAGATCAAAGACCACGGCACAGGAAAGCTTGTTGAGGGGCCATTTGCCAAGGGCAGTCCCGTGATGGTGCTTGATGATACATGCTCCACCGGCGGCAGCTTGCTCCAGGCGGTAAAAGCCATTGAAGCTGAAGGCTGCAAGGTGTCGGTCGTGATGTGCGTTTTAGACCGCCACCAGGGCGGAAGCGAAAAGTTGACTGAGATGGGATACCCATTTATATCGCTGCTTGAAGCCGACCCTGTGGGAAACGTGCGGATAACTCCATAGCGAAACCAGGAAAACTTAGAGCTAGCGTTTTGCCGCTCTCGCCTTGGCTGCATGCTCGTGCTCCTCGGCAGCCAAGAAGCGCTCAGCGTCAATGGCAGCCATACAGCCAGAGCCTGCAGCGGTGACGGCCTGCCGGTACGTCCAGTCCTGCACATCGCCGCATGCAAAGACACCAGGAATCTTCGTCTTCGTGCCATCGTGCGTCAGAATGTAACCACTCTCGTTGATGTCCAGTTCGCCCACGAACAAATCGCTGTTTGGCTTATGGCCAATGCCAATGAAAACGCCATCAATCGGCATCCGGCTCACCGTGCCTGTCTTGTGGTCCTTCAGCACGACGCCCGTGACCTGCTTCTCCTGAACGCCAAGGATATCTTCCACCGTAGTATTCCAAATGAAGTCGATTTTGGCGTTGGCAAATGCGCGTTCCTGCATGATCTTGGACGCCCTAAGCGAATCACGTCGGTGGACAATATGTACCTTAGTAGCGTACTTCGTAAGGAAGATAGCCTCTTCTATAGCGGTATCGCCACCGCCCACTACGATTAACCCCTTATCTTTGAAGAAAAAGCCATCACACGTAGCGCACGCGGAAACGCCGCGACCCATGAGATCAGCCTCGGCTGGCAGGCCCAAGAGCTTGGCGGACGCCCCGGTTGCAATAATGACTGCCTTTGCCGCATACGTTTCGTCGTCGGTCGTAATCCTGAACGGCCGCTTGGAGAAGTCCACTCCTGTGACTTGCCCAAAGATGTAACGTGTTCCAAACCGCCCGGCCTGCTCTTTGAAGATATTCATCATTTCCGGGCCCATCACGCCATGCGCGTAGCCCGGATAGTTTTCCACTTCCGTGGTGATGGTGAGCTGCCCGCCGGGCTGAAAACCCTCGATCACAAGCGGCTTCAGCTCGGCCCGCGCGGCGTATAGTGCCGCAGTGTGCCCCGCCGGGCCTGAGCCGATGATAACAACGTTTTCTACCATAGATGCTCCTTGTCTACTACAGCCCGTAATGAACGGCCAATGAGCCGCTGAATCTCGTATGTACGGCCTCCACGCGCAGTCTCACGCGGTGTGCGCGTTGCCGTGGAGCGAGGCAGCATGCCATATTCGGCAGTCACCCATCCCTTCACGGCGCCGCGCAGAAAGGGTGGCACCCGCTCTTCTACGGAAACCGCACAAAGAACCTTCGTGTTGCCAGCCTCAATGAGCACCGAACCTTCAGCGTAGGGCTGAAAGTTTGGCGTGATGCGGAGAGGACGCATCTGGTCAGGAGTGCGCCCGTCTTGACGTATTGCCATGGACACCGCCGCTTTCCTACGCTCTGAATCTATGGTACACCAGCGCATGCACCACCACGCACGAAGACACCGATGATTTACCTTATGGCCGACTCTCTGACCGAGACAAGCGTGACGTACCCGCTAGCAGCTTTGGAAGAAGCGCAGTACGCTTGGTGCAATGTCTTGAGGGTACTACAATGGCACTTCCGCACGATTACCGCTTCTGCTCGCGTTGCGCCTCCCCACTGGCACTCGTCGAGGTCGAAGGACACATCAGGCCGCGATGCCCGCGCTGCGGCTTCATCGTGTACCTCGACCCCAAAATCGTGGCCGCCGCCATCATCCTGCAAAACGACCAAGTTTTGCTGGTACAGCGCAATATGGAGCCAGGCATCGGCTTGTGGGCACTTCCGGCAGGCCACGTCAACCGCGGAGAAATCGTGCAAGATGCGGTGCAGCGGGAGACCATTGAGGAAACCGGCCTCATAGTGCGGACGGGCGCCTTCATAGGGCTGTATTCTGAGCACGGTGCCCCAGTCGTGCTGGCGGCGTACCACGCCGAGCTGGCAGGGGGCACCCTCCGTCCGGACGGCCATGAAGTCCGCGACACGCGTTTCTTCCCCGTTGATGCCCTCCCGGAGCTGGCGTACCCCCGCGACCGGAAGGTCATCCAGGACTGGCTGCACCGGCACCCCCCCCAAGTGGGATAGCTGCGCGTGAGTACGCAGTCGTCAGAGCCGCCAGCGAAAGACCTGAACCCCAACCGCGATTGGCGTCCACTGGCGCAGCAAGGCATGGCCTTGTTGTTCGTGTTTGTGCTGGCTGTCCGGCGCCAGGATCCAACTGACGCGGAGATTGTGCTCCCGCCACCCTCCGCGCCAACGACTGTTCAGGCTGGGCCGCCTGCATCATTACAATCCTCCAGCAGCCTGATCAACATTAACACAGGCTCCCTTCAGGAGCTCGACACGCTGCCGGGCATCGGGCCAAGCCTGGCGCAAGCAATTATCAACTACCGGGAGCAGCACGGCCCGCTCACCCGCATTGAAGACCTGGTCAAAGTCGCCTGCATCGGCCAGACCACCTTCATCGCGTCGCTCGGCATTATCGACGGCGTGCTGGTCGCCACGCAGTGGCAGCCCCTTTTGGAGCCGCACGTCGGCACCGCCAGCGTTCTTGCAAGCAATATCACCCACCGCCGTGGTCATCTCCGCCGGCGCCGACAACCCATTCGGACACCCGCATGCCGAGACGACTGCCCGGCTTCAAAACGCAGTGGCAGCCAGCGCTATCCCCACCACACGGGATCAGGGAACAATGGCTTCCTCTACGGACGGTCATCGGTTGTGGGTAAAAACCGCCCGCTAACACACGCGTGTGCTTGCCGCTCGTGCAAGCACACGCTAGAGTAGGGCCACGACTCTTTGGAGCACTATCTTGGGCAAACTGACCATCACAACGCAAGTGTCTGGGAACATCACCGATGTCTACCGCGCCGTCGCCGCGTTTGATCCCAGCACGCTGTCACTCACGGATAAAGCTTCAGCCAAATATGGCGAGCTGCTGCGCTCTATCGATAATGTGTACGTCTTCCGAGACGATAAGCAACATGAGCTTGAATGGCGTGTGAGCTTTGAGCCGCCCAATCGCCGCAGCATGGAGGCCATAAATCCCAAGTGGGCAGACCGCACCGACGTGCTCCAAGAGGAAGCGGGCAGCACCCGCTGGACCATCACCTGGCACACTAGGGCGCGGGGCATGATCGGCCTGCTGCAGCGGTTTGTGTTCGAAACGTCTGGTAAGAAGCGCGTGCTGCGTGACATTGTGCAGCCCGTGCTGGCGGAGTTCCCAGGCAAAGCAGGAAAGAGGTAACCGTATGGTTGGTAAGTTACTCTCATTTGGGAAGAAGGATTTAGCTGAGGACCCTGTGTGCCACATGAAGGTGGACAAGACCAAGCCAGGCGGCGGCACGTTTGAGCACAAGGGAACAATGTACTACTTCTGTGGCCCAGGTTGCCGCGTGGCGTTCTCTAAGGAACCAGAAGCGTACCTGAGCGGACAGAGGAAAATGAAGATGTAGCTGCTAAGGGCAGCTACCTAAAATTCCCGATACCCGTTCACAATCGGCATGCGGCGGTCCTTGCCGAAGTTCCGTGGCGTGATCTTCACACCCGGCGCTGCCTGCCTGCGCTTGTACTCGTTGCGGTCTACCACACGCACTACACGTTTTACCACTGCCTCGTCAAACCCCATCGCAATCATCTCTTCCACAGTGCGCTCTTCTTCCACGTAGGCGTGCAGCACCGGGTCAAGCACCGCAAACGGTAGCAGTTCCTCTTCCGTCTTTTGCCCTGGCTTTAGCTCAGCGCTTGCGGGCTTCTCCAGCACGGAGTCCGGGATCGGATGTGCCGGCGTGCCGTGCGCATTACGCCACCGCGCAAGCTGGTACACGAGCGTCTTAGGCACGTCCTTGATCACTGAGAAGCCTCCGGCCATATCGCCGTAGAGTGTGGCGTACCCCATGGAAGCCTCGCTTTTGTTGCTGGTGGCGAGCACGAGCCAGTCAAACTTGTTGGAGACGCCCATAAGAATGTTGCCGCGGATGCGCGCCTGAATGTTCTGCTCAGCGGCCCCTTCTTTCGTGCCCTTGAACGTGTCAGCCAGCATACGCTCGTATGCCTCATGTGCAGGTCCAATAGGAATCGTCCACAACTCAACACCCAACGCGTGTGCGACCGCCTTCGCGTCCGTAACGCTGCCATCTGACGAATAGCGCGACGGCATGGCGATGCCAAGCACCCCGCTCTTGCCCAGCGCGTCCACGGCAACGGTGCACGTGAAGCTGGAATCGATGCCGCCGGACAGGCCCAGCAGTACACGCTTAAAGCCGCTTTTCCGCACGTAGTCACGCGTGCCAAGCACCAGCGCGTGGTAAATCTCGCCCAACGGGTCCAGCAGCGGCTTCACCTGCGGCGCCGGCAGCACAGGATGCTGCTTCTCCTGGTAAGCCGACACGTGGTAGCTCACCGACGGCGCAACGGTCTTAAACGATTCAGGCAGTTCCTTGCGGAGCCTTGGATCCCGCAGTCGCTGGCGGAATACTCCTTCGATGTCCAAGTCCACCACGAGAAGCTCGTCTTCAAACTGTGCAGCGCGGGCCACCAGACTGCCCTTCTCGTCGAACACCATGCTCGCGCCGTCGAACACCAAGTCGTCCTGACCGCCCACGGTGTTCACGTACGCAACAAACACGTCATTATCACTAGCGCGAGTGCCCAGCATTTGCTCACGGAACTGCGCCTTACCCGCGTGAAACGGCGAGCCGTTGATGTTTACGATGAGCTCGGCTCCCGCGTTCGCCTGCACCATGGTTGGGCCTGCGGCGTACCAGATGTCCTCACAGATATTCACGCCAATCGCCACGCCGTTTATAGTAAACACCGGGCATGTCTTGCCAGGCCTGAAGTATCGGTCTTCATCAAACACGCCGTAGTTAGGCAGGAAAACCTTGTGGTAGACGCCTGCCAGCTTGCCGTCCTGCGCCACAGCCGCGGCGTTGAACACGTCCTGTCCCTGGCGATCCACAAAGCCAAAGACCACGCCAATGCCCTGGGACGCCTCAACAATACGCTGCATCGCCCTCAGATTGTCGCGGACGAATGCGGGTTTGAGAACGAGATCTTCGGGCGGGTAGCCGGTGACCGCTAGCTCAGGAAACGCAACAAGGCCTGCGCCTTTGTCCTTGGCCTGCCGCATCTGGTCAAGCACTTTGCGCGTGTTGCCTTCCAGGTCACCTACCGTGAGGTTGATCTGGGCCAGGGCCAGGCGAAACGTGCGTGGCATACGGTCCCTCATGTGATTGCTGTACCTGTTTGTAGTATACCGCAGAATGCCGTCTCGACGCGGCGGAGGCGTATTATGTTATGCCGAGTATGTGTCACATTAGGCACGACTGGCGGGGTGTGCTTCCTGAAACTAAGCGGAACTCTGGCCATCGGGAATCCCTGCTACGCTTCTGGTTTGGACACCAGCACGCAGTGGCTGACGCGTTTGGAAATCCCAAAAGCGGAAACCATTTGACGCTATCTGCCACGCAGCTTATTATCTGGCGACACCCAACGCAGACCACCGCCTTAATTCCTAAGGAGGCAGCTTTATGACAGTAGCCCGCATTTCCCTTATGAAGGTAACCCCAGGAAACCGCAAGGAGCTTGAGCACTTGCAGGAAGCGCTTGAAGAGTTCCTGTCCAAACAAAAAGGGTTCGTGATGGGCATCTCGTTCGAGTCGCTCAATGACAAGGAAACCATAGGACGCATTACCCTCTGGGTTTCTGAGGAAGATGCCAACCGGGGAGCCACGCTTGATCATACCGTGGCCATTCGCTCGCGCATGCATTTGATCATGGAACCAGGCCACATGGAGCAGCTGGTGCAAATCATAGGAACACCCAGAAATGTGCCCCAGCCCCTGAACCGCTAGACTCCCTCTCATACCTGCGATAGAGGAGCCCGTATGCACGGAATGTTCCCTGCATGCGGGCCTCTGATTCTTGTTGTTGCAGATCAGGCCGCCTGCCAATGCTGAATTGCCGCCCCGAGGGATGTGCTATGCGGACTAAGCACACCCACAATACCGCCTCATGCCTGCGGGGAGTGCGTATCCACAGCCTTTCTCAC
>SHYT01000014.1 GCA_009692665.1 Dehalococcoidia bacterium | reverse complement strand
CTCAGCCCTTGGCTTGCCATATACCCTGCTCCGGCGTCGCCATAGCCAAGCACCTTACGCCACCGCGCGCATCCTTTTGACCCATTCGTCAACCCCATTTATGGTAATCCCAGACGGGAGAATTAGTTGGGTATCACGAGATGGAGTAGACTCTATCCTTAACCACAACTGATTGTTTATCCTGTAAGTCAGCTTTTGAAATCCCACCGGCACACACGCGATGTTTGCATGCGCCCGGCGGCTTATGCCGTCTGTCCCCAATTCTCTCAAGGAAGAGTAGCCAATGGAACAGGTAAGCCCACGTATCCCGGAGCCCAGCAAGCCACGTTTCTACTACGGTTGGGTCATTGTTGCCGTCATCTTCTTGACGGGCGCGGCCTCGTCGCTGTGGATGAACGCCTCGCTCAGCGTGCTGGTCAAACCCATCACGGATGAGTTTGAGTGGAAGCGCTCCGTTTTCTCTGGCGCCAGCACCATTGGCACAATTCTTGGCGGCGTGCTGGCATTCTTCGTCGGCCCCGCCATTGACCGGTTCGGCGCCAAGTGGGTCCTGTTCCTTGGGTTCCTAGTCTCCGGCCTGCTGTTCGTCTTGCTGAGCGCTACACACGGCGTCGTGCTGTTCTTTTTCATCATGATCGTTGGGCGCATCATCCTCCAGGGCATTGTGAATGTGGCCGACGCCGTAGTCGTCCCACAATGGTTCATTGCGCAGCGCGGGCGCGCAACGGCCATCGCGGCGCTGGGCCCGCGATTTGGCACCGGCGTACTGCCGTTCATTTCGCAGGCCATCACCAGCGGCTTTGGCTGGAGACCGGCGGCTCTGGCCATTGGTGTCATGGCCTGGGCCATCACCCTGGCGCCGGTGTTCTTCTGGATGAAGCGCAGGCCGGAGGACATGGGACTGCGTCCGGACGGGGCCTCTGCCACGGCAACGAAGCCCGCGGCTCCCACCAAGACGCAGACTACCGCCAAACCCCGCGCGGGCGAGACGAACTACACCTTAAAGGAAGTCCTGCGCATGCGCGGCTTCTGGGTACTGCTGCTAGGGTTCGCCATCAGCCAGTTCGTGAACACCGGCATTAACTTCAACCTGCTGCCTTATCTCACTGACCAAGGCGTATCGACCACGCAGGCCATCACCGTGGTCAGCCTCTGGTCGCTGGCCGCACTGCCCACCACCATGTTGGGGGGGTTCCTTGCTGAGCGCATTCCGCACCGCTACGTCCTGACCTGCATTTTCATAGGCACAGCCTTAGGCGTCTTGATTCTGACGCGGACGCACAGCTTTGGCATGGGCCTTATCTTCGCGCTCATCCACGGGACGTTCATTGGGGCGGTGCTCCTGTTCCAGACCCTGACGTTTGCGGACTACTACGGGCGCAATTCGCTGGGGGCCATCCGCGGATTCGTGACTGTCTTCTTCATGATCGCCAACGCCTTTGGGCCGCTGGCCGCCACCACGGTCTTTGACATCACCGGCAGCTACCAGGGCATCATCTGGGTATACGTAGGGCTTTCGTTCTTCATCAGCGCCTGCATGTTCTTTGCCAAGCCGCCGCCGCAGGTGAGGCTGGAGAGCAAGCCCGCCGCGTGACCGTGTGCTAGAGTAAGTCCAGACTGCGATACAGACCCTTGCCTAGACCCTAAAAGGAGACCCCATAGACCCTGAGAAGCTGCGTGACCTGCTCGCACGTGTGCGCGATGGGAGCGCCACGCCGGACGAGGCGATGCGCGAGCTCGAACGGCTCCCGTTCGAGGACTTAGGCTTTGCGCGTCTGGACCACCACCGCGCGTTGCGTCGAGGCTTCCCCGAAGTGGTCTTTGGGCTAGGCAAAACGCCAGAGCAGGTTGCGACGATTGTGGAGCGGCTTGCCATGCTGCAGGACCGCGTGCTGGTGACCCGCACCACACAAGAGGCACTTGCGCGTGTCCAAGAGCGTGTTCCTGACGCCGTCTACCACGACGCCGCGCGGCTCATCGTGGTGGATCGCCGGCGCGATGCACCCAAGTTTCCAGGTGTTGCGGTTCTTTGCGCCGGCACAGCTGACCTGCCCGTTGCGGAGGAAGCGGCCATGACTGCCGAGCTGATGGACTGCGCCGTAGAGCGCATCTACGACGTGGGCGTGGCCGGCCTCCACCGCTTGCTGAGCCAGTTGGACAAGTTGCGCAAGGCGCGGGTACTGGTGGTGGTTGCGGGCATGGAGGGCGCGTTGCCCAGCGTGGTCTCCGGTCTCGTGGCCGCGCCGGTCATTGCAGTTCCCACGAGCATTGGCTATGGCACCAGCTTCAATGGGGTGACCGCGCTGCTGAGTATGATGAACAGCTGCTCCCCAGGCGTGAGCGTGGTGAATATAGACAACGGCTTTGGCGCGGGCTACCTGGCGGCTACCATTCTTCGCGCAGGCCAGCCAGAGGGCTAGGTAGGGCTAAGACCCTGACAGCGACAGCACCACATTCCACCAACATGCGTCCAACCTTCTGCCATTACCCACCAGCTTTACAGGCGCAACTCACCAGCATTTATCCATATTTGTCCATGATTGTCTATGTTTTTTGAGAGCGGTGCCTATCAGCGCATTCTTGCCGCGGCTGCTGGCCACCGGATCTGGGTTGTGCGCACTGCGCCATACTATGAGAGCACCGCGCGGCTCTGGGCGCAAGCCACGAGTGTCCTAAAAGGACACCGCGGTAACACTTAGGATGACATAGCCATCTGGCGAACGTTCTGTGTTCCAATAGGCGATTGAAGTGGTCATGTAGTGGGGAACAAACAAGGCCACCCACGTTTTTGTGGGTGGCCTTGTTCATAAAGACGCGAGAGTGGTTACTTAACGGTGACGGTGCCGATCATGCCCACGGACTCATGTGGCGTGCAGATCAGCTTGAACGTGCCCTTCTTGTCAGTTGGGATGGTGATATTCACCGATTTGCCCGGCTGAACGATCTGGTCGATCTTCAGATCAACAATGGTGAAGGAGTGGATTTCCTTAAGAGACGTAAGCTTGACGACATTCTTGCCAGCTTCGACGGTGATATCCTTGGGGACGAATGCATACGGGGTCTCTGTAAGGGTTACGGTAATGGACGCCGCGGCAGGAGCCGGGGTCTTGGCTGGCACAGGAGCCGGCGTGGTCGTACTGCTGCAGGCCATTGCGAGCACTGCAATGCCCACCAGGGCGGAACCGAAGACTACCTTGAGCTTCACGATGCCTCCTTTTTTACTCTGCCAGGCCTTTGCAGGCCGTTGCATCCTTTTCTTGGGGTGCGTGTCTCTAGCACCAACGCGAAAGTATAACGCAATTCGTCACGTGCGACCAGCGTGGGTGGACTGGCGTAGTGGGTCAATTTGAGTATCCCGACCTATGGATTTGACACAAGTCCATCTGCAGTCGACCAAACTGGGAAACGCTGCCCTCTCCTGTGGTGTCCGTTCATCCTTCGACTCTGCCCTTCGTCCTCGCCACTCGGCTCCCCTTCGGCTCCGCCCTACTGTTGGCAGTCGGGTAACACTCAGGGTCTACGACGCTCGTGGTCTGCGACTCAGGGCCTTCGGCTGCGCTTCGCTCAGGACGAACGGGGAAAACAAGTGGCTCCGAGAGAGGGCAAGAGGTCGGGCATACCCATGTTTGCCGCGTCGAGCAGATAACCACCTATCAAATTGACCCACTATTTGGACTGGCGGGTACCAAAGCAGAAGCCGTTCCTGTGGCTCCCCTCTCCACAGGAACGGCTTCTACGAATGCTAACGAGAGTAGTTAGCGGCTGACCCGCTTGACCTCTAGGGTTTCGCCAGGAGCAAGCGCCACACGGCGCACGTTGATCCCCAGCTTTAGCAACCAGTACCCGAGCGTTGCTTTGCTGACACCAAGTTGCTGGGCTGTTCCTGAGAGACCATGCTCGTTGACCATCTCAGGTAGCAACCGCTCCAGCGATCGGCCATGCTTCTCTTCTACTTCCGTCATCAGGCGTGTCTTGCGTGCCATCTCCGCCTCCCGTACACTTCTTGTATTGGATTCCGTACCCACCCCCAGGGGGTCTACATGCTCACCCCTGAGCAGGGGGTACAGCAGAATATTAGCAGAGTCTTTATACGTCGTCAAGAGTTGAGTATAGGCGAAATTTGAGAAAAGTTTATGTAATTGAGTGGACGACGCTGAGACGTCCCGTTGATTAGTCTTTTTAGCAAGCGTCTCTGTGACGTCATGTGGCGCTTAGGAACGCCGTGCCGTCTCGCCACACGCTCGCTTCCCAGCTGTGAACTGGAAGGGTGGCTGGGGTGACTAGCGCGAGGCATGCCGCTGCTTTACTCTGTGTGCTGGGGTGACGGCCATCGTTGTAATTCTGTCAACCGTCTACGCACTGTGCCCGCCGGCGTAGAGCACGCGCTCCTAACCTGGATCCAGCAGGTGTACCCCGCCATGGGCTGGCCCGGCGTGGTCCTGCTGATGGCTATTGAAAGCGCATGCCTCCCCTTGCCCAGCGAGTTGGTAATGCCACTCAGCGGGTGGATGCTGGTGCAGGCCAAGGGCTACGGCCCGGCGCACGTGTTCCTGGCAGCGTTCTACGGCGCATTGGGCAATCTACTCGGCTCCCTCATCGCCTATGGCGCAGGTGCCATAGGCGGCAGGCCACTGCTGGAGCGCTACGGGCGCTACATCCTTATCTCCCACCACGACCTTGAGCTGTCCGACCGGTGGTTTGCACGTTATGGCGAGCTGACCGTCTGCTTCTCTCGCATGCTGCCCGTAGTCCGCACGTTCATCAGCTTCCCGGCCGGGGTGGCAAAGATGAACCTCCTTCGCTTCTCCTTCTATACGTTCATTGGCGCCCTGCCGTGGTGTTTTGGGCTTGCCTACGGCGGCTACGTGCTGGGCGATCACTGGGAGTCGCTGCGTAGCGTCATGCGCCCATTTGACTACCCGATTGCCCTGATCATTCTTGCCCTCGTTGGCTTCTATATCTGGCACCATGTCCGACGGTACCGTCGGGACACGCGTGGCGCGCAGAAGAAGTAAGCCGTCCTGCCGGGGAAACTCTGCCGCGGCTCATTCAGGGGGTGCAACCCTTCCTAGGCCGTGCGCCTTCCCCCTTTAATGGGCCTTCTCTGATGAGAGTGCTGCTGTGGGACGCACGGGAGTGCCTGCTATAATTGCCGACAAGCCATACATGGGGATGTGATGAGCAAACTGACCTCGGCTCTAAAGGCTGACCAATTCCTGGTCACGGCAGAGCTTAACCCACCCAAAGGCGTAGACCTCACCGAGGTGCTTGCCAAGGCGGAGCGCCTGCGCGGGATGGTGTGCGCGTTCAACGTGACCGATTCCCCAGGCGCCAACCTGGCCCAGGGCTCCCTGGCGCTCGCCCGGTTCCTGGTGGAACGCGGTATAGAGCCCATCCTCCAGATGACTGGCCGCGACCGAAACCGTCTTGCTCTCCAGGCGGACATACTCGCCGGCGCGGCGCTGGGCATGACGAACGTCCTCTGCCTCACTGGAGATGATCCCAAGGCTGGCGACCATCCGGACGCAAAGCCAGTGTTTGACCTGGACGGCATCTCTCTTGTCAGAGCTGCACACGCACTGACCATGGGGAAAGACCTGGCCGGAAACGCGCTCAAGGACGCTCCCGACCTCACCATCGGCGCAGTCGTGAACCCTGGCGCATCCGACCTGGGCAAAGAAATAGCCCGCATGGAGGAGAAGGCCGCCGCCGGCGCTGTCTTTTTCCAAACGCAAATCGTCTTCGATGTGGACGTATTGGACCGTTTCCTGGCCCGTGCTTCCCATATCAAGCTGCCGCTGCTGCCGGGCATTATGTTGCTCAAATCAGCAAACATGGCCCGGCGAATGAACAAGACCGTCCCTGGGGTCTCTGTCCCCGACGCGCTCATTGCTGAGCTTGAGACAGCCGCTGAGCTCCCCCAAAAGAGCGTTGAGATCGCTGGGCGTCTGACTCGCGAGGTACGCGCCCGGTGCCGCGGGGTACACATGATGGCGCTTGGCTGGGAGAATCGAATTCCCAGTGTTTTAGAGTATGCTGGCATTGAGACAAAGCTATGAGACGACTATTTATGTGTATGTCTCAGCTGTCTCAACTACGATAACAGTACATGCTCACCACCGGCGTTGATATCGTTGAGGTCCTTCGTATAGAAGAAGCCGCCAAACGCTGGGGCACTCGCTTTCTCCAGCGCATCTACACCCCGGGCGAAATCGCGTACGCCCGCGGGCGCGGTCCGCAGCTTGCCGGACGCTTTGCCGCCAAGGAAGCCGGGATGAAGGCCCTTGGCACCGGCGTGAAGGGCGTTGGCTGGAAAGAGATAGAGGTGGTCCGCATTCGAGGCGGGGCCCCTACCCTTCAGCTCCACGGCCGCGCTGCTGAACGCGCCAAGCGCCTTGGGCTCCAGAACTTCTCCATCTCCATTTCGCACTCCCGAGAGTACGCCATCGCCGTCGTCGTCGCTGAGGTCGCGCCCAAAGAGACATGGCTTGGCTCTGGTAGTGAGTCAATTTGAGGATCGGAACTGGGAAACGCGTTCCCTCTCCTGTGGTGTCCGTTCATGGATTCGACAAGCTCACCACGAACGAGGAAAACAAGTGACTGCGAACGGGGCAAGAAGTCGGCGTTCTTGTTTGCCGCGTCGAGCAGATAAACACGTGTCGAATTGACCCACTATCCCGGCCCTGCCCTACTAGGTAGATGCTGGCGACGGTAGTATTCTGTCATGCGAAGAGGGCGCACCTAGGTCGTCCCACTCCTTGTAGGAACGGCGTCAGAGATTAGATGAAGATTCTCACGTCCCAGCAAATGCGCGATGTTGAAGAGGCCGCTGCACGCCGCGGGGCTTCCCTAGACGCGCTCATGGAGCAAGCGGGTTTGGCTGTGGCCCGCCAGGCTCAGACAATGTTGGACATCCTTCACGGCACACACGTCCTGATCCTCGTCGGCCCCGGGAACAACGGCGACGACGGCCTGGTTGCCGCGCGTGTCTTGCGCTCTTGGGGAGCAGCCGCGCAGACGTACCTCTGCGCTCCCCGGCGTGCTGAAGACCCGAAGCTCGAAGCTGCCCTAAAAGAAGGCGTTCAGGTCACTGATGGCGCTGCTGATCACGACCTGCAACGTCTGCGTCTCCTTCTCAAGGATGCCTCTCTCGTCATCGACGCAGTGCTCGGCATCGGCAGCGCCCGTCCGCTCAGTGGCAGCCTGGCCGACGTGCTTCGCATGGCCGCCACCGCCCGTGCGGCCCGGCGCGACCTGCGCATCCTGGCCGTGGACGTGCCTACAGGCCTGAACGCCACGACCGGAGAAGCCGACCTCGCCATTCTTCCCGCGGACGTCACTATTACGTTTGGTGCGCCCAAGGCCGGGCAATTCCTCTTCCCCGGCGCGGAGTATGTGGGCCAATTGAAGGTCTCAACCACGGGCTTCCTTCCTGAGTGGTTTGATTCCGTAGCAGCACCGGATGCCATAACAGCAGACCTGGTCAGGGCGCTCCTACCTGCACGTTCTATCGCCGGACACAAGGGAATGTTCGGCAAGGTCTTTGTTTTGGCGGGCTCACAGAGCTACCTGGGCGCTGCATACCTTGCGTGCATGGGCGCGGCCCGTACGGGAGCAGGTTATGTCACCCTCGCTATGCCCTTCCGGCTTCAGGCCATCCTTGCCACCAAACTCACAGAGGCCACCTACGTTACGTTGCCTGAAACGCCTGACGGCGCACTGACTCCCGATGCCCCAAAGCTCATCCGGGAAGCGCTCAACGGATACGACGCATTGCTCATTGGCCCTGGGCTAGGGCAGCACCCCGCGACGGTTGCTACTGTACGCAATCTCCTGCTTGACGAGCCGGTCACTACGCCGGTCGTTATCGATGCCGATGCGCTTAATGCGCTGGCCAAGACGGAACGCTGGTGGGAACGGTTGTGCGCGCCCGCCGTACTCACACCCCATCCCGGCGAAATGGCGCGTCTGCTGAACGTCCCGCTGAAAGAAGTAGAGGAGCACCGCTGGAACACAGCGTTAGAAAGTGCTAGGACTTGGAACGCTAGTGTTGTGCTGAAAGGCGCATTCACCGCCGTTGGCTCGCCGCACAGCCTGCTGCGCGTCAGCCCCTTCGCCAACCCTGCGCTCGCCACCGCCGGCACGGGCGATGTGCTGGCGGGCGTCATTGCGGGACTGCTCGCCCAGGGCCTGCCCCCCTACGATGCCGCCTCTGCGGGTGTCTACCTGCACGCCACGGCTGGCGAACTCATGCGCCAGGAGATAGGCGACGCCGGCGCCATTGCGAGCGACCTGCTGCCTCGCCTGCCCCAAGCGCTTCACTTGATTAAGGAAGGCGGCACATTGGGGCCGATCTAGCAGTACGGGAGACGCGCCGCCCACTGGTGCAGGCACTCCTGTGCTCCGGCACCGCCCAATTGCACGCCTTTCGGCTATGCACGGGACGCGGTTCTTGGTGCGATGACCTTGGCCTCCCACGGTGGCCTTTAGCCTCGTAACAGTCACCATTCCAGACACAACGGTTGTAAACCTATAGGTCATTAAACGTGGTGCGGTATGCCAGAAACAGCTTCTTTTGACGTTCTTGGCGACTTGGCCATCATCATGATGGTAGCGGGCTTCACCACGCTGCTGTTCCACTGGCTTCGCCTGCCCATCACACTGGGCTACCTCATCGCGGGCGTCATTGTTGGGCCGTTCACGCCGCCGTTCTTTCTGGTGCATGACGTTGGCCTCACAGAAGCCCTTGCCGACCTGGGCATCGTGCTGCTCATGTTCACCATTGGCCTGGAGTTCAGCCTGAAAAAGCTGAGACGGGTGGGCCAGGTGGCCATCATCGGCGGCGCGATTGAAGTGCTCATTACGAGTGTAGATGTCCTAGAACGTCTGGGTACGGATTCTTCGCTCCGCTGCGGCTCCGCTCCAGAATGACAATCGGAGCGGACTGAAACCTGTCCGCACGCTACAATGATGTCGATATGTTACTCGCCATAGACATCGGCAACACCAACGTCAAGCTGGGCGTTTTCAACAGCCAGATACTCGCCTGTTCCTTGCGAGTGGCCACGGACCCAAGCCGCCTGGCTGACGACTACGCCACCAGCATCCGCAGCATCTTGCGCCTCCACAACATCCAGGCCTCAGACATCACCAACGCCGCGATGTGCAGCGTGGTGCCTCCGGTCACGTCTATGTTCCGAAGCATGTTGCAAAAGGACTTCCACTGCGACCCGCTTATCGTCTCCGCCGAAGTGCGGACGAGGACAAGCATCGGCTATGAAAACCCCATGCAGTTGGGGGCTGACCGCATCGTGGCTGCTGCAGCCGCGTACCACCTGTACGGTGGCCCGGTCATCGTGGTGGACTTTGGCACAGCGGTAAAGTTCGAGGCGGTCACCCGCGATGGCGAGCACCAGGGCGGCGCCATCCTACCGGGCCTTCGCGTCGCTGCGGATTCACTCTTTAGGGGCTCGTCGCAGCTACGGCGGGTGGACATCGTAAGGCCGCCGTCGCCCATTGGGCGCAACGTTACGGCGTCCATCCAGGCGGGGCTGGTCTACGGGTATGCGTCCATGGTTGAGGGCATGGTCGCCCGGCTGCGAGGGGAAATCGGCCAGAACGCCAAAGCCATCGCCACTGGCGGGCAGGCCGCGCTCATTGCGGCTGAAGCCAAGGTCTTCCACGCGGTGAACCCGGACCTGACCATTCAGGGCCTGCGCTTCATCTACGACCTGAACACGTAAAGTCAGTCCAATCGCAAGAACTTGAGCACACGCTGGAGCCAGGCGGGATGTTCCGCGTCGTCCATGGTCGGCATGCCGCTTGCAGGCGCCATGTTCATGTCGGACGAGTACAGCCGCTGCCCATAGTTGTCCATATTGCCGCCCATGCTTGTGCCTGTATCACTGCTCATGGCGCTGTTCCGCGCTTCGTGCAGGCTGAAGTACAGCATGAGCAAGACCACCGCCACAAAAAACACGCTGCCGATGACAATACCCTTGCGCACGTCCACATCTGCTCCCGCTGTTGTCCGGCCTTAACTATAGTCAATAATCAAATCCCTGGGGCAGATGGGTAGTGGTTCAATCTGGAACTATGGATTTGCCATAAGTCCAATTGGGCCGACCAAACTGGGAAACGCTGCCAGTTCCTGTGGTGTCCGTTCATGGTTCGACAGGCTCACCACGAATGGGGAAAACAAGTGGCTGCGAGAGGGGGCAAGAAGTCGGGCGCCCTGTTCACCGTGTCGAGCAAATAATCACATGGCGAATTGACCCACTATCGGCAGATGGGCCCAGATGTGCAAGGCAAAAGCGGGTGCTATACTTCGGAAACGTCAGAACATGTGCTGCTCAATGAGGGAGAGAGGGAAATGGCTGCGAGCATCGGCGCGCGCGCCACGTGGAACCGCTACTTCGGTGCGCTCGTGTACCCCGACTTCCGCAACCTCTGGGCGGCGAACCTCTCCGCGCAGGCCGCGGCGTGGGCGCTGATTGTCTCCCGCGGCTGGCTGGTCTATGAGCAGACCGGCTCCTCCCTGTGGGTGGGACTCATCACCTTCGCTGCGAAAGCTCCGCAGTTTCTCGTGCCGCCATTTGCCGGCGTGCTGGCCGACAGGTTTGACCGAAAAGCCATCCTACGGATGACCTATGCCGTTAATCTCCTGCACAACATCGTACTCGCGGGGCTGGCGCTCACCGGCACGCTGACGTTGTGGGAGCTGGTGATTTTGTCCGTGGTGAACGGCACCGCGCGCGCCGTGCAGATGCCCACGTCCCAAGCGCTGGCCGCCAATCTGGTGCCGCGAGAGAAGCTGCTGAACGCCCTGTCCCTGAACTCGGCGACGCAGCACGGCTCACGGCTGGTGGGCCCCGGACTGGCTACGCCGCTCCTCGCGATTTTTGGCCCACCGGCGGCGTTCGTGCTATGCACGGCGTTTTATGCGGTCGGCCTCTTCCAGATCAACCGAATCAAAACGGTCTCCACAGGCGGCGTCAGAAAAGGCGAAAGCTTTTTCCAGAGCTTTCAAAAGGGCATTGCGTACGCCTGGTCGGAGCCACTCATCCGCATGGTGCTGGCGATGGTCATCTTCCACTGCGGGCTGACGATGGCGTTCGAGACGCTCATACCTACCTTCGCCGTGCGCCAGTTGAACGCGGGCGTCACCGGCTTCAGCACCATCATGATCGGCGTCGGCGCCGGGGCGCTCGTCGGCAGCTTGTACATCGGCGGCATCCAGAGCGCGCTCGTCCGGGGGCGGCTCTTCCTGGTGATGGGACTGCTCAGCGGGCTGGGCCAAGTCCTGCTCGCATTCATGCCCAACATGGCCATGGCGGTTATCGCCGCTGTCATCATGGGCGGCAGCCAGGCGGCGTTCATGAACGTGGGCCAGGCCGTGACGCAGTCGCTTGCCAAGGACGAGTTCCGGGGCCGCATTGCCAGCATCAACACCTTCAGCCTTGGCGGTGTGATGGCCGGGATGGAACTGTTCAACGGCTATATGGGCAGCTACTACAGCGCATCACACATCCTGTGGGTGAACGGCGCCATCTTCGTCGGCATCATGGTCGCCAGCGTCGCCATCGCGCTGCCGCGCTCGGTGTACGTCAAGGGCCTGCCAGACCGTGCGGTGATGGGGGGGTCTCAATAAAGGGCTGCCCGGCGCATTCCGACCTCAGTACCTGATCACTGATCCGCTGCCGCCACTTGCTACCACAGACTCGCCCGTGACCGCCGCTGAGCGCGGCGAGCACAAAAACGCCACTATGTTCGCAATATCCTCCGGCGTCACCATGCGGTTCAGTGGCACTTTTGCGCCCTCGCGCTTGATGTACGCGTCCAGGCTGATGCCCTCTGCTTGCGCTGCGCGCGTCATGCGCTCGCGCACTGTGTCCGTCAGAATGGTGCTTGGATGCACCGTGTTCGCGCCAATGCCCGCGCGTCCAAACTCGTTGGCCACCGCCTTGGCAATGGCCGCCACGCCTGCATTGCGGATCGTCCCGGCAACACCGTTAAGGCTGGTCGGCTGGTACGCCGCCCCACCACCGATATTGACCACGCGCCCCCATCCCTGCTTCGTCATGTGTGGCACAACTTCGCGGCACATCCGCAGGTACCCCAGCGTCTTCAGCGTAAGGTCGTCCAAAAAGTCTCCGTCATCCGGCTTCGGGTTCGGAATCGGCGTTCCACCCGCTCGTGCTGCTGAGTTGACGAGGATGTCGATATGTCCAAACGCCTGCGCAACCTCGCCCACGACGCGGCGAATGTCGCCCGCGCTGGCTAAGTCTGCCGTGAAGCCGAGTACCTTGCGTTTGGTCTCCCCGGCAATCTCCTGCGCTGCGGCGTCCAGCGCTTGCTGATTGCGCGCAATCAGCGCGACATCCACCCCGTTCCTGCCAAGCTCCAGCGCCACAGCTTTGCCTATGGCGCCGCTGCCGCCGGTCACAACGGCAACCTTCCCCTCAATGCCAAGGTCCATATCTGCCTCCTCAAGACAACTGCCATCTAGTGTACGTAGAATGAATACACGAAACACTCGGAGGTGTCCCGTGCCTCACAAGCTCATCCAAGGCGACAGGCTTCCGCCCCTGAAGCTCAACCTCATCGACGGCCGCACCATCACGCTGCCCGACGAGTTGCCCGGGCGTTACCTGGCGCTCCTCTTCTATCGCGGCCACTGGTGCCCCTACTGCATTCGCCACCTTGCCGGCTACCAGGCCAAGCTGAGCGAGCTGCAAGAGCTTGGCGTTACCGTCATTGCCGCCTCCGTTGACCCGCTGGACATCACCCAAAAGCTCGTGACCGAAAAGGGCTTCACCTTCCCATTTGCATACGGGGTGAAAGAGAAAGACGTGACCTCTCTGGACGCCTGGTGGACGATGGACACCCACGGGCTGTACATCCAGCCCACCGAACTGCTTGTGTTGCGCGGCGGCGGCATCTTTGGGTCGCTCTACGCCTCCGGCCCTGTTGGCCGTATGGACGTGGAGGATGTTCTCATCTCCATCCGGGGACGTGAGCGTAGGTGGTTGGAGCAGGAACGGCAGGCACCCGTTGCTGGAAGTCAGCGGAGCTAGTCGCCAGCCCCACCAGGCCTGGGACTCCATGTCCGATGCCGCCGGTCGGCTCCGCCATCACGACTGCCATGTTCAGATTCCAGAGGCTTGCCCGCACCTAAGGAGCTTGGACGCTATAATGACTGGCGTTATGCTGTTGACCATAGATATCGGCAACACCCACATAAACCTCGGCGTCTTTGACGGCCAAACGCTCAAGGCCACCTGGCGCATGGCCTCTGACGCCCGCCGCCAGTCGGACGAATACCACGCCACCATCCACACGCTCCTCGCCCTCAAGGGCATCGAGCCGAAGCACATTAACGGCGTTGCTTTGTGCAGCGTGGTGCCGCCGCTGACCAGCGTCTTTGAGGAGATGAGCAAGAGCGCCTTCAACACCACGCCCGTGACCGTCTCCGTGGGCATCAAGACCGGCCTCCGCGTCCTCTACGAGAACCCCCGTGACGTCGGCGCCGACCGCGTCGCGGACGCCGTGGCCGCCGTCAATCTCTACGGCCCGCCCGTCATCAACGTAGACTTCAGCACCGCGCTCGTCTTCGATGGCGTGACTAGGGACGGCGACTACCTGGGCGGCGCCATCGTCCCTGGCATCGGCCTTGCTGCGGAAGCGCTCTTCACCAACACTTCGCAGCTCCGGCGCGTCGAGCTTGTCCGCCCCAAGAGCGTGGTTGGGCGTAATACGGTTGCATCTATCCAGGCTGGTCTCATTTACGGCTACGTGTCGCTGGTGGAAGGCATGGTGAAACGCTTCCGGGATGAGCTCGGCGCCGACGCCAAGGTCATCGCCACCGGCGGTCAGGCAGCCATCATCGCCAAAGAGACCACCATCTTCGATGCCGTCAACCCGGACCTGACCCTCATAGGCCTGCGCATGATCTACGAAATGAACCGCTAGCGTTCACAGCAGGAGGCACAGTGGAAGTCTTTGAAGCCATCCGCACCGTGCTGGCCACCCGCAACTACCGCGATACACCGTTACCACAAGACATTATCCGGCGCATCGTCGAGGCCGGCCGCCTCACCGCCAGCAGCCGCAACGGCCAGCCCTGGCACTTCATCATTGTCGAAGACCGCGCCACCATCAAGAAGCTCAGCGAGCAGACCCGCAGCAGCCCCTACGTCTCCCAAGCCGTTGCCGCCATCGTCGTCGCAGTGGACAAGTCCTCCACCTCCGGCCGGGGCGACGCCGGCCGCGCCGTGCAGTCCATGGTCCTCACCGCCTGGGCAGAAGGCGTCGGCAGCAACTGGTGCGGCACCCAGAACCAAACCGAAGTCCGTGCTCTCCTCGGCATTCCAGAGGAGTTCGAGATCCACGCCGTCGTGCCGCTTGGCTATCCCACCAAGCCCAGTCACAAGGGCAAGAAGAACCGCAAGCCCATGTCCCAAGTCGCCCACCGCGGCCGCTTCGGCCAGTCTTTCGCGTAGCCTAACGAGGGGGACGTATGCGTTTTCCAGATAGGCTCCAGGCGTCGCGCAAAGTGTTCATGTTTTTGTGCTTGGGAATAGTGATCGTCCGCGCGGCCGCATGCGGAGAGAAGCCTGAAAACCCATCGCTCGTGGGCGTTCTCGTCTCCCCCATCCAGGCGACATTCGACCAGACCAAATTCACCACCATTTACCGCGCGGAGTTCTCTGGGAGCGACCTGAGCAAGACTTCTCTGGACGGGGCATGGTCAGGCTCGAACTGCGGCACCCCCATCGTTGATCGCAGCGAAGAGGGCTTCATCGAAAACATGGGGCAACCTATTTCGTGTACCGCTGGACACATCCGCACCCGCCGTGCCCAGCCGGCGACCACAAGGACGCGACCATTAGGCTCACCATTACTAAGAAGATGATGACGAAAGACGCCAAGACCGCCGCTATCACCTACGAGCCGACCGGACTCCTCATTTTCTGCAGCTATAAGGGCGCGAACAGCGGCACCGGCCCCAAGTGCGAGTACAAGACGAACGCTCAACCGCATAAGTAAAGGGTCACATGTCCACTCCAAACTCTGACCTGCCCTGGTGGTTCCTGCGCTGGGCCCGCCTCACCCGGCGGTGGGGCCCGGCTTTCTGGCTGGTCACCATCGCCGCGTTCTTCGTCGGCTACTTTGCAAGCTGGTGGAACGGTGTCGGCGTGTTCCTCATCGGCCAACTTCTGCTCATCATGTCCAACATCGTCCTCGGCACCGTGCTCGTCAAAACCGGCCGGAGCCGCCGCCAACGGTGAGCCGTCGTTACGTCAAGCCTGCGCGCGTTCCGCAAACCTGTCATCATAGGTGCGGACAAACGCACGAACGAAATGAGGCGTTATGACCGACCCCATTAAGGGCAAGCACATCCTACTGGGCGTCACCGGCAGCATCGCCGCGTACAAGGCGGCTGACCTCGCCGGCAAGCTCATGCAGGCGGGTGCCGTTGTGGACACCATCTTGACCAAAGACGCCGCTGAGTTCGTCACGCCGCTCACCTTCCGCAGCCTCACGCACAGGCCCGTCATCACCAACCTGTTCGACGTTGACTCTGAGCTTGCCATCGAGCACGTGGGCCTCGCGCTCCGTGCCGACATAGTGCTCATCGCGCCCGCCACCGCCAACGTTCTCGCCAAGCTCGCATTCGGCATCGCCGATGATGCGCTCACCACCACCATCCTGGCCACGCGTGCACCCATCCTCGTCGCGCCCGCCATGGACGCGCACATGTATGACCATCCCACCGTGCAGGCCAACCTGCACACGCTCCGGTCGCGCGGCGTCACCATCATCGGCCCCGCCGCAGGCCGCCTAGCGTCCGGGCTGGTCGGCATGGGGCGCATGGTGGAGCCGCTCACGCTGGTGGAATACGTGCGCTGGAACCTGGGGAAGCATGGCGACCTTCACGGTAAGAAAGTCGTCATCAGCGCCGGTGGCACGGAAGAACCGCTCGACCCAGTGCGGATGCTCACAAACCGCTCCTCCGGCAAGCAAGGCTACGCCGTGGCAGAGGCCGCCCGCGACCGCGGCGCGGCCGTCACGCTTGTGACCGCACCCACCGCGCTGCCGGACCCTATCGGCGTCAACGTCGTCCACGTGATGACCGCCCAGCAGATGCACGAGGCGGTGGTGAACGCCGTCCACGGCGTGGACGTGGTGGTCATGGCCGCCGCCGTCGCCGACTACCGTCCCGCCTCAGCCGCAGACCAGAAAATGAAGAAGGGCCCGTCAGACTCTATGTCCATTGACCTTGTGAAAAACCCGGACATCATCGGCAGCGTCAACGGCCCCTTTATTAAAGTAGGCTTCGCCGCCGAGACGCAGGACCTCATAGCCAACGCCAAGAGCAAGGTCATCTCCAAGAACCTGCACCTCATCGCCGCCAACGATGTCACCGCCACCGACGCCGGCTTCGGCGTAGACACCAACCGCGTCATCCTCATAGACCGCGCCGGGCGCATAGAAGAGCTTCCGCTGCTCTCCAAGTACGAGATTGGGCACCGGATATTGGACCGCGTGGTGGCGCTGCTGAAGCCGGGTGCGTAGCTGTCACGAAGCTGACCAGAAAGCCGAGGCCACAGCAGTACAACAACCAGGTCATCGGCGAGCTCGCCCTCGGCCCCCGTGACGACGCCCGCCCGTATACTGACCCTGACAAGGAGGCCCTCCAGCGCTGTGCCGCTACCGTCGCAAAAGCCATCGGACTGAGCCGCACACGGGTGACGGCTTAATAAGAGGAGAACCATATGCCCACCTGGATCACCGGCGAAGCCCTCAAACCCTACCTGCACGGCGTCCCGTACCTCAGCTTCAACGGCGAGCATGCCCTCATCAACCGCCTGAACCGGTTCCAGCCCGCCGTCCCCTTCGACATGTGGTCCCAATCGCTCACCAGCGCGGGCGCCCGGCTTGAGTTCCGCACTCCCGCCCGTGAGGTCGCTATCCGCCTGCGCTACGTTGAGCTGCGCGGCGGCGCCAGCCCCGCTGCGGCCTTGGTGGGCGACATGCCCGTGCGAGCACCCGTCCCGGGCCCGCCCCAGCCGCCACGCATGGCAACCGCCACCGTCAGCATCTGGCGTGACAGCGAGCGCATCGGCCAGTTCAATCCCAACGGCAAACCCGGCGACCACGAAATCCGCTTTGCGCTCCCTCCCAGTCCGGCTGCGTACACCGTCTACCTGCCATTCAACGCCGTCGTCCAGGTCGGCGGCATCTCCGCGGACGGCCTGCAGCCCATACCGGAAACCCGCCGCCGCCTGCTGGCTTTTGGCGATTCCATCACCCACGGCTTCCACGCAACCGACCCTGGCGCCACCTACCCCGCCATCATCGCGCGCACGCTGGGCCTGGACCACTACAACCTCGGCTTTGGCGGCTGTGGCCGCGCCGAGCCGGTGAGCGCTGAGTCCCTAACTGACCACGCTGCCGACGTCATCACGCTCCACTTTGGCACCAACGTCATGCCGCGTCCCTGGTACGACCAGGAAGCCTGGAACGAGGCGTTCCGCATGTTCATCAAAATCGTGCGTGTAGACCACGCCACAACGCCCATTCTCATGGTGACGCCCATGTACCGCACGCAAAACGAGCGCCTGCACGAGCTCAAGCCCAACCGCATGGGCATGACCCTCCCCATGCTCCGCGCGGGCACCGAGTCTGTCGTGAAGTCTCTGCGCGCCGCCGGTGACACCAACCTCCACCTGCTGCACGGCACAGAGCTCATCGGCAGCACCAACATAGACCTGCTTGACGACGGCCTCCACCCCACGGACGAAGGCATGGAGCAGATGGCGGAGGTGATTGGGGCGAGAGTGGGCGAGTTGCTGAAGATGCCTGCCCGCTAGCAACTTTTTGCCAACCGCATCTGCGGAGTCCCGCTCGGAGAGCGGGAGTGTTAGAGAGGCGATAGTCCCGTGACCCAACCAAACGCGCCCAAAGAAATGCCCAAGGCCTACGATGCCTCCCTGGTAGAGCAGCGCCTGTACAAGTCGTGGCTTGACCGCAACCTCTTCGCCCCGCGGGAAGACCCGGACCGCCAGCCGTTCACCATCATCCAGCCGCCGCCCAACGTCACCGGCGAGTTGCACCTCGGCCACGCCCTCACCGCAACCATTGAAGACACCATGGCGCGCTGGCACCGCATGCAGGGCGACCCCACGTTATGGTTGCCCGGCACCGACCACGCGGGCATCGCCACCCAGGTCGTCGTGGAGCGCGAGCTTGCCAAGCGCAACCTCTCTCGCAAGCAGCTTGGCCGCGAGAAGTTCCTGGAAGAGGTCTGGGAGTGGGTGAAGAAGTACCGCACCCGCATCGGCGAGCAGCACCACCGTCTCGGCGCGTCTGTGGACTGGAGCCGCAACACCTTCACGCTCGACCCCGGCCCCAGCCTCGCCGTCCGCACCACGTTCGTGAACATGCACGCCAAGAAGCTCATTGAGCGCGGCGAGCGCATGATCAACTGGTGTCCCAAAGACCAGACCGCCCTCTCTGACCTGGAGGTTGAGCACCAGGAAGCGAACGGCTACATGTGGCACATCAAGTACCCGCTGGCGGACGGCTCAGGCCACGTCACCGTTGCCACCACGCGCCCGGAAACGATGCTCGGCGACACCGCCGTTGCCGTTCACCCCGGCGATGCGCGCTACCGGAGCGTGGTCGGCAGGCACGTAAAGCTGCCTCTCACGAACCGCACCATCCCCGTCATCGCCGATGATTACGTCGACCCGCAGTTCGGCACCGGCGCGCTCAAAATCACGCCCGGCCACGACCCCAACGACTTCGAGGTCGGCACGCGCCATCACCTGCCGCTCATCACCGTCATCGGCTTGGACGGCAACATGAACAAAGAAGCCGGCCCCGCGTATGCCGGGCTTGAGCGCTACGCCGCGCGCAAGAAAATCGTGGAGGACCTGGAAACGCAGGGCCTGCTCGACAAAGTGGAGTCGCACCGCCACGCCGTCGGCCACTGCCAGCGCTGCCGCACGGTCGTGGAGCCTCTGGTCAGCAAGCAATGGTTCATGCGCATGAAGACCCTCGCCGCGCCGGCCCTCCGCGCCGTGCAGACGGGCGAAATCAAGATCATCCCGGAGCACTTCACCAAGGTCTACGCCAACTGGATGGAGAACATCCAGGACTGGTGCATCAGCCGCCAGCTCTGGTGGGGCCACCGCATCCCCGTCTGGTACTGCATCACCTGTGACGGCGACAAGATTACGTTGAGTCTGACGCTCTCAGAAACGATCAAAGCTGCGTTGAGGGCTCGGATGCCTGAGAGCGCTGTCATGGACGTGTTACTCAGCGCTCCTAGCGCTATTCACGGGACGCTGGAACGGTTTCTGTCAGACGGTTTAACCCTCCCTGAAATTGACGCCCACATCGAAACGTCGGACATCAGCATGGACGTGAAGCCGCTCGTGTCGTTGGAGCCGCCCGCGCACTGCCCAACGTGTCGCGGCACGAACCTGTTCCAGGACCCGGACGTGCTGGACACCTGGTTCTCTTCCGGCCTCTGGCCCGAGTCCACCCTCGGCTGGCCCAACGATTCGCTGGACTTCAAGCGCTTCTACCCCACGCAGGTTATGGAGACGGGCTACGACATCCTCTTCTTCTGGGTCGCCCGCATGATTATGATGGGTATCGAGAACACCGGCCAGGTGCCGTTCAAGACCGTCTACCTCCACGGCCTCGTCCGCGACGCCGAAGGCGCAAAGATGAGCAAGACCCGCGGTAACGTCATCGACCCGCTTAAGGTCATCGACACCTACGGCGCCGACGCCCTCCGCTTCGCCCTCACCACCGGCAACGCCGCCGGCAGCGATGCGCGCCTGGGCACGCCCAAGATGGAGGCCGGCCGTAACTTTGCCAACAAGCTCTGGAACGCCTCCCGCTTCGTGCTCCTGTCGATAGACGCCCAGTCTCCCCCCTCTCCAGCAGGGAGAGAGCCTGCCCTGAGCGAAGCGCAGCGGAGCCGAATGGGGGGAGAGGGGGAGAGCGGGGCAGGGCAAGTGCGCGGCTGGCAGAATCCAACGCCGCACGCGCTCGAAGACCGTTGGATACTCTCCCGCCTCGCCCACGTCACCGCCGAAGTCAACCGCCGCTACGCCGACTTCCAGTTCGGCGAGGCCGCCCAAGCGCTCTACGCCTTCGTTTGGGAAGACTTCTGCGATTGGTACCTGGAAGCCGCCAAGATTCGAATGCGCACTGGCAACGCCGCCGCCAGTCCGTTGCCAGTGCTGGCGCACGTCCTCCAGGAAACGTTACGTCTCCTGCACCCGCTCATGCCCTTCATCACAGAAGAAATCTGGGCCGGCGTCCGCGCGCGCCTGGCCGACTCCGCCGCCGTCTCCGACACGCTCGTCCTCGCCAAATACCCTGAGGCCGACGAGTCCAAACTCGACCCCGACGCCGAAAAGCAGTTCGCCATCATCCAGGGCATCGTCCGCGCCGTCCGCAACGCGCGCACGGAGTTCAAAATCGAGCCTGCCAAGCCGCTGGAAACGCTGGTGGACCCAGCCGACATGCGCCACGTGGTGGAGCAATCCGCCGAGGTCGTCCGCACGCTCGCCCGCATAGACCCGCTCCGCATTATCACCGCCAGTGACGCCCGCCCTGACCCGCGCCAGACCGTCACGTCCCTCATCGGCAACGTGTCTGTCTTCGTCCCCATGGCCGGCCTCATAGATGTCGCCGCCGAACGCAAGCGCCTGGAGAAGGAACTGACCGACGCCCGCACCAACATCGAGCGCATCCAGCGCAACCTCGCCGACCCCCAGTTCGCGGAGAAAGCGCCCGAAGAGGTGGTTGACCGGGAGCGAGCCCGCCTGGAGTCGCTCACGGAACGCCAGGCCAAGGTGCAGGAGCTGCTGGCGACGCTACCGCGCTAGACTAAGTTGTGGATGACGACGGGTTATATTACGGGTTATATTTAGGACGCGCGGCGCGCAATCGTTCATAAATGGGCTGGACCTTATCCAGGTTCAAGTACGCGTCGCTCCTGAAACTCTCGGTTTGCTCAAGACAAAGAACCCAACTGAGCGCGTCATGGACGTTGCAAATGTAATATGGACGAATCCCTCGACTGGCGCGTTACAAGAAGTTCCCGGCATACGGAAGTGGCCGACCAGCTTGCTAAGACAATTTGCCACGGGTTATCCGTGCGAGAGCTTGGGAAGTAGGCCTTACCCAATCGCCTCCGCCTCCATAATCACCAGGCCGGGCAGCAGCCCCAGCAGCGGCTCCGGATGCTTCCGCTGCAGCCATAGCATCGCCTTGAGCGTGTCGCTCGCCACCCGCTCCTTCTCACACAAGTCCACCCGAAGCCGGAACAACCAGTACGTGAACTCCTTGCGCTGCCACGGCTCCAGCGCCCCCTCATGCTCCGGCTGGTACTTCTCCCGGTACTGTTGCATCAGCAGCGTCCGGGGCGACCCGTATATCCGAATGAACGTCTGCTCAATCAGCCCCGTCTGCGACTTCAGCCCCACGTTCGCGCGGTCCTTGCGAATCTCATCCCGCACCGCTGACTGGAGCGCCCCCTCCAGCGCCACGCCGTACCAGTAGTTCAGCAGCCCCTTCAGCTTTGCCTCGCCAAGGATGTGCTGAAAATCGTCCTCCGCCAGCTCGCGAGGGAACCTGCCGTGCAGCCTAAACTGCCGCCACTCCGGCGCGGGGATGAAGTCGAGTATCTCCTCTCCCAGCCGCTGCGCCAGCGCCAGCACGTCAAACGCTTCCCCGTAAATCAAATACTGCACCCGCTTGCCGTCCACCACCTCACGCGGCGACGTCCACATGCTGATCGCTTCCAGCAGCACAATATGCCACGGCCGTCCCGCCGCAACGCCCGAGCGCAAATGCTCCAGCGCCTGCACGCTCTCCGTCGTCAACGTCGGGTCCTGCTTATGTCCGTTCGTATGTGTGCTGCCCTTGTATCCCTGCCTCACTGCATGAATCTCCTAAGACCTGTAAGACCTTACGTCATGTCGGGTTCTTGCCTACGCGGTTGACCTGTCGCGCGTTCCAAAGCTGCCTAAATGATATTAATTCTTTCGTCATGGGTTACTGCTTCGTGCGCGCGCATGAGTGACTCGAGGGTTTCTATACGAGCTTCAGCAGCGTCCTGGTACGCTGTAACGGCTCCCCCGGCCAATTCATTGACTTCATCAGAAAGCTTCGTAATAGCGTCTAACGCCCAAAGCAGGTCTCCCGATGCCACGGGACGGAGTTCTTCCACTCGTTTGAGAATAGCCTCGCGTTTGGCTAATTCCATCGCTGTACCGTGTACCTTTCTCGGATTAGTGCCCAAGCTAAACCCGTTTCCTATTCAACCACGCCAAAAACTCCCCCACCGGCCGGGTGTTATACACGTCCCCCGCCTCGCACCACGCGCGCCGCGCCACAGACACCCCAAACCGCATCACGTCCAGCCCTTCTACCTTGTGCGCGTCGCTGTCAATCACTAGCGGCACCCCAAGCTCCCGAGCCCGGTACGCGTGCACGTCCTTCAAGTCCAACCGTTCCGGCGACGCGTTAATCTCCAGCGCCACGCCCGTTTCCGCAGCCGCCCGGAACACCGCCTCAAAGTCCAGATCAATCGCGTCCCGTTCCTGAATCAGCCGCGTGCTCAGGTGCCCAATCACATCCACGTGCGGATTCCGAATCGCCTTCAGCACCCGCGCCGTAATCACATCCCGGCTCTGGCCCATCCCCGAGTGCACGGACGCCACGACTATGTCGAGTTGCTCTGCCAGCTCGTCCGGGTAGTCCAGCGACCCGTCCGCGCGAATGTCCACCTCAGAACCGTGCAGCACCTTGATGCCCAGCCGCTGCTCCAGCGCCCGCACCAGCCGCCGCTGTTCCTGGAACCGGTCCCAGGACAAGCCATTCGCGATGCCCCGTCCCACCGAGTGGTCGGTCAGCGCCACGTACTCGTACCCCTTCGCCTTCGCCGCCGTCAGCATCTGCTCAATCGAGTCCCGTCCGTCGCTCCAGTCCGAGTGCATGTGCAGGTCGCCCTTCAGGTCTCCCACCTCAACTAGCTTCGGCAACCGCCCCTGCAGTGCAGCCTCAATCTCCCGCGTCCCCTGCCGAATCTCCGGCGGCATCACCGGCATCCCCAGCCGTTGATAGAACGCTTCCTCCGTCGCAAACCGCTCCACGGTGCCCGTCGCCTCTTCCTTAAGGCCGTACTCGTTCAGCGACAGCCCCAACCGCTTCGCGTACTCCCGCAGTTGGACGTTATGTTCCTTGCTCCCCGTGAAGTACTGGAGCATCGCCCCAAACTCCTCCGGCTCTATCACCCGCAGGTCTATCTGCAGCCCGCTGCTCACTATCACGCTGCTCTTCTTCGGCCCCTTGCCCAGCACATCCACGACTATCGGCAGCGACGCGAACGCGTCCAGCACCTTCCCGCCGTCCCGCGTCACCGCGATGATGTCGATGTCCCCAATCGTCTCCTGCCACCGCCGGATGCTCCCCGTCGCCACAACCTCCTGCAGCTCCGGACACCGCTCCTTCAGCGATGCCACCACCAGCTCCGCGGCGTGCAGCGCCCGGTCAATCCGTATCCGCTTCCCCCGGTTCTTGAACGACTCAATGTGCCGCAGAATGTTCTCCGCCGTCTTCGGCCCCATGCGCGGCATCGTAGCAAACTTGCCCGCGTTGATAGCCACCACCAGGTCGTCAACGCTCCTCACGCCAAGCTCGTTCACCAGCCGCGCCGCCGTCTTCGGCCCCACGCCCGGAACGTCCATGATCTCAATGACCCCTTCCGGGAACAGTGCCTTTAGCTCTTCGTATTCTTTGACGACGCCCGTGTTCACTAGGTCCGATATCTTCTTGGCAATCGCATCGCCAATCCCCTCAATTACTTTCAAGTCCTTGCTCTGCCGCACCCACGACTCCAGCGGCTCCGGGAAATGCTCAATCGTCCGCGCCGCCCGCTGATACGCGCGCACCTTAAACACCGACTCGCCCTTAAGCTCGCTCAAGTCAGCCAGCCGCTCAAAAACCTTCCCAATCTGCTCATTGCTATAAGGCATGTGTCCGCGCCTCCCGCATTCGCACTCTTCATCATAACTGACCGGCACACGCAAACTGACGGTTACTTCCTGGCCCAGATTTGTTACCCCTGCAACGCCCTGAATCGGTTCGCCCCTCAACCTTGACTTGCACCTGATTGGCGAGCGCCTAACATTGCCGCTGCGTTTGGAAGGGTGTGTCCAGCCAGTTCCGCGCAAAACAGATTATGTAAGGACTCCGGGAAAGAGGGTCCCGCTCTTGACATTCAGGGCAATTCTCCACTACCATCCCCCCGGTTGTGTCCTTTCACGGGATTGGGCAATTCAGAAGGTAGTTAAGGAGCAGAAAACATGAAGAATCAGGTTCGGGTTTTCATTCTCGTGGCCGTGTTGTGTGCCACAGCAGCCGTAGGTTGCAGCGCCGCCGCAAGTCCTAAGGACCTTGCCAAAGTTGCGACCGATTCTCAGGACCAGATCGTCAAGGTGCAAACCGGCCTCGCTAAGGTTACGACCGACGTCGCTACTACGCAGAGCCAAGTCGCCAAAGTGCAGGCTGACGTTGCCAAGGCAGCCAGCTCCGCCGACCTCGCTGTTTCCCAGAGCAAGCTTGCCCAGACGCAGGCCGACCTGGTGGCAGCTCAGAACCAGATCAAGACGCTCACCAGCCAGTTGGCCGCTCAAGCGACTCTTTCCGCATATGCCATCTGGTACGACCAGTACTACGCCGTAGGCAACTACAAATTCCCTGACGTCCCGTCGTTCAACAAGAAGCTCGGCTCACTCATCGCTGCCACAAGTGACAATGACTCCGTCAAATCTTGGACTACCTATTTGGCGGCCGACAAGACCAACACCGATTTAAATACGTCACTCCCAACCGACTATAAGACCTGGACTGCAGCCCAAGTCGCTTCATGGACGAAGGCAGGCGCGGACCGCTACTCCACTATTGGCCTCGTGGGTAACGCACTGTTTGCCTCCATTTCCAAATAAGCCCTTTTAAAGTTAGTGCGTCACCAGTTGCCGGTAAGTTGACGTCCGTCGTTTAGCAGTTGTGAGGGGTAATGTTCCAGGTCTCGGGAAACCTCCACGTCGATGATAACGGCTTCGTGTTTGACTCAAACAGCGGTCTTTCCTACGCTCTGAACCGGACGGGGACGTTAGTCCTCAAACGGCTGCTGAGCCATACGATGGATACTATGGAGATGGTCCCGGTAGCCGAGATTGCTGGCGCTTTAATGGATGCCTATGGCATCAGTAGGAGTACCGCACTTAGCGATGTTAATGAGTTCATCGACCATCTCCATAGTATCCATTTAGTTACGTTGAGGGGGCAGTAACAAGATGCTCCGGTGTAACGTGGCGATTACCGGGCTCAATTCGGCCGACGATCCGGCTCCTGGTATCGCGGTCGTCAGAAGCATTCGGGAGTCCGGCGAATGGGAGGGGAAAATCATAGGGCTCGCCTATGACGCGTTGGACACGGGCATCTACGACACCACCCTCCTAGATGAGGTGTACCTGATTCCGTATCCCCTGGACTCGGCCGGCCTGGCCGAGAGGCTGCAGCAGATCAATCAGAAAACAAAAATCAACGTCCTCATGCCGCTGCTGGACATGGAACTCCTCAGCTTGCCCCCCCTCGTACCCTGGCTTCATAGAATCGGCATCAATTCGCTCATGCCCACGATGTCTAGCGTAAGGATGCACCTGAAGCTGAACCTAGCAGAGTTTTGCCGCGCAAACAAAATCAAATATCCG
>SHYT01000031.1 GCA_009692665.1 Dehalococcoidia bacterium | reverse complement strand
GAGGAGGGCTTCTTCCACTTCACCGAGCGCGGTGGGCGAGAGCTGCTGGCCGCGGAAGATGCCACGGAGTTTTCCGAACCAGCCGTCGCGGCTTTTCTTCAGGCCTTCTTCGGTCTTTTGTTTTCTTCGGAAGAAATCAAATGGCATGTGGTCATCCTGTTACGTTGAAGGCACCCTCAGGGGCGCCCTACAGAAGGTTATGGTTTCGATTCAATGCTCAGTGCTGCAATGGCTTGCTGGGCGGCTTCGCGCTCGGCTTCGGCTTTGCGATGGCCGTGGCCCGCGCCGAGGACTTCGCCGCCGACGATGACTTGTACTTCGAACTCTTTGGCGTGCTCTGGACCGAACTCGCGCACGAGGCGGTAGACGGGGCCGGGCTTGCCTTGCTGCTGGGTCAGACCCTGAAGCTCAGACTTTGGGTCGCCGGGCATGTGGTCGGTGGTGAGTTTGCTCATTTCTTCCGCCAGCAGGTGCAGCACCATCTTGCGGGCGGCGTCGTAGCCCTGGTCAAGGAAGGCGGCGCCGATGAGAGATTCGAGCGCGGCTGCGAGGTTGGACGGGCGCGACCTGCCGCCGGTGGCCTCTTCGCCCTGGCCGAACATGAGGAGGGCGCCGATGTTGAGGTTGGCGGCTACGCGGGCGAGGCATTCGTCACGGACGACGGCGGCGCGCATGACGGTGAGCTGGCCTTCCGGCGCGGAGGGAAACCTGCGGTAGACGGCCTCGCCGACGATGACGTCGAGAACGGCGTCGCCGAGGAACTCAAGGCGCTCGTTGGACTCGGCGCCGTCGGTGGGGTGCTCGTTCACGTAGGAGCCGTGCACCAACGCGAGGGCGAGCAGGCTCTTGTCCCGAAACGTAAGATCGAGGGCCTGCTGTAGCTGGTCAACGCCTTTCGGTGCGCGTTCATTTTTATTCACGTGAACCGTTCACTGGCTCCATGACGCCGTATACGGGCATTGTAGGAGAGGGCACTTCCAAAGTAAAGGAAGGGGCTGTTAAAAGGGTGGCGGAACTGCCGACACATGCTCATTTTCACCCCTCATTTCTACCCCCCGCACGCAAGCCAGACCTGCCCAGCGCCATATCACCAGATTACCAATATCCCGTTCGCTTGGAGGCACGTATAATCCAACAATACCTTGGGGGAACCACACAATCTCTCATCTCGCGGAGCGTTTCTTGACGAACATCGCCGCGCAACTCCAAAAGGGTCTATCAAAAGAGCAGGTCACGTTTCTGCAGGACGCGGGGGCCATTGCTTCGCGTACCGGCACGCCGCTGTACCTTGTGGGCGGGTCTGTGCGGGACTTGCTGCTGGGGCGCCCGGTGCTGGACCTCGACCTGGTTGCTGAGGGCGACGTGGCCGCGCTGGTGGCGAAGCTCGCGGCAGAGCTGAAGGGTGAGGTGGCGTCACGCTCACAGTTTGAGACGTTCAAGCTGAAGACACCGGTGGGCACGATAGACATGGCAACGGCGCGCACGGAAACGTACGCGCAGCCGGGCGCGCTGCCGACGGTCAAATCCGGCTCAGTGGCGGATGACCTTGCCCGGCGCGATTTCACGATTAACGCGCTGGCGGCACACCTCTCGCCCGCGAAGTTCGGCAGCCTCGTCGATGGGCATGGCGGCGAGAAGGACCTAGCGGGCAAACTCATTCGCGTGCTGCACGAACACAGCTTTCAGGATGACGCCACGCGCATACTGCGTGCAGTGCGCTACGAGCAGCGCCTTGGATTCACGATAGAGAAGAAGACGGAAGAATGGCTGCGGCGCGACCTGCGTCACCTCGACGCGATCAGCCCTGACCGGCTGCGTCACGAGCTTGACCGGTGCTTTAGCGAGCCGTTGCCGGAAAGCTGCCTGGCGCGCGCGGAGCAGATGGGCGTGCTGAAGGCAATTCTGCGGGGGCTGGTATGGTCGGATTCGCTCCGGCAGGCGGTTGCGGGCGCGCGAGAGAAGAAGCTGGAGCTGACGCCGCTGGTCTTTCTGGGGTTGTTGGCCTGGCTGATGACGCAAAAACTGGCGGACGCGCTGGCCAAGCGGTTGAACCTCAGCAGCCGTGCACACAAAGTCGTACGCGACACGATGCTGATTAAGGCGGCTGGCCCCTGGCTGAACGCGCCGGACCTCTCCGCGAGCGGCACGTATAAGCTGTTGAAGGACCGCGAACCTGAGGCGGTGGAAGCAGCATTGTTGGGAAATGACACGCCCGTGGCGTGCGAGCGGCTGCAGCGATTCTTGCTGGAATGGCGCAAGGTCAGTCCGCAACTCTCAGGGGACAAGCTTCTGGCCATGGGCGTGCCGCAGGGGCCGCTGGTGGGCCAGTTGTTGGAAGAACTGCGCACGTTGCAACTGGACAACCCTGGCGTTACGGTGGCGCAGGAAGAGGCGCACGTACGCAAGCGTTTGCGGGACTTGGCGTCACAGAACGCACCAACCAAGGCGCCATAGCTACGGCTCGAGTTGCTCCGTCTTGCTGTTCAGCTGCGTGACTGTGATGTGCGAGAAGGTACTTGTCTTGGTGGCGCCGTGCCAGTGCTTCTCGCCGGCCTGGATGTGGATAATGTCGCCGACCGTCACGGTGTGTTCCGCTGAGTCGGTTGCTACGATGCCGGTGCCTTCGGTGACAAGCAGCACCTGATCGCTGGAATGGGTGTGCAACTTGTTGCGCGAGCCTTTGCTGAAGTGCACGTTGGCTATGTTAAAGAATTTGCTGTTGTCCGCGCCTACTAACTCCTGGCGGGTGACGGGGCCGCCGGTGAAGAGGGGGCCGTCAGCGGACGTGCGCCGGACCTGGGACATTTTTATCACTTTCATGTATGCGCCTCCATTTTGAAAACGTGTACCATAACCCATGAAGGGCAACCGCCCATTCACTTGCTAGCGGCTTGCCGCGTTGCACCAGTCTGGAGCCACGTCGCGGACCGTGTTGTCCGTGAGGCGCACCAGGTTGGAACCGTCTGCATTCATTAGGTAGAGGTCCTCAGCAGCGCCGTGACGGTCGGTCCAAAAGAGGATAGTCGTCCCATCAGGTGACCAGGTGGGATTGGCATCTCTGGCGTCATGCTTGGTAAGGCGAACCGGGTTGGTCCCATCCGCGTTCATGACGTATATTTCCATATTGCCGTCGCGGTCTGACCAGAAGGCTATTCTCTTGCTATCCGGTGACCATGATGGATTGAAATCGCGTCCCGGGCTATTTGTCAGACGGGCAACATCGGAGCCATCCGGATTCATCGAATATATCTCGGGATTGCCGTCTCGGGCAGAAGCAAACACGATCTTCTTTCCGTCGGGCGACCAGTCAGGCAACTGGTCGTTTGCAGGGTGATTGGTCAAACGGGTTGGAAGAGACCCGTCCTTGCCCATCACGTAGAGTTCATTATTGCCGTCACGTGCGGACCAAAAGGCAATCTTAGAACCGTCTGGCGACCACGCAACATTTTGGTCCGTGGCTGCGTTATTGGTAAGCCTTCTGATGTTTGAACCATCTGCGTTCATTACGTAGATTTCGTTATTGCCGTCTCTGTCGGAGTGGAAAGCGATCTCCGTGCAGCTGGGTGACCATGCAGGGTTTTGGTCCGCCGTCGGGTTGGTTGTCAGGCGTGTCTGGCCCGAGCCGTCCGAATTCATCACATAGAGTTCCGCGTTGCCGTCGCGATACGACTCAAAAACGATGCGACCGAGTGCCGGCTTCGTGGTTGAGACGGGCAGTGGGACAGGGGTTGGGGTTGAAGCAGGGGCCGCTGACGGCGGAGCAGGTTTGCCGCAGGCAAGTGAAACAGCCAGCGTGCACAGCACCACGATGATGACAATCAATGGTTTCGTCACTTACTCCTCACTTACTCCTCCTCAAACGTTACGGGCGCTGAAGCTGTGTAGAAGCATAGCACGGCTATGAGCGTACGGGATAAGAATACGTGCGATCCTGCGCATCGCCAAAACGTAGGGGCACGAAGGAGCGCAGCATGCTGCGCTCCTACTCCGTCACCGCTCTCCGCGTCCTACTTGTCTCTGGTATCCATGCGGAGCCTCAGGTAGGTCTGGAACTTGGTCTCCAGCTCAGGCTTTTCCAGGAACACGCCGCGACGGGCGGTAGTGATGGTGGCGCTTTGCTGCTGCTCCACGCCGCGCTGGATCATGCAGTAGTGAACCGCCTGGACCATGACGAAGACGCCAAGCGGGCTCAGGTGCTCGTCAATGGCGCGGGCGATTTGCTGCGTCATGCGCTCTTGCACCTGGAGGCGGCGGGCGAAGACTTCGACGACGCGGGACATCTTCGACAGGCCGGTGATGACTCGGCTCTTGGGATTGGGAATGTACGCGATGTGCACCAGCCCGCGGAAGGGGGCAATGTGGTGTTCGCAGGTGGAGGTGAACGCGATGTTGTCCACGATGATCATGTCGTCAGAGCCGATGGGGTAGTCGTCCTCGTCAAGCTGGAAGACCACCTTCAGGTGGTTCTCCGCCATATCTTCGTACCCCTGCGTGTAGGTGGTGAGCGCTTCCGCCCACCGCTCCGGCGTGCGGCGCAGACCCTCACGTGTTGGGTCCTCACCGAGGATTTCCAGCACTTCTTTTAAGAGCGGCTTCAGCTTCTTGACCCGATCAGCCCGTTCCATATGTCCCCCAATCTACGCAGCGTAGACAGCGCGGTCGCGGATGCCGGCGGCCGCAAAGGCCTCCCGGCGCTCACGACACTTGTTGCACCGCCCGCAGTGTTTGCCATCCTTTGGCGCAAAACAGGTCATCGTCTTTTCAAGGGGCAGGTCCGGATGCCGCTTGATCAACTCCTCTTTATGCTGCCCGCGGAACGGCGCTTCCACGTTTACCCTGTGCCCCAGCCCGCTGCCCAGAATCTTGCCGAAGTCCTGGAAGAACTGCGGCGTCGCGTCCGGGAACGGGTTGCCGCCGAGCGAGCCAATGGCGACGCGCGACACGCTGTGGGTGCTGCACCAAACCGCGGCCAGCGCGATGAGCAGGATGTTCCGGCCCGGTAGGAACACCGTCTCGTCGGGTTCATCATAGCTGGGCACCTTGCCGGTCACGCTCCAGTGGTCTGGAGGGTACATTGCTTTGATGGGCACCGCGAGGAACGTAATGGGTTTGACGTTGGGACTGTTGAACGCGGTCACAAAGGTTTGCAACGACTTCTTTTCCGTCTCTTCCCATGGCAGGCCC
>SHYT01000008.1 GCA_009692665.1 Dehalococcoidia bacterium | reverse complement strand
AGACCACACCCACTGCGCTGACAGCAATCAGCACACCAAACCAGAAGGCGTGCGCGGACTTCGTTCTGGGGAACACACGCCCCAGTATCACGCCCAAACCCAACATGGACCCATTCCACACCATGTCAGAGATAAGTACGCCAAGCACAAAGCTGCGAAACTTCATTCGCGCAGCTCCAGCCGCTAGCGAAGCTGGAAACAGCAGTCCAGGAATGAAGCGCACAAAGGCGAGAGTGAGCGGGGACGTTTGGGAAAGCCGGCGCATTGCTGCGGCCACACGCTCGGGCTCCACGCGCTTGCGAAACCACGTAGCGTGATAGAGAAGCCCCGAACCGCGGCGACCTAGGTAGTACACAATACTCGCGCCCAGCAAGCTGCCCAGGACTGTCGTCGCCAAGAGCAGAAACCCAATCAACATGCCATGGCCAAGGCGAATACCCACGGCCATGAAGGTACTCTCAATGATCAGCGGCGTGGGGACGCCCATCTCGCCAATGCCGACGAGAAAGAAGAGGATTACGAGCCCCCAGGGCGTCGTTGCGCCAATGCTTATGAAGTGGTAGATATCTCTTGCTAGCTGGGAAACGACGTCCATCTGGTCTCCCGGAGCGTTTAGAGGTTTGCCCGTCCCTCGAAATATCTTGCCCCTTCCAGTATACCATCTACGCTTACGCTTCCTGGGCCGTGAGGGATTGTTTGTACGTTCCGTCTGCATCCAAAGAACGACCGTCCCGTTACTCGAAAGACCATCCTGTCTATCGTTGTTCGCAAGAGATAGTCTTCAAAAAAGTGATGCACTATTTACTTCGGGACGATTGCCTGGCTTGCGGAGAGATTGCCTAGGACTGAAGATATTGGAGAGAACTCCCTGAACAGATACGGCCGATTCTTCTTTTTTAGGGATGAGGTTGCATGAACTGGTGGCATGGCAGCGATCAGGTACGGTCAGCAACGGCGGTCAGCGCGGTGAACCTGCGCCGCGTGTTCCATTTCTTGGCGCCCTACTGGCCGCAGCTAGTAGTCCTGCTTATCATCGTTGGGCTCTCCTCTCTTATTGGACTTGTGCCACCTTTCATTATCCGCAGCATCATAGACACTGCCATTGGGCAGAAAGATCACGCGCTGCTCGGCTGGCTCACCATTGCGTCTGTGGCCGTGGCCATTGGCTTCGGACTGCTGGGAGTGTTGCAGAGTTACCTGAACACGCTCATCAGTGAACGCATTATGTACGACCTAAAGACCGCCATATATGAGCGGCTGCAATCGCTGTCGCTCGGCTTTTTCACCAACACCAGGACCGGCGAGATGATGTCGCGCCTCACCAGCGATGTCAACGGCGTCGACAATGTGGTTTCAGGATCGCTAGTCTCCACTACCTCCAACCTGATCACACTGCTCAGCACCCTGGCCGTCATGCTGGCAATAAGCTGGCAACTTACCCTGCTGTCCGTGGTCGTGCTCCCCTGGCTCATTCTCCCCACCCTCACCGTTGGCCGTGTCCGGCGACGCCTGCGGAAGCAGCGGCAGCAGATGAACGCCTCCGTGAACTCCCACATGCAGGAGACGCTGGGCATCAGCGGGTTCATGCTCATCAAAACATTTGGCCGAGAGCGGCAAGAGATCACTAAGTTCCGCGAAGAAAACCGCGACCTGATGCGGCTGCAAATCCGCGAGGCGGTGGTCGGCCGCTGGTTCTTCATGGTAATGAGCGTTATTACGGCAGGGGGTCCAGCGCTCCTGTATTGGTACGGCGGTGGAAAGATCATTTCCGGTGAACTCACTATAGGGACCATAGTGGCATTTGTGGCGCTGCTGGCCAGGCTATACAACCCGGCCACATCGCTTATGACCCTGCACGTGGAGATCATGACTTCGGCAGCGTACTTTGAGCGTATTTTTCAGTACCTTGACCTGCGGCCGGAAATTGCCAACGCGCCGGACGCCAAGCCGCTGCCAACCAATGAGGGACGCATTGAGTTCCAGCACGTATCGCTAGAGTACGTGCCGGGGCGCAAGGCGCTGGACGACGTGTCGTTCACAGTGCGGCCCGGACAGATGGTGGCGCTGGTTGGGCCCAGTGGTGCAGGCAAGTCTAGCCTCACGTATCTAGTGCTCCGCCTGTATGACTCCACGAGCGGCTGCGTGCTGGTGGATGGACAGGACATTAAGACCGTAACGCTGGAGTCGCTGCGGCGCAATATCGGGACGGTCACGCAGGAGACGTTCCTCTTTCATGCTTCCGTGGCGGACAACCTGCGCTTTGCCAAGCTGGAGGCGACGCAAGCCGAACTAGAAGAAGCGTCCCGCGCGGCGTTCATCCACGACTTCATTATCCAGATGCCGAAGGGCTATGACACCATCGTTGGCGAGCGCGGCTACCGCCTGTCTGGCGGCGAAAAGCAGCGCCTGACGATTGCACGCGTCATGCTCAAGGACCCGCGCATCTTCCTGCTGGACGAGGCAACGTCGTCGCTGGACACGCACTCTGAGCGGTATATCCAGGAAGGGCTATCCAAGCTCATGGCAGGACGCGCCAGCATTGTCATTGCCCACCGGCTGTCCACCGTGCTGGCAGCGGATACCATTCTGTACCTGGACCAGGGCCGCATTATTGAACGCGGTACCCACCACGAGCTGCTGGCCCACGGAGGCGCTTACGCGCGGCTCTATGAGGAGCAGCTCAGTAATCCAAACCGCCCAGCGGTGGCGTCCATGGAAGAGTAGCACTCGCTTTGGCGTCTGTGCAGCACAAATGCTCGGGGCGTATGGGCCTGAAAAGCGTTTGCTGCTCCGACGATTTCTGCCATAGCATGCCCCTGGTATGACGAGAATGTGTATATAATGTCACACCTGGCCCGCAAAGGCCCATGTGCTGGGAAGATTGCAGGATGCTCATCCGATTGGACTCTGCAATGCGGGTTTACTTGCAGATTTGGGCGTGGGCAGATCGGCGCGGTTGGGGATAGTTCACGTTTTGCATCCGCTATTGGGATTGCGGCGTGACACGCGAATTGAGAAACGGTTGGCATGCACCACCCTCCAAACGAGATTGGCCTAAAGATGCACAAGACGCCCTGGCGCGGCGAGATATACGCGCCGGAATATAGGATGCGGTCAAAGGTGCGGGGAAGCGGCAAAGGCACTAAGCCTGTCGCCAATCTCCGTGTCTATAGAAAAGCACTGTGCGTGGGAATAGTGGTGGCAGTGCCGCTCAGGCTGCAAAAGATCGCAGTCAACTAGCTCCGCCTACAAGCACCGGCTTGCGTCCCAGCCGCTCCGTGAGCAGGCCTGCGGGGATATTGGTGATGAGCCGCGCAACGCTAAACATGGCAATTGCTATGCCCAGGTCAATTCCCGTGCTGCCAAGCCCTGTGATGAACTTGGGCATGGCAGGCACAATGAGGTTGTTGGCTGCCTGGGACATGACCACCACGCTGCTGGCAATCGCCAGCAGCTCAAACGTCAGCTTGCGGCCTTTGGTGGGATTATTACTTGGCTGCACGGGGGCTTACACAGAACGAGGACTGTCCCCACGGCTCCGGTTTCTGCATATCACGCGCGGCCCAGTTGAGAGGACATGGACTCAAAGAGGTCAAAGAACTCCGGACACGTCTTGCTAACGCATGCGGGGTTCTGAATGACGACACCCGGCGTGACCAGCCCCATCACTGAGAACGCCATGGCGATGCGGTGGTCATCGAAGGTCTCAATGGATGCGCCCCTAGGCGTGGACGGGTAGACGCGGATGTAGTCCCGGCCGTCTTCTACTTGGACGCCCATAGCCTTCAGGCCGCTGGCAACAGCCGTGATGCGGTCTGATTCTTTCAGCCGGATATTGCCAATGCCCTGGATTTCCGTAACCCCGTCCGCGTACGGCGCAATGCACGCAAGCGTCATGGCGGTGTCAGAAATGTCGCCCATGTTCACAGTGAGTGCGCGCAACTTCTTGGGGCCAATAACCGTCACGCCTTCCGCATTCTCCTGCACCGTGCACCCCATCTGTTCCAGCACGTCTAGGAACCGCGAGTCACCCTGCAAGCCGCGCCGGGTGAAGTGCGGCACTGTCACCCGCCCGCCCGTCACCGCCGCCGACGCGAAGAAGTACGACGCCGTCGAAGCGTCCGGCTCCACCACGTAGTCCGTTGCGTGGTACTGCCGTGGCGCCTGGACGCGGAACCAGTCGTAGCCCCGGCGTTCCACCTGCGCGCCAAAGCGCTCCATCAGGCCTACCGTCATGTCTATATACGGGCGGCTGACCAGCAGCTTCGTGGAAATCTCCGTGGTCGCTTTTGCCAGCGGCGACGCCATAAGCATGGCGGAAAGGAACTGGCTGCTCTGCCCCCCGTCAGACACATTGGACGCGCCCCCGCGAAGGCCCTTCGTCGTCACAGTCATGGGGAATGAGCCTGTCTCCGGCGTTCGAACGGTAACGCCCTGCTCCTCCAGGCTGCGCACCAGCGGCCTCATAGGCCGCGCCCGCAACTGCGCGGACGCGTCCACTATATACACACCATTCCCTGCGGCAACTACCGCGAGCAAGAACCTCGCCGCCGTGCCCGCGCTGCCGCACCATACTTCAGCACTGGCTTTTGGCACGGCGCCGCTGCACCCGGTGACAACGCATGCACGGGAGTCGCTGTTAAAGCGAAGCTGGAATCCCAGGGCTTCAAGCGCCTTCACCATGACCAGCGAGTCGTCGCTAAGCAGCAGCCCGGACAGATGCGATTCACCGCGCGCCAGCGCAGCCAGCAATAGCGCGCGATTGGTGAGGCTCTTTGAGCCAGGCACCAGGACACTCGCCTCGAGCTTTCCCTTAAGAGGCTGAATGTCCTTGGTGGCAACGGCCATCTGCTTTGACTCTCCTGCCATCCTAGGCTCCGATCCTGATGCACTACGACCAACAGTGTACCGCTGTAGTAACGCGCTGCACAGTTGCGATACGCGTACCCGCGGGCGTACCTCACTCGTAAGGAGCACCCAGCCGGATAGGAGTGCTCGTCACGCGAAGAGAATTAATCGCTTGGCGCCAACACATCGGTGGATGTGTTGGCAAATCCTGCATTCCCTCCTGCCCGAAACTGCGCGATTGTGTAAGAGGACAGGTCTGCATTGGGAGGAATGTGCAATGCGGAAGTTCATCGATATCCTTGGCGTAGCGCTGGCGGTTGTGGCGTTTGGCTGCACTGCGCCGGCAACACAGACTACCACCACAACCACACCGGCCCCGTCAGCGTCCGTGACCACCTTCGCCGCTAGCGTACCAACAACACCGCAAGCGCCTCCAAACGCTCCGGCGTTTGCCACCACGCCGGCCACGACCGCCGTAACCACAACTGCGCCGCTGGTCACGCCCGGCACGCCGCTCACCGTGCCACAACTGGTAAAGATGTTGCGGCCATCCATTGTGCATATACAGACCCAGGCCGCCCAGCTTGACCTCATCAACCAGTCCACGCCCGCGGTGGACGTCGGCTCCGGCAGCATCATCGATGCACAGGGCCACATCCTGACTAACGCACACGTCGTGGAAGGCGCCACCAAGATCACCGTCGCTCTTGACGATGGCCGGGCGCTCTCCGCCAGGCTCGTCGGTGCCGATACCCTCACCGACCTGGCGGTCATCCAGATCACCGCCGACCGGCTCACGCCCGCCAAGCTGGGCGACTCTGCTGCGCTGGAAGTCGGCGAGTCCGTGGCGGCCATCGGCTTCGCGCTAGACCTGCAAGGCGGCTCAACGGTCACCACCGACGTGGTCAGCGCGCTCGGCAGGTCCATACCGGAAAGTCAGTCGGTCACGCTCGATGACCTCATTCAGACCGACGCCGGCATCAACCCCGGTAACAGCGGCGGGCCACTCGTCAACTCGCGCGGCGAGGTCATTGGCGTGAACACCGTGGGCTCCGGCGACGCGCAGAGCATCGGCTTCGCCATTTCCATCAACACTGCCCAGATCATCATGAATGACCTCGTCACCCATGGCAGGGTCAACCGGAGCTTCATGGGCATCCGGCAGACCACCATCACGCCCGGCCCGGCGCTCAACTACAACCTGCCAGTGCAAAACGGCGTCGGCGTGCTCGGCGTCACCAACGGCAGCCCTACAGCGCAGGCAGGTCTGCGCTCCGGCGACATCATCGTGCAACTGAACAGCACACCTATACCAGACGCGGCGACTCTTGCCAGATTCTTGCGAGAGAACCTGCCTGGAACGCAGGTGCTGGTCACCTTCTATCGTGGAACGGCCCGAATGTCCACCCAACTGACGTTAGGGGCTCCCCGCAACTAGCTGACGCGGCAAAGCAGAATCCCGTCTCCGGCAAGAAAAGAAGTGTGCCGCTGGCTTGTAGCCAGCGGCACACTTCTTTTCCAGTCACTCTGGTGCAGAGTGTCACCTCTAGCGGCGGCAAACGCCAAGCGAAGGCTCTTGAAGGTAGGTCTCATTCGAGAGATACAACCGTTTTCGAAAGTGCGTCAGTCTACAGCCCCACGATGTTATACCCGGAGTCCACAGGAATGATCGCGCCGGTTACGCCGCTGGACAAGTCGCTTGCCAGGTACAGCGCAGTGGTGGCGACTTCCTGGTGGGTAATGTTCCGCTGCAACGGCGACCGCTCGGCATGCACCTTCTTCATGTCCACAAACCCGTGGATGCCGCGCGCCGCCAGCGTGTCCAACGGCCCCGCCGAGATGGCGTTCACCCGAATGTTCTTCGGCCCCAGCTCGTACGCAAGCTGGCGCACTTCGTGCTCCAGCGCGGCCTTGGCGGTGCCCATGATGTTGTAACCGGGGAAAACGCGCGTAGACGCCTGAAACGTCATCGCCAAGATGCTGCCGCCGTTCTTCATGAGCGGTGCGGCGTGTCGCGTGAGTGGCAGCAGCGAGTACGCGCTCACTTCCAGCGCCACGCGGAAACCTTCCTGGCCGGTCATGGCAAAATCCCCCGCCAGGTCATCCTTATTTGCAAACGCCACGCTATGCACCATGACAGAGAGGTCGCCAAACTCAGCGCCCACCTTCTCGTATGCGGCCTTCACCTGGTTCTCATCCAGCACGTCACACTGCACCAGCAGCGCGGGCTGTTTGAGCGTGGGCGCCAGTTTGAACACGTTCTCGCCCAGCCGCTCGTTCTGGTAGCTGATGGCCAGCCGCATGCCAGCCTGGTCCAATATCTGCGCAATCACCCACGCAATGCTGCGATGGTTGGCCACGCCGAAGATAATGCCCTTCTTGCCGCTCAAATCAATGGTGAACACGCGTCGCTCCTTAAGGTTTGGTCAGGCGGTTTGCCTGGTCTTCGCGCCAGTCATTGACTCATACATGCGGCCAAGATGCAAGGCAGATAAGGAGAGTGGGGGTCGGAACTGTATGGCGGCCCCTGGTGGTCGCCTTCGTGGGCTGGGACGGGCCGCTACCACCGTTCTGTCTCATACACTACCGCCACCACGCACGTCTTCACGCCGCCCGGCCGAAGCAAAAACCTCGCGTGTGTCTCCACGAAATCCGGCCGGGGGTTATTCGTCCCGCGCGTCACCCCAAACCACCCCCGCTCGTCCGAGCCAATCTCAATTACCTGATGGAACACCTCTCGCGACTGTCCTTGCTCGTTGGTAAGCGTGGCGTACACTAGGTCACCCACCGCAAGCTGCTCATACGTCACCGGCACGGCCACCTGCAGGTGGCCGCCGCCCACAACCGGCTTCATGCTCACACCCACGGTTTCGTCCAGCGTTCTATAGACCTTCGCGCCGCGCGGGAGCTTCACCCGCAGCCAGCCCTCGCCATCCACGGAGACCACGCGGTAGTCCGCGCGGTTCGGCGGCGCAATCTGCCCCGTGTGCTCCGCCTCCACCCGCTTCCACACAAACCCGCGCCGCCAAAACTTCCACCAGTTCTTCATGCTTCCTCTTCTGACATCGATGTCCAATGTTTGTATAATTTTGCCCGAACAGGCGACATGGTGGGAAAACGGAACGAGCAGTACACCAATGCACCGGGTGCGTACCAGACGCACAGGGCAGACACGGACGGTTGAGCGGTCAGAAATGTGATGGCAGTCATGGAGTGTGACAGACGACGAATGCCGATTAGGGGAGCAACATAAACGGGCGCCCCACTTTCGAGGTGCCCGTCATGCCCGGTCTAAAAACGAGGTGCTCCGGGGCCATGTACCTGCCGCCGGTGATGGTCACTGTTTCACCGGTGATGAAGCTGGCTTCATCGCTGGACAGGAACGCAATGAGGTTGGCGATGTCCTGCGGAGAACCGTGGCGGCCCAGCGGTGTGAGCGCCAGGTTGTCGTTGAACTACTTTTCAGGATAGTTGCGGTGCAAGAACGGGTTTTCGATCACGCCCGGCGCCAGCGCGTTGACGCGGATGTTATACTCGCCTACTTCCAACGCCACAGCCTTGGTGAAGCCGGAGATAACAGCCTTGGCCGCCGCGTAATGCGCCTCGCCGATGCCGTCGCCGCCACTATAGCCGTGCATAGAGGACATGTTGATGATGACGCCGCTCTTCTGGCGCATCATGTGCGGCAGCACCGCACGCGTGCCATAGAACGTGCCGTCCAGGTTGACGGCGATGACGTTATGCCAGTTCTCATCCGTCATTTCCCAGGTATGCTCCAGTTTATTGAAGCCGGTGTTGTTATGCATTATGTCCATTCTGCCAAACTTCTTGATAGCGGTCTCGATAAGGGCGTCCACCTGATCGCACTTTGTGACGTCTGCTACAAAACCCACCACTTCGCGGTCGAACTCTTTGCAGAGCGCCTCGGCAGTTTCCTGCGTCCGTCGAGGGTGAATATCGCTGATAACCAGGTTTGCGCCCTCTCTAGCAAGCGTATGGGCCACCGCATGGCTAATGCCGGCGCCTGCTGCCGCCGTGATGACGGCAACTTTACCATCAAAGCGTCCCATATGTGCATTGCGTCCTTATGGATAAACTGCACATATCATATTACAAACCCGCAGAAAGTACATCGGCGAGATGAATAGGCTTAACAGACGACTGTTGGCGGGACAAACCGCCCCCTATCTGCATTAGGCAACTGATATCCAGCGCAGTCACCACTTGCGCCCCACTGTTGTCGATAGCAGCCATCTTGTCACGCATCATGGCGGTGGAGATTTCCGGGAACTTTATCGAAAACGTGCCTCCAAACCCGCAACATGCCCGCGAGTCAGCCATCTCGATCAACTCCAGGTTCTGCACGTGCTTCAGCAGCGCCCGCGGCGCGTCCCCAATCCCAAGTTCACGCAACGCATGGCAGCAGTCATGGTAGGTCGCAGTGACTGGCGCCGGCAGCCGTAGGCCAAGGTCGGTCTTGCCCAGGACATTCACCAGGAACTCAGACAATTCGTATGTGCGCCTGGCAGTTTGCTGCACGCGCTGCTGGAGCTCCGGCGACTCATGCTGCACCAGTTCGGGATAAAAGTTGCGCACCATCGTCGCACAGGAGCCTGACGGAGCGATGATGGGGTCATCCCCCTCGAAGATATCCAGGAAGCGCTTGCACAGGGTGCGGGCCTCATTCTGATAGCCGCCATTAAACCCTAGTTGCCCGCAGCACGTCTGGTCTTTGGGAAAGTCCACGTCTACGCCCGCGCGGCGCAGCAGCCTGACGGTGCTTTCGCCCACGTTGGGAAAGAACTGGTCAACCAGGCACGTCACAAACAGTTTTACTCGCATCGAGGTATCATCACTCCGTTTACGGAATCTTCAACACGCGTCTGGCGTTCTCCAGGAGAATTTTTGGCCGCGCATCCTCTTTGATGGGGATATTTTCAAAATCCTTCAGCCACCGCTCCGGCGTGATGAATGGGTAGTCCGACCCAAACAGCACCTTGTCCTGCAACCGGCTCCCCGCCTCGCGAATAAGCTGCTCCGGAATGTACCGGGGCGACCAGCCTGACAAATCGATGTAGATGTTAGCCTTGTGCAGCGCAATTGCAATCTGCTCCTCCATCCACGGCCACGCGGGGTGGGCCATGATGATGGTGAGCTTCGGAAAATCGGCCGCCACGTCGTCCAGCAGGATGGGCCGCGCGTACTTGAGCTTGGCGCCCAGCCCGCCTGGCTCGCCCGCGCCGTGGGCCGCAAAGCCGGTGTGAAAGAGCACTGGCACACCCAGGTCGCTGGCCATCTGGTAGAGCGGATAAAACTGCCGGTCGCTAGGGTCAAACGTTTGCACAATGGGATGGAACTTCACGCCGCGCAGCCCAAGTTTTGTGACGGACCGCTCCAGCTCATCAACGGCGCGCTTGCCCTTCCAGGGGTCAATGCACGCAAAGCCCATGAACTGCTGCGGATGCGCTTTCACAATGTCCGCCAGGTAGTCGTTGGAATCCGGCTTGTCCCCCGACACGGTCTCTGAGTCAATGCTGAAGATGACGCCGACAATGTCCTGTTCTTTATAGAGAGCGGCCATCTCCTGCACATTGGTGGGCAGCTGTTTTAGCCGGAAATATCGCCCCACGTGCTGGAAGGAGATGTCCGGCGCAAGACCGGGCTGCCGTGGTGGATGAACGTGAACATCAATAGCCTTCATAAGGTTTTCCCAAACGCTCTGTTACCCAATGAGCACCAGATACACCTTGCCAGGCCCGTGCACCCCAATGACGATGGTCTGCTCAATGTCCGCGGTGCGGCTTGGCCCGCTGATGAGGTTCACGTAGTGCCCTGCCCACCCCTTCTCGGCGACATATCCCTGCACCAATGCCAGGGCCTCCGCCAGCGTGGGCACCACCTGATTGGCTTCGACAACGGCGATGTGCGCAGGCGGCAGCAGCGATGCGGTGCGCGCCTTGCCCCGTTCTGAAATCAGCACAGCGGTAGCCGTTTCAGCCACCACCCAGTCCACGCCGGTCACTCCCATGTCCGCAGCAGCGGCGGTCTTGCGAAGCATAGCGGGTGGCGCCTCAGCCATATTCATTGCCTGCACGCGCACGCCCTTGTCCGCCAGCGCCTTGTCCAGCGGCATTCCTGTGAACACCGGGTGCTGCGTGCGCACCGCCAGCTTTGCGCCCAGCTCCACTGCTATTGCGGCGACGGCCTGCGCGGCGCCGTCGCGAGACGGTACGCGGATCAGGTTCCACGCCTGAAGTTGTGCCATCTTCACCAATGTCTCGATGGCTTGCGGACGTTTGGCATCGGCGATGCGGCGGGCATCCTCAGCGCGAGCGCGGATGTCCGTTGGCCCACCGAACGTGACGGAGGACGACGATACCTCGTGGTGTGCGCCAGAGCCAGCCTGAATGGCGTCGCGGACAGATTTCAGGAACTCATCGCGCGCGGACATGCGCACCACCGACGAGCAGGTTGTCCGGGTCCTCGTCCCATTTGGCAGGATTGCCCAGGACGTAGTTGCGGGTGGATTCCAAATCCTCCTCCGTCCGCACAACGTGTTCATAGTAGTTGCGTTGCCAGACGGGAGCGCCCGGTGTGTTGCGGAGGATATTGATCTGTTTGGTCGACGCGGATTTGAATGAACGCACAATGGCGCCCAGGGAACCCGGTGTCACGTTAATGCGGAGTTTATCTGTTGGTCGCGATGTGTCATTGGGCATGACAACGAATGCGTCCAGAACAACGTTTGGGGAATGGGCTGGCAATTGCTTCCACACATCCTCCACCACCTTCCCAAACGCATTCGGCCGCATCTCGCCCTTGCTCACCGCGCCAAACAAATTGCCCCGATTATGCGTACATACAGTGACGAAAGATGCCCCCGGTTGCGTGTAATCATATTCTTGCAACCGGATGGTTTGTCTATGATGTCTGTCTGGATCATATGGCATGGCGTTTCCTCACCGCAGGTTAGGGCAGGTTTCAAACCTGCCCCTACGGGGTACGGGTGTTAAGGGTGCAAATCTTTCCACCGATCCCGGAAGGGCTTGTCTGCCACCGGCGGGAAATCGCGCGACTTGGTCCACGCGCCTAGCGGCCCCGGCAGGTTGTGGATGTACCCGTGGCTCACCAGCGGCTTCTGCAAAATCCTCGCCGCCTTGCTCGCCAACCCATACATCCGGCTCGACTTCATCGCCGACTGCCAGCCCCTAATCGCCAGCGTCTCCGTCGTGGACGGCGCACGGTCTTCCATCGAACCCTGGGTCACCTTGGCGCGCAGCGTCAGCAGCATGCGCGGTAGGTTGATTTGGAGCGGGCACGCCTCCCGGCACGCACCGCAGAGCGTGGAGGCAAACGGCAAATCTTTCGCTTTCGGGATGCCCACGAGAACCGGGCTGACCACCGCGCCGATTGGCCCGGGGTACACCCACCCGTACGTATGCCCGCCGACTTTGTTGTACACGGGGCAAACGTTCAAGCATGCTCCGCAACGGATGCACAGCAGCGATTCCCTCATCTCGGGGTCAGCTAGAAGCTTGGAGCGGCCGTTGTCCAGAATCACCAGGTGGAACTCATCCGGCCCGTCCTCCTCGTCCGTTCGGCGCGGCCCCGAGAACATGGACACGTAGCTGGTAATCCGCTGTCCCGTCGCCGAGCGGGTGAGCAGCTTCAGAAAAATGTCCAGGTCTTTGAACGTGGGAATGACGCGCTCCATGCCCATGGTCACCACGTGGATACGCGGCACGGTGGAGCACATGCGGCCGTTGCCCTCGTTGGTGGTGATGGCCATGGTGCCGGTCTCCGCGACAGCGAAGTTCGCTCCGGTCATGCCCATGTCTGCCTTCAGGAACTCCCCGCGCAGTATTTCCCGCGCTTGCCCCGCCAGCGCCGGAATGTCCGTCACGCGCGGCACGCCCAGCTCGCGGACAAAGAGGTCGCTGACCTCTTCTTTCGACTTGTGCACGGCGGGCGCGATGATGTGGTACGGCGGCTCGTGGGCAAGCTGCTGGATGTACTCGCCCAGGTCGGTCTCCACGCGGCGGATGCCGTTGCGCTCCAGTTCGTCCGCGATGCCCATCTCCTCGGACACCATGCTCTTGCCCTTGACGACGTTCTTCACGCCGCGGTCAAGCGCCAGCTTCACCACGTAGTCGTTCGCCTCTTGCGCGGTCTTAGCGAAGCAGACGTGCCCGCCTGCCCTCTCCACCTTCGTCGCAAGCTGGTCGAGGTAGGTGTCCAGGTGCTCTAGCGTGTGCCACTTGATGGCCCGCGCCTGCGCCTGCATGACTTCCCACTGCGCCTGCCCGGTCTCCGCAATGGCGTGGATGCGCTCTGTCCGAAACCGCTCCAGCTTCTGCAGCGACGCCTGCTGGTGCGGGTCAGCAACAACCTTCCGGGCGGCTTCTTTGAAGTGGGCGCTCTTTATCTCAGGCATGGCACATCCTTAGAAGGTGGCTCTCGAGGACTACTCTTGGGTCGGCGTCTCGATAGTATCAGCATCCATCGCAAACTGCTTTTGAAAGACGTGTCGTGCCCTCGCCCAATGCTGTGAGTAGCCTAGCGGCCTAACTCGCCTCATTGAGCCTTTTGATATTGGACAGCGCGCCCTTGGGCATCCACGAACGTTGCCGTTCCTGTGCCAAACTTCAGTTCGTAAGTGGCCGCCGTAGCAAAGTTAAACGCATCCCTTGTTTGGGTGCGAATATGGCTCTCGTCAATGAGTTGATAAGTACCTGGATTGGTTATGGCTGTTCCGAAAGCGTTATTGAAAACCAGGTCCATCGTGCCGTCCCGGTAAAAGCTATAAAATTGCGTCCCATTTATCATTTGCCATCGGCCTAAGATTGTGGCTTGGGCGATGGCTAGACGCGAGGGCGGAGGAGTTGGTGCCGAAGCCGCGGACACAACTGCCTTCGGTTGGCTGCAACTTAAAGCAACGACCATGCCTGCGATCATGAATACAATCCATGAAAATGTCCGAGTCTTATACGAAATTGTCTTCATAAGATATCCCTCAAACTGAACTCTCTACGCATGGCTCAGTGCGCCACCGTCCAGATACAGCGTCTGCCCCGTCGTGTAGGCGCACGCGTCCGAGCACAGGTAGACCAGCAGCGGCACCAGTTCCCGGGGATGCCCCAGCCGCCGCATCGGCAGGTACCGCACGTACAGTTCCTTGCGCTGTTCCTCCAGCGATGTGTCCTCATGCGAGAACCATCCCGGCCCGATGCCGTTCACGCGGATGTTCTGTTTGCCCCACTCCAACGCCAGCGCCTGCGTGAGCTGCTGGAGCGCTCCCATGGTCGAGCAGTACGCCGCGCCGTTGCCCAGTCCGCGCTCCGCCAGCCCTGACGTGATGTTCACGATCTGCCCACCGCCTCGCTTGAGCATGTGCCGCCCCACCTCCTGGCACAACAGGAACACACTCCGCACGTTCTGCGCCATGACCCGGTCAAACTCCTCAGGGGTTATGTCCACCATCGGCTTCGCGAACTCCACCTGCGTGTCGTTCACCAGCGCGTCAATCTTCCCAAACGAGCCCTCGGCCCACAGCACCGCCTCGCGCACTTCGTCCGGCTGCGTCAGGTCAGCCTCGAACGCCTCCGCGCGATGCCCGTGCTTGGCCGCTGCGTCCACCGCCGCCTTCAACTGCGCGTCAGACGCGCCGACAATCGCGACCTCCGCGCCCGCCTGCGCCAGACCTTCTGCCAGGGTGGCGTCCCACCCTCGGTTGCCGGCGGCCAGCAGCACCACTTTTCCCCTAAGAGTCCATTCTGCCGGAATGGGCATACATCCTCCAGGACACAACAATGCAGACCGTTTGTCTACTATTTTTCGGGCAGCGGAATCACCGGCGCGTGCCCTGTCGGGGCGTACCCGCCCGCCAGGCTCCCGCCGTCCGCTGTGAAAATCTCCCCGTTCAGGTACTCGGAAGCGTCCGACGCCAGGTACACCGCTAGCGGCCCAATTTCTGACGCGGCGCCCGCCCGTCCTATAGGAATGTACGGATTGGCTAGCGACGCCGTCTCCGCCGTGAAGCCCGCTCTTCCGCGGAACTCCTCCCCGGCTTCCGTTACCATGTTCCCCGGCACTATGCACGCGCTTGTGACTCCACGCCCGCCATAGGTGAGCGCCAGAATGCGCGTGAACTGAATGATTCCTGCCTTACTCGTGCCGTACAGGTAGTTGTCCCGTTTGGCGCGCAGCCCAAACCCCGACGACATGTTGACGATGCGCCCCTTGCCACGGTCTACCATGTGCTTGATGACCGCGCGGGAGCAGTAGAAGACGCTGGTCAGGTTGCCGTCCAGCACCTCCCGCCACTCCGCATCCGTCACGTCCCACAGCGGCTTCGATTCCTCGCGCACGATGCCCGCGTTGTTCACCAGCACGTCGACTTTCCCGAACTCGCCAATCGCCCGCTGCACCATGGCATTCACCTGCGCCGATACCGTCAGGTCAGCCGAAACCGCCAGCGCCCGCCTGCCGAGCGCCCGCACTTCATCTGCAGCCGCATCAATCGGTCCCTGCCGCCGCGCGGTGATCACGACGTCAGCGCCAGCCCTTGCCAGCGCCCGCACAATTTCGCGCCCCAGGCCGGTGCCTCCGCCGGTGACGATAATGGTTTTGCCGTCAAGGTTAAGACTGTCGAGCATCGACGTCTCTACTCCTGCAACAGGTGCCGCGCAATCACAATCCGCTGGATCTCGCTTGTCCCCTCATAAATCGGCGTGATGCGCGCATCCCGGTAAAACCGCTCCACCTTAGACTCGCGAATGTATCCGTACCCGCCGAAAATTTGCACCGCCCGGTCCGCGCAGAACACTGCCGCCTCGGATGCATATGCCTTCGCCATGGACGCCTGCTTCACGTACGGCTGGCCTGCGTCCTTGAGTGCCGCCGCCTGGTAGGTCAACAGCCGGGACGCCTCCACGCGCATCGCCATGTCCGCCAGGTAGAACTGGATGGCCTGGAAGTCGGCAATGGCCTGCCCAAACGCGCGCCGCTGCTTGGCGTACTTAAGCGCCTCGTCCAGCGACCCCTGCGCAATGCCCAGCGCCTGCGCCGCAATGCCCACGCGGCTGTTGTCCAGCGTCTGCATCGCAATCCGGAAGCCCTGGCCTTCCTCGCCCAGCCGGTTCTCCTCCGGCACTTCCACGTTGTCAAAAAACATCGTGCCTGTGTCGGACGAGCGGATGCCCATCTTGCCGGTAATCTTCTGCGTTGTCAGCCCCTTCATGCCCTTCTCAAGCACCAGCGCCACAAAGCCCCGGTGCTTTAGCGCCATGTCCATGGTGGCAAATACAATGAGCACGTCGCCGATGGTCCCGTGCGTGATGAACGTCTTGCTCCCGTTCAGCACGTACCCACCGCTGACCTTCTTGGCAATCGTGGATGCCGCCGCCGCGTCGCTGCCGTTTCCCGGCTCCGTCAGGCAGTACGCGCCCACCTTCTCGCCCGATATCAGCCCCGGCAGCCAGCGTGCTTTCTGCTTCTCATTGCCAAATTGATTCATGGGATAGCCCGCCAGCCCGGTCTGCACCACAAACGCGTTCGACGTGGACGCGCATACCCTCGCCAGCTCCTCCGCCACCACAACCACCGGCTTGATGCCGCCCGCGCTGCCGCCGTACTTGGGGTCCAGCGTCATCCCAAACAGTCCCAGCTTCCCCATGGCGTGGAAATTCTCAAACGAGAACCTCTCTTCCTGGTCAATCTCCATCGCCCTCGGCGCGACTTCCCGTTCCGCAAAGTCGCGGATCGCGCTTTTGAGCATCAACTCTTCTTCGGTCAACATGATGTCAGGCATTGCGCCCCCAATCTCTGCCGCGCCGCTTTATTACGCGTGCAATTGTACCGCGTAACCCACGGCTGCGGTGCCACAGTTCCGGCCGGCCCACCCAACCCCCATGCCGAAGCGTTATGATCTGCTCCCTAAAAGGAATGCGGTACCCGCGCAGGGGCAAGCTGATCCAAAGAAAGCAACTAGCAACGGCAAGGCCCGTTCGCTACCATTTCTTAGGTTTTAGGAAGGGGTCTCCAAGCAAAGCGGAAGCAGGAGCGGATTACGTGGGGACAGGAACGAGTGTGCCTGCTGCACATGAACGTGCGTACTTCTCTTTTGTACGTGTGTCACAAATAATGGTGCCAGGCACAAGAAGTTGACCACTTCCCAAACAATATCTTTCCAAGGGAGAAGGCCCATGCAAATTGGTGTTGATAGCTTCGCAGCGGCCTACGAGGGCCAGGGTTTGGCGGTGAGTCCGTCCGACCGTCTGCGTAACTTGGTGGAACAAATCGAATATGCAGACCAGGTCGGGCTGGACGTATTTGGCGTCGGTGAACACCATCGCAAGGAGTTCCTCGATTCGGCTCCTACGGTTATTCTTGGAGCTGCGGCGGCGCGCACCCACCGCATCCGTCTGACCAGCGCCGTAACCGTCCTGAGTTCAGCCGATCCCGTACGGGTCTTTCAGAACTTCGCCACCCTTGACCTGCTTTCTCAGGGCCGGGCGGAGATGGTGGTGGGCCGCGGGTCGTTCACCGACTCATTCCCCCTGTTTGGCTTTAAGCTGGAAGACTACGACTCTCTCTTTGCGGATAAGCTTGATCTGCTGCTCAATATCCGCGAGAACGAGCATGTTCACTGGTCCAGCAAACATCGGGCCGCGCTGACCGGACAAGGCGTCTACCCCAGGCCATTGCAGGACTCCTTGCCCATTTGGCTGGGTGTTGGCGGGAGCCCACAGTCATTCCTGCGCGCCGGCGAGCTCGGCCTTCCACTGATGGTCGCCATCATCGGCGGCGAAACGCGGCGCTTCCGGCCGCTTGTCGATCTCTACAGGGAGGCTGGCAAGCTGGCCGGGTTCTCACCCGATCAATTGAAGGTCGGCGTCCACGCCCTGGGCTATGTGGCCGCGACGGCGCAGGAGGCCGCAGAAGACTTCTTTCCGGGGTACGCCCGCGCCTTCACATCTATCGGGAAGGAGCGTGGGTGGTCGCCAGTCACCCGCGCCCAGTTCGACGCTCAACTAAGGCCGGACGGCGCCCTGCTGATCGGCACCGCTGAAGTGGTGGCGGCGAAAATCCTGCGACATAGTGCAGCGCTGGGTGGCATTTCCCGCATCACGTTTCAAATGAACGCCGCCTCTTTGCCTCATCCCAAGCTAATGCAAGCTATTGAGCTGCTCGGCACCCGCGTCGCCCCAATCCTGCGCAAAGAACTCGCTGCAACCCCTTAACTGCGCCGATGTGAAAGCATATCAGGGTGCCGCAACGACGCACGAACGTTAAGCCTTCACCGCTTCCTTGGGCGTGTGCAGCGTCAGGAACTCCGCCACTTTCTTGATGGTGCGCGGCAGGTTCTCCTCGCTCCGGCAGTCCACCTCCAGGCAGCGTGCGTTCAGTGCGTTGCCCGCCAGACGGTAGGCGACCGTTGTTGGGTGGAACCGGTCGTTGCCAGGCAGGATAAGCATTGGGGTCTTAAACGTCTTGATCCACTCCTCGTTACCCACCAGGAACGGCGGATTGTTGGGCCACATGCCAGCGGCAAACGCCTCAATAATGCGGATGTACTCGTCCGCACTCATCTTCTGCATTCTCTCCCGGAACGCAGAGTCACCCGCGATGTGCTTGGCAAATGGCCCGCCGTTGTTCTGGTCAACAAACATTGGGTTTCCCAGCGCGGCCTGCACCACGCCCTCCGTGCCCTTCTCACGCACCAGCTTCAGCGTGGGCGCAAACATCGACATAAACACGTCGATGGAGTTCGTGTGGTCCAGTCCCACGGGGTCCTGGCACACTGCGGCGCTAAAGCGGTGCTGCGCCGTCTTCAGCAAGTTGGTCACGTGGGCAACGCCAATGCACCCACCCCACACGTGCGCCTTCTCAACGCCAAGCTGGTCAAGAATCGCGAGCTGGTCGCCGGTCGTAAGCTCATAGGAGTAGGCCATTGGCGCGTTCCAGCTTTCCCCTGCGTGCCGCTGGTCCATGCCAATGAACCTGAAACCCGCAAACTCCGGGCGCTTCAGCGGGTTAATGCGGCTGCGCTCCCAAAAGCCAATCTCGCTGTTGAGCCCGCCCGGTGCAATCAGCAAGACCGGATAGCCAAAGCCAAACACCTCGTAATGGATCACGGCCCCGTCTGGGCGTCGTACTTCCGGCATGTTCCCCCCTAACCTAACGTTCGATTAGCCATAGCACTACCCATTGTATTCACTGAAGGATTTCGTTGTGGAGTGCCTTGAGTATGACGAATGTTTGCGTATCGTGGGCTTTGCTGAATAAGTCGGTCTTGATGCAAATGTCGGAGGTCTGATGCAAAAGTCCGGCTACCCGTCGAGCGGCATTGCTAAGGTTTCCACCTTTGGTTCCTTTGCCCGTGGTGCCTTCTTGAACGTGGTACTGACTTGCTGTTGGGGCGGCATCTGGATACCTTTGCCTTCTAGCAATTCCGCCACAAGGCTCGCTGCTTCGTCTTTTCAAAGCCGACCTTGCGGTAAAGTTGCGGCAGGCGGCCTGACAGCAAAAGCCCAGTCATACGCTGTATGTTCCCCGCACGTGCCAAGCAGACTTCACCGTCGCTTCTCCACTCCCCGCATGATAAGCACTCTCAGCACCGAAGGCGGACAGCGCAGTCCAGGTTGCACGTAATGCGTCTCCGGATTAATGAAGTGCGTTGTCCCATCGGACCTGAATTGCCAGTTCTGTGGATCCCGAACCCAGAGCCTCCAGACCAGCCTCTGGGGAACGTTCGCTGATGGGGGCTGTTGTGCCTTCTGAATTGAGGCGGCAGCCTTCTTGCCGGCACGCGCCTTCCGCTGAACCCCTGACCGCCGCTTCGCTGTACCTTCGGCAAGCAATTGCGCTTTCATCCGAAAAGCGCGCTTCCTGCAAGCAGGCCGGTCATACTTCTGGCGCCCAAACGCGCTGAAGCCGGCGCCGCAGACCGGGCACACGCTCCCACGGCGCTGCCGCCGTGCAGCCAGCATCCTGCCCAAAGACGAGGCGTCGATCTTGTTCATGGGCAATAGCATACACTACTTCTTGTGGGCCGACAACGTTATCGTCTCTTGCCGATGAACGCTCACACACGACAAAGAAATTGCATAGTCTCAACAACGTTATCGTCTCACCAACACAGCAGCCGCGAATAGACTGATACGCGCGGTTGCTACGGGAAGTTCTCGACTCTCTCAGGCGTTGAGCCGACTTGCGTTAAGCCCGCACGTCCGCTGCCACTCTTCAAGGGGAAATATAGGAGTAAGAAACCCACCCCAGTGCTTCGGCCAACCGAAGACCTGCGCCGCTCGCGGGAGGCGGGGTTCGACTTCCACCTGGTCAAACCAGTGACGCTGCAGGCCTTGCAGAGTGTTTTGCAGTTCATCCAGGCCTCCATTGGCCAGCGAGACCGCGCTCCCAAAAAGCGCGCAGCCACCCGCCGGGTCGCCAAAACACACCGCCGCCCGGCCAAGTAAATGGCCCGAGTAAAACGTAAGCACGAGGAGAAAGCTACGCTTTCTCCTTCTCCTGGCTGTCCTAGCTGTAGCCCCAAGCGCGTAGGAGTGCATACGGCCATGGCCAGACGCAGCAGTTTGTCGGGACACCTACCCCTTGCTTCACACCACTCGCGGCGAAATACTGCTTACGGTATGAAGCCGCCCAAGCAATCCACTGTCGAACGGCAGGGCAAGCTCGAAGGGATACTGTCTACGCAGGCACACTGCCAATACCTGCTAACCCACCGATAGGAGAAGTCTCTGCTGGTGGTGGCCCAGGTTTCTTAGCAAACCAGATCAGCGTCGCCGCAACAACGTACATGAACCCAAACGCAACAAAAGGCACCGTATATGACCCCGTTAACTGGTAGGGGATCACCGCAACGGTGGGCCCCAGCCCCAGCGCAATCTGTTGAAACGGGGTGGAAAAACCGGAGATGGCGCCAAAGGAGTTCCTTCCATAGTACTCAGCCTGCATCATGAGAATAAGCGACGATTCGCCCCGTGCAGCCAACCCGAACAGGGCAGCAAAAAGGATAGCCTCTGCCGGCGTATCAACCATGAGCAGGAAGAATGTAATAAGACCGGCGCACAGGACGGTGAAGGCCGCAATCACACGCTCGGACATCCGCTCAACCAGGAACCCCCAGATGCCATTCGCAAGGGCACCGGACAGGGCGTACACACTCAGGGCCGTCGCCGCCATTGCAGCCGCCAGTCCCTTGTCCATGAAGTAGGCCACCTGGTGAAAGCTGAGCGCGCCATTGGCACAGACCCCCAGCGAGAGCGCAGCGTTCAGCATCCAGAACGAGCGCGTGCGGGCGGCCTGCTTCAGGGTGTAGTTGTGCTCTACATCACCCTGCCGGTGTTGCTTCGCAGGCTTCGCGGACGGCTGGGCACCCGCCAGCGCGTCGTCGCCATCTGGCAGCAGGCCCATGTCTTCCGGGCGACGGCGCAAGACAAGAACAGCAAGCGGCACAATTGCCAGCATGCACAAGCTCAATATCAGAAACACGCTCTTCCAGGTAAGGCCTCTGCCCATAGCTACCTGAAAAATGGGAAACATGATGGCACTGCCCAGCGGCAGCGCCATTTGGGTGAAGCCCATGGCCCTGCCGCGCATGCGGCGGAACCAGTTGACAACGGCAGTTCTTGGCACTACGCCGCTCAGACAGTTTTGGGATATGGCGCGGCCAATAATATAGGCCCCGTAGAAAACGACGATACCAAACGCCGCGCTGTACGCAACTGCAACCATCGCTGCGGCGGCAACAAGCAGACCAACTACAGAGAGCATCCGCGAGCCGTGAATGTCGGCCAAGCGACCGAAAAATGGGGCAACTAGGCCCGCCATGATGCTCCCCAAGCTGACGGCATAGGTGATGGAAGCTCGGCTCCACCCCGTGTCGCTGGCTATGGCTGGAAGCATGGCGCCGGTGAAGACCTGTGAAAGAGCAGCGGAGAAGAATGCACCAATAACGATTACCCAAATGACCCACCAGCCGTAGAAAATCTTTCCAGGCTTGTGGGTTGACACGCTTATAGCCACAGATCCCTCCGATGTTTTTGACCCGGTAGCCGAGCATGAAGCCACGCAGGCGTAGCCGCACACCAATGGCACCTATGATATACCTGCGCTCCAATGATCGGGATCAGGGGCGTTAACAGAACGGAATACGGCTGGGGATGCAGATAACGCGGCGGCGGGCCATCAAGCAGGTAGCGGACGGTGGCCAAACACCGCCGTGCCAACCCGAACTATCGTAGCGCCCTCTGCAATCGCAAGTTCAAAGTCGCCGGACATGCCCATTGAAAGCTCTTTCATCTGCACGCCTTCTAGCCCTTCCTGCTGGATGGTACTACCAAGCTCTCGGAGCGTGCGAAAGCTATCCCTGACCGTGGACGTATCCGCAGTCAGCGGGCCAATAGTCATTAAGCCCTGCACGCGCAGTGACGTGTAGCGGGCGACATCGCGCACAAAGGCCAGTGCTTCGGCTGGTGCAACCCCCTGCTTGCTCGCAGCGCCCGAGGTGTTCACCTCAATGAGAACGTCCTGAATCAAGCCTCGGTTACTCATCTGTTTGTGCAACTCCGCAACAAGTGATAGCCGGTCCACAGACTGGATGCACGCAACATGCGGTACGAGGCTCCTAACCTTGTTCGTCTGGAGGTGGCCAATGAAGTGCCAGGTAATGGGGAGGCCGGCCAGCAAAGGCCGCTTCTGCACAAACTCCTGGGCCTGGTTCTCAGCAAGAAGGTTTGCTCCCGCTTTCACAGCCACGGCAATCACGTCCGCAGGCACTGTCTTAGTTGCCAGGAGGAGGGCAACCCCAGCCGGGTCACGCCCAGCTTTTTCGCACGCCAGTTGCATCCTGTCTCGAACCCGCTTCAGGTTCGCAACGATCGTTTGTTCGTCAACCATGCATGTCCTCTTAGTCCTAACTAAACACAGTGTACTGATTTCGCCCGTCTTTGTTCCAGGTTGGAGTCGCACAAGTACGAAAGATGGGCGTTTGAGAAATACTGCAAGAGTCCTAACAAACACAAAGACTCCTGGCTAGATGAGCCGCAGGAGTCCTTGTATTTCCAGTGGGAAGGCCAAATAGCTGCTACTCTAACCGGGGCTGTGCTTGGTGGTTAGGCGGCTACCCCCACTTGTTACACCTGTTTGGGAGCGCGGGAACGTGGGACGAATGGATACGAGTCGACAAGGACGGAGGCTTCGCCAGTCATAACCTCTTCTCCCCGCTGATTCTTGCACCGACAGGCAATAACCATGACCGGACGGTCAGCCTGCACTTCCTTGATCTCACAGGTCGTCGTGATGATATCGCCGATGAAGACGGGCTTCAGAAAGCGAATTGACTGTACAAGATACACGGGTATGCTCTGTGGTAGGAGTTGTGTGCTGATGACAGCAGATATGAGGCTTATGCCAAAAATCCAGTCATAGATGGGTGCCCGTTCGAGTTAGCGTTAGCCATGTGTAGTATCCTCCTGCTTTTCTTTGCCCTTTTGGTCCGCGCTCCCCTCCTGGGTTCGGCCCCGGGTAGGTGGAGCGCTGAACGCACCGGTGTACATGGAGGTGAACGCCTCCATCATCTTGCTGTAGCCTTGTAGCGTGTGAGCCCACACCGACAGGAACTGCTCACCTGCGGCGGTAACTTTGTAGACGCGTTTTGCTGGACCAAAAGAAGCCGCCTCCCAACTAGATAGCAGAAACCCACGCTTTTCCAAATCGCGAAGCTGGCGATAGATACGAGTGTGGTCTATGCCAAAGAACCCCATCCGAGTCATGTTTTCCGCAAGCGCATATCCGTGCCCGCCCCAGGTCCTAAGCATCAGAAGCAGCCATGCTTCTAGAAACGACTTGGGCATCTCATTCAAGGTGAACATGCCCATAGGCGAACTGGAGCCTTGAGTAGAGGAGCGAGTGCCTCTTCGTGCCTTCTGTTGTTTATCGTTCATCACGTATGTGAAGTTAGCACATAGATGATAGTATGTCAAGGGTCAATATTGGCGGCTGTTTGAAAGGGTAACATCCTCTGGGAACTGATCCGAAAGCCCAGCGTGCGGAAGGTGTGGATGAGATAGATATCCTAAGAATTTTGGCGTTCCATTGGTTAGCGCTTGTGGGCGGTTGCCCCGCCACCAATAGCGGGAAGAAAGTGGACTTCACCATTTTCTTTGACGGATTCCATGAGACCAAGAGTAGCGGCCTCGCCGTCCACAAACACGGCGAGGCCGGGCATTAGTCTGTCCTCGTCAACCTCATATAAATGCTCGGCAATACCTGGATAGAGTCGCTCCAAATTGTCAATAATCTGCCGAATACTAGCACCTGACACCTGGACGCGCTTCGCTCCGCCTGTCCACTGCTGCATGATGGGCGGAATCCAGACATCTGCCATGACCCACTTCTTGCTAAGGCTCAGCGTGAACCTTTGTTCCGTGGTTCGTTTCCGGTTTGCCACAACACAAGTTAGAACCTACCTACGCTCTCCACTCATTTTAGTGGCGGCGCTCTGTACAGAGCGGACAATTTTGTCGTAGCCCGTGCAGCGGCAGAGGTTACCAGCCAGCCACAGGCGAATACGCTCTTCCGACGGCTTTGGCTCAACCTGCAACAGCGCCTTTGACGCCATGATAAAGCCAGGTGTGCAAATGCCGCATTGCAGAGCTGCGCCTTCCAAGAACGCCTGCTGAATGGGGTGCAAATGATCCGGCTGAGACACGCCTTCAATGGTCTCAATCTTCTTGCCGCTTGCTTCAACCCCCAGCACCAAGCATGAGGTTACCATTCTGCCATCAATAATGACGGTGCAAGCACCGCAGTTACCGTCGTTGCAGCCTTCCTTGGTACCGGTCATGCCCAAGACATCCCGGAGCGTCTCCAGCAAGCTCTGGCGAGGCTCGCACAGAAAATCAACGGTTTCCTCATTGATAGTTGATTGCACTCGAACTTTATCAGCCACGTGACTATACCCCCTTCGCCCTTTGAATTGCACCTTGGAGAGCCCGGCGGGTCAGTACCCCTACCAGGTGCTTGCGGTATTCAATAGTGCCACGCATGTCAGTAATCGGAACCGCTGCTGCTACCGCAGCTTCCGCCGCTTTGCCAATGGTCTCATCGTTCACCGGCTTGCCAGCCAACGCCTGGCCCGCGGCAGGCACCAACAGCGGTATAGGCGCAACGGCAGCCAGAACCACGCGCCCAGATACGAACGTGTTCTTTGCGGCATTCAAAGTGATAGCTGCACCAACTCCAGCAACAGCGATATCCATTTCGTTGCGAGGTGTAAAGCGCAGATATTGCGCTCCAGAGTTGGCTGGCGGCGGCGGCACCCTGACGGAGATAAGCATCTCTCCGTTCTGCAGTGTCGTGCGGCCAGGTCCAGCAAACAATTGCTCCAAAGGCAGTTCCCGCCGACTATTGTTTGGGCCAGCTATGATACACACCGCGCCCAACGCAATGAGCGGGGGAATGCCATCTGCACTGGGCGTAGCATTGCAGATATTGCCGCCCAACGATGCGCGGCCCTGGATTTGAACACTTCCAATAATTGAGGCGGAGTCCACGATGCCTGGATACCTCTTAATGACCGTGGGATCTTCGTAGATGCGATAGCAAGGCACGGCAGCCCCGATGATAAGGCCCTGACGGTCATTGTAGGAAAGCTCGTTGAGCTCGCCGATACCTTTGACATCGACCAACACCTTGACCTGAGGGCGCCGCCCTGCCCGGAGCTGTACCAATACATCTGTCCCACCCGCCATAAGGCGAGCCCCTTCACCATGCTGAGACAGGACGCCAACCGCCTCCCCTACCGACTTTGCGCTTACATACTCAAATGCCTGCACGCAACCCTCCTGGACACATCTCAGTTATCTTTGCTGCCGCTTGTTTCCCGCTTCCCCACTGGAAAAGGAAGCTCATTACCGGTAAAAGCACCCTCTGGCCATTATGCCAGACACCCTATATGACCACAGCCGATTACTCTTGAGCCTATCTCGCACTCGATATTGCCGTTGCACGGCGCTCGAGCTCCTTAGCGATGTGCTCAGCGTGGTAATCAGAATCCCCCGACGACAATTCGATTACCTTTGCGCGCTTGAGAAACAGGTGCATGTCATGTTCCCATGTCATGCCAATCCCCCCATGCACCTGGATACCATCTGAAGCAACTTTGGTGTACGAATCGCCACACCAAGCCTTCGCCACAGCCACCGCCTCTGGTGCCTCCGAAGCACCTTCTTGCAGCAACCACGCCGCATAATACAGTAGAAACCGTCCTGATTCAACCTGCACTAACATGTTGGCGCACTTGTGCTTAATCGCCTGGAACATGCCAATGGGACGTCCGAATGCCACTCGGGTTTTGGCATATTCCACACTTATTTCCATAGCCATACCTGCGCCCCCAACAGCCTCCGCGCATAAAGATAGAGTGAGCCGGCGCTGGGCTGCCGCTATTATCGGCCAGGCACCATCTACCCGCCCAACCACTGCGGTGGAAGGCACTCGAACGCTAGAGAATTCCAAGTTGGCGACTTTGCGCCCATCGGTAGTGTACTGCGGATGCACTGACAGTCCAGGGGCCTTCGCATCCACAAGGAATAATGTCAATCCTTCCTCATGTTGTTGGCTGGTGCGGGCTGCAAGAAGAATTATGTCTGCTGTCTGTGCGTCCGGCACCAAACGAACGATGCCATTCAAGACAAACCCGTCTCCCTGCCGGACTGCAGAATTCTGTACCCCCCCCGCATCCAACCGGCCGTGATCTGTGCCTACGGCCAGCGTCATCAGCAGGTCTCCTCTGACGAGCTTGGGCAGAATGCTCTCCTGTTGTACAGGGCTGCCCGCCGCCGCCAGTGTTAGTCCACCACCAACAACCGTGGAGACAAAAGGCCCTGGCAACAAGAATCGCCCCATTTCTTCGATGAGACCAGTGAGCGACAAGAACTCCAGCCCTGCTCCACCGTAGCGTTCCGGTAGAGCCAGGCCCATCCAGCCCAGATCCGCCATCTTCTTCCAAAGCTCCGGCTGATACCCACGGGCATCGTCCATCATGGCGCGGACGTAGGACCTGGGACATTCGATCTCCAGCATGTCCCTTGCCGCTTTCTTAATAGCTTTCTGTTCGTCCGTTAGGTCAAAAAACATGGTAGTCGGCCTTCCTGAGAAAGAGTGCGCCTTAACCGCGGGGCAGCCCTAATACTCGTTCCCCGATAATGTTCCGCTGAATCTCCGAAGTGCCCATTTCAATAGTGTTCCCATATGCACGGAGAAAAGCGTAAAGATATTCGCCGTTCTTGACTACGTCAGAGGATTGCTTGCTAAGAGTACCCTCTAAGCCCAAGATTTGCACCCCTACCGATGAGAGCCGCTGGTTCAGCTCACTCCAAAACAGCTTGCCGAAGGATGTCTCAGGGCCAGGGCGCCCTCCCTGTAGTTGGATGGTCATCTCCTTGTAATCAGTTAGTCGAACGATATTGACCTCGATGGCAAGCTGAGCAAGTTTTCTGCGGATGATTGGGTCCTCACTGGCTGGCTTGCCATTGCGATATGTGTTCCTTGCCAACCGCACCAAATCCTCTAAAGCCCGCTGGCAGTTCATGCCACGCGAACCACCGGAGCGCTCATACCCTAACTGACCCATAATCACGCGCCACCCCTGGTTCTTTTCGCCCAGGAGATTGCTGCGCGGGACACGAACGTCCTGGAGGAAGACCTCATTGAATTCGGATTCGCCAGTAATTTGCTTGAGCGGCCGCACGACGATGCCTGGGGTCTTCATGTCAACAAGCAGGACGCTGATGCCCCGATGTTTTTCAGCGGTGGGATCCGTCCGCACCAACAGGTAAATGTAATTTGCCAGGTGGGCAGAAGACGTCCACACTTTTTGGCCGTTGACGACAAAGAAATCACCTTCTTCAACGGCACGGGTCTGCAGGGAGGCGAGGTCTGAGCCTGCGCCGGGCTCAGACATTCCTAAACACCACATTTCCTCGCCACTCAGAATCTTGGACAGGTGGGCCCGTTTCTGCTCTTCATTGCCAAACTGGATGATGGTTGGCCCAACGATACGCGTGCCAAGCGCGTTGGCCCCTTGCGGAGCCTCGAACCGAGTCAATTCCTCATTGAGCATCATACTCATCACAGGATCGGCGCCTTGGCCGCCGTATTCTTTGGGCCACGTCAGGCCGACGTAGCCAGCCGCATGCATCTTCCTGTGCCAGTCAACATGCCATGCGCGCCGCTGCTTAGGGTCGCCAGGCAGCTTGAATTGAGGGGTGCCCCATCCTGACGGCAAGTTGGCCTGTAGCCAGGCTATCACCTCTTGGCGGAACGCCTCTGCTTCAGGCGGATAAGTCAGATCCATAGTACCCTTCCTTGAATGGAATGCACGGGGGAGTACTCAGGCGACGCCTCAGGGCGACCTTTGCCCCCAGTTCTCTTGAACCCACATTACAAGTTCTAGCTGGAAATGCCCGCCATGCCGTTTGAGGCATGACGGGCATTTCCTTTCTACTTGAACTTGGGCATAACCTTTTCGCCGAAAAGACGCAATGTTTGTTGCTGGTGCTTCGCGGCATCCGGGCCACCGGTGCCTACGAATGCGGGAATGAGGTAATCGATACCACCGAACTCTTCATTCATCTGGTGGATCTGGCCAATTATGTCGTCTGGAGAGCCCCAGAGAAGGCGATTGTCGGCGTTGACCATCTGGAACGTGATCTGGTCGTACGACTTCACGTCCTTGAGCCATGGCTCATATTCTTTGTTCAGGACGCCGCCCCAGGCATAGTACTGCATGGTTCCGATAATGGACTTGCCGTAGAGCTGCAGCGCTTCCTCTTTGCTAGATGCGAGCAACATCTCGCGCATTAATGCCACGACCGGCTTCTTGCCTCTGGCGAGACACAGTTCACGGTACGCAGCGATAAATGCCTTGAGCGCCGCCTTGCCCTGCATCGGATCGGTGATGACTCCATCCCCCTGCCGTGCAGCGCGCTTGAACCCTTCCATGCTCCACGGGCCCACCCAAATTGGTGGGTGCGGCTTCTGATACGGCTTGGGAAGAACGCGGGCATTGCGAATGGTATATCGCTTCCCGACAAAATTAAACTTGTCTTCCGTCCATGCCCGCCTGATTACTTCTAAGCCTTCCTCAAACAAAGAGACCCGATTCGAGACGGGCATGCCGAACATATCAAAGTCGGCTTTGTTGTAGCCGGGTCCCACGCCCAGAATGATGCGCCCTTTAGAAATGTGGTCAATAGTCGCGACGTCTTCCGCGACGTTGAGCGGATGCGCAAAAGGCAGGAGGAATATCCCTGTGCCAAACGTGAGCGTTTTGGTCCGCGCAGCCAGGGCCGCGATGCGCGGCCACTGGGAACCGCCCCGGTCACTGCCACCGCCGCCAAGTGGAGGCGCGTTCTTAATCCCCACCGCCGCTTGCAAGTCCGGCGAGTGATGGAATCCAAAGAATAAACCATCATATCCGATTGACTCAACCAATTGCGCAGTCTCTGCCGCAGCCTCAAATGCGCCGCCGCCAACGCCGAAAGGTGCAAATTTCATTGTATGCTCATCTCCCCTTCCAAATTTGTTGGGTCGTCTGCTGAACCCGACATTCTGAGACCAAAGAGACCCGAGCGACCCCCAGAACTGGTGATGCTCTACCGTGTCCAGTTCTTGGGGTCTCGGTGCTCATGCTTGCCGACTAGTCTAGTCTAACCTCTGTTAGAACTTAGTTACCTGGTTGCCACCGTTATTTCTTCATCAAGTCAGGATCAACCCACATGACCCAGGAACTGAAGTTAGTGACGCCACCATACGCATACACATGGCTCGCGGCGTTTCTAAGCCACGGTGCAAAGAACTCGAAGCCACTTGGATTGCCAAAGTGGATGCCATACTGCTGGTCATACATGCGGTTCGTGAAGTCCCAGTAGAGTTGCTCACGCTTCTTGGGGTCGAGCTCCGAGCGGGCCTTGAGGTAAATGTCGTCAATGATCGGGTCATTGAGGCCCATCAGGTTACGCGGGCTCTTGGAGTACGCCATCAAGAAGTAGCTGTCCGGGTCCGTGGCGCTGCAGTCCCAGCACTGGCTGAACAGCCCGCCGTCCCAGTTCTTGTCGCGCCGCATGCCCGCATCTTGTAGAGGGTCGACGACCTTTAAGTCCAGGGTTACGCCGATTTTCTTCCAGTCTTCCTGGATGGACGTAACTAGGTCTGCACTGCTCCACGAAGTGGGCCAGGTAGTGGCCATGATAATAGGAACGGTAAGCCCGTTGGCATACCCGGCTTCAGTAAGGAGCCGCTTTGCCTCCGTCGGGTTGTACTGGTTGGTGGGACCTGCCGTCTTCAGACTGACGAACATCTCGAGCCCCAGGAAGTCAAACGCCATCGGCATACCCATGGCGTTATAGCCGTCGTTGGCCGCGAGCCAGGCTTTTGGCCGGTCCATGCCCATGGACAACGCGCGGCGCACGCGAACGTCGTTGTACGGCGCCTTGTCTAATCTCAACAGGAAATGCGCCGACCCACAGGAGCAATACTGCGTCTGGATCTGGGAATTTGGCACCTGCTTCAACAGCGCGTCACGTTCTCGAGGCGAAAAGTTCTGGAACTGGTCGAACTGCCCCGTGATGTACGCCGCCCGCGCTGCATTCGTGTCCAAGACAGCGATGGTCCGGAGCTGATCAAGATAAGGCAGACCCTTCAGCCAAAACTCGGGGTTCTTCTTGTAAATCGCCACACTCCGCGGCTGGTAGCTTGCTTCGTCAAAGATAAACGGGCCGGGGGAAATGAGCCGCTTACTAAGGCATCCATCCTTGTCCTCGTAGCACTCGCGGGGAATGATGCCCAGGCCGTAGTTCGCCATCATGGTGATGAATGTAGCGTGGGGCTGTGAGAACTTGAGCCGCAATGTCCTCTGGTCGACGACCTCAAAGGTGTCCACCAGCGTGAAGGTGTCCCGGTAGACGCCCTCTTTCTTCTGCGTCTCAAAGTACCACTTCACGTCCTCCACGGTTACATTGCGGTTGGGACGGAGGTTCATAGGAGGCAGGTTGGGCCAAAGAACCCCTTGACGGATGGTAAATACCACAGTTAGGGAATCTGGCCGGTCCCATTTCTCAATGATACCGGGCACTAAGACGCCTGTAAGGTTGTTGTTGCGGACGCCATTACAGACAGAAAAGTCTGTGCGCCCGATAGAGCTGCACGTCCCAGCGTCGATCATGATGAACATGCCCATGAAATTGTTACGCTTGCTAAAGACGGTGAAGGGGTTCTGGCCCAGAATGTTGTAGGTCCCCCCGGTCCCAACACGCTCACCGCCGTACTTGGCCTTCGTCCATAGTGGCATCTTGGTGTGGTGATATTTCAGGGCTTCCTGCGGCATGGTGGAACCAGGCTCATCCGAACGCGGGTCGAGCTTGAGTTCCGCAGCCAGAACTGGAACTGTACCGGTAGTCTCCCCCACCGTTTTGGCAGGAGTCGTTGCCGGTGCTGAAGCGGCCACCGGGCTTGTAGACGGTGCTGGAGCTGGGGCTGCCGGAGCAGCCGTCTTTCCTCCAGCGCAAGCTAGAGCTAAAACCAACATTAGGATGACACCTAAGAACAGGGCAGTTCCTGGTCGTCGTAGGCGTGAAACCATTATTTCTCCCTTTCCTCTCGTCATGCGTTTTCGACGCTCTGTGGACTGATGCTGCCAACTCCTCGCCAAGTCCGGTCTATCCGCGCATGTCCTACAAAGCTTTCCGGCGTTTCCGCTAAAAGCTGTCCGGATATGTGCGTCCTACCCACTAAAAGCAGGCTACGGACGGAATTCCGTCCGCAGCCTGCCCAGTCTGCTAGTTTTCTTCTTCACCCACACCCTTCAGGTTCTTCACCGGAACAGTGGAAGGCTTCCGGTCCTTCAGGCGGGCTTCACGGGCCTGTTTGACGTCCAGCTTTGTTCCGTAATCGCCGAACTTCTCGTCGCGCCAGTTCAAGGCAGCCTTAAGGCCAAATTCCTTGGATATCCTCGCGAACTCGCCGGCGTCCGGCCGCAAGGGATTCAGGGCGGCGACGACGTTAGAGACCTCGAGGGCTACCCGCATCCCCATGATCTCGTAGGTCTTGTTGATAGACCGCTTGCTGAGCGCCAGCAGCGAACTCGGGACCAGGGCGATGCGGTTCGCCAGTTTGGTGGTGAACGCGTCCAACTCTTCCGCAGGCACCGCGTAGTTCGCCAATCCGATCTCCACTGCTTCAGTTCCCGTGATGGAGTCTCCGGTGAAGCACATCTCCTTTGCCTTGCGCATGTGCATGTGCCAGGGGAACCACATGTTGTTCGTCACGGCCATGGCCCGCATCGGCGGGTAGCCTATCTGGCAGTCTTCAGACACGACGAACAGGTCGCAGAAAGATGCGAGCTCCGTTGCACCCGCTAGACAGTAGCCGTGCGCCTGAGCGATGACCGGCTTTTCGTTGTCCCAGATGCCGCTGAAGTATCCGGCACCCAAATGCCGCTGCCACTGGCCGGGGCCAGGAAACCGGGCGCCCACATCCGGTAGGGTTAACCCCTCATTGCCCCCGCCCAAGTCGTGGCCGGCGCTGAAGCACCGCCCATTGCCCTTGATAATGATCACACTTACTTCCGGGTCGGTCTCTGCTACCTTGAGAGCGTGGATCGTTTCGCCCCGGAGGATGTGCCGCAACGGGTTCATCTTCTCCGGCCGGTTGAAGATGATTCGGGCGATTTTGCCTTCCTTTTTGTAGATGATATCTTGGTAGTCCAGTGGCTTCGCAAAGTGGCTGTGGTAGACGACCATGTTCTCCCCCCCTTCTTATTTTTGGTTGCCTCAGAGCTAGCTTTCCCGAAACAAGTCTACTACGAATCGGCTCATTAGAAGCCGAAGAGGTTGCGCGGGGTCAATGCCTTCTTGAGTAAGAATGTCAAATTGTTTCATACCAACATTGATGACTGCCCAGCCACTTGGATCTGAATTTGAAGAACTTGGCTTCAGCTAGAAGCAACTCTCTTATCTCTTCCGTGCCTATCGGAAATTGGGTATGACCTTTTCAGCGAATAACTTCATCGCTTCCATTGCCTTCTCATGCCCCTGCTGAGGCGGGTGGATAAACACTGGCATTAAGTAGTCAATGCCTCCGAGGTCGTCGTTGAGCTTCTTGATTTGCTTAACAATGTCGCTTGGGGAACCGTACAACACACGGTCGTTCTTCGTCAAACGTTCCCAGGTGACTTCTTCCTGTGACTTAATTTCTTTGACCCATGGCTCCAACTCTGGATTGATGCCGTGGTGCGTCCAGTAGTTGCGATACGTCCCCAGAACGGAGTTCATGTATAGTTCCTTGGCTTTTTCCTGACTCTCAGCAAGCATCATTTCCCGCATGATGACTACGTATGGCTTCATGCCACGCGCCTTGGAGAGATCCTTGTACAGGGTGATCATGCGCTGAAGGGACGGTGTATCGTGAATCGGGTCAGAAATGAAGCCCGCCCCATGCCTGGCTGCGCGCTTGGCTCCTTCCATAGACCATGGCCCTACCCAAAGAGGAGGATGCGGCTTCTGAATTGGCTTTGGCACCGAGACGTTTCGCAAGGTGAACCGTTTGCCCACGAAGGAGAATGAGTCCTCCGTCCACGCGCGGCGCACAATCTCCAGCCCTTCCTCAAACCGAGACACACGCTGGGCTATTGGTATGCCAAACGTATCAAAGTCGTATTCCCGGTAACCAATGCCCACGCCAAGGATAAACCGGCCGCCTGAAACAATATCAATGGCCGCGGTATCCTCTGCTACTTGTACGGGATGACTTAGGGGAAGAAGGTGAATAGCAGTCCCAATGTGTACCCGCTCCGTTCGGGCGGCCACTGCTGTGCAGAGCACCAAATTTCCAACAATGCGGTTCTGGAACACTGCCTGACGTGCAGCAGCCTCCGTCGTCTGGTGGTGTTGCCCAAAGAAAACACCATCAAACCCTAAGCGCTCTGCCTCCTGGGATTCCTGAATGACCTGCTGGTAGCTGCCTGATAGACCAAACGCGCCGAACTTCATTCCCGCTCCTCGTATATTTTTCTTTTTGCCGCTCTCTTCTGGACACGCGTGAAGCCATCTAGAGAACCATTAAGGCCAGTGCATTTTCCTTGCCGCCGCCTTAAGTTCTTCACGAAACGCTGGATGGGCAACCTCGATCAACGCCTCGGCGCGCTGACGGTGGGATTTGCCGAGCAGTTTGGCAACGCCCCACTCGGTGACCACATGGTCCGCCCAAGACCGGGGAATGGTGACGTACTCACCCTCAGGAAGTCTGGGGACGATACGTGAAATAAACCCATCGCCTGCCGTGGAAGGCAGCACGTGCACCGATCGCCCCCCTTTGGAAAGCATCGCCCCGAAAACAAACTCTTGCTGTCCGCCCATGCCATTGAAAATAGCGCCACCGATGGTCTCGGACGCGATCTGCCCCGTTAGGTCGATGGCAAGACCGCTGTTCATGGCAACCATGTTGTCGTGAGTAGCAATCGTGACCACATTGTTCACATAGGTTGAATCCCGAACCTCGAATGCAGGGTTGTCCCTCACAAACTCAAGATCTTCTTTGTCATGGTTTTGTACAAGAGTTGTTACCGCTATGCCGCGATTAAGGGTTTTCCGCGAGCTATTGATCTGTTTTGCTTTGATCCGCTTCACAATGGGCCCTGGAGTTATCTCAGAATGCCACCCCAGGTCATTTTTCCCTTTAAGAAGGATATCGAGAGGCATGCTTAATGCAGCTCTACCCGTACCCAGTTGAAGCGTATCTCCATCGCGAATAAGTCCGTGAATAGATGTCGCAATTTTTATGCTGACATCATCGGCGTCTGGTACTCCACGAGAAACGAAAGGCACTTCGTTCTCTACGAACCAATCGATCTCGGAGACGTGAAGACGGCCCCCACCTCTTGTAGGAATCACGTTGGACTGTACTTCGGCAATAATGACCTTTGCGCAACGCGCTATTACCGGCTTGTACCACACGCTCGTCCCAAAGTAGCAATACCCCTCGTCATCAGGGGGGGACACAACGAATGTGGTGACATCTATGGGAGGAGCTTCACCTTTGCGCTCCTCATTAATTTTGGAGTGGAACGAGAAAAGCGTGGGATAGTAATCGACCAATCGCTCTTCAACGACCGCGCGTCCACCGGCACCCACGAAATTTTCGAAGCCCACTGCAATGTGCCCACCCACGCCAGAGCGAAAGAATTCCCACTCCTGACGAGGAACACCCATTAGCAACTGGACATTCTTAAAATCGGCTGTGTGCTTCGCCAAAGCAGTGAGCACAGCCGGCGGCTCTCCAGTTATCGGGATCACTATCCGCTGATTCGGCCCAATTTTCGCGACTGCCTGGTCAGCAGAAACCAGCTTTCCGGCATACTCTTCACGCCAGGATTGCATGGGCTCCCCTATCTATGAAATCAAAACCTTTCCGAATCGTCCACAAAATTATGGAGACTAAGCCGACAGCCAGCACTGGCGAACAGTGGTTCACAAGTGCTTACGGTGGGCCGTAAGGTACCGCAATTGATCTCGGATGTCAAGCATTTAGCTCAGTTGCCCGAGCAAGATTTGCATCTACGCAAAAACTATTGTGAACAACTTAAGACGTGAATTATTACTCGTTATTGGCACTTTCTGAAATCGGGAAATAAGTAGCTTGACCGCAGTGTAGACGAGCTTACATTCTTTATGCGCTGAGCCTTACATTGTTGGCAGGCGGAGGGTTATGCCAAAATCTTTAGACCGAAAGAAAGAGATCCTCGCCGCAGCTCGCCACATCCTGTCGACTGAAGGTGCCGACGCCCTAACGATGAGGGATTTGGCGCGAGCGGTAGGCTTAACACAAAGTTCTCTGTATCGTCATTTTAAGAACAAAATAGATATCCTCCAGGCAGTGTTCCAAGAAGGATGTGGACGGTTCCAGCATGTCATCGATACGCCGAGAGTCACGGGACTGCCATTGATGGGCTGCTTTACGTACTTCATGACGGACTGGCCTACGCAAACGTTCCAACGCGCCACTTTTATCTTGCAGTCCTCGCGGCCGCCGCGCCAAGCAATCTTTCCCCCATTGCGGCAGCCACCTGGGAGTCAGTTGACAGCCATATCAAGGGAATTCAAGGGATTATTGAAAAAGGCATTCGAGAAGGAACTGTTAGGCCAGATCTGGATCTAAGGACATTAGCCGAGGAAATGTATGCCATCTTTATGGGCCTGTACACCATTTGGAAGAATCCGAGTCCACGTGCGCCGTTTAATGTGCGGCAACAAACAATTGCTTCGTCATTCATTGAGAGCATCCGCTGCAGGCCGAACAATCAATAATTGCAACATAGCGATTCTAATGAAGGCAGTTAGCGAGCCGCCTACAGTTGGCCATGGTAACCGTTCAGGCTCCGAAAATACGCTAGACAACGCGTTGCAAATCGCTCCAGAGCGCTTCTTCGAGAAAGACTTTGCAGTGTACCTACTCGACTCTTAGACGCGCAAACCTTACAAATCACACTAATGGCGCGATTGGCCCGAACGGCTTGGCAATGCCACCCACGCACGGCACGGAGTGGTAACCCCTACACGCGCGTTCTCAGCCCAGACTTCGCATTCAACGATTTTTTCGGCGCCGTCTTCGTACTTGCGAACTACTTTTCCGGTGCAAATCAATAGGTCTCCAGGACCATTCATGCGGCGCATTTCTACTCGGAGCTTGCGCAGCCAGCCTTCATCTCCTATCCAGTCGGTGAGTACGCGAGCTAGGCAGCCCCGCATGAACCCATTGTTCACAAAGATATCGCTGTGTCCTGCCGCCCTGGCAAATGCACGATCATGGTGGACAGCATAAAAGTCCTGGGACCCACTTACCTGCTCAACAATACGCGTCTCGGTGATGGGATATTCGAGAACGGGAAGAAAATCGCCTTCTTTAACGTCTTCCCAGTAGATTTGCTCCGCTTGGGGCTTTGGGGTGACCAGGGGCCTAGTTTGTCCAATGGGCTGCGGCATTGGAGGTACCGGCGCCTGCGCCACATTTGGGGCTCCCTTCTGGCCGTCGGGTACTTGGTCAACGCCGCGATGGCGCAGTGACATCTGCATAACAGTGGCGACGGCATCACCGTGCTGGTTAGAAAGGATATTCTGTGTGGTTACCCAAACGGCGCACCAGTCCAGTCGGATAGAAAGGAAGTAGAGATCGGCGTAGCGGCTCATGCTACTGAGCCGGTCACCCACTTTCACGGGCTTATGCCACTCAGTCTCCACCATCATTGCGATGGACCGATTACCCGGCATAGGTATTGCCGGAAGTCGTGGTTCTTCCAGCGATCTAGGAGGCCACACACCTGGAACCCCGAAATATGCAACTAGCGGCGGCGGGACGATAACAGCCCCATATTTACTCTTAGCACCATAGGTTGGGTCAAGAAAAAGAGGATTCATGTCACCGGTCATATGGCAGTGGCGACGAATCGGATCGTATTCGACTGGATACCGTCCTTGAACTGGCTTCGTTTCCAGTCCAAGGAACTGTTTTCGCATGGCTTCCAAATCGTAGTCAAGCCCCGGTATGTTTTGCCGGCAGGGTTCACTTAACCAGTCCATAGCTTCACACTCCAATCAAAGCACCCGGCAAAGTAGCGATGTGTAACGGCGTCGTCGCAATTTCTTCGTATAATAAGCCATTCTAGTTTCACTGGATGTGACGATGCCCTTTTTCTTTGATCTGCACGTGCACAGTGTTCGAGGCAGCAGTGACAGCAGTTTACAGCTTGACGTACTCACCCATGAGGCACATCGAATTGGACTATCCGGAGTTTGCCTTACGGAACATGGCGGGTGGTCCGATCCGCGGGAGATTCAACGTCTAGCTGATGAGAGCGGACTGGCAATACTACAGGCACTAGAAGTCGAAACAACTGTAGGGCATGTCCTGGTCTTCGGACTAGATCGGTATCATCCCGGGATTTCTGATATCAGAGAGCTGCGTCGAGTGGTTGACCGGTTGGGTGGATTCATGATTCTGGCCCATCCGTTCCGCAATCTTTTCAATGAGTCGCTGCCAACCACTAATCTTCTGTACCGAAACTATTCCCCCTTACCCGCCACGCCCCAGGATGCCATCAGTCATCCAGCATTCGCGTTGGTAGATGAGGTTGAGATAGCAAATGGCGCAAATACTGAACAGGAAAATCACTTCGCCCACGAAGTGGCACGACTCCTGGGGCGCATTGGTACCGGTGGGAGCGACGCACACTCCAGCCATGGCCTGGGCAAATGTGTTACCGCGTTTCATGAGCCAGTCAGAACCGAAAAGGAATTAATCGAGGCACTCCGAGCTGGAGCCTTTACAGCGGCAGAAGGGCTTCACGTCGGCTCATTGCGGCACCTAGGGAAAATTGCCCCGTAGCAGTCTTGGGCAAAGCTTCATGTGTACCTCAGGGTTCATCCACGAGTTTAGGGCTGCGCTTCATTCACCCTGTTGGCTTGCGCAAGCGAGCTTTTAAGTAAACCTAAGCAGCCAACTTAGGTGGTGAGGATGGTGCTACAGATCGATCAGGAATAGCGAGCCCTGAGACTACGGTCAGCACAGGAAATACGGCCAACAGCATGAGTGCACCCCAGAGCGACCCTGCGATGTCAGCGAGAATTCCTGCCAGCAAGGGACCCAGTCCAAATCCAATGCCGGTGAATGCTTGGAGTAGGGCTACCATTACTGCTATCTCCCGTGGTTTGGCTCCTGGCAAGTGAAAGGGCAGGGTCTGGACAATTGGCCAGAAAGCCCATCCAAGCCCATTCAAAAAGGCGAGGGCCATGAGAAGCGGAATATTAGTTACGTTTAGGAGCAACAGTGGCGCTATAACAAGGACGGTTGAGGAGGAAACCACAAACAGTTTTCTCTTGGGCAACCAGCGATCCACAACTCCAGCCAGGGCCCAGCCAACGGTGGAACCCGCGTACAGCAAAGCAGTTACAGGGCCTGCCATAGTCAAAGATATTCCGCGTGACTCTACTAGAAAGCTCGGCAGAAATGTCAGCAGTGCGGACCATGGGAGGCAAGCTGCAAGGACACCAAAGCCGATAAACCACATGCGCGGATACCGAAGTACCGCTCTCATAGGAGTCTTTTCCTGCGCAAAAAACTGGCGGTCGTAGTGCTCCGTTCGGCGCTGGCGGGCCACGAGGCTCCAGGCTAATACCTGTATAGCCATGACAACTGCCATGGCCATATATGTAGGACGCCATCCGCCTATCAGAAGTGCTACCAGTGAGGCCAAGGCCAGGCCAACAGTCTGGGTTCCTCCGTGAATAACCTGACCAATAGCGTTGGCCAGGCCAATGTCCCTGCGGGCTAACCACTGTTGCAAAAGGAGGGAACGCGCGGGTGCTTTCAAAGCGTTAAATAGCACAAATACAAACCGCGCTACGAAGAGGCTAGCAAAATTCCAGGCGAAGCCCTGAAGAAATAGGAATACTGCCGCAAAGACCCCTGATATAGCAACCAACTTGACAGGGTTATACCGTGAAAACCAGGAATTAATGGGAACCGCCAGAACAGCGTTAAAAAGCGAAAAAATGGCTGCGAGTAGTCCAACCAATGTCATGCTCATTGGGATATCCTTGCGGATCTCCGGAAGCATAACACCAAAGGTAAATTGGACTACACTACTAAATGTAGTCAGTGAGGAAAGAAGGCCAAAGATGAGCCATCCCTTCGCGGGGCTTGTGCCAGCGTCAAAAGGGGCATGCTCGGAGGGATTAACGCTGAGCGGGGAGGGTGACGCCTTGGCTGTCACAGTGAATTTTAACTTGCTCACTGCATCTACTTCCTCATCGCCGACACCGATGTACGCTCTTTAGACCGCTCCGCGGCGACGATGCAATACGGCCTCATTATTGTCAAGATTGCCTCCCGAACCGTCTCGCTAGTTTTAGAATCCCAGCTAGGCATCAGATAAATTGAAGCGAACGCGGTTATCTAACGCTCAACTTAGGAGGTTGCACGCTTCACCTAGCTCGTAATTCTAAGCAGGCGTGCACATTCGCTCCAGGACGGTGCTTTCTGGCCCAAATTGCTGGAACGCTTAGTCAGCCCACCGGACGAGTTGCAGCCATGATGATCCTTCGAAAGGGAAAGAAAACAGGACTACCTGGCCACCGCTGTTTGAGTCGCCGCAAGTAAAGATCAAGGTATAACGATCGGAGGTCATCTGATAGCCGTTCCAAGTAAGGCAACAGGGCCGTGCCCCGGGACCAATCAAGAAGCGCCTGAGCATCTTTGACAACCTGCGGGTACACTTTCTCGAATACTGTTATCTTTGCAGCCCCGCATGTGTACAAGATTTCAGCGTATTCTTCAATAGACAATACCGAAAACTCCCTCGCCCAGCCATTGAAAGCTGTCCTGAATGGCTCTTCACGGGCAACATCGGCCATCAAGGTTTGTGTAGCATGCATGTGGTTCGATGGTAACTGAATGACCATCTGACCGCCTGGCCGAACCATGGACAAGAGTCTTGGGATGAGCGATCGATGGTCGTCTAACCACTGTATCGCAGCATTGGAAAACACGAGATCCCACTGCCCTTCCAGTGATTCGATGGTCTGCTGCCGAAAGCGCAAGGCGGGAGTTTCGAGCTGTCTCGCTTTCGCAAGCATATTTGCTGAACTATCAACACCCAGCACACTGCTATTTGGCAACATATTCGCCAGCCGGCTTGTCAGCTCACCGGGTCCGCAGCCAAGGTCCACTACATCTGCGCCGTCTCTGACAACGATCAATTTGACCAAATCGTCAAAGGGTGCAGACCGCTCCGCTTGAAACTGATGGTAGCGCTGAGGATCCCATTGCACTCTTATCTCCTTACTACGGCTCAATAGCATAAATGGCTGGCCTAGATCCTAAAGTAATGGAAAGAGTCTACGCTTCGGGGCGCAGACTCTTTCGTAACTCTCATTGCACCTGGGTACGCTCGCCTTTAGGCGTGTGCGGAGCCACGCTATATCTCGCTGTAACCGCTACCCGGCCGCCCAAATCCTATGCCATGTCCATCCTTAGTCCAGCCGAATTCTTTGAGGATAGCTTGGCTGTAAGTAACGCGTCCTGAAATCTTGTCGTAAGGCAAGGTAGCGAGCAAGACAGCTGCCTGGGCCATGATGTCTGGCCGCTCGCCCGCATCGTCAAGGCTCTTCGTTAGACCCAGGAACGTTGTGCCTTCCGTAGGCACTAACTCAGAAGGAGAGAAGGCGGCAACGCTGATACCGTGCTGCCACACTTCTTGGGCCAAACCTTGCGTAAAACGCTCCAAAGCCGCCTTGCTGGCGCCGTACATGGTTCCACCTCTGATAGGGGCCTCGGGGTATGGGCCACGACCTGGGCCACGAGCAGCTCCCGAGGAGATATTGATGATTGATCCTTTCCGTCGAGCGATCATATCCGGCAGCACTAGTTTGCTCAGATAGAAAGGCCCGTTGATGTTAACTGCAAACGACCGGGCCCAGCGGTTTGGTTCATAGTCAACCACAGGAACATAGTAGTTCAGAGCAGCGTTGTTGACCAGGATATCCACCGGGCCGAATGCCCGCTTGGTCTGCTCTACAAGTTGTTCGCACTCTTTCCACTCGGAGACGTTGGAGGCGATTGCAGTTGCTTGGCCGCCCGCTTTCTTGATCTCCGCAACTGTTGTCTCTAGAGACCCTTCAAGGAAGCGATGGTCTCCCTCGTGGAGAGTACGGGCGGTACACACTACCTTAGCCCCTTCTGCGCCGAAACGGATAGCTATGGCTTTGCCGATGCCGCGGCTGGCCCCAGTGACAATGGCTACCTTACCATCAAGTTTTCCCATAATCGCCTCCTCCTGACTCCTAGCGAGCTTCCCACGAGAAATACGCTTCTGCCAGGGTGCTCCTGCAGCGCACCCACTATAGCACCATGTGCTCCATGTATTTGAACCAGCGTCTTTTTGATGCCCAAAACCACAGCCATAGCCCAGTTGATGGGCAATGGGAAGAAACTAATGCAGTCAGGCTTGGAGGACACGGTTTGTTGCCAACCGGTAGATTCTCAGTTAAAGTGTGCCACACAGAACGCCGGATAGATGTCAAGTTGTGTGTGTTGTGTGTTCTGAGGAGGATATCGGTGGGAGCGCTAACAGGGAAAGCCGCCATTGTAGGCGTAGGGCAAACGGAGTTCTATCGGGACGCGAAGCGGACGACACTTTCGCTCGGATTGGAGGCTATCAAGAAGGCGGTGGCTGACGCAGGCCTCAGGCTCAGCGACATTGATGGTATGACCAGCTATCAGACCGGAGACTCGCATAGCTCAAATGATATGGCACAGTCTCTCGGTATGCGGCTTAACTACGCCGTGGATATCATGGGCGGTGGTTCCAGCAGCGAAGCGCTCGTCGCCCACGCAGCGGGTCTCCTTGCCGGAGGCTATTGCCGCGCAATAGTCATTTTTCGGTCTATGCGCGGGCGCACCGGACGGCGCATGGGAGGGCAAGCGCTCTCCGGCCCTCAGCCAAACACCGTAGTCACTTCTGACGGCCAAGGCCCAATGGTGGGGGTGACCACCCCGGCGCAAAATTTTGGCATGGCTGCTATGCGGTACATGCACGACTACGGCGTGAGCACCCGCCAGCTTGCGGCCGTCGCGCTAACCCACCGCTACCACGCCAATCTCAACCCGAAGGCGGTCTTCTATAAACAGCCGCTGACGTTGGAAGACTATTACAATGCTCGCTGGGTTTCCAAGCCCTTCCGTCTTTACGACTGCTGCTTGGAACGGGACGTCTCTTGTGCCATGGTGCTCATGCGAAGAGAAGATTCGTATGACCTGCGGCACCCACCAGTGTTCGTATTGGGGGGCACCGCCCGCACTATGTCGGAAAGCCCCTCCTACAACGCAGGCCGGCTGCACACACCGATTTACTGGCATGGCAGCAACTGGGGACGCAACCGCGCGTTTGGGATGTCCGGCGTCACGCGCAGCGATATCAACGTCGCGTCTTTCTACGACGCGTTTACTATCACTCCCCTACTCCAAATGGAAGGATATGGCTTTGTGAAGCCGGGTGAGGCTGGCTTTTGGTATCAGGAAGGGCGTGGTCTCATCGACGGTGACCTTCCTGTGAACACTTCCGGGTCGCACCTGTCCGAAGGCTACAGTCACGGGATACAAATGGTTATTGAAATGACCCGCCAACTCCGCGGACGGGCTGATGATGCGTGTCCGAACTGGGAGGAAGGCATCCACACGTATGATCGCAAAGCTGGATGCCGCCAAGTAAAGAAGCATGATGTTGGGTTTTGCAGCGCCTGGGGGTCACCAACCCAAAGCAGTTCTCTCGTACTCAGCCAGTTCGCCACAGCCAACTAGGAGAGGGCAAAATGGGGAGTCCCAAAATCAACTGGTCCAAGTTCACGATTAACCCAGACTATGATGCCGCCCCTTGGTGGGATTTCACCAAGGAAGGCAAGCTCATGGTCAGAAGCTGTGATGTTTGCGGTCACCGGTGGTGGCCGCCTGGAGCAATAGGATGCTCCAGTTGCGGGAACTTCGAAAAGACGAGCTGGGTGGAAAGCAGTGGTAAGGGTGCTATTTACTCGTTCATCGTCGTTACACAACCTATTTTGGGTGCGTTTGCGGAAGCTACCCCGTACCTTTCTGCTGTCATTGATCTAGATGATATGCGTGGTGTGACGGGACTACCCGTCCGTGTCATGGGTGTCATTGACGAAGGCGATGACCAGGCTGGCATTAACTCCAAGGTGGAACTGTACTGGGAAAAAATCTCGGCGGACGGCAAGCAGATGCCCCGTTGGCGGCTCAGTACGCAACAACCAGCTAATGTGTGGAAGTTCGAGGGACGGCCTAAGGGTAGCTGAGGGCTTTTCAGTCATGATTGTTTTGGGGAGGTCTTATGCGCATTGGCCTTATCTCCGACACACACATTCCTGAGTCGGGACCAGACATTCCGTTACAGGTGTTTAAAGTCTTCGAGGGCGTAGACCTCATCTTGCATGCCGGCGATATGCACGTTATCGACGTGCTGGATAGGCTTGGGCGCATCGCGCCTGTGCTTGGTGCCCGCGGCAATGGTGACCACTATTCATCACTGAACAAAAACCGGCCGGGTGTCCCTGACGACCCTCGGGTTAAAGAGGCACACGTTCTCGAACTTATGGGGTTTACTATTGGGATGACCCACGGTTTTCCCACTCCAGACGAGCCACCGTGGCGGAATAATCTCAACGGGCTCATGCAGTTTAACTTTGGCCGGCGCGTCGAGATTGTTGTGTGCGGAGACACCCATGTGGAACTCATGGTGGAAAAAGATGGCGTGTTTATGATAAATCCGGGCAGCCCAACATTGCCGCACAACTTGATGCCACAATTGGGCACAGTGGGCATATTGGAGCTTCAGCCAGGTCACCGCTCTGCTCATATCATTCACCTGAAAGACGTCAAGCTGTAATTGGCGACTAGAGCACTTTTCAAGGTTGTATTACTGGACGGCCGTTTATAGAGATTTCGGTACATGGGGGTGGAATCCATGACAGAACACACAGATTCTGTCGAGGCGCCAGTTCTTGTCAATATTAGTGATGCCATCGCCACAATAACCTTGAACGACCCGAAGAGGCTGAACCCTCTCGGCCAGGCGCTCCGGCGGGGCTTCGATGCCGCCATCCAGTCGGTCAAGATAGATCCTAGCGTTCGCGTGATTATTATCACTGGCGCTGGGCGGGGATTCTCTTCAGGAGGCGATACATCTTCGCTACGACGGTCCGCAGAGGAAGGCAGACAAGAGCCTGCAGGAGGCGAAGCCGCCGATAGCTCGCGGTGGCTGGACAACTCCTATCCAGCCCTCTTTCGAAGTATCCCAAAACCAGTCATCGGAGCTATAAATGGTGTTGCGGTTGGTGCGGGGTTTGGACTCGCCCTTGCCTGCGATCTGCGGATAGCTGCTGAAGATGCCCGTATGGGCACACGATGGCCTCGCCTGGGACTAGCAGCTGAACACGGGTCTTCACTTCTTTTGACGCGCATGATCGGGCTTCCAAGGGCTATGGATCTGATGCTGACCGGCAGGTTCGTCACTGGCCGCGAGGCTTATGAAATGGGCATGGTCAATCAAGCGGTACCGAAGGAGAAGGTATTGGCAGCCGCACGGGAGATGGCGAACGAACTTGTAAAGAGCGCTCCGCTTGCGGTGGCCGCCTTGAAGCAGCAAGTCTACGCTGGGCTGGAGTCCACGCTGGAACAGCAGATCCTTCGGGAACACGATGCCATGCGGGAGCTTATGCGCTCGCAAGACCACCGCGAGGGAATGCGAGCCGCCTTTGAGGAGCGCCCTCCGCGCTTTCAGGGCCTCTAATCTTTAGACTCCGAAAAGAAAGAGGCCCTGTGTTTTATAGGGCCTCTTTCTTTTGTCGCTGCTAGCGGAGGTTTATGGAGTTGGAGTTGCCATACCTGAGACCAAACCGCGGGTCATCCCAACAACCGGGTCCACATCAAACGGGCCAACAATGCCCAGTTCTTTCGCATAGTCACGCAATGCAGGCAGCACTTCCTTACCCATGAGCTTCAGGCTGCGCATGTGATCCTCGTGTGTCATCGCCCCGTCACCATCCCAGAGCAGGAGTGTTCCGGGCCTCGTCTGCTCCATCACGTGTTTCACCCTGGTAATAACGGTTTTGGGTGTGCCGCTGATGATCAGGTATTTTGCGGATTGCTCTTCATATGTGGCTCGCAAATTACCAGTAGTGGCATCACCACCCCGACCAACCGGCGCAGTGCCGCGAGTTTCGATTCTTTCTTCGGCCCTCCTAGGTGATAGTCCAGGAAGCGCGGTAATATTCGAGCGCACAGTTCCCTCGTTTCCGAGGAGGAAAGGGTTGTTCACCCCTCCCAGAAACTTCCGTCCGGCCTCGTCAGCCTTCTCTTCCGTCTCCTCACAGTGAACCTTGATGAGTTCCCCGTTGTGCTGGGTCCCCGTTTTGAACCCATACTCCGCCGCCGTCTGATGGTAGTACGCAAATGTGCTCTTTGTCGCTTCCAGCTCTGCACCAAGAATAACGTATGGGTATCCGTTCTTAGCCGCCCAATTGACCGTGGCGCGGCTCACGGACCCAGGAATCCAAATGGGAGGATGAGGTTTCTGGAGAGGGACAACCCAAGGATTCACATAGCGGTACTGGTAATGCTTGCCCTCCCAGCGAAAGGGGCCTGGGGTTGTCCAGGCCTTGATGATGAGGTCGTGCGCCTCTTGGAAGCGCTCCCAGTTGGACGGCGGATGCGTGTTATGCACCACATGTTCTCGGCCACCACCCCGCACCCAGCCGGAGACCAAGCGGCCGCCAGAAATCACATCGATCATAGCTAGCTGTTCGGCGAGCCACATAGGGTCATCCCAAGCCGGGAGGATGTTTCCCAGCGGGACTAGCTTAATCTTCTTAGTGGCGTGGGCCAGAATAGAGAGCTGGACGTTTGTAACGCCCTGCATACAGAAAGGAGCGCTATGGTGCTCATTGAGCATGAGCCCATCAAACCCCATCTCTTCACAGAAGAGGTTCTCGTCTATGTACCGATGGTAGAGCTTATTTGCCTGCACGGGGTCGTACAGGCTATTACTGATCTGGAGGTCGCTAGTGTTGCTGCCCACCCAGCCAGACTTCTCATCTTGCCAGGCTTCTTCCATGAAATGCATGATGAACATGGAACTTCCCCTTTTTCCGTTTCAACTCTTGCAGCACGATAGCATCGCCAGAGCATTGACACTCCTCTGGCGATGCTATCAGCCTAAAGTCAAGGTTGCAAGAAGGCTCTACTTGGGCTTCCTAGCAGGATTGATCATTTGCACCCAGCCCGGCCCGTTCGTTACACCGCCCCAAGTAGTTACATGTGTTGACGCGTTTTCCATCCATGGCTGGAGCACCTGGAAATAGCCAAGTCCTCCGACCCAGATTCTATACACCTGGTCCATTTCATAGGTGTTCATTTCCCAGAGGATATCCTGGAACACCTTGATCGTAGTGCTGGCACGCCACCTTTGGTACATGTCGTCATACTTGGGATCGATGACGCCATGGGTATTGATAGGGCTCTTGGAGTAGTAAGCAAGGATGTACGTTGTGGCATCCTGCGCCGCGCAGCCAATGACGCCGCACTGGGTGTAGTGGAAGCCGTCCCAGTTGGCTGAGTTATATAGGTTCGTCAGAGCAACGGAGTCAACCGCCTTATACATCAGCTCAATATTGAGGTTCTTCTTCAACTGTGCAGCTGCCACGGTATTCATATCAAACAGCTGTCCGCTGGTGGCCGTGGCGTTGACAGTGATCTTCATACCATCAGCATAGCCCGCTTCGGTCAACAGTTGCTTCGCCTTCACGGGATCGTACTGATACCACGGGCCGGATTCCTCCAGCTTGATCGGTAGCTCCCGGCCCATAAGGTGCCAGGGCATAGGCATACCGGGGAGCATATTGCCTTCGGATCCGCCTGCCCAGATGTTGCGCCTATCGAGAGCCATGGAGATGGCCCGCCGCACCCGTATATCATTGAAGGGCGCCTTATTGGCTTGGAACTCATAGCTGGCCTGGCCCGGCGGCCCATAGACCAAGTCGACCTGAACACCAGGGACCTGCTTCTCTAACTGAGAGATCTCGCCCGGCGTCTGGATCGTAATGTCGTCCAACTGGCCCGTCACAAACGCGGACTTTTGGGCGTTGGGGTCAGAAATGTACACAATGCTCTTGCGGTCCACATAGGGTAGGCCCTTGAGCCAGAATTCTGGGTTCTTGTCCAGAGTGAACTTTACCCTGGGCTCATCGACTGTTATGACAAACGGCCCGGGCGAGATAACCTTTTTACCCCAGCAATTCTGCTTGTCGTCGTAGCATTCCTTAGAGAAGATCCCAAAGTTGTGGTGGGTGAGCGCATACAGGAATTCTGCCTCCGGCTGACTGAGCGTGATCTTCACCGTGGAGCGGTCCGTGGCCTCAATCTTGGCCACGCGCTCAAACGTAGTCTTCATCACACCCTGCGCCATGGTCTCGTAGAAGAACTTGACGTCCTCAGCAGTGACCTGGCGGTCAGAGCGAGTCATTGGTGCAATGGCCGGCCAAAGGACGCCCTGACGGATGTGGAACACCCAGGTCAATGCGTCTGGATGCTCCCACGTCTGGAAGATGCCTGGAACGACCACCGTGGTGGTGTTGTAGGTGCGTGTGCCGCTGCACGTAGAAAAGTCCTGCCGTCCCACCAAGCTGCACAGCCCAAGGTCTTGGAGGAGCAGCATGCCATAGAAGTTGGTCCGGCTCAAGATGATGAACCTTGTAGGATCATAAAAGCTTGGGGTCGACGATCCAACTCCCTTGTTGTCGCCGCCGTAGGTCGCTTTTTCCCAGAGCCGGAGCTTGTTCCTATCATACTTGTAGAACAGCGCGGCGCCAGGATACGAGTTGACGTAGCTAGCGTCAGTGTCCTGACGGAGCGGAATTGGGACTTCGATGCCGAGTGGGCCACCCGTCTTGGGCGGTACCTGCCCTTGCGCGGACGGCGCTGCTGGCGTGGGTGCTGGGGTCGTCTTACCAGGCGCTGGAGTTGGTGTGGCAGTTGGCGCCGGGGCCGGCGCGGTGGAAGGTGTCGCCGACGGGGTGGTTGGCGCAGGTGTCTTGGTGGAGCTGGCACAGGCAACACCTAGTAGCAAAACGAATGCTAGTCCCACAAGTAGTGAACCGGTCAGCCGCACATGTCGATGCATAGAACCCGCCTCCTTCACGTATGAACTTAAGCGCTGCTTCCTAGCCATTGTCGTTCAGCAACCCTATTGCTGGCCCGTCCTGTAAGCCTGGCGCCATTTTACAAAGGTGGTCTACTCTACCATATATGCTCTCCAGATAGGTCTACGCAGACCCCTCTTAAAGGAATTAAGGCTACTTCTTGGTTTTGGTGGCTGCCTTGTGTGCTTCTACTGCTTCCCAAATAGTGCCAGGTTTCATGGGAAGCTTGGTAAGCCGCGCTCCGGTCGCCCGTGCGATGGCATTTGCAAGAGCAGCTGGCGGCGGCACAATGGGAACCTCCCCGACGCCACGCAGTCCAAACGGATGCCGTGGATTTGGCACCTCAATAAGCACCGTATCTATCAGGGGCAAATCCAGCGCCGTTGGCATGCGGTAGTCCAGGAACGTGGAATTGGCCATACCACCTTCCTTGGTGAGGAAGTACTCCTCGTTTAAGGCCCAACCAATTCCCTGTGCAGTACCACCTTGAAGTTGGCCTTCTACGTAGCTGGGATGGACGGCCTTGCCTGCGTCCATGAATGCTGTGCACCGCAAGATTTGAACCTTCCCAGTTTCGGGATCTACCTCTACGTCTATGATATTGCCGGCGAAGATTGGACCAACGCCTGTGGAGCCATTGATTGCTGAAGCAGTGACAGGACCGCCAGTGGCTCGCAATCTAGCAGCCAATTGCTTGAAGGTAAGCTTATCGTTGGGATTCTTCAAGGAGGTGAAGACGCCGTCTTTAAAAGCAACCTCCGCCGGCGGTACTTCCCAGATCTTGGCAGCCCGCGCGATCATAAGCCGCTTCACTTCTTCCGCAGTCGTAATGGCGGCTAAGCCCGTATCAAAAGTAACCCGGCTACCGGCGGTTGTGCCGGTCCACCCAATCGAATCGGTGTCAACCACAGTTGGGGTGACATCCTCTGCACGAAGCCCAAGCACTTCGGCCGCCTGCATCGCGACAGATGTTCGCGTTCCTCCAATATCCACTGATCCGGTAACCAGCGCGACTGTACCATCGTCGTTTACATTGATTGTCGCAGAGGAGACTCCCCCACCGTTGAAACGATACCCCACTGCAATCCCACGACCACGATTGGGACCAGTCAATGGCGTTTTATAGTGATCGTGGTTCTTCATTGCTTCTTCTAATTGCTTCAGACCCATCGGAGGGAACACCATGCCACTCGGCATCAGGTCTCCCTCGTCTGTGGCGTTCTTTATACGAAACTCCAGGGGATCTATACCCAGCTTCTGAGCTAACTCGTCGACTACCGACTCAACAGCGAAGTTTGTCTGTGGTTGCCCGGGGGCACGGTAGGCCTGCACTTTGGGCTTGTTGACGACCACATCGTAGCCTTCAACCATCATGTTTTCCACTTTGTACGGGCCAAAGCTACTCATTGCGCCGCCAGCGATTGGTGAACCTGGAAATGCACCAGCCTCGTACGCCAAATACAGTTCGGCCGCAGTGATCCGCCCGTCCTTTGTGGCGCCGATTTTGCAACGCAGGTACGAGCCGGAGGCAGGGCCAGTGCTATCAAACACTTCTTTGCGCGTCATGACGATCTTGACCGGACGACCGCTCTTCTTGGACAACATGGCTGCCACGGGATCCAGGTACGCGGGTTGCTTGCCACCGAACCCGCCGCCAATTTCCATGGAGACGACCTTAACTGTGGACTCAGGCACTCCAAGGATTGCGGCAGTGGAAGCCCGTATGCCAAACGGATTCTGTGTGCTCGTCCAAACAGTGATACGCCCGTCTTTCCCCCACTGACCTGTAGAGACGTAGGGCTCGATATAGCCCTGATGCACCATGGAGGTTGTGAACTCTCGTTCCACGACGACGTGGGCTTCTTTGAAGCCAGTGGCGAGGTCACCGCGCTTAAACTGCAAGTGGGTGGCGATGTTGCTCTTGACGCCGGTGTTCTCGCCTCTACCCTGCCGGTCCTTTGTAAAAAATGTAGTCAGCTTTTCGTGGATAAGAGGCGCATCCGGTTTCATGGATTCCCGCACGTCCAGCAATGCAGGCAATACTTCGTACTCTACCTTGATGAGACCCAGGGCTTCTTCCGCAATATGCTCGTTGGTAGCGGCGACTGCTGCAACCGCATGGCCCTGGTACAAGACCACTCGGCCAGCCATGATATTTTCGGCTAGTACGCGGACGTCGGCGCCCGCTTCCGCAAAATCGATGGGTTGGCCTTTCGGGTTGGCGGGGAAATCACGCGCTGTGACTACCGCCTTAACCCCTGGCAACTTTTCGGCTGCGCTGGTGTCAATGGACTTGATCCTGGCATGTACGTGTGGGCTACGAAGGATTTTCCCATGCAGCAGACCTACCACGTTGAAGTCTAGGCCATACCGAGCGCGCCCTGTTACTTTATCCGCTCCATCGTGGCGAATTGGCCTTGTGCCGACGACTTTGTATTGGGTGGCAGGGGTATTTGTGCGACCAGAGGTAGTTGTCATCGAGTCCCCTTCTTGCTAGATACTTCCGTATTGTGCCGCTGTGGGTACTTGCAGGTTGCATGAATCTTACTGTTATACGTCAAGCCTGCCAAGTATGGCCACTACTGTCATTGGAGCGGGAGATGCAGCGTTAACGACTTCCGCTGCATTGCCGTTGAGGATTACAGGAATGAGTGCATTGTGTCGCAACTGGCCCGCGATGGCCCAGGCACTGAGGGTGTCACAAGATACCTTGCCCTGATTCTGGGATCAAGATTGCCCCTTGTAGAAACACAGTCCCCAGCGTGGTGAGCCTTCATGACCCCTCCTGTACTTTACTAGCTAACTTATTATGTAACGTTACTTCCTTGCCCCTTTCCATTGCTCACGGGGGCTTTGCTTTCAAACTGTTTGGTGCTTGAGTGCAAGTGCATCGGCACGGGGTGTTGCGTAGCACCCTCGCCCACTCTCGCAGGAGGGGGGACTGAGCGTGCCTGCGCACGAGTATCCTCAGGGCAGATTTTCGTGCAAGGCCGCGTCACGCCAGGCAGTCAGGTATTTCTGAGGAGTTGCAGTGCAACTTAGAACGGCACTTCGGATTAGCCACAGTGCCACTGGCTGCTGGTTGGCACGTTTTCAATTGCACATTGTTTTCGTAGCGAGCCAGAGCACGACTCCGCACTCTTTCAAGTATTTCGCCGCGAGAGGTGTGAAGCAAGGGGTTGATGATCGCTTTCTTTAGGTAGTGGTTTTGGACAAAAAGGTCGGGACGTTTCTCTCCTTCGGCTTTGGCTCAGGATCTGCGACCCCTCGGCCCGGCTCGGAGTCTGCGAAGGGCTGCGGATTCTTCACCCTACGCGGAGCCCTACTGTTAGCAGTCGTGTAACACCGAGTCGGGTAACACTGCGGTTCAGAATGACAACAGAAGGTCGTGTGGATGGCGGCGGCTTTTCGTGCATGCACCGAGCATTTTTGTGTAAGGCTCTTGGGTAGTGCGAGAGCAGCCTCAGCGGCCATGTAGTTGGATTGGATACGAGGGCGGGAGGATTTCTCCTTCGCTGCGCTCGACGGACATCCTCATAACAGCTAGGGCGGGATGTACCCGCCCTAGCTTCTTCTTGCGGCCCTTGGTTAGGAATTACTCATGGCGCTCGATACCTTCGGCGTCTACGGCGGCTTTCATGGACTGCGACGCGCCGTTGCTGGTAGGAACCGTCCAGTGGACATCATCGCCTTTCTTAGCGATTGCCCGCTGAAGATTGTTTGGGCTCATGGGCAGGGTATGCATGCGAACGCCAGTAGCGCGGTGGATTGCGTTGCCGATGGCCGCCAGCGGAGGCACGATGCAGACTTCGCCGACGCCGCGCACTCCGAATGGGTGGCCTGGGTTGGGCACCTCGACGACGACCGTATCGATCATGGGGATGTCCAGCGCGGTAGGCATGCGGTAGTCCAAGAACGAAGAGTTCATCATCTGGCCCTTGTCGCTGAAATAGAACTCTTCCGTCAATGCCCAGCCGATGCCCTGGACGGCGCCACCTTGCATTTGGCCCTCCACGTAACTTGGGTGGATGGCGGTACCGACGTCCTGAATTGCGGTATAGCGCAGGACAGTTGTCTTGCCGGTGTCCGGGTCAACCTCAACGTCCGCGATGTTGACGGAGAGGGCCGCGCCTACACCACGTGGGTTCACGGCGCCACGGCCAGCAATGGGGCCGCCGGTGTCATTCAGCCTGGCCGCCAGGTCACGGAAGGGCATGCGGAGGGCGGGATCCGACTTGTGGGAGATCACCCCTCCCTCGTACTTAAGATCGTCAGGTTTCACATTCCAGATGGTAGCGGCGCGGGCCAGCATTTGCTGCTTCACCTCTTGGGCGGCGTCATGGGAGGCCCAGCCGGTCTTGAAGGTTGCGCCGCTGCCGCCGGTGGTAGACGTGAAGCCAATGGACTCGGTGTCCGCCACCTGGGGCCGAACGTCTTCCGCGCGCAAGCCCAGCACCTCAGCCACCTGCATAGCAGCGGTAGCGCGGCTGCCTCCGATGTCCGGCGAGCCTTCCACGAGGTTGACCGTGCCATCCGCGTTGACACTGACCGTAGCGCTGGCGGGCCCGGCACCGTTGTGCCAGAACCCAGCAGCCACACCGCGCCCACGGTTCTTGCCAGTAAGCGGGGCCTTCCAATGCGGGTGCGCTTTGGCGGCCTTCAGCACCTCTACAAAGCCGACGCTGCCGAAGACGGGACCGCTCACCCTGCGCGTACCTTCTTTGGCGGAGTTCATTAACCGGAAGTCTATGGGGTCCATCTTGAGCTGCTGTGCGATTTCATCTATTAGAGACTCGGCCGCGAAGGCACCGCTGGGCGCGCCGGGGGCGCGATAGGCGGTGACTTTGGGCTTGTTTACCACGACGTCGTATCCCTCAACGCGCGCGTTCGGGATGTCGTACGGGCCGAGGAGGCACTGCGCGCCGCCGCTGACGGGAGAACCTGGGAACGCGCCAGCCTCGTAGACCAGGGTGGCATCCGCGGCAATGATGCGGCCTTCCGTGGTGACGCCCATCTTGGCACGAACGTAGCCGCCGGACGTAGGACCGATGGCCTCAAAGACCTCCGTGCGGTTGATAGTCATCTTGACCGGATGGCCAGACTTTTTGGAGAGGAGGGCGACAACGGGTTCCAGGAAGACCTGGGTTTTTGCACCGAACCCGCCGCCGATTTCCATTGGGACTACTTTGACCTTGGATACCGGCAGGCCGAGGAGCTTGGCAGTCTGCTCCCGGATAGTGAAGTGGCCCTGGCTGCTGCACCAGATGGTGAGCGAGCTGTCCGGATTCCATTTGGCCGTTGCGGAGAGCGGCTCAATGTACCCCTGATGGGCCGCTGAGACCTTGTACCAGCGCTCTACAACGATAGACGCCTGCGCAAAACCCTTAGCGATATCGCCAATCTCAAAGACGAAGTGGTTGGCGACGTTGCTGCCTTTCCGCTTATCGCTCTCGTCCATAAGGCCGCCGGGGCGGACATTGGGGTTGGAAAGGCTTGCGAGACGCTCGTGCAGCAAGGGCGCGTCCGGCTTCATGGCCTCCAGCCCATCCAAAACGACAGGAAGCACCTCGTATTCCACGTCAATCAGCCCTACGGCTTCTTCTGCAACATGGGCGTTGATGGCGGCCACAGCGGCTACCGCGTGGCCTTTGAACAGGACCTTTCCGCGCGCGAGGACGTTCATGCACAGGAATCCCATGTTCGTAAATGAGCCCTCGCCCAAGTCTGCGATGCGGGGCGGTTGCTCTGCCAGGTCCGCGGACGTGACCACCGCGCGCACTCCCGGGTGGGCCAAGGCTCGGCTGACGTCTATCTTCTTGATGCGCGCGTGCGCGTGCGGGCTGCGGAGCATCTTGGCGTACAGGAGCCCAGTAGGCCGGATGTCTGCGCCATACTGGGCACGCCCTGTTACCTTGTCCACGCCATCATGGCGGATTGGCCTGGTGCCGATGACTTTATACTTGGCTTTCTCTTTTGCCTGCTGAACCATTGTGGATGCCTCCTTCTGCAATGTAGGATAACCGTGGTAACAGGTCGTATCAGAGGTGCTCGTTGCTACCACTACTCTCGCCAGATGTGATGCGGATGGCCGCTCCGAACTGCGTCCTGACAGTATGTCCCGATTCTACCATGCGTGACTACAGTGCAGGTGAACGGGGCACGGTTTCCTGGAAGATAGCCGGCCCATTTGAACGCTATGGGCCATATAATTCAGCCGACTGATCTTCTCAACCTGGGTGCTTTCGCCACTTGGAGTCTTGATGATCCGCGTCACAATCGCAGCAATAACACAAGAAACCCCTACCGTACGCTCGTTTAAGCTGGTGCTATCCGGACAGACATTTCAGTTCCTGCCCGGCCAATGGCTAGACTGTTATCTGGACCCCCAAAAGCCGGAGATTGTCGCCGGCTATTCAATGACGTCAACACCGGCTGACACCGAGTTTATTGAGCTGGCAGTGAAGCGTGTGGGAATAAATCCTGTGACCCACTATCTCCATGAATCCGCAACGGTTGACGATACCCTGTATTTAGACGGCGGTTATGGCGACTTTTACTACAAACCCGGTTCCGCACAAGACCTACTACTAATCGCGGGAGGCATTGGTCTCACGCCGCTCATGAGCATTGTTCGATTCGTTGCGCGGTTTGAACCACGTGTTCAGACCACACTTGTACACAGCGTGCATAGCGCTGACGAGCTACTGTATCGAAAAGAGTTGGGCCGTCTTGCCGCCAACGCCAGCCACATTCACTATGTGCCCCGCGTTACGGAATCGGGCGAAGGCCGAATCGGGCGCAAGGAACTAGAAGAGTTTGACAAAAAGCGCCCTGTATTTTATTTGTGCGGGCCACAAGAAATGGTTGACGGACTCAATAAGGACCTGCGGAGCATGCATGTGCCCTCAGAGCGCATCAAATTCGAACGGTGGTAGACACGAAGGGCTGCGGATTCCACCCTACTCGGAGCCTGGCGGCAGCAGTCGGGTAACGCTGTGGCTCGGAATTGTACGTGCTCTTGCCAGAATGCCAATCTGTATTGAAAACTGTCGCTGTAGCGGCAGATCCTCTCCGCCCAGCCAACCTCACCCTAAATCCTCTTCGGCAAGCTCAGAGTCTGCGACCTCTCCCACGAGGAGAGGGACTTTCCTGCCCTTTCCATTTTGACTCTACGCCTCGGCACGGCTCGGGGGTCTGCGCCTGCGACCTTCCCTGAAGTAGAGGTTGGCATTAAAGCAATCAAGGGCTACCACCGGGGGCTAAGACCGAGCGGCACTTGAACCAAATGCATGGCAAAGGTTTATGACCTTTGCCATGCATTTTTATGGCGGCCCAATGAGGGCTGTGGTCGCGCCTAGACTGGAATACTATTTATATTCCTTGTCCCGTGATTCCTTGAAGGCATCCCATCCCTGTTCTTGCAGGGTCTTGCGGCGCTCCTGTGTCAGAGCATCAGCCCTGCCCGCTTCCAGCGCCGCAGCTATCGCGGGGTCATCCCGATAGTCCATTGCTTTCTGGATGTGGGCTAGCTCATACACCCGGTTGATGAGCGCCTTATTCATCTTCACCGCATGCTGCGATAGGGCAGCAAACTTGCGGGCCAGTGCCTCAGTCTCAGCCTGGAGCTTGTCAGAAGGCACCACCTTGTTCACGAGTCCCACTCGCGCGGCCTCAGTGGCGCTCAGGACATCGCCCAAGAGCAGGATCTCCTTCGCATGCTTTAGCGTCACGAGAAATGGCGTGATGAGCACAGGCGGCAGCGAGCCATTCCTAATCTGTATTTCGCCGAACTGCGCGTCCTCGGAGGCAATGGTCATATCACAGACACCCGCCAGCTCGCACGCCTGGCCCAAGGCATGGCCTCGAACCATCGCAATGACTGGCTTTGAAAGCCCCCATATCTTCATCTGGACCTCGAGCGAGGTTGGCGCTGGATCTGCATCGGGATAGTAACGAGCGGAATTGAGATCCCCTCCGGCGCTAAACGACCGTCCCTCCCCGGTGAGAATGACGACTCTCACAGCGGGGTCGGCATCCGCACGCTCAAGGGCCTTGTACAACAGGCGCAGCACATTCTTGCTGATAGCATTGAGGACGTCCGGCCGGTTCAGCGCGATCCATGCAGCCCCGTCCTTAGTGCGGTAGAGAACGTCATCGGGAGTTGGGGCCGGCACAATCTTTCCATCCGGTGTCCGTTTGACTTCAGTCATGTTCTGCCTCCTACAATGCGGAATGCAGTGTACTGCATTCACTATCCCGTAGCTTGAGCGCTAAGTTGCCTCAGTGCCTGGATGCTGATGAACTGGCTATCACCTACCCAAGGCCGTCTGCAGTAGTGCTCTAGGCCTGTACAATGGGCTTCGGCAGGAGCGCTGGCCTTGCTGCGAAGCATGATGTGGCAGTCTTGGCGGATTTGCTGGAATCACTCCACTCGAAACGCGTAAGGCAGAGACTTCACTATGCTCAACAAAATTTCTGAAACGTCTACCTCTGCAGAATCCAGCAAACCATCTGGGTACCGCTGGGTTATTATTGGCAGTACATGGATCCATACTCAGATGATTTTGCTCTTGCCTTTGGGCGTCTTGCTCCCCGCAATGCGCAAAGATTTAGGCTTTGGGCTGCTTCAGGCAGGCTGGCTTGGCAGCGCCAGTCAACTGGCTGTGGCGCTCACGATTATTCCTTCTTCCCTGGTGCTGGTGAAACTTAGCCCAAAGTGGGTATACGGTTCTTTTCTTTTCTTAGTGGGCGTCATTTTATTGGCGACCGGCTTCGTCCAGAGCTATTTATCGCTATCGATAGCGATAGTGCTGTTTACGGTGGTGAATTCCTCCTTGCAAATCCCCCTCACCTTGCTACGGCTACAGTGGATACCAAGACGTGAGTTCGCGACCGTTATGGGCTTCAGCATGGGGCTATCCAATACCGGCCAAAGCGCGGGGACCATCTTGGTGCCTGTGCTGCTGGGGCTCATAGGCAACTGGCGGCAAGTCTACATTGTCACTGGGATGGCCGTGCTGGTGTTGGCCTGCTTTTGGGCCCTTACAGGAAAAGAGCACCCTACTTCCGGATATTTGAGTGCTGTGACCAGAGGCGGCGGCTGGAGCTCACTGAAAAAAGTCTTCAAGCGAAAGGAGTACTTTCTCCTTGGACTTGCTCAATGGAGCACTGCAATTACATGGACAACGTTTATCTTGTTTCTGCCCAGCTACCTGACGGAATCTCGCGGGTTCTCCCTTTCGATGGCTGGTCTTATCGTAGGCGGTCTATCGGTAGGCGGAATATTAGCCACTGTGACTATGGGATACCTGTCCGACCAGATAGGGCTACGGAAGCCGACCATTATCCCCAGCGGCGTGCTGCTCCCTTTCCTTTATTTTCTTCTGCTTTCACCCTTATCCTGGCAAGCACTGCTTGCCACGGCGGTGGTCGTGGGCTTCGTCGCATGGTCGCCTTTCCCTGCGCTCCAAAGCATCCCATTTGAACTCCCCGACACGAGTCCCTCTGATATAGCAATGGGCCAGTCTGTCATGCGTACGGTTGTCACGTTGGGGATTCTAGGTGGTCCACTCTTGACCGGTATCGTTGCGACCTTATCCGGATCGCTTAAGGCAGGACTTCTTGCGTTGATTTTCTTCCCTGTGCTGATGACTATTGTCGCATTTACCCTGCCCGAAACCGGGACACGAGCACGAGCCAAGACGCGGGCCTAAGGCTGGCCGGCCTCTAGCCAGAACCGAGAGAACGGCTCTCGCGTCCCCCCTTTTCCATTTTTTCAGTTTTGATTGGCTTTAGTCAGCAAAAAATCGAAACTTTTGCAAATGTTCCTGGCCTTTGGGTGTGTTCTGCATGCCTGTCCAAGATACAGCGTGCAAAACACCACAATGAGGCTGTTAGTGGTTCTTCCAGTTGGGCTTACGCTTTTCTGTAAACGCCTTTGGCCCTTCCTTGGAGTCCTCAGTTGTCCCAGAGTAGCGTCCCAGCATGGAACCGATGTGCAAGCTCTCCGCCAGGGTAGCGTCTCTGCCGCGCACGGCGGCTTCCTTCGTCAGGCGGATAGCGGTCGGGGAGTTCCGCAAAATCTTCGCCGCGTACTCGTCGCACGTCTCCATCAGTTTCTCCAGGGGCACCACCTTGTTCACCAGGCCAATGCGATAGGCCTCCTGGGCGTTGATAGGCTCCGCGGTCATAAGCAACTCCATAGCATTCGCCCACCTAATGGAGCGCGGGAGCTGCGAGGCTCCGGTGGAGGCCATGACACCCCAGCTGGTCATGGTCATGCCAAAGGTTGCGACATCTGCGGCGACACGGATGTCGCACGGCAGCATCATGTCCATACCCGCCGCCCGGACCGGGCCATTGATGCCGCAGATGATGGGCTTCATAACGTCCCTGTGGCTGTAGCTATGCGCAGGCCTCGTGGGGGCCGCTCCGCGGTCGCGAGCCCGCAGGTCACCACCAGCGGAGAAGCCGCGGCCCGCGCCGGTCATGATGGCAACCCATGCGTCCGGGTCCTGCTCGAAATCGAACCATACCTGCTCGAGCTCCTCACGCATCTCTGAGTTAATGGCGTTAAGGACCTCTGGCCGGTTGAGTGTCACATAGGAGACGTGGCCCTTCTTTTCATAGAGCACTGTTGGCATGGATACCACCCCCTTTCCCTTCGGCTTTGGTTGTTCGGTAGGCGCCGGCCGAGACCATAGCTTGCGGGTTAGATCTTGACTTTGACCGCCGTTCCCTTGACCGCTGATTCACGAATGGCCAGAGTCATCTGCCGCTCACGCCAGCCATCTACGCCGGACGGATCCGGGTCCTTGCCGGTGGCAATGCACTCGTTGAACGCTTCAAACTCATCCTGATACATGTTGTACCCAAAGAATTCACGGAACAGCCGGCCCTTGTCCGTCTTCACTTCCAGCGTGCCGTCCGCGTGAGAAGTCTGGAGCCCAGTAGCTATGGCGGTGCCTTTGGTGCCATAGACAGTGACCGAGTTGTCCGGGAATGGCGTGCTATCCGCAGAATCGTAGTTGGCCACCACGCCGTTCTTGAACGCCACGCTAGCCACAACAAACGTCTCCTGGTTACGCGGCGCGGTCGCCACGTTCGAAATGGCGCTCACCTCAGTAAAGTCGCCGAAGAGGAAGCGAAGCATGTCCGTGCCAAACATGCCGCGCCCGGAGAGTACGCCCGCTCCACGCATGGCCAGGTTGCGCTGCCACGCGTCCGGATGCGCCGGGCCTCCACCTGTTCTTGGCATGATGTTGTCGCCGTCAACACCATCGTTGGGCACACGCCAGGCTTGGCGCGGGCGGTACTGAGCCCCTGCGCTGGACAGCTGCACGCGGGCAGTCACTACCTGGCCAATTGTGCCATCAGCAATAGTCTGCTTCAGCGCGCGGAACGCCGGATGCCAGCGGGTCTGGAAGTCCACGCCTAGCCGCACGTTGTACTTCTTGCAGGCATCCACCATCTTGACGCAGTCTTCCTCGGTGACGGCCATCGCCACTGCGCACATGACGTGAATGCCGCGTTGCGCAGCCGCCACGACCGAATCTGCATGCAAGCTGTTTGGGGTAGCCACGTAGATAGCGTTGACATCCTTGTTGTTGAGTAAGGCCCCCAAGTTGTCATATGCATTCGTAATCTCGTGGTACTTCGCGAACTTCTGAGCTTTGGCCAGATCTCTGCTGACCACGCCAACCAGCTTCGTATTCTTAGCCTGCTTAAGCGCGGGAGCGACCGTATGATCGGCCCATCCACCCAGACCTTCGATGGCCCATCCAACTACCATGTTCAATCCCTCCCCAATTTTTGCCGTACTTCGAGTTTCGCGCCATCCTAGTGATTGCTGAAGCGACTTGTCAAGACGATCAGGCTTTGCACAACAAATCCCATTTTCAGGCCAATTTCTGTGCAAGCCCAAGATCATTATTTCTCGCGACTCATTCCAGTGTTAATGGCCATTGCTATGCTAGAATTCGTTCTTGAGACGTAGGGACTAAATCCCCTTCTTATCGGCTTGCCTCACAATTCGCATTTTGGCCTATTTTGCCTCAAAAACCGTGTGTTTCCCCGCCCGCAGATTTCCTTCGGCTTCGGCTCCCCTCGACCTAACTCGGGGTCTGCGACGTCTGCTTCAGGCATGCTTCGTCTTACTGGGCGCAGTCGGATTTCGCTACGGCTCATTGCCACTCAGAATCTCTCATGCTTTTGCCAGAGGAAAACGTGCTGCTGCTGGCGGCAGGCCATCGCCGCCCTGCCCACCTAATCCCTCTAACTCACCTTCCCTAAAAGGAAGGGGAGAACAGGTATAGACACCAAACCACCTGAGCGGGAAAGCTATTTGGAGAGCAATGACAACGAGACCGTGATTCTAGGGCCACAGAGCGACGGCTTCACGAGCGGTCTCATTGCCAACAAGGTCTGCTACAATGGCCCACGTATGGCTCGATTCAAAGTTGGGGTACATTTACGCCCGCAGCACACCACCATCCAGGCGCTTCGCACGGCCTGGAAGGGGGCTGATCAACTTGGGGTGGACTGCATCACAACGTGGGACCATTTCTATCCCCTCTCCGGTGACCCGGCTGGTTCCCACTTTGAATGCTGGTCCTTGATGGCGGCGATGGCTTGTGAGACAAGCCACGCGCGTATTGGCTCCATGGTCAGCTCCGTGGGCTACCGTAATCCAAGCCTTATCGCTGACATGGCCCGCACCATTGACCATCTCAGCGGCGGCCGGTTTAACTTAGGGCTTGGCGCCGGAAATAGTGCGCGTGATTACCAGGAGTTCGGCTTCGAATTCGGCACGCCGGCCAGCCGCCTCAAATACTTCCGAGAGGTTCTCCCGGTCATTAAGAGCCGACTTGCCAAACTGAATCCCCCGCCGGTAGGCCCGCTGCCCATTCTCATTGGCGGCGGCGGCGAAAAAGTTACTCTCCGGCTTGTCGCGCAATATGCGGACATTTGCAACTTTGGCGGCACGCCAGAAGAGTACGCTCGGAGGAGCGGGCTTCTTGATGATTGGTGCCAAAAAGTAGGCCGAAACCCGGCTGACATTGAGCATTCGACCAACCTTCCGCCCAGCGCCGTCTCCAGAGTGGATGAGTACCTTAAGGCAGGCGTTCAGCTCTTTCTGGTACAGCTCGACCACCCGTTTGATCTGGAGCCTGTGAAGCCGTGGCTGGCTGCTGCTAACAAGTAGCGTCCATTTTATTTATATCCATTTCCCTAGATATTCGCTTCCACGCTGGCACATAGAAAGCGAGTACACGAAACCCTAGGGCTTTCATGGCGCGAAAGCCTCACGCACAGTCTATTGGTCGAGAAGAGAGGCACATTACGCCCAAAGCCACAAGGTTGGCACGACGCCCGCCGCGTAAACAACCGCCAGCAATTAAAGGCCGGCACTGAATTCCTTCAGTGCCGGCCTTTTGGCAGCTTCCCGTAGTTCGCCAGCCACACCTAGCGCGCTTCAGGTTATTTCTTCATGAGGTCGGGATCAATCCACATGACCCAACTGGCAAAGTTGGTGATACTAGCGTAGGCCCACACATGGCTTGAGGCGTTCCTGAGCCATGGGGCAAAAAACTCAAAGCCGCTAGGATTGCCAAAGTGCATACCATACATCTGGTCAAACATGCGGTTGTTGAAGTCCCAGTAGATCTGCTCCCGCTTCTTGGGGTCCACCTCAGAACGGGCTTTCAGGTACATATCGTCGATGATGGGGTCATTGATCCCCTGCAAATTCCGGACACTCTTGGAATAGCCGACGAGGAAGTAGCTGTCCGGGTCAGTGGCGTTACAGTCATAGCACTGACTGAACAGCATGCCATCCCATTTCTTGTCGCGCCTCAAACCAGCTTCCGCCTGAGCGTCAATGAGTTTTAGTTGCAAGGTCACACCGACCTTGGCCCAGTCCTGTTGTAACGAAGTAACCATCTCGACGCTTCCGTACTGGGTGCTGGCTCCACTATTTGCTATGTTAACAGTGATCGCAAAACCGCTTGGATAGCCAGCTTCAGCAAGGAGCCGTTTTGCTTCCGCAGGGTTGTACTGGTTGTATGGGCCCGCAGTTTTCAGGCTGACGAAGAGGTTGAGGCCCAAAAAGTCGAACGCCATCGGTGAACCCATGGCGTTGTAGCCGTCGTTGCCAGCTAACCACGCCTTGGGCCTGTCCATGGCCATGGACAGCGCACGGCGGACACGCACGTCGTTCAACGGCGCTTGGTCCATCCGCATCTGAAAATGGGCAGACCCGCAGGAGCAATACTGTGTTTGGACTTGCGAAGCCGGCGTTTCCTTCAGAAGCTGATCGCGCTCTCGCGGCGAATATACCGCGAACTGATCGAACTGCGCCGTGATATAGGCCGCCCGCTGTGCCGCCAAATCCGTGACCCGGATCGTCCGCAGTTGGTCCAGGTAGGGGAGTCCTTTGAGCCAAAATTCGGGATTCTTCTTGTAGATCACTTTGTTACCAGGCTCGGAACCCGCTTCATCATAGATGAACGGACCTGGGGAGATGAGACGCTTGGCCAGGCATCCCGCCTTATCCTCGTAGCATTCCCTGGGGATGATGCCAAGGCCGTAGTTGGCCAGCATCTGAATGAAGGTGGAGTGAGGCTGGGCAAAACGCAGACGCAACGTCCGGCTGTCGACGACCTCAAAGGTGTCCACCAATGCGAAGGTGTCCCGGTAGACGCCTTCATTCTTCTGCGTTTCAAAGTACCACTTCATATCTTCCACGGTGACATTCCGGTTGGGGCGGAGGTTCATGGGTGGCAAGTTGGGCCAGAGCACCCCCTGCCGTAGGGTAAGAACCACCGTCAGCGGGTCTGGCCGCTCCCACTTCTCCACCAGACCAGGCACCAGCGTGCCAACAAGGGCGTTGTTACGGACGCCATTGCACTCAGAGAAGTCCGTCCGCCCAATGGAGCTGCACGTCCCGGCGTCAATCATGATGAACATGCCCGCAAAGATGTTGCGCTTGCTAAAGGACGTGAACGGGTTTTGCTGGAGGATGCTATACGTTCCCCCGTTTCCGACGCGTTCGCCGCCGTACTTCGCTTTTGTCCACATGGGCAGCTTGGTGTAGTTGTACTTCAAGACCTCTTGCGGCATGGTAGACCCCGGCTCGTCTGACCGCGGATCGACCGCGAACACTCCTGCGGAGGCCAGTGGCGCCGTAATTGCCGCGGGCGCAGTGGCCGGGGCGGGCGCAGCCGTGGGCGATGGGGTAGTCGATGGCGCAGGTGAAGGCGTTGCTGCAGGGGCTGCTGCTTTTGAACAGGCTAAGGCAAAAACGAGCGCTAGAATGCCAACAAGCAGAATGGGTATAGGGCGCCGGACGGGATTTAACATCTAGAACCCCTTTTTGTGCTACGACACTAGCTCATAGCGCGTTTTGGAATATCCCATGCCAAAAACCGCGGAGGCTAGCGAGCCGTTACCGCCTCTGGGACCAAGCCGCGGGTCATACCGGCAACCGGATTCGTGTCAAACGGGCCAACGATGCCCAGTTCTTTTGCATAGTCACGCAGCGCAGGCAGGACTTCCGTCCCCAGGAGTTTCAGGCTGCGCATGTGGTCCTCATGGTTCATGGCCCCTTCGCCGTCCCAAAGGAGCAGGGTACCAGGCCTCGTCTGCTCCATCACATGTTTCACCCTGGTAATAACGGTTTTGGGTGTGCCGCTGATGATCAAGTATTTTGCGGACTGTTCTTCGTATGAGGCTGACTGTGCGCCACCGGCCGGACCGCCGCGGCCAACTGGACCGATGCCCGTTTCGATCCTCTCAGCCGCTTTCCTCGGTGACAGCCCTGGGAGGGCTTGCACCCACGACTTCACACGCCCTTCATTACCAAGCAGGAAAGGATTCCGGACTCCGCCCAGGAATTTCCGTCCGACCTCGTCAGCCTTCTCTTCTGTGGCTTCACAGTGGACCTTGATGAGCTCCCCATTGTGCTGGGTACCCGTCTTGAACCCATACTCCGCAGCCGCGGTGTGGTAGTACGCAAACGTGCTCTTTGTCGCTTCCAGCTCGGCCCCCAAGATGATGTACGGGAACCCGTTCTTGGCAGCCCAATCCACGGTGGCACGGCTTGCTGTGCCCGGAATCCAGATAGGCGGATGGGGTTTCTGGTAGGGCACGACCCAGGGGTTCACATACCGGTACTGGAAATGCTTCCCTTCCCAGCGGAACGGCCCAGGTGTTGTCCAGGTCTTGATGATGAGGTCGTGTGCCTCTTGGAACCGCTCCCAGTTGGACGGGGGATGCGTGTTGTGCACCACGTGCTCCCGGCCAGTACCACGCACCCAGCCGGAGACCAAGCGGCCGCCGGAAATCACGTCGATCATGGCTAGCTGTTCCGCGAGCCACATGGGGTCATCCCAAGCAGGGAGAATGTTCCCAAGGGGAATCAACTTGATTTTCTTGGTAACGCGGGCCAAGATGGACAACCCAACGTTGGTGACACCTTGCATGCAGCCTGGCGTGCTATGGTGCTCGTTGAGCATGAGGCCGTCAAAGCCCATCTCTTCACAGAAAATATCTTCGTCAATGTAGCGGTTATAGAGCTTGTTGCCCAACACTGGGTCATAGAAACCGTTGCTCAGTTCCAAGTCGAAGTCGTTCTGGCCTACACGCTCAGTTCTGTCGTCTTGCCAAGGTTTCTCTGTGAAATGCATGAAGAACATAATTTTTCGCCTTTCCTCCTTCCCCGATTGAAACCAATCATATATCGCGTTGGAACAGAATGCCAGCTACCTATTTAAATGCGCGATATCGCCTTTTCGTCGAAGAGGCAGATGGAACCCTTCTTGAGCAGGTGAACCCTGACACCTTTGTTCCGCACTCTGGCCAAGCGCTACCTGCGACAAGGTCGTGAGGGAGCAAAAATCCACGCGCCATTCATAGTGACCTCAGCCCTTAGGTGCTCCTGGCTCCGTCACCGCGTCTGTAGGAATCGTGGTAACAATCCGCCTTGCATTCAGAGAAGCTATCTCCGCGGATGAAAAGCCTAGCAGTTCGCTCAGAACCCACCCGTTGTGCTGCCCGAGCGTAGGAGCAGGGGTGCGCACGCTGCCCGGCGTGGCGGAGAGCTTAAATTGCACCCCGGGGACCGGGAAGCTACCAGCTTCAGGGTGATGGCTGATCTCAAAGAAGTGGCGTTCGGTCAGGTGGGGATCGCTGAGCAGTTCTGGCGCGGAGAGTAAGGCGCCGGCAGGCACTCCGGCTCCCTGGAGGGTTTCCATTGCCGCGCGTTGCGGCTGTGTCTTTGTCCAAGCGGAAATGATCTCCGCCAATTCCTCTTCACGTTCATGGCGGGCAGCTGGCGTGGAGAACCGGCTATCGGCCGCCAGTTCTGGTCGACCGATGACCGCGCACAGATGCTGGAACACCTGGTCACTGGACACGGAAATAGCGACCCAGCCCTCTTGTTCGGCGCCGTCAGGCCCAGCAGAGGGAAGGCAGGGGAATGCGTCATGGGGGGCCGCACTGGCGCGTGTATTGCCAGTCCGCCGTGGCTTTCGAGCATTCATCTGGTAGTCCAAGAACACTTCGCCGATCAACCCTACAGTTGTCTCAAGCTGAGGCATCTCTATGTAGGCACCCTGCCCCGTGCGGCGGCGGCGTTCGAGCGCTGCCAAAATAGCCCCCGCGCCTAGGATGCCGCTTGTCGGGTCAGGGTAGAGGGCGCCTGAGAGCTGAGGCGGACCATCCACGTAGCCCTCAATGGACGCAGCACCAGACATCTGTTCAAGCGTGGGGCCATAGGAAACATTGTCTCGCATGGGGCCTTCTCGACCAATGCCGGGCATAGACAGCAGAATGAGGGAGGGATTGACGGGCTGGAGCACTTTGTAGCCGAAGCCCAGCTTGGCCACGACACGGGAGCTATAGTTTTCCACTAGCACATCGCTAATGGCCACAAGGCGATGGAAAATCTTCTGGCCTTCTTCAGTTCCCAAGTCAAGACAGATGCCTACCTTATTGCGGTTGCGCTCATTGAACCCACCAGCGCGGTTCCAAGGACGCGGCCCAGGATCATTCTTAGGGTACATGCCAAAGCCAGGTGCAGGGCGTGCTGGGCCGCGCAGATTTGGCTCGGTGGGGGATTCAATACGAATCACCTGGGCGCCCATGTCCGCCAGTATTTTTGTGCAATGGGCACCCGCCCAGGCAATGCCCAAGTCGAGTACGCGAATGCCCTCAAGCGCTTGTGGCATCACACATCTCCTTTATCCTGGCGCGCTGGCTCGTGCGAACCGTCCCTACCTGGTTTTCCCTTGATTGACTGATGCTTAACGCAATCGAGAGGAGACAAGGGCATTATGTTCACCAAGTAAAGGCGCTCTCAGGGGTCGCTCGGCAAACCGACCGCCCATTGGCTGTGCCGAGGCCTGGTGCTGTTCCGCGTTGTGTGGTGTAGTTGGATCCGTTACGTGGAAAGGAAATCCTGGATACTCAAGGGTGCCTACTTCTGGATGCGTTACAGGAACAAAAAACGCGCGGGCGCGCAACTGTTCCATGGCGAAAGCCTCATCCACATCTTGCACGACTCCTATGGCAAGGCCTGAACGTTGCGCCCTGGTGAACACCTCGTCCTTAGGCTTGTCCTTGGCCCATTCCAGAAGGACGACGAATAACTCATCGGCGTTGCGATTCCGCGCGCCGCTATCGGCAAAGCGAGGGTCCGTCCGCAGGTCGGGCATTTCCAACAGCTCACATAGCCGGTCCCATCGATTGCTGGCGGACACGGCGTTAAAGCCAAGAAAGCCGTCTTTACAGGGCACGATTGACCAGGAAAGGGCGTAGTTGCCGACGCGGTTGACTATTTGCCCCTTGGTGATATAAGCAGGAACGGTAAATTCGTGGATGCTTGCCACAGTCTCAACAAACGAGACATCGACTTCTTGTCCCTTGCCTGTGAGCCCAGCGACGTGCGCAGCGGCAAGCGTAGCGGTAAAAGCGCTGATACCGACAATGCGCTCCAGTACGTAGGATGGCAGGTGCAACGGTGTCCGGCCTGGCTCGCCTGCGAGCCGCATAAGGCCACCAGCGGCAAAGGTGACCATTGGCCCGCCTGCCCAGTCCCGATACGGGCCGCTCTGGCCAAACCACGTGATAGATGACAGCACCAACCGCGGATTGTGCTGTGCGAGTAGCCCGTATCCAAGCCCCAACTGCTGGAGAGCGCCAGGCGCAAAACTCTCTACGATGACATCAGATTGCTGCGCCAGTTGGGCAAATTCCCTGATACCATCCTTGGTATGCATATCCAAGGTTATTCCAAATTTCCCGACATTCTCATAAAGAAACAGAGCGCTACGCTCAGGGTGTGGCAGATCTTTGGGGAAAGGCCCGACTTGGCGTGAGGGGTCTCCCTGCGGGGATTCTACCTTAATGACTTCTGCGCCTAAGCTGGCCAGTAACGCGGTGCAATGCGCCCCAGCAACACCGTCGCTCACATCCAGGACGCGAAGGTGGGAAAGGATGTCACTTTGGCTCATACCGTTAAGTCTCCTTCCCGGTTATTTTGCGCTGCACGATCTCTAGTTCAGGGACCAAATCCAGAGGACTAGAAAATTGCAAGGGGATTTACGGGAGAACCGGTGCCGTTCACGACCCTGAGGGGCGCCAGGCTGAAAAGGAATTCCCATCGGCGCAGCCGCTCGCAAGTGGCCACGAGCTCTTCAAAATCGCAGTCATCCAAGAGCCATAAGCCCATCTTGGCGATTCCTGTTTCATGGATTGGGCGAGAGAAGCCAGGGTAGCCACTGGGGACTACGTCATTGGCGCTGTCACTCCCTATCAAAGCCACGCCGCGTTCCCGAAGCCAGGGCAGACAAGCGCCGTGTAGCCCGGCCCAGCCCTGAGTCAACGGCCAGGGGCCAAGCTCCGTGCGCCTCTTCCAGTGTCCAACCCTGACCAGCAGTGCGTCCCCTTCGCTTACGCGCACGCCAGCCGCTTTCTCAGCGGCTTCCAGGTCTTCCGGGAAAACGCCCTGACCTGGCTCCAGCCACTTGATTCCGCGTATCTTTGGAACATCTAGCAGCACGCCGCGGGTGACCACGCCACTGTGAGCGGCCTCAACGCTGCCTGCGCCAGCGCCGCCCCGCGATGTCACCATCTCCGCAGGCATTCCGTTGTACAGCTTGCCGTCAGAGAAAACGTGGCTGTGCGCGTCCAAGTGGGTGTAGTAATACCCGTGGTACGCAATGCCATAGAAGTCACCTGCCCCCTGCATAGACCCTGGCGGAGTTTTTTTATTAGCAAACGACTCGCCTGTGCCAGTCATGAAGTGTTGGAAGGGGGTTGTGATGTCAGGCGCCGTCTCCTTCTTGATCTGCCTGGCCAGGCTGACTGTCGTCCCCTCCTTAACCAGCCGCGAGGCGTCCACCCGCTTCTTGGGAGAGATAAGATTCAGAGTACCTAATGTATCTTCCTTGCCCCATCTACCCCAGTTGCTGAGGTCTTTCAGATAGCCACGCGCTTCAGCCTCGCTGGGGATTCGGGGAGTAGCGCGGCGTGATTGAGGCGCCACAGCTTTGGCATTCTGTCGAGATTTTCCCTTCGTCGTCTTCTGCATACTTCCCTCTCCAGCGATTAGTATATGCAACGTATCACAAAAGCTCAGAATTGTGCGGGAATAATCAGATCATGCCAGCCTATTTCCGTGCGGTATTGGTATGGATTGTATTGCACTGAGTTTGTTCACGGAATGCCTCACTTTTCAGCTTATACCAAGTACATGGCCCATATAACTGAAGCCGAGAGGTTTGTTGGGCAACGCTGGGGAGTCTTGCTACGCGTGATTCCCGTCCCGTCCGTGGCTATTCCACTACACCCTGATCTCTCATCACCCGCACACGCTCTGACGAGTAGCCCATCTCTTTAAGCACCTCATCGGTATGCTCGCCCCGCGGGACACCCAGGCTCCGGACGCTCCCCGGCGTGGCTGAAAGCTTGTACGCTATGCCGGGATGGCGGACGGTCTCGCCATTGACGACGCCGACCTCGGCCACGAGGCCACGGGCACGAACCTGTGGGTCAGTAACCACCTCATCCATGCTTAATACTTTGGCCGTCGCACTGTCGCCGGCCCTAGAGAGCAGGTCAAACCATGCATCACGGGTGCGCGTCTTGAACGTGCGGCGGAAGAAAGAGAACTGCTCTGTGCGCTGTGCCTCGTCGCCCTGGTGTGGAATGAAGTCCTCACGGCCCATGGCAGTACACAGGGTTTGCCAGAAGTCAGGCTCCAACGCGGCCACAGACAGGTACTTGCCGTCAGCGCACTCATACACGTTGTAGTGCGGCAGGCTACCACTGAGCGACTCGCTGCCCCTGGTGGGCACGCGCCCCGTTGACAGGAACGCGGAGGTAACACTTTGCAGCATGGAGAACACACCGTCCAGCATGGCCGCGTCCACATACTGCCCCTCGCTCGTCTTACCGCGCGCTAGGAGGGCAGCCAGGATGCTTATGGCTGCGTGCATACCCCCGCCTGCCATATCGGCGACGATATTGAGGGGGATGGCTGGGGGACCATCTGCAGGACCCATGAGGCCCAGCATCCCAGCGAAGGAAATGTAGTTGATATCGTGGCCGGCGAGACCCTGGTACGGCCCAGTCTGGCCGTAGCCGGATAGCGAGCAGTAAATCAGGCGCTGGTTGATAGCATGGAGCGTCTCGTAATCGCAACCAAGGCGCTTCACGACGCCAGGCCGATATCCTTCCACAAAGACGTCGGCATCTTGACAGAGTTGGTATAACACCGTGCGCGCCTCTGGGTGCTTGAGGTTCAGGGTAATACTCCGCTTATTGCGGTTAACGGCACTGAATGCCGCCGCTCGTCGTATCGCAATTGGATCCTGTCGAGGGCGAGAGGCCGCCATAGCTCCGCCACCGGGCTCTTCGACCCGAAGAACCTCGGCGCCAAGGTCGCCAAGAATCATAGTGCAAAAGGGGCCGGGAGCAAGGCGCGATAGATCAATAACCTTGATGCCGTCCAGTGGCGCGACCATATACGACCTCTACCCCAGCCTGCTACGGTTCATACACGGGTTGCCCGCAACTTGGAGGAAAAGGCCGCGACTGCCAAGGTAGCAACAACCGCCATGGCCATGAACGCGGTCACCCCGTTGGCGAGGCCGATCTGCTCGGCTGCGTACGCCATAGGGAAGGTGCCGACCGGTTGGAAGCCTTGTCCCATTTGTGAAAGTGCAAAGACTCTTCCCCGAATATCGTCTGGCGTGAGGAGCTGGAGTAGCGTTTGTTCCATAGCCATAAAGATTGATAGAGAAAAGCCAGCACAGACGAGAATGGCAATCGAGAGACTGAATACCGTTGAGCGGGAGAAAGCCATGACGAAGATGGCGTAGGCAAGGAGGGTACCCAGCGCAAGCAGGCCTTTTCGCTTCACGCGTCCGATAAAGACCAGCGTGCTCAGGCCAACAAGGGAGCCCCATCCGACAAATGTAGTCAGAATGCCGTACCCTTGCGCGCCCTGGTGATAGACCTCGTCCGCGAAGAACGGAAGCAGCTGCACGTATGGCAGGATGAGCAAGGAGAGTATGAGCTGGAGAATGATGACGCTGCCGACGGTCTTGTCCTTGATGGCATAGCGGAATCCGGCCGTGGTGCTGGCCCACGCCGACTCGTGCTTGCTGGCCTGCTGCTGCGCTACCGCGCTGATCTGCATAGTCCACAGAGAAGCGATGATCCTGGATAGGGCCAGCAGAGCAAAGACCCATCCGTTGCCCCAGAAACCGATGACCATACCGGCTATGACCGGCCCGGTGACTCGAGCAAGATTCTGTGACATGGAGTTCAAAGCCACTGCGTTTGGCAAACTCTCGCGGGGAACGACGCTGAATACGAGAGCTTGCCGGGCTGGCCCATAGATACCCTGAGAAATTCCTTCCAACGCCGTGAACCCGTAGATTACCCAATAGTTGGCGTGGCCCGTCAGTACCAAGGCACAGAGAATAAGGGCCTGCCCACTCGCCAGAGCCGTACTCCAGGCGACGACCGCTTTCCTGTTGTACCGGTCTGAGATCCATCCGCCTGCGGGCGAAACAGCGATGGCAAGAACACCCCGCAAAGCCGCCACGCTCACAGAGAGAACCGGCGAGTGGGACATGGTCAGCACAAGCCACATAAGACCAATGGACTGGAACCACTGTCCGTATCCCAGAGACAGAGAGCCCAGCGTGAGAAGGCGGAAGTTCCGATATCGGAGGGACTCCGCGGCTTTGCCGACTGACCCTCCGATGCGTTTGACAAGGGAGGGCTCAGCAGCCTTGGGGGCTGGAAGCTGGGTCTCCGGCTCGCTCATCTATTTCTTGTCCATAGGAAATTACCAATGTGGCGCAGTCTAGCACAAAAGCGCTTAGCGGACGATACTTCCAAAGGTGGCCAATAAGCAACTGGCAAGCGAACCACCAGAAAAGGGGAGAGCACAACACGTGTGCCCTCTCCAAGACGCTAGAGCTATGCCACCTTAGGCTTTGTTTGGCAAAGCAACGGTAGCGATGCCGATGGCAGTTCCGAGACCAGACTGGTTTTTGTTCGCCACCTCAATATCGGCCAGATGTTCACTATTCTCAACATAGGTGTTCCGGACTTTGCGCTTCACCGTGTTGGTGTCCCCCACAATATTGGGATGGCGGACTGCCACTTTCAGTTTCTTGAGCGTAGCGTTATCGCCCATCCAATCCGTTACCACTTGGCTGACCCAGCACACCCGCTGCGGGCCGTAGTCAAACTGCCCTTGCTGCGCCCGGCTCCTCTGGGCATAGCCAGGATCAGCACGGCCTCCACCCCCAAAGTCTATGGTGCCAGCCTCCTCTATTGCTTTGCGCGTTGGACGACTGGGGGATAGCACACACAGACTAAAATTGAACATCTCTGTGAGAGTAAAAGTGCCCTTCTTAACGTCCGGGAGCTGCTCCCCCCCTTATGCACATCTTCCCAGTGCCTGGTCTGACCACCACGAGCCTTGCGCTCCCATACCAAGGGGTCCGGCGCCTCATTCCCCGGCACCCCTGTTTTGCTTTCTCGGTTGTACTGCACACCCTTGCCAGGGTTCACAAAACGCGCAAACTGCGTGATAGTCGTGGCCACCACCTCATGGCGCTGGTTGATGTACTGGGTCCGGCCTGCAACAAAGCACACGGGACCAAGAGACTGAGTATCCTTCCGAACGACGTCGATCGGCGTGGTTTGCGCATACAGCCGGTCACCCACCCAAATAGTCTTGTGGAACTCCATGTCCACCGATGCATAGAACAGCGAAATGTATTGCTCAGGCGTGAGGAGTCGACACCCCCGCTGATAATGTCTGCAGCAAGATCAACGGAATAGACAAAGAGAGGCGGAGCGGTAAGCATGGCAAAGCGGCTCTTCTTAGCGTAGTCCTCATCCCGCCATATAGGATTGAAGTCGCCCACACCAAAGCCCAGCCTCTTTTATGGAAGAGAGGTCGTGCCGCTCAGGAAGCGGTCGCATTCTCGGGCTGCACCCCGGCCTTCGTTAATCGCCCAGACGACGAGGCTCTGGCCGCGACGGCAATCGCCAGCGGCGAAGACACCTGGGATGTTGGTGGCGAAGCGTCCGTGGACGGCCTTGTAGTTCGAGCGTTCGTCACGGGCGACGCCGAGCTGGCCAGCCACGGCATCTTCCGGTCCCAGGAATCCCATGGCCAAGAAAACCAGCTGAGCAGGCAGGACTTGTTCAGAACCCGCGACAGGCACGGGGTTGAGGCGACCCGATGCGTCCTTGGCCCACTCTACACGGACGATTTCAATGCCGCTAAGGTTGCTGCGCTCATCACCAATGAATCGCTTGGCGGTAACCAAGTATCGCCGAGGGTCCGCGCCGAAGCGGGCAGCCGCCTCTTCCTGGCCGTAGTCCATTCGATAGATGCGGGGCCATTGAGGCCAGGGGTTATCGCTTGGACGTTCATTGGGAGGTTGAGGAAGGATTTCGAGTTGGATGAGGCTCCTGCAATTGTGCCGCATGACGGTTCCAACGCAGTCGGTCCCGGTGTCGCCGCCGCCTATCACAATGACGTCTTTGCCACCGGCATTGATGTAGTCCCCGTTGGTGTGTTCATTCAGGAGAGATTTGGTGTTTGCCGTCAGGAAGTCCACCGCGTAAGAGACGCCCTTAAGCCCGCGACCATCTATCGGCAAGTCACGGGGCTTGGTCGCGCCAGTGCTGAGCACGACGGCATCGAATTCCTTTAAGAGCCTGTCTGCTGGATAACTCTTTCCAACCTCAGTGTTGCATTGGAAGGTGATGCCCTCCTCTTCCATGAGGCGAAGGCGGCGCTCCACGACCGCCCTTTTTTCCAGCTTCATATTAGGAATGCCGTACATCAACAGACCGCCAGGCCGATCGGCCCGCTCGAACACGGTCACGAGATGGCCGGCACGGTTGAGCTGGTCAGCGGCGGCGAGACCCGCGGGCCCGCTGCCCACAACGGCGACCTTCTTACCGCTCCGAACAGCCGGGGGATTGGGCCTGATCCAACCCTCGGCAAAGCCTTTTTCAATGATTTCCTGTTCAATGGTCTTGATCGCCACTGGTGCCTCATTGATGCCGAGCACGCAGGAGCCTTCGCATGGGGCCGGGCAGACACGCCCGGTAAACTCAGGGAAATTGTTCGTCTTCAGGAGACGATCGAGGGCTTCTTTCCACAAACCCCGATAGACGAGGTCATTCCACTCAGGAATCAGGTTGTTAATGGGACAGCCGGAGGCGGCGCCAGCGAGCAGGCTACCGGTATGGCAGAAAGGGGTGCCACAGTCCATGCAGCGAGCGCCTTGTTCTCGAATTTTTTTTTCCGCCATATGCTCGTGGAACTCGCTCCAGTCCTTAACGCGCACGAGCGGCGAGCGGGAGGCAGGTAGTTCGCGCCCGAATTCCATGAAGCCTGTAGGCTTACCCAATTCTCGGTCTCTCCTAAATTCTACAGGCCGCCTACTCGAGCGACATCATGAGCGTTCTCTTCAAAAGCGGCCATCACCGCCTGATCAACCGTCATATCTTGCAAAGAGTTGCGGCGAATGGCATTCAGCATCCGCTTGTAGTCCTTGGGCATTACCTTCACAAAGTGGGGCAACATCTCATCCCACCGCTTGAGGATGTTCTTGGCACGTTCGCTGCCAGTGTAGACTGCGTGGCGCTCCACCATAGAGCGAACCTGTTTGATTTCATCGTCATCTTCCAAGTGCTCTAAATCCACCATCTGTGTATTTACGCGCTGGGGGAATGTGCCGTCCTGATCCAGGATATAGGCAACGCCACCGCTCATGCCCGCGGCAAAGTTGCGGCCGGTAGAACCGAGAATCACGACGCAGCCACCCGTCATGTATTCGCAACCGTGGTCACCAACGGCGTCGACGACGGCGTGGACACCGCTGTTCCGGACGCAAAAGCGCTCGCCGGCCATGCCGTGCACGTAAGCTTCGCCTGCGGTGGCGCCGTAGAAGGCCACGTTGCCGATAGCGATGTTGTCTTCCGGCACGAAGGGCGACCCAGCGGGGGGGAAGACAATAATCTTTCCGCCGCTAAGGCCTTTGCCGATGTAGTCATTGGAATCGCCCTCGAGAACGAGGGTCATTCCCGGCGGGGTGAAGGCGCCGAAACTCTGGCCGGCGCTTCCCTTAAAGTGCAAGCGAATGGTGTCCTCTGGAAGTCCTACGACACCGTAGCGGCGGGTAATCTCACTTCCTACAATGGTGCCAACAACGCGATTAGTGTTGTTGATGGACATGGTGGCGCGTACGGGCTCACCGCGGTCCAGAGCGGGCGCACAAAGCTTCATAAGCGTCCGCTTGTCTAAGGAACCTTCCAGTGCGTGGTCTTGTGCCATTTGGCGGTACCGCCCCACGTGCTCGGGCACATTGGGCTGGTAGAGGATTCGCGACAAGTCGATCCCGCGGGCCTTGTAGTGCTGGATGGCTTTGCCCATTTCAAGCATGTCTGACCGGCCAACCATCTCATTGATGGTGCGGAAGCCCAAAGCAGCCATCAACTCGCGCACTTCTTGAGCTATGAATTGCATGAACTGGACGACGAATTGGGGGTCGCCGTCGAACTTGGCGCGCAGCACTGGGTCTTGTGTCGCGACGCCCACAGGGCAGGTGTTGAGGTGGCAGACCCTCATCATGATGCAGCCGAGCGTCACCAGGGGAGCTGTGGCGAATCCAAATTCCTCGGCGCCCAGGAGGCAAGCGACGACCACATCCCGACCGGTCTTCAACTGGCCATCGGTCTCCACATACACGCGGCTGCGGAGGTTGTTGAGCACCAGGGTCTGCTGCGTCTCGGCCAGTCCAAGCTCCCAAGGAGTGCCTGCATGTTTGATGCTGGAGAGAGGTGACGCACCAGTTCCACCATCGTGGCCGCTGACCAAGATAACGTCAGCCTTAGCCTTGACCACGCCCGCAGCGACCGTGCCGACACCAACTTCGGACACGAGCTTCACGCTGATCCGGGCGTTTTCGTTGGCGTTTTTCAGATCGTAGATAAGCTCAGCCAAGTCCTCGATCGAATAAATGTCGTGGTGTGGAGGCGGAGAAATGAGTCCCACTCCTGGCGTAGAGTGGCGCGTCTTAGCAATCCACGGATATATCTTGTTCCCAGGTAACTCACCGCCTTCACCAGGCTTAGCTCCCTGGGCCATTTTGATCTGGAGTTCCTTTGCCTGGGTGAGGTACAAGCTGGTAACGCCAAACCGGCCGCTAGCGACCTGCTTGATTGACGAATTCTTGGAATCACCGTTGGGCTCCAACTTGTAGCGCTCCGGGTCTTCACCACCCTCGCCGGTGTTGCTTCGTCCACCTATGCGGTTCATGGCGATGGCGAGCGCCTCATGGGCTTCTTTGCTAATGGACCCATAACTCATCGCACCGGTCTTAAACCGCTTTACGATGTTCTCGACGGGTTCCACCTCTTCAATGAGCACGGGCACGGGCGTTGACTTGAAGTTGAAAAGCCCGCGCAGCGTGAACCAACGCTCGTTCTGGTCGTTGACCGCCCGAGAGTATTCCTTGAAGACCTGGTAGTTCTTGGTACGAGTAGAAAGCTGAAGCTTGTGGATCGTCTCTGGGTTAAAGAGGTGCTCCTCACCGTCCTGGCGCCACTGGTACTGGCCGCCGGTCTGCAACGTGGGAGTGGACTGGCGCTCGGAGAGGGCTTGGTGATGCCGCATGATTGCTTCAGCCGCGATACCGTCCAGCCCTATGCCTTCAATCTGTGAGGCAGTCCAGGTGAAGTACTTATCGATCACGGCATGGTTGAGTCCAATGGCCTCAAAGATTTGAGCACCACGATAGCTCTGGATAGTCGAGATGCCCATCTTGGCCATGGTCTTAACAATGCTCTTGGAAATGGCTTTGACGTAGTTCTTCTCAGCCGCCTTGGCGTCAATGTCGGTGAGCAAACCGGTCTTGACCATATCGGCGATGGCTTCATAGGCAAGGTATGGACACACGGCGCTGGCCCCGTAGCCAATGAGAAGCGCGAAGTGGTGCACTTCCCGCGGCTCCGCCGACTCGACAATCAGGCTGCAGCGGGTGCGAGTGCCTGCGCGCAGCAAATGGTGGTGCAAGCCTGCCGTTGCCAATAGAGCGGGAATAGGGGCCAGTTTCGCAGTGACGCCGCGATCCGAAAGGATAATTAGATTGGCGCCGCTGTCAATCGCCTTGCTGGCTGCCGCACAAAGCTGGTCCACAGCCTGTTCCAAGCCCTTGGCTCCCTGGGCGGCCTCAAAGAGGATTGGCAGGGTAACAGCCTTGAAACCGGGCTCGCGCACGTTCCGAAGGCGCTCAAGCTCTTCCGTGGTGAGAATGGGCTGTTTCAGCTTAATAGTGCGCGCGTTGATCGACTTAGGGTCTAGAAGATTACCCTCCGAGCCCAATCGCATGATACTGGAAGTGACAACTTCCTCCCGGATGGAGTCGATTGGAGGGTTGGTTACCTGCGCGAATAGCTCCTTGAAGTAGTTATAGAGCAGCTGCGGCTTGTTGGAAAGCACGGCGAGCGGTGTGTCCGTACCCATAGAGCCGGTGGGCTGGTTACCATCCCTGGCCATGGGCGCGAGGATCATCTTCAAGTCCTCAAACGTGTAACCAAACGCTATCTCACGCTGCAGCAATGGCAGTGGCTCTGCTGCTGGAGCCTTACCGGTGTTCGGCATGTGGTCCAGATCCAACGCATGCTCGTCTAGCCAGAGCCGGTAGGGATGTTCCGAGGCGATCTTGTCCTTGATCTCATCGTTAGCAATGATGCGGCCCAACTTAGTGTCGACAAGGATCATACGGCCTGGCTGCAAGCGGCCTTTTTGGAGCACCCGGTCAGGAGGAATATTCAGAACGCCAACTTCGCTGGCCAAAATGACCAGGTCGTCCTTGGTGATATAGAAGCGGGAGGGGCGAAGGCCGTTCCGGTCAAGGATAGCGCCCACAGAGACGCCATCGCTGAAAGCGATAGAGGCGGGGCCGTCCCAAGGCTCCATCAAACAACTGTGGTACTCATAGAAGGCACGTCGCTCGTCGGACATTCCCGGGTTGTTCTCCCAGGGTTCAGGGATCATCATCATCATGGCGTGGGGAAGCGAACGACCACCTAAGACCAGGAGCTCGAGGCTGTTATCAAAGATGGCGGAGTCGCTCCCATCTTCGTCAATGACGGGGATAACCTTGTGCATGTCGTCACCGAAGAGCTCGCTGGCGAACCGGGCCTGGCGAGCGTGCATCCAGTTAACGTTGCCACGCAGCGTGTTGATTTCTCCGTTATGCGCCACATACCTGTAGGGATGGGCGCGATCCCAACTCGGGAAAGTATTGGTGCTGAAGCGGGAATGCACCAGCATCAGCGCGCTTTCCATGAGAGGGCTGGAGAGATCAGGGAAGTAAGCCTCTAACTGGCCGGGCATAAGCATGCCCTTGTAAACCAGAGTTTTTTGAGAAAGGCTGGCGATGTAAAACTGCCGGCCATAGGCGTGGCCGGAATAACGAATCAGGCGTTCAGCCTGCTTTCGGATGATATACAGCTTGCGCTCAAAGGCCATGTCATCGGCCAGTTTGGCACCTCGGCCAATGAAAACATGCCGGATCACCGGCTCGGAATTTATAGCGGTCTGGCCGAGGAGGGCATTGTCCGTGGGAACGGTGCGCCATCCCAAGACGCGCTGACCTTCATTGGCCACAATCTCTTCGAATGCCTCTTCGCAGCGCTTCCGGTCCGTACTGCTGGCAGGAAGGAACACCAGTCCCACGCCGTAGTCTTCTGGGAGAGAAAGATGTATCCCTTCTGCAGCCGCCGCGTGCCTTAAGAAAGCGTGGGGCTTCTGCATCAGGATGCCGGCGCCGTCACCAGTGTTTACCTCGCAACCACAGGCCCCGCGATGGCTCAGATTGACCAGTATCTGAAGGCCTTGCCGCACGATCTCATTGGACCGTTTGCCCTTCACGTTTACTACGAAGGACACACCGCAGGAGTCGTGCTCGAACCGGGGATGGTACAGCCCTTGAGGACCTGGTGCACCCGACTGCTGTGACGCCATTCCTACATCCTCACCAAATCCAAGCCTATTCGACAAAAGTGGTTACCTCGGTCTACACCGTCTGAGTATGCCACTCCCGTCAGTCCCCGACGAGAGTGGAACGCTCCTGTCGCTGCCGCAGCCAATAGAGGGGGATACTTTAGGTCATTTTGCACTCTCTGTAAAGTCCACCCAAGGGGTGCACAATCACAATTAGCATGGTTTGCACCCGAGGGCTTGGGCCGCAAAGTTGTGCGCGGTAGGAAGACGTTACATTAAAAACATAGCCGTGCACGCTCAGGAAATAAACCCACCGGATATTGAATAGCTTGGCGGCTTTCGTTGCACCCGCCCTGGGGATTACGAGAATGCATGTATTGTGTCGCCGTAACCTAACAGCACGGTTTTCAGATGCAAGCATCTTGCAACAACTGGCCCGCATAGGGCCACGTGGTCGGCACGTTGCAAAATACTCTCACGACAGCGCCAATGCTTTATGTAAAGCTTTTTGGGGCGAGCTTCGGCGGTGGGGGTTGAGCAATCATAACGCCTCCGTGATCTATGATCCCACCGCGAGGTGTGTGGAGCGATGGTTGGATGACACAAACGGGTGCATGAGCGTGCCGCTTGGAAGGCAGAGACTGCGGGGTGAGGCGGCGGAGGACCAGGCAGCCGGTGAGGAGTTTCCGCACCAAGCGCCTCCTGCTGATGTTGGGGCTAGCAAGAGGCCTGCCGTATCGAGAGCTTGAATACGCAGCTTGACGATGCATGCCCTTCACAGTGGACTGCCGCCAATTCTCCGTTCCATCACGGTTCTAGGTACTTTATAAGGAGGACGCCATGCAACGTGCTACAAAGTCCGGCGGGCTTGGGCGCTCCCAGCGCGGGGGCGTGAAGCTGATCATTCTGTTTGTATTCCTGGGCCTAGTGGTTTTGTTTGTGGGGGTGCTTGCGTCCGCCGGGCTGATTATCCTGGGCATCTTCCTCTGGTTTTCGGCGACGATTGGGGTGGGGACGCTGCTGTGGGGATACGGGAGTAGCCGGGCTCGCAGGCCGCCAAGCTCAGCCAAAGCTCCAGACGGGGCGAGACTGGTGTCTTAAGAAAGGGCGGCCGATCTCAGCGGCCTAGCCACTAGGCCCACAACGTGTCCAGTACGTGTGAGTTCCTGAGATGCGGCCGCCTTCCAAGCCGGGACGCCCATCGGATTTAACGCAAATTGCTATTTGGGGGCCGTTCCTAACAGCTGGTCACTCAGCAAGAAGTTACTTCCTGGAGGAAGGACGATGACCTTCAAGTCAGCCGCGAGCTTGTTGATCATGTTGTACCGAATCAACGTGTCCGTGACAGATGCCGTGAGGAGCCTATTCGCGTCGGACTGTGCTTTTGCCAGGGTCAGCGTTGCTTCCGCCTGCCCTTCTGCGTTGAGGATGGCTGCCCGTTTCGAGCCTTCTGCCATCGCAATCGCAGCATCTCGTTGCCCTTCAGCGTGCGCCTTTGCCTGCTGCGCTTCGACATGGACTTGCCTCAGCTTATTTTCTGCCTGGAGCGCCGATTGGGCCGCCGCGACTTTTGATTCGATGGCAGCAGAGAAGTCCTTGCTGAACTGGAAGTCGGTGATACTCACATTTTCCGACACAATCCCATACGGCTGCAGCTTCTGTTTCAGGGTCGCCTCGATTTGATCTTTCACCGTTTGGCGCTCGGTGACCAGCTGCTCGGCGTTGAACTTGGCGGTGACTGCTTTCACCGTTTCTTGGACAGAGGGAACGATGACCCGAGGGCCATAGTCTCTACGCAGGTTCGTAAAGACTTGGGCCGCCTGTGCGGGACTCACCTGGTAGTTGACCGTGACCTTCGTCTGGACTATTTGTAGGTCCTGGGACGCAGCGGAAGCTTCCGCTTCGTACGCATGCGTCTGCACGTCCATCAATTCGACCGTGTTGACGAACGGCATGAGCAGGTATGCTCCCGGTGTCTTGATGTCTCCTGTCACCCTCCCGAAACTGGTCACCACGCCGACTTCCCCCGAGGTTACCTGACCAAATGTAAAGCCGAGGGCCGACAGCAGTAGAAAAATGAGCACACCCGGAATGATCATCTCCTGCCGGATCTCGGGTCCATTTTTGCCGGATTTCAGAATTAAGGCTCCGGCAATAATAACGCCGATGAGGAAGAGCGCTAGATGCAAGAAGTTGCTCATGTATCGTCCTTTCTTTTCTCGCGCGGACTCTCTTTGGATGGCTTGCGGAGGCCTTTCAAAAAGTCGTCCCAGTGTTCGTCCCTGCTACTCGACCACAGTTGCCTGATCCGGAAATAGGCGAATCCCAGCAGAATCACAAGAACGATGACTGCTGAAGCGAAGGCTATGGCGCGCATGGTCGGGCCTCCTGTGCACGTGGGGTCACCGGCAGCCTGGACGGCTCACGTCTGGCAACGGCCAGTGGTCCCGCACGGCCTGCGGCCGACATTAGTTGGGGGGACATGAGTAGTATACAGACTTCCCGAGGCAACCCCGCATTGAGGTTATTCCTGTTTTATGGGCATTCACGACGCGGGATGCAAACGTCATCGCGGCAGACGCCTTCCAGCTTGAGTTCCCAACCTGTGGCCCTCGTTAGGTCGGGCAGCGTGAGCCAGAGCTCGCCCGTGGAGGCGTGCGCCCTGGCAACCGTGGTCTCCTTGTTTTCAGACAGCACCGTGACCTAGGAGAGTGTGCCGCTCAGTCCAGCCGCCATGTAAGCCTACTTCTTGAAAGCGTGACACGTAGTCACCGCAGTTGTCCTTAGACTTGGCCTTTAAGCTGCTTCCACGCTTCGCGAGCTTCTTCAACAGAGCCCTCGTCTTCAATCGTCGTGATGTCTCCCGGTTCTCGGCCCATGACTACGGCCTTGAGGACGCGGCGCATGATTTTGCCGCTGCGGGTCTTGGGCAGCATGCGCACGAAGTTGATGTCCGAGACGACGATGATCGCGCCCAGCTCATTGCGAATAGTTTGGAGCAGTTCCTGGCGCAGCGTGTCCGATGGCTGTTGCCCTTGCTTGAGCACGATGAAGCCTGCGATGACTTCCCCGCGCAACTCGTCTGGCTTGCCGGTGACGCCTGCCTCTACCACCGCTGGATGCTTAAGGAACGCGCTTTCCACTTCAATAGTACCAATGCGATGAGCAGCGATTTTGATAACCTCATCCGCACGACCGGAGAACCAGACATACCCATCCTCGTCGATGCGGGTGGCATCACCCGTGTAGTACTTTCCTGGTACCTTGTTCCAATAGTCCTGTCCGTAACGCTCCGGCTCGCCCCACAGCGCGGGCGTCAGGGAAGGGAATGGTTGCTTGACAACCATGATGCCAGGCTCACCTGGCTTCAGCAGTTCGCCGTTCTGGTCCACCACCTCTACCTGGATTCCTGGCAGCGGGATCCCTGCTGAGCCCGGCTTGATAGGCAGCATGCCCAAGCCGTACGGATTGCCGATAATCGGCGCGCCGGTCTCTGTTTGCCAGAAGTGGTCAATCACCGGGACGCGGTTACCAAGTGCCTTTTTCTGGAACCACTCCCAGACCGGTGGATTCAGCACTTCCCCGGCGCAGAAAACGCGTTCCAGCGTCTTCAGACTGAAGGGCTTGACGATGTCTTCACCATACCGCATCAACAGGCGGACCGCCGTTGGCGAGGTGAAGACGCTCGTGATGCCAAACCGGTCAATCGCCTTCCAAAAGACATCGGGCCCTGGATGGTCTAAAGCGCCTTCAAAGGCAACAGCAGTCGCACCGACCAAGAGCGGCCCGTACACGATGTAGCCATGGCCTACCGCCCAGCCGATCTCGGATGTCGCCCACCAGACGTCAGTTGGCTTTAAGCCGAACATCCACTTTGCCATGCTGTAGACGCCTACCTGATACCCGCCGTGGGTGTGAATGGTGAGCTTCGGTGTGGCGGTCGTTCCAGAAGTTGCCAATATGTACAGCGTCTCGTTGGATTCCATGATCGCATGCGCGCCGGAATGGCCTTGCGCCTTGGTGAGAAATTCCTTCCAATCGAGGTCGCGGCCTTGAGCCATGGGGCAATCAGGCGTGCCACGGCGGAGCACGATAACGTGCTCGACGTTGTTCGCTACCTGCTTCAGTGCCTGGTCGACGATGCTCTTGAGCACCACATCCCTGCCCCGGCGATATGTAGAGTCGCCTGAGAAGACGAGGCGGGAGCCGCTGGCCGCAATACGTTGACCCAGCGCGCCGGGGCCGAAACCTGCGAACACGACGGAATGGATGGCGCCGATGCGGGCACAGGCGAGCATAAGGGTGATAGCTTCCGCACACGTAGGCATATAGACAGTGATGCGGTCACCCTTCTTGATGCCCATTCCGCGTAGCGCAGCAGCAGCCTGTTCGACGTCACGGAGCAACTGTGTATAGGTCAGAACTTTCTCTTCGCCGCGCTCATTGAAGGTGATAAGGGCAGCGTGCCCACCCCAGCCGCGGTTCACGTGATAGTCGAGCGCGTTATATGCGATGTTCGTCTGGCCACCCAAGAACCACTTGAAAGATGGACCGTTGCGCTCAAAAATCTTGTCCCATTTTCGGAACCAGTGCATCTCGTCCGCCGCATTGGCCCAAAACGCCTCGGGGTCCGCTTTTCCTTCGTCAATCCACCGCTGGACGGCCGGGTTCACGAGATCCATAAATTTGCTCCCCTCTCCTCCCTCGGAGTTACCCGGTTTAGTAGACACTTTAGGGGTCGTGGTTGAGTCAGGATAGCGAGATTTTCTGAAGCCTCTTCTTCCCATGCGAACGGTACCGTCAGTCTGAGTAAGGAACACGAGGATCGATGGCTCTCAGATTTGTTATGCCGGAACTGCATTCCTCACCGTGCGGAGCGCTGCGGCGGCCCCTGCCGCGATCATCCCGACATCGCTTCCGATGGGGCAGAACTTGAAGCCTTGCTTGAACCGCTGCACGGCCTCCTCAGCCCCGCCGCAGTGCACGCCGGCCACTAGCCCGTGCGCCTTGGCGGCGTCCGCCACGCGCTGGCACGCCGTCGCGTGACGCTCATCCTGCCGGTAAGCCCCACCTGCCAGGCCCATGGAGATGGCGAGGTCCGACGGTCCAACGTAAAAGCCGTCTATACCCGGCGCCTTCGCCAGTTCATCAATGCGGTCCACCGTCCTTAGGTCCTCCACCATGACCAGGCAGACGATCTCATCGTTGGCATACTGGGCGTAGTCAGCGCCGGCGTAGAGACGGGCTCGGTTGGGGCCCATGCTCCGATAGCCCAGGGGCGGGTACCGGCTCGCGCCGCCTGCCTTAGTCGCCTCGTCGCGTGTGTTCACCAGCGGCACAATGACACCGTATGCGCCCGCGTCCAGGACCCACTGGATGAACACCGGCTCGTTCCACGGCACGCGGACCATCGGAACGGTCTGCGTGGTGCTCACGGCCTGGAGCCACGTCGCCGCTCGGTCCGGCCCAATGCCCATGCCGTGCTGCATGTCCAGCACCAGCGCATCAAAGCCCGCGTTGGCCATCACCTCGGCCACGTACGTGTCGGCACTGGCGACCCAGCCGACCGCGACCGGCTTGCCCTGCTTCCACATAGCCTTCACCTTGTTGGGGCGCATTGTTTTCTCCTTCGTTTTGCTTCCATATCTGCCCAGCGATTCCTGACGCTATGCGCGGTCCGCTTCACCAGCCTCGCGGCAAGTCGTTCCCCGCCGTGGTGCCGCTACCGCCTCGCCTCAATGTCACACGGCACGCCCAGTTCCTTGCTAATGTCCAGGAGCTGCTGCATGACCACCTTGTGCAGCGGAATGCCCTTCGCCATGCGCTCCTGCTTCATCTCATACTCAATCTCGCCTGCCACGTACACGCGGTCGTGGCCCGGCGCGGGTGGCGTCTGCTTGAGGCCGCGGAGCATCTCGTCCATACGCGACTTGAAGTCGCCCACGGTGCAGAAGCCGTCCACGCGCATCGCGCCGAAGAAATGGCCGCTGTACCCCCTCGGCAGCAGGAACGACGCGCCTGCACCCGACAGGATACCCGTCAGCACATCCACGACCACGCCCAAGCCGTACCCCTTATGGCTGCTCCCCTCTCGCGTGCCGCCAAGAGGGTAGTAGAACCTCGCTGAGTTCGCAACCTTGGGGTCGGTTGTAGGGAAGCCATTGGCGTCGGCTCCCCACTCCGTCGGGATAGGCAGGCCCAGGCGCGACGCGATCTCAAACTTGCCGCCCGCAGTCACAGTCGTCGCCATGTCCAGCACGAAGTGCGGTTCGTGCCCCGCGGGTATCGCCACGGCGATGGGGTTGGTGCCGAGCATCGGCTTGGCGCCGAACGTGGGCACCATCTGCGGCCCCGCGTTGGTCATGGAGATGCCGATCATGTCGTGCTCCAGGGCCATCATAGCGAAGTAGGCCGCCATGCCGTAATGGTGGGAGTTGTGCACCGCTACCCAGCCGGTGCCAGCGTTATGCGCGCGCCGGATGGCCTCGTTCATGCCGTGGTGTCCAACCACGAGGCCCAGGCCGTTGTCGCCGTTGAGCAACGCCGTTGACGGCGACTCGTGCTCCACGCGCGTATGGGGCCGCGGATTAACGCTCCCGCTGAGCAGGCTGGCGACATAGAAGCTCTTGAGGTTCATGTGCGCAACGCCGTGCGAGTCCACGCCACGCAGGTCAGACTGCACCAGCACGTCCGCCGCGATGCGAGCATCCTCTTGTGGCATGTTGAGCTTCATAAACACAGTGGCGCAAAACGCCGCGAGCTTCTCCCAGTTGACGAGGACCGCGTCCTCGTCTCGCACACGTTGGTATCCCGCTCGTGCGAACGGAATGCGTGTTGTCATACCCAGGCTCCTTCCCGCCTGCGCCGGAATGACATGGCACAGGTAGGCCAACCCTAGCGCGCCTTAGCGGACGTGTCAACCACGCTGGGCTGCTGCCTCCCAAACCTAACCCTATCACCCTCTTCCACGCGAGGGGAGCTACCTCGATTTAGTGGACAGTTTGGTACTCGGTGTCTGGCCTAGCGTAACCGGATTTGCTTGAGCGTGCGACTGGCAGCCGAAATGGCCCCGGCCAAAAGGTGACTCCAGGTGGTGGCCAGCTACCGCGCCATGATCCGGCTCGAAGCACTCGGCACCGCCGCCTTCTCGGACTTTGCACAGGCGAGCGTCAACAGGATGAGGCACAGGATTCCCGCGAAAAGAAGGTTGGTTCTCGACGATCTATCTACCGAGCGCACCGTTCCCTCCTTCATTGCGTTTGCCGACGAGTATCCTGGGCGTGCCATTATTACACCCCTCAACTGTCGACTCCAGGGCCTGGATGCCCGACTGGTAAGCCCATGGCGACCCGAACAGGGCTCTCCCGCCGCAGACTAGGGAACCTGGATCCAAGACAGCGGCAGGAAGTTCGCCCCGGCCAAGGACAACCCGAGTGAGACGGCCAGGAATCGATGCCGAAGCGCACCCTCCGCTCGCGCAATCAAATCCTCATGCTGGACGGCCTAATAAGCCGACAGCAACTGTGCATGCTCAACGCGGGGCCTTGCATGATCCTATTGCATTCATATGGGACATCCGTGGTCAGCTTGTGGCCGTCCACACTCTTCCACAATGCCGTAGGCGTAGCGATTACGCCGGTGTTCCGGCTCTCGCTTTTCGCCAGACGGCCTGATCGTAGCCAGTGCCATCATTGGTTTCAAAAGAATCGACGAGTCCGAGCTCTTTGCCGATGTCCCGCAACGCAGGAAGGACTTCTTGCCCCATAAGCCGAATGCTGCGCATGGCGTCCTGGTGGGTCATGGAGCCGTCACTGTCCCAAAAGAAGAACGAACCGGGCCGCAAGACCTCCATGACGTGTCGCACACGCTGGACCACCGTTTTGGGTGTGCCCGAGATGATGAGGTACTCTTTGGATTGTTCCTCATAGGTATGCGCGGCGTTCCCGCCGTAACCACCTGGTCCCCACAATTTCGCTTCACGTGCTCTTGAAGATCTTGAGACAAGTCCCGGTAGACGCTGCACCGCCGCGTTTTGTCTGGCCTGGTTGCCCGACACGAATGGGTTCTGTGGGCCCTGGAGATACTTTCTGCCAACCTGGTCAGCTAACTCCTCGGTCTCCTCCGCATGAACTTTGATGAGATACCCACGATGCTGGGGGCCTGCCTCATAGCCTTCCTCAGCGGCTATTCCGGCGTACAGTTCAAAAGATTTCTTGGAGGGTTCCATATTGTGCGCTGTCATGACCATCGGCAGACGGTGCCTCGCAGCCCATTCAATGGTTTCAAGACTCGTCGTATTGGGGATCCAGATTTGCGGATGAGGCTTCTGCAGCGGCACCGGCCACGGGTTCACATACCGATAGTTGTAGTGCTTCCCTTCGTATCGGAACGGCCCTGGCGTTGTCCACGCCTTGATAATGAAGTCGTGCGCCTCTTCAAACCGCTCCCGGTTGTACACTGGAGCGGCGTTGTGGACGACACTCTCACGACCGCCACCACGCACCCACCCAGAAACCAGGCGCCCACGGGAGATCACGTCAATCATGGCCAGTTGCTCTGCCATCCACATAGGGTCATCCCACACCGGGATCATGTTCCCAAGGATCACAATTTTCGCCTTCTGCGTGATCCTGGCGAGAATTGACGCACCAACGTTTGTGACGCCTTGCATGCAGCCGGGCAATGTATGATGCTCGTTAAGCATGAACGCGTCGAAGCCTACTTCCTCTGCGTACTGTTTCTCATCAAAGTATCGATGGTAGAGATCGCCGCCTAGTTCCGGATCGTAGGCCGCGTTGCTAATGCCAAGGTCTTCGCCTCCACGGCGATGGAATTCCGCCATGTCTTTTGGCTGATAAGGCATTTCCGTAAACGTTCCAAATAACACGATTTTTCCCCTTCTCGATTCAGCTTGCTCGCCTGCGAGAGTAAATCCGACGCCAAGACCCGTATTAGCGCCGGAGGCTGACCACAGACTTTTTTATACCGGACTCTCGGATCGCAAGCACAATTTGCCGCTCACGCCCGCCGTCCACACCGGAAGGGTCCACTTCCTTGCCAGCGTCGAACATGCAACATCTGGCCCCTCTTCGCTCGAATAGCATCGGTATACGCCTTCCGCTTCCCTATGTCAAATAAGTTCCATACCAGACTTGGGCCACCGAGACCGCGATGACGGTTGACTGGCGACGGGCTCTGCTCGGATACCGACTACGAGCGGCAGAAGCGGATGCTCCAAGAGAAGCTTGCGGGCTTGGTCGTCCCGGAAGTGGATGCGGCGCGGGCGGCTGGGAAGCTCCTGGAGCACCTGCCTGCTCTCTGGAAACGGGCGAATGAGTCAGAGCGCAGAAAGCTGATGATGATGCTGGACTGCGTGTATGTCGACTCCAAAGAGGGTGACTCCACCCCGCCACCACGTCAATGAATTGTTAGCCCTTCCCCTCGTCGAAGATGGCCTTCGCCGTGGCCAAGGCGTTGAGCGAGGCCGACAGCCCGGCGTAGCCCGAGCACTGGACCAGCACCTCCTCCACCTCCTGGCGCGTCACACCCACCCGCAGCGCCGCCTTGATGTATCGGCGCAGCTGCGCCTGGTTGCCCAATGCAGTCAACGCAGAGATGACACAGTACAGCTTCTGTTTCAGGTCCAGGCCGGGGAGTTGCCAAACCCCACCATACAAGTACGCGTCCGCGAGTTCCATGAAGTCTGGCGCCAGGGACTGCGCCGCCGCATCAACGGTTGCCGCCTCCGCTCCCCACAACCGCTGCTTCATTTCCTTGCCCTTCCGCGCCCACTCTTCCATGTCCACCGGCCGGTGCGCGAAGCCCTCTTTCGGGATCGCTGCTTCCCACTCCGGCTTTTCCTTGAACACGCCCTTGATTGCGGTGAAAGCGTCGACCTCCATGGGAGGAAATCCAACGGTAAAGCCTAGCAGGGGGAAGATTCCTATG
>SHYT01000030.1 GCA_009692665.1 Dehalococcoidia bacterium | reverse complement strand
CGGCATGGGGTTTGGGCTTCTTGCCTTCTTGGGAGCAAAACTTCTGCCCGGCGCGGAGCTTCTTTGTGATGCCGTTGGGCTGGACAAGGCGCTTGTGGGCGCGGATTACGTGATTACCGGCGAAGGGCGCATGGACTGGCAGACGGCGTTTGGGAAAGCTCCCGGCGTTGTGGCGCGACGTGCGAACGCGAAGAGCATTCTCGTGCTGGGCATCGCAGGCTCGCTGGGGCCTGGGCATGAGCAGCTGTACGCGCTGGGGTTCCGCGAAATGCTGGGGATTGTGCGGCCGGACATTCCAGAGAGCGAGGCGATTCTGTGGGCGTGGCCGCTGCTCACAGACTTCACGGAGCGGTTGCTTGGAGCAGCGCTGGCGAAACGCTAGAGCTGGAAGGCCACCCCGCCCATCCTTGCCTCACCCTCTTATCTCTCTCCATATAAATGGAGAGAGATAAGAGGTATACGCACCCCGCCCCGAGTCCAAGTCCTCCGGGCCGGGGTTGTGCCGGATACACGGACCCACGGGGATTGCAGAAAGCGTGAGGTCATGGTCTATACCCATGCCAGGCGATGTCTTCGACTTTTGCAAATCGCTTTGCCATGACTGCCAGCGCTTCTGGGTTGTCATCCACTAGGATGAACTGACGGCCTAGCGCCGCGCACGCTGCGCCAGTAGTGCCGCTGCCCGCGAAGCAGTCCATCACCACATCTCCGGGGTTGGACGATGCCAGGATGATGCGGTTCAAAATGCCGAGCGGCTTTTGGGTGGGATAGCCTGTTTTCTCTCGGCTGTTGGTGGGGACGATGGTGTGCCACCAGGTGTCCGTGGGGAGCTTGCCTCGCGCTGCTTTCTCTGGGCCGACGAGACCCGGGGCGAGATATGGGATGCGCTCGATAGCGTCCACGTTAAACGTGTAGCGCGCGGGGTCTTTGACGTAGACGAGGATGTTGTCGTGCTTGGGGGGCCACTTGGTCTTGGTGCGTGCGCCGTAGTCATACGCCCAGATAACCTCGTTTAGGAAACTGGGGCGACCAAAGATGGTATCGAGTAAGACTTTGCAGTAGTGGGATTCCCGGTAATCGATGTGGAAGTACATGGTGCCGCCTGGGGAGAGCACTCGGTGCGCTTCTTTCAGGCGTGGTCTTAGAAACGCCAGGTAATCGTCGAACATGTCTTGGTAGGCCATGGTACTGACTTTGGTGGTGGAGTAGCGTTTGCCCTGAAAGCCGGTGCGATTGCCGTTGACGGTGCTGGTGGTCTTGAGCTGGGTGCGAGCCTGAGCCCGGCCAGTGTTGAACGGCGGGTCAATGTAGATGAGGTCCACGGAGCCTGCGCGCATCTTTTTTAGGATGGGCAGGTTATCGCCGAGGTAGATGTGGTTCATAGCAGCCAGTATAGAGTTAGCGGCGCTACTTTAAAAGCACAACGCTCCGAGAGTTCTCGGAGCGTTGTAGTGGCTGTTTAGGTTTGTTACTAGACGGGAGCGGCGATGGCGGCATCCAGGCGCTTCTTGAGGACGCTCTTGGGCACGGCGCCGACGACCTGCTCAACGGGCTTGCCGCCCTTGAAGATAATCAGAGTCGGGATGCCGCGAATGCCGAACGTCATGGGCGTATTGCCGTTGGAGTCAACGTCCATCTTCATGAACTTGACCTTGCCGTCATACTCGATTGAGAGCTCGTCCACGATGGGGGCGATCATACGGCAGGGTGCGCACCACTCGGCCCAGAAGTCGACGAGCACGGGCTTGTCTGACTTCAACACTTCTGCTTCAAAAGACTGATCTGTAACTGCGACCGGCTTGGTCATTGAGAACCTCCTGTGAGACCTTGTTGGCCTTCACGCTACTTAAGATGCTGTCACATCCCCGGTGGATGTGCATACATCGCCATGCCGTACATTGGTTCAGCATGTTACTTCTATTTTACACCCGCGAGCAAGGTATGTGTGGCCTGTTTGACGCTCAAAACAGAGAGTGTTAAGATTAAGAAGTCCTGCATTTGCAGGGCGACGGGAGCTGGGGTAGCTCGGCTGAGAGTTCCGCCGATGCGCGGAAGACCGTCTGAACCTGACTGGATAATGCCAGCGTAGGGACTTTGAGCACACGCTCTTTGTTGATGCCGCTGGAGATAACTCTCGCGGCTTTTTTGTTGCGGAGGCAACTATGGATGAACTGATCATAGGCGGCAAAAAATTCACGTCGCGGTTGATGATTGGGACCGGGCGCAACCGGACGAACGAAGAGATGGTGGCCGCGCTGGAAGCATCGGGCGCGCAGATTGTGACCGTGGCCATTCGGCGGCTGGATCTGAGCAACCCGAGCGCGAAGAACATTCTGGACATTATCGACTGGGAGAAGTACACCATTCTCCCGAACACGGCCGGGTGCAAGACCGCTGAGGAAGCCATTTTCACCGCCAAGCTGGGACGGGAAGTGACCGATTCCAACTGGGTGAAGCTGGAAGTGCAGCCCGACCCGAAATCGTTACTGCCTGACCCCATCGATACGCTGCGGGCGGCAGAGGCGCTGGTCAAGGATGGCTTTGTTGTGCTGCCATATATCCACGCTGATCCGGTGCTGGCGAAGCGCCTGGAAGAGGTTGGGTGCGCCACGGTGATGCCGTTGGGCTCCGCGATTGGCACGGGACAGGGCATTCATACCCGCGAAGAGATTCAGATCATCATCGAGAACGCCAAGATTCCCGTCGTGGTAGACGCTGGGCTGGGCGTGCCATCTGATGCGAGTCAGGCGCTGGAACTGGGCGCATCCGCAGTACTGATTAACACGGGCATTGCGCTGGCGAAGAACCCCGCGCTCATGGCGGAGGCGTTCAAGTTGGGCGTGCAGGCGGGCCGCAAGGCGTTCCTAGCGGGCAGGATTGCGCGCAAGAATGGCGCCGAGGCGAGCAGCCCAATCATGGGCGTACCGCAGATGGCAGCGCGGAAAAACTAGTTCCATGAGAAGACTGCCGCAACCGTGCCTGGCGCTCATCACTGACCGATCATTGTGCCCGGAGGGGACGTTGGTCGCTCGCGTGGAAGAGGCGGTGGCGAACGGCGTGAATCTGGTGCAGATTCGCGAGAAGGACCTGTCCGCGGGCGAGCTGTACAAACTCGTCAGCGAACTCAAAGAAGGAATTGCAGGCCGGGCGATTCTGATTGTGAACGACCGCGTGGACATTGTGATGGCCGCGGGCGTGGACGGCGTGCAGCTACCGGAGAACGGACTGACGACGAGCTCAGCACGGCGAATTATGCGTGTGGGCATGGGCATTGGCCGCTCAGTGCACTCAGTGCAGAGCGCGGTGAACGCCACGAATGAGGGCGCAGATTTCCTGGTGCTGGGGACGATATTTTCATCGCGGACACACCCGGAGGATACGGCGGTGGGGCCGGCATTGATTGCGCAGGTGAAGCAGCAGACTCGCGTGCCGCTGCTGGCCGTGGGGGGCGTGACGCCGCAGAACGTGGCGCAGTGCATGGAAGCTGGCGCGGACGGCGTGGCCGTTATCTCATCGATTTTGGGCGCCAAGGACGTGGGCGTGGCGACTCGCGATATGAAAGATGCGCTGGCGGCTGCGTGGGCAAAACGCGCGGCAGCGGCGCTGGCGACTCTGCTGGGACAACAACGGGAAGATGATCACGATAACGATCAACGGTAAGCCGAAAGAGCTTGCCGCCCCCATCACTCTGATAGCGTTTCTGCAGGACATGAAGGTGAACTTCAGGTTCCTGGCTGTGGGCCATAACGACGAGGTGGTCCCCAAGGCCGCGTATGCCACCGTGACGCTCAAAGATGGCGACGTCTTGGAGATTGTTAGACCCATAGGTGGGGGATAAGAGACACATCGCCTGCATGGTGAGGCCAGGAGAGATTCCTCCGTGTGTCCTCGGAATGACAAGATGTGCACTCAATGCCAGTAGCCAAATTCACCACAACTCTTCAAGCGGACGAACCAGGGAGATTGGCGTTTTTGTTTTTTGACTGGGAGCTGTTGGGAGAGCATCATCCCAAAGGCATCAAGAGCGTGCGGGTGAAGGGCACCACGAACGAGAAGCCGTTTGAAGGTAACGCGCAGCCGTGGCGGGACGGCCAGTGCTGCGTGATGGTGAACGCTCAGATGCGCAAGGCCGTTGGCGTGCAGGGCGACGACAAGGTGAAAGTGGTGATGGAGCCGGACCTAAAGCCTGTGGCGTAAGCAAAGCTGCCTGCGGACCCGGCGGCGGCGATGAAGAAGGCCAAGGGCGGAGATGCGGCTTTGAAGAAGCTGGCGCCGTCGTATCGGAAGTACTACGCAGAGTGAGTGGAAAGCGCCAAGCGGTCGGAGACGCGCACGAAGCGGGTGGAGCAGGCTACCGAGATGGTGCTGGCAGGAGTAAACCCATACAAATAGGCGCTCAGGCGCGCGCCGAACTGCGGAAGCGACATGGCGTTCACAGCGGATGCAAGGGCCCTTGACAGCTATTGGCGAAGTTTGAAGAAGTGATTGAGCGGGCCGTGCCCGTGGCCTATTGGGTAGGCTTTCTTAATGGCTTGAGTGACGTACTTCTTGGCGCGCGCGGCGGCTTCTACGGGCTCGAAGCCACGGGCGAGGTAGGCTGCGGTGGCCGATGCGAATGTGCAGCCCGTGCCGTGCGTGCTGGCTGAGTCGATGCGTTTGGCTCTGAATAGATGGAAGTCTGAGCCGTCGTAAAAGGTGTCTATGGCTGGGCCTTGCAGGTGGCCGCCTTTGACGACTACGCTCTTTGCGCCCAGCTCATGCACGATGATCTTTGCGGCTTCCCGTGCGTCCGCGAGCGTAGTGATAGTGCGCTCGGTGAGCGCCTCTGCCTCCGGTAGATTGGGGGTGACGATGGTTGCGAGCGGGATGAGCACAGTGCGCAGAGAGGCGATCGCCGACTCTTGCAGGAGCCTGTCCCCGCCCTTGGCAACCATCACGGGGTCAACCACAACACGGTCCAGGCCGTACTTCCTGATGCGCTCAGCAACCAGCTGAATGATGGCCGTACTGGAGAGCATGCCGGTCTTCACCACATCCACGCCGATGTCAGTCATGATGGCGTCTATCTGCGCGCCAATCAGCTTGAGGCTTATCTCCTTCACCGCAATGACGCTCAATGTGTTCTGGGCCGTGACAGCTGTGAGCGCAGACGTGCCGTAGACGCCCAGCGCCGCGAACGTTTTGAGGTCTGCCTGGATGCCTGCGCCGCCCCCGGAGTCAGAGCCAGCGACGGTCATGCAGACGGGGACGCGTTTTTCTCGCACGGTTCTACCTGCCTACTTCTTAGACAGTTCTTCAATGAAGCTATTGGTGAATGCCTTGTCTGCATCTACAGGCCTCGTGATGACCTTATTATCGAGCATCCACTTGGTGTAGTTGCGCCAACGCTCAGCGGTCTGCCAGCCGAACGTGGGCACCTTGTCTGTCCAGGTGAGCGCGAGCAGTCGGA
>SHYT01000001.1 GCA_009692665.1 Dehalococcoidia bacterium | reverse complement strand
GCCGGCAGCGAGCTTCAACAGACAAAGCTCGACCTTGCCGCCACGCAAGCTGAACTAGCTGCGACCAATACTCGTATGAGTTCCACACGTGCTGAATTGGACGCAGCTAATGTCACCATTGCCTCAACGCGTGCCCAATTATCTACCACCCAGAACGCACGAGAGGATGCCCTATATAACATGACCATCACCCGCACCAAACTTGACGCTGCCCTGGTGCGAGTTAAGATGCTGGAAACTGAGCAGGCCAAGTATTACGTTTCTACCTTTGCATGCACTGGCAGCATGGAACCTTATATCACCTGCGCCGATGAAGCGGTGTGGAAGCGGGTGTTCGTTCCAGCCAATATTCAAGTTGGAACCGTGATCGCTTTTCGCAATCCAACGGAATGCTCGTTCCGTGTCGGTGGTACCACTGCGCACCGAGTTATCGAAGTAAAACCCGACGGGGCCTCGTACCTCTACCACACCAAAGGAGACAACAACAGGGCCGCAGACTCGTGTTGGGTGCCGCTAGCCAATGTGAGTGGGGTTCTTGCCCTAGTACGAAAAGACGCCCGTCCTGAAAACGTAATTGACACGACAGAGTACAAAATCGCCAGGCAGGAACTGTCTGCGATCGCCGACCAAAAAGACGCGGTCGAAAAGCAATATGAGGCCGCACTGGTGTTGTACCAGTCCACGTTTGACCGCTATTGCGGGAACGCTCGGCAACTTAAGGTTACTTGTACCCTTCCACCGGACACCCATAAAGTAGTGAACCCCCTCTACTTGAGCCAAGAAGCGTTGTCCCAGCAACTCAACCAACTCTTCGAAGCCTATCAGAGGAAGGGAAAAGCGCTGGACGCAATCCAGTGCAAATTATTCAAGCTGTACTGCTGAAGCCTTTGGACGCACAATAAGCAAATGAGGCCCGCTTCTTAAATGCAGATTGAAAACCAAACAGCCGGAGGAGGAACCATGGAACTAGGGGCATTTTCTGTAAGCCTCGCTGTCAAAGACCTGGAAACGTCAAGGAAATTCTACGAGAAGCTTGGGTCCAAACCATTCGGCGGTGACCCGCAACAGAATTGGTTGATTCTAAAAAACGGCCATCAGGTGCTCGGCCTTTTCCAGGGTATGTTTGAAGGGAACATACTCACCTTTAACCCCGGCTGGGATCAAGATGCTAAGGAACTCGATTCGTTCACCGACATACGCAAGCTGCAACGCGAACTTAAAAATCAAGGGCTTGCGCTCAGCAGCGAAGCTGACGAATCGTCAACAGGTCCTGCGAGCTTAACGCTTACTGACCCGGACGGTAATCAGATTCTTCTTGATCAGCACCGATAGTCGGTCTTGGTGCATGTAGCGGGGCCTCTTGACGGGTAGTTCTACTACTCCAGGCGGGTGGTGCGGAGTGGAACGCGCAACAAGTACGATGGTTATCGAATTGAGTTGCACATGGGCATCTTGTAGTAGTCGGGATGAGGAGTTGATATGCCGGACAACAAGACACGCACCAGCCGTCAGTCGAAGTCCAACCAGTAACCCAACCACATCACATCGGGCGCAGAATTACACTGCTTCAATAATCCGTATGTCACGAACTACGGAGTTGCTGCCCAGTGCAGCCAGTGCCTCTTTGTATGCGGGACTTTCGTAGGCCGCAACAGCTGCCGCAATGCTTTCAAACTCAATCAAAACAGTTCGTTGCTGTAACCCACTTTCCTTCACAACGGCAGGTATTCCACGCGCTAAAAATTTACCGCCTGCTGCCGTCAAACTTGGGCCGGCCAATTTGGCGTATGCGGCTAAAGCGTCGTCATTGCTTACACTGCGATAACTGCTGATCCAATATGCTTTTGTCATCCTATGCTCCTTTGCGGTTGTTAATGGCTTGCTTCAGTTGTATCGTTTCCGGATCAAGGCGTTCAACGGGACGGCAGGCCGCGCACCATTGTCAAAAATTCCAGTCGTGTGCCTGCACGTCGGTGCACGGACAGCGCTTGATATTCCGGGTCGGCGTCCAGGCCAGTAGGAGGCTAGGCCGTTGGCCTGCTCTTCGAGCGCTGCTAACCGCTCACCTACTCCATGCAACTTAATGATCGCATCAGCAAGGGCTGCCATTGCGATGCCCTGCCGCTTTCTAGCGTCCCCTTCGTTTCTCGTTCTACTGGATATCCACCATGTAAATAAGTATCGGGGCGGCAGGATTCGAACCTGCGACCCCCTGGTCCCAAACCAGGTGCCCTACCGCTGGGCCACGCCCCGACGAACGCATAGTATAGTCGCTCCTGAGTTCCGGCTGCGCTTGCTTATCAGTGGGTGCGATAAGCAATTGATAAGCACCAAGAGCATCTAACTGCTTCTTCAATTGTACTGGACAAGGGCGCTTTCCAGCACGTATTTGTGACGAGAAAGGCTGACTGACCCCTAATTGCTTTGCGCGTAACCGCAAAGAGACCCGACTATTCTGTTCAAGGCGCAGCTTTCGCCTTCGTTCGCCCGTGGTGAAAAATACGGAACGCTGACACCATGAGAATGATACCGAGTTCAAGTTTTAGCAACGACTGCGCTACCAAGCCGACCAAGAGGCCACCAAGTACCGCGCCTATAACTGAGCCGATACCCATTGGCGCCACCGTTTGCGTCAAGCTGCTCCGCTCCGCATAGGCTCCCCGTCGTGCGTAGCGAAAAATGCCCATCGCTACGGTCGGGATGCTTATCAAGAGGCTTGCAGTTCCCGCTGCCTTGATGTCCGCTCCAAAGGCGAAAACCATCGTCGGGATGATGAGTTCGCCTCCTGCGACGCCCAGCAAGCTACTGACGAGACCAATACCCAGTCCAAACAAGACACCGGCGCCTACCCATAAGGCCGGATTGTTTGGTAACGCACTTCGGAAGCCCTCAGGCAACAAGCCTTCAATGATGAGCGCTATGCCGATGCCCACCAATAGCACCAGGATGATACGTTCTAGCCGTTCATTGGACAGCCGTCCAGCTAAAGCCGTGCCAAAGAACGCGGCAAAAACCGCACCACCAATGAGCGCAAGGATAGCCGGCATCAAAGGCGCAAGCGGCTCAAAGGAAAGGGAGCGCCCACGGATAGCCAGGGACGCCAACAACGTGATGATGCTTACCGCGAGGTTCAGCGGCACGGCCTGTTTCGCTGAATACCGGAGTGGCCCGACCAGAACAGGAAGCCGAAACTCGGCCCCGCCAAGGCCAATGAGTCCGCCTAAGACACCGATAGGGCCAGAGTACAGAAATGCAGCCAATGGGCGGTGTTGAGCTGTCGTAGCTATGAAGCGCCATCCATTGTTGCCGAATTGTCGGGCTTCAACGTGTGGGCCACCCCCGACGAGCCTAAAAGTGCCCCCGGAGCGACTCGAACGCTCGCACCCGGCTTCGGAGGCCGGTACTCTATCCGCTGAGCTACGGGGGCATGGCTATCAACTATACCAGCAGCCCACCGTCACCGCAACGAAGCCCCGTTCCGGATAGTAGGTCAATTTGACGTGTGATTATCTGCTCGACACGGCGAACAGGGCGCCTGGCTTCTTGCCCCTCTCTCCGCCGCTTGTTTTCCCCGTTCGTGGTGAGCCTGTCGAACCATGAACGGACACCACAGGAGATGGCAGCGTTTCCCAGCTTGGCCGGCCCAATTGGACTTATGGCAAATCCATAGTTCCAGATACTCAAACTGACCCACTACCAAAGCATCTGGGCCATTGTGGGCCAGTTGCGACACAATAGGCACATATTCGCAGTGCCACAAGCAAAACATACGGAATCCGTCGGTGCTGGAGCAGCCCTCCAACCCACCCTGCCGCCCCTAGCTCTCCCACTTCCCCTGTGCCGCGCTCGTCTCTTCCCTGCTGTCGGGGTGGCTGTCCGGGCTGTCCGGCTCTCTGCGCGCAATCCGCACCTTGCGAATGCGGCGCCCAATCAACTCCGCCACCTCAATCTCCAGACCGTCCGCGGCCACCTTGTCGCCAATCGTCGGCATCTTCCCTAGCAGCCCAACTACGTACCCCCCAACGGTGTCCACGTCCTCGCTCTGCAAGCTGGTTCCAAACAGCTCGTTCACCTTGTCCAGCGGCTCTCGTGCAAGCACCATCGCTTCGCCAGTGCTGGTGACCTGGGCAGGCCTCTCGGTGTGGGAATGCTCGTCAGACAGCTCGCCCACAATCTCTTCCAGCAAGTCCTCCAGCGTCACAATCCCCGCTGTGCCGCCGTATTCGTCCACCACAATGGCCATCTGCATGCGCTTCTGTTGGAACTCAAGCAGCAGGTCGTTCAGCTTCATGCTCTCCGGCACAAACAGCACCTGCCTCGCAAGGCCGCGCAGGGAGGAGACAACGTCGTTCCCGGTAACCGCGCGCATGTAGTCGCGTGCGTCCACCACGCCGATGATGTGGTCGATGGTTCCCTCAAAAATTGGTATGCGGCTATGGCCCTTCTCCAATATTGCGGTTGCCAGCTCGCTCAGCGAGGCATCGGTGGAGACTGCCACCAGATCCACGCGCGGGGTCATAATCTCCCGCGCAGAGGTAGTGTCAAGCTCCAGAATGGACCGGATCATTTCCCGTTCCTGCTCGTTGTGCTGCGGAGCGCCTGTGTGGTTAGCCGAGCTGCCCTCCGGCAGCAGCCCCGCCTGGAGCATGAGCGGGTCACTCGGAGGTTGCACGTGGGCCTCTGCCGGATACGTGCTGCTCGCCAGGAACGCCAGCGGTGTGCCAACGGCGCGTGCCAAGGTCAGCCACGGGCTTGTGGCGCGCACCCACCGCAGGGGGTTCCCGGCAATCATGCGCACCAGCGCCCTGGGCAGCAGGAGCAAGAGAACGGCTGTCACGACCAGGACGATTGCTTCTACGCCCCATGGCACACGGTCGCGTGGCGACAAAAACGCCACCAGGCCGGAGAGGACGATGGCTGCGAACAGAATGCGGCTGGCAACCAGCGCGCGTACCGTTTGGGACACGGACGTCTGCAGCGCCTTCACAGTCCACTGTGGCAGGCTAGCGTTTTGCGCCTGGCTGGGCAGGCCGTTGCGAGAGGCGAGGCGCAAGGCCATTTCGCTGAAGGTTGTTATTCCGTAGAAGAGCAACCCAAGAAAAACACCAAGAATCGCGGCACTGCTACCGCTATCCAATAAGACCACCCTTTCGCCTAGTGCGTTGTGGAAGGAGGTTGTGGCGTAATGAGGCGGATCGCTCTGGCCGGCGCCCCCACCACAAGCGTATCGTCCGGCACATCACGCGTGACCACTGAGCCCGCGCCCGTAATGCTTCGCGCACCCACCCTGATGGGGGCCACAAGCATGGTGTCGCAGCCGATAAATGCTTCGTCCCCAATCACAGTGCGGTTCTTGTTCACCCCATCAAAGTTGCACGTAATGGTGCCCGCCCCGATGCTCACATCTTTGCCGATTGTGGCGTCTCCCAGGTAGCTGAAGTGGCCCGCTCTCACTCCAGGTTCCAACGTGCTGTTCTTCACTTCCACGTAATTGCCCAGATGGACGCCGCGTTTTAGGATGCTGCCCGGCCGCAGGTGGCAGTACGGGCCAACCTCTACCCCATCTTCCAGCGTAGCGCCTTCCAGTACGGACCCGCCCACGTGGCACCCATCGCCTATAGCGGTGTCCGCGATAACAGCCCCAGGCCCGAGTTCGCAGTCGCGGCCTACACGTGTGGCGCCACGGACGTGAGTATTGGGATGGACAATGGTGTCCTCACCAAAGGATACCGTGGCGTCCAGGTATGTAGTGGCCGGGTCCATTATGGTGACGCCCTGGGCCATCCAGTAGTCGCAGAGCCGTTTCCGCATCACGGTGTTCGCCTGGGCAAGTTGCTGGCGGGTATTTACCCCGTACACGTCCCAGGGGTCCTCCGCTACCATGCCTTCAACGTGGCCGCTAGAGCGTGCGGTCAGATGGACAACGTCGGTGAGATAGAGTTCGCCGGAGGCTGAAGGCATGACCTCCAGCAGGCGCGGCCAGAGGACAGACGCGCGGAAGCAGTAGATGCCGCCATTTATCTCGTTGATATAGAACTGCCCGCCTGACGCGTCACGCTCTTCAACGATGGCCACCACGCTGCCTTTGCCATCCCGTACAATGCGGCCCAGGCCCATGATCGGCAGGCCCACGGCTGTGAGCACGGTCACGTCTGCATTGGCCGCCAAGTGTCGCTCCATGAGCGCACGCACTGTCTGGGGCTGTAAGAGGGGAGCGTCTCCAGCAAGGACCAAAATGTGTTCAGGGCGTAACTTCCCATTGGCGCCATTTCCATTGAGAGCCGTCATCGCGGCTAGCGTTGCATGGCCGGTACCGTGAGGCTCCCCCTGCTCTGCGAACTCCGTATTGCCGTTGATGTTTTGCCGGATGTCCTGGCTTTCTGGTGGGACAACCACAACGATGCGGTCAACACCGGCTCCTCTGACGGAGGAGAGGACGTGAGCAAGTAAAGGACGGCCACAGACCTGGTGAATGACCTTGGGGAGCCGCGATTGCATGCGGGTACCCTTGCCAGCGGCCAGTACCACGGCAGCCCATCGCTGGTGATCTTGTTCTTTCTTGGCAGCCCGAGAGGGTTTTGGCACGGGAAGCGCTCCATATGAATACCCGTTTGGGTGTTCGTGAAGCCTTGGAACCGTCCATAGCGTATGAGAAAGACATCTGGATGTCAAGAAAATAGCGGCGTCTGCGGGGTGCGGATGAGAAGTTGTGTATATCTTCATCGTCATCGGCGGCCAGAGCAAGCGATAGAGCCATACAGCCCGCAACCAGCCCGCGCAATGCTATAATAACCCGTATCTGGAGAGGTGGCCGAGCCCGGTTGAAGGCGCCGCACTCGAAATGCGGTAACGGCGCAAGCTGTTCGTGGGTTCGAATCCCACCCTCTCCGCTTTTTGTGTCTGTGTTCCTCTCGGAGAGGTGCTGGAGCGGTCGAACAGGCGCGACTGGAAATCGCGTAGGGCCTTCACCGGTTCTCGTGGGTTCGAATCCCACCCTCTCCGCCATTCTGAAGCAATTCCTCATGTGAAGGACAGCCATGGTGAAAAGCACAGACAAAACCGTTGACGAATATCTGCAGTCGCTGCCTCTAGAGCGCCGCGAGGATATCCAGGCAGTCCGTAAGGTCATCCTGAAGAACCTGCCAAAGGGCTATCAGGAGACTATGAACTGAGGCATGATCTCCTATCCTGCGCGGACGGATACTGCCGGAAGACGAACACGCCATTACGGTGGTTGGCACACGGCGCACCACGGCATATGGCCGTGAAGCCGGTCAGCACTTGGTGCAAGGTTTGGCCATGGCAGGCTGCACAATTGTAAGCGGCCTGGCGCGAGGCATTGATGCTGTGGCGCACCGCGCGGCGCTGGACGCCGGAGTACAAAGTATTGGCAGACGAGGCCGCCGCACACGGTGCGTTAATAAGCGAATTGCCTTTGAGTACGAGGCCGGACGCTGGAAACTTTCCGCGCCGAAATCGCATCCTAAGCGGGATGGTTCAGGCGTGTTTGGTGGTGGAGGCTCCTGACGACAGCGGCGTGATGTGGACTGTTCGGTACGCACTGGACCAGGGACGTGACGTGTATGCGGTGCCGGGAAGCATCTTTTCGCCTGCCAGCCACGGCGCCAACAAACTTATCCAGGACGGCGCAAAGCTCATCATGGACAGTCGTGATATTCTGGAAGAGATGAATCTTTTCACGTGGTCTGGCTGCGCGGCAGAGCTGCCGCCGCGAGAGCAGGCATCAACTGAGGTAGTATTAGAAGACGTCGAGACGCGGCTGCTGCGCTATATTGGCCGGGAGCCAGTGCATATCGATGATGTGGCGCGCCGAGCGAACGTGCCGGTGACATCAGCTAGCAGTACCCTTGCGCTCATGGAACTTAAGGGGTTGGTACGACAGGTGGGTGGGATGCATTTCGAAGCGAGCCCGCGAAGTTCCCGTCATGTACCAGCCAAACTAAAAAGCTCAGCGGTTACGCCGCTAGGTAACCTTGCGAATTTTCAGTTGCTTACGTCCCGTGATACCATGCCTGTCCTAGCAGGTGGCACCAGCCGGGCGACGTTGCGGTCAGAACGGCGGTCTATTACTAATAGAAGGCACCAGAAGGAATTATATGGCAGAAAAAGTGACCAAGAAAAAGACAGCGACCAAGGCGAAAGCGACGACAAGCCGCCGCAAGCCCGCCGCTGCGAAAAAAGCTCGCTCCAACGGTACCCGCGCCGCCCAGGGCGCAAACCTGGTCGTAGTTGAGTCGCCCACCAAAGCGCGCACGATCGGCCGCTTCCTAGGCAGCGGATACCATGTCATCGCATCCATGGGGCACGTGCGTGACTTGCCCAAGGGCAAGTTTGGCGTGGAAGTCGAGAATGGATTTGAGCCGCAATATGTGGTTTCGGCGACCAAGAAGGCCGTGCTGAAAGAGATTAAGGACTTCGCAGCGACCGCACCCGCCGTCTTTTTGGCGACAGACCCTGACCGTGAAGGCGAGGCTATCTCATGGCACCTGGTGCAGGCTGCCGGCATTCGGCCAGAACAGCAACGCCGTGTGGTGTTCCACGAGATTACGGAAGCCGCCATTAAGGAAGCGTTTGAGCACCCCCGCGATATTGACATGAAGCTGGTGGAGGCACAGCAGGCGCGCCGTATCTTGGACCGCCTGGTCGGGTACCAGCTCAGCCCGCTGCTCTGGAAGAAGGTCCAGCGCGGACTCTCCGCTGGACGCGTGCAGTCCGTCGCTCTCCGCCTGATTGTGGAGCGTGACCGGCAGATTGAAGCGTTTGTGCCGGTGGAGTACTGGAGCATTGACGCACTGCTGCGCAAGGCTGCGGACAGCCAGGAAACCAAGCAGTTCACCGCGACGCTGCACTCCGTTGTAGGGGATAAAGAGCGCATTGACTTGCCCAATGGCGACATTGCGCACCGCATTGAAGCTAACCTGCAAGGCGCAGGGTACGCTGTTACCGAGGTCACCAGGCGCGAGATACACCGCCGGCCAACGCCGCCGTTTATTACAAGCACCCTCCAGCAAGAAGGCAACCGTAAGCTGCGTTGGGTTGCCAGCCGCACTATGGCTATTGCCCAACAGCTCTATGAGGGCGTGACGCTGGGCGCTGAAGGCAGCGTGGGCCTGATCACGTACATGCGCACGGACTCCACGGATGTGTCCGCGAGTGCGCTGCAAGAAACGCTGGAGCTGGTGCGCCAGCGTTACGGTGCCGAGTACGCGCCGGAGGTGCCACGCCTGTACACCCGAAAAGTGAAGGGCGCGCAGGAGGCCCATGAGGCAATTCGGCCTACGTCTGTCCGCCGCTCGCCTGACTCTGTGCGGCAGTACTTGTCACCGGAGCAGCACCGCCTATACGAGCTCATCTGGCAGCGCATGGTGGCTAGTCAGATGAACGATGCGGTACTGGACTCGACTAGCGTTGACATAACTGCTGTACCGACGAACCTTGGCCGGCAGTATCTCTTCCGTGCCACCGGCACGGTGCTCAAGTTCCCTGGCTTCCGCGCGGTCTACATGGAAGGCCTGGATGATGCGTCCACGGATGACAAGGAATCGAACCTGCCCGAGCTTGCTCAGGGGGACCCTCTGGACTGCCTGAAGCTTGACCCGCAGCAGCACTTCACTCAGCCGCCGCCACGGTTCACAGAGGCGTCGCTCATCAAGGCCCTAGAAGAGCGCGGCATTGGCCGTCCAAGCACCTACGCGCCTATCGTCGGGACCATTGTCTTTCGCAACTATGTGGAGCGTGAGCGTGGCTCGTTGCACTCTACCAAGCTGGGCCAGGTGGTGAGTGACCAGCTCACCGGCTACTTCCCTGTGGTAATGGACTACGACTTCACCGCCAAGATGGAAGAGGAACTGGATGACATCGCATCTGGCGAACGCCAGAGAGTGCCGGTGCTTAAAGAGTTCTATGATCCGTTTGAAGAGGCCCTTAAGGCTGCGCAGGAGAATATGCCCCGCGTCAAAGTAGAGGAGCCAACCAACGAAGTCTGCGAACTCTGTGGCAAGCCCATGGTTATCAAGACTGGCCGCTTTGGGCCGTTCCTATCTTGTAGTGGATTCCCGGAGTGCAAAAATAGTAGACCGGTCGTACACAAGATTGGCGTGCTCTGTCCCAACTGCGGCGGCGAGCTTGTCCAGCGCAAAGCCAGGAAGGGCGGACGTGGCTCTACATTCTACGGGTGCAGCAACTACCCGACCTGCAACTTCGCCTCCAATGCCAAGCCGGTTTCAGAGCCGTGCCCGGAGTGCGGCGGCATGATGGTGGAGGCCGGGCGGAACGCTGTGCGCTGCACCAAATGCAGCTACCGCGATGAGGCAGCTACCAAGGAACCAGCCGCGGAGAGCGCATAACGCCAAGTGGACCTATCGTCTGCAGGCGGGCAAGCGTATTCCAGATGCCAGTGACAAAGGGAGGCAGGTTTTTGAAAACCTGCCTCCCTTTGTCTTCCTTAAGCCGCTGTCTTGTACAATACCTGCCAGGGGAGAGAAAGGTAGACTTCTATGTCTTCCCTGCCACTGGGAGGCAAACAACCGCAGCACAAAGCGCCCGGCGACCCCGGCGAGAGCCACTGGGCGCGTCCCCACTATGACGTTTTCCATGACTACCTCATTGGTCAGAAAGGGCTTGCTAACTACACCGTCCGGAACTACCTGAGCGACTTGGGCACGTTCTGGAAGTTCCTCGACCGTGAGCAGATAACAGGTCTTAAGGCAGTCACACGGGACACGTTGGGCAAGTACCTGTTCTGGCTGCTCTCCACTGCCAAGCCGTCCGCGCGCAATCCTAAGCTGGGGCGAGACTACGCCCGCCGGAGCGTCCTGCGCCGCCTGGTCGGCCTTCGCATGTTCTTCCATCTCGTGCAGAAGCAGGGCATCATCGAGATAGACCCGACACTCAAGATTGATTCACTGAAGCTGGACAAGCGGCTACCGCAGTTTCTAGAGCGCGAGAAGGTAGACGTCTTGCTCAAAGCCCCTCCTGAAGATGAGGCCAGCGGTCTGCGTGACAAGGCTATCTTGGAGTTGCTGTACGCCTGCGGCATGCGCGTCAGCGAAATTGTTGGGATGAACGTGTCGGACGTGAACCTGGCGGAGCGACAGGCGCGCGTCCTGGGCAAAGGATCCAAGGAGCGGCGTGTGCTATTCGGGGAGCCGGCCAAACATGCTGTGCAGAAGTACTTGCAAATTGGCAGGTCTGAGTTCTGCCAGATCGAGAAAGAGACCGCGCTGTTCGTGAACAATCGCGGCACGCGGCTCTCGGCGCGAAGCGTGCAGAAGCTAGTGCGCGGCTACGCCGGACGCGCTGGCCTCGGCAGCGGAGTGCACACGCACACGCTGCGCCACACGTTTGCTACCCATCTGCTGGACGGGGGCGCGGACCTCCGTGTGGTACAGGAGCTACTGGGGCACTCCAGCCCGGCCACAACGGAGATCTATACACACGTGACCCAGGCCCAGGCGCGGAAGGCGTACGAGAAGGCGCACCCACGCTCAGACGCCCGCCGCCGCGACGCCTCCGATGCTAACGGTTAAGCTCATCCAGGGGACAAGGGCCGACACTCCCTGGCACATCCAGTTTGCAGGAACCAGCGATGCTCTTATGCAATTTGCTGATTTTGTGAGTGGCTTTTCAGGTCAGTCCGACGCTGTTGTCCTACTCGATGAGAACCAGTTGTTTCGCACTACAAGCGGACTGCGGATTGTAGCGAAGGTTCGGGAGCGAGCAACAGGGATGAGGCGATTGGGTACGGCAGGAACACGGGTTGAGGGGGGTCTCTCTTCTGACGATGCCTCCGACTTCGCTGAGATAGTCAGACATTTGGCTGGTGAACTGACCACTGGGAGATTTGGTTGGAGCCTCCTGGAGTGTGATGTGCATGGTGAGATACCAGTTGTAGCTTCTGATAACAAGTTCGATTGGAGCCCGAGCAATTGGGAACTCCCGTTTTAGCAGGTGCAATAGTCACGCCCACCTTCTTCCAAGGGACGATCAGCTTTTGGGTCATGAGTGCCAAGCAGGAAGGGACGCGGCTTAGACAGCAAGGGGGCACTTATTACCGAGTCTGAGAAGGGTAAGCGGCTGGACAATCGCACGAGCCCATTCAGGCGGAAGGGGCCTGCCGAAAACGCATAGTGGCGTTCTTCTGAGGAAGAACGCCACTATGTTCTGGACCGGCAACTGCTAGGGTCTTACCTGATGGAGACCATCTGGTTGTGGGCGGCGGAGACCAACTCCCAAAGCTTACTCTTGCTGAGGGCCTTGAAGATTTCCGTGACGGCCGCCTCGCGCTCAGGCCCTTCGCCGATGACCAGGCGCGGGCGGATGCGGTAGGCGTTCTGGCGACCGGCACGCTTGCGGCTAATGTAGCCAGAGTCCACAAGATCACGGATGATGCTGTAAGCCGTGCGCTCCGTAATGCCCACGGCATCAGCCATTTCACGTGTGGTGGCTCTGGGCTGGCGCGCGATGAACGACAATACCAGCCCGTGGTTCGTGACAAAGGAGAATTGCTTAGTAGACATAAACACGACCTACCGCGGAGTACCAGTCACCGCATTGTAGCACTAAGAAGGCTTGTGTAAATGCTCCATTTTGAACTACGCAACTACTGCTGAAGCCTGTGATTTTCCCATGAATGTTGCTTAAATAGTAGGATGTATAGCTAGTATCAGTATCCATTTCTCGTATTGCGCATCTTGTCGTAGTAGAATGTGAGGGCTAGCTCGTCTGGGCCAGGCGCTGGCAGAAGCGCACCAGCGCCGACAATGGCAGCACTTCGTCGAAATTCTCGGTGGGCACAACCGTTCGTCGCAGCCCGATCACGCGCATGCCGACCGCATGCAAAACGCGCGCAACGACCTTGCCGATATGGCCCATACCGACGATCACGACCGTTTGTCCGGGCATATCCAGCGGCGAATCGGCGCCCAGTTGCGGCGACCACTCGCGTTTTTGCGGCGCGCGCATCCAGTGCGGAAACCCGCGCGACAGCATCATGAGCCCGGTGACAGCGGTCAGCGCGACCGGCTCGGCGTTGGCTCCCGCCGAGGTCGTGACGCGCGTGCCACGTTGGATGGTCGGCTGATAGGGCTTTTGATCGGATCCGGCCGAAACGACCTGCAGCCATTTCAGGTTGGGCGCGGCGTCAACAATGGGCCAGTACGCTGTGGCGGCGTCGCTCAACCGGGTCTTGATCGTGCCCTGCCAGATATCGCGCGAATAAAACGTGGCTTCGATGCTCGCGTGCTGCGCCGGCGTCAGCTTTACATCCGGCGTGAACTCCAGAATGTCGAGTTTGCGCGGCGCGCGCGCGATGATATCGGCAAGCCGTGCGCCATAATCGGCAACCAGTTTGCGCGAAACAAAAAGTGTAGGGTTCATGCAATATGATCCGAATTGAAAGAAACCCGCTTACGCGCGAGCGACGACGGCATCTGCCGGCACTGCCGCCCGCGCCAAGGCGCCGGCGTCCTTGAGCGTCCCGATCGACCAACACAGCTTCACCAGCGCATCGGTTTCAGCCGCCGACAATATGCCCTTTGCGAACTTGCGAAACTTCGCTTCCAGATCGGCGTCGCTCATCGGCCGCGCCAGACTGCCGATCGCGTGTTCGACGTGCTTGTCGAGCGTGCGGCCATCTTTCAGCTTGATCGCGATATGCGCGGCGTCTTCATGCACGCTCTTGTCGACCACCGCGCTGACCCGGTCGCGCAATGCCGTCACCTGCGGATCACGCACGCAGGCATCGCTGTAGACGTCTTCGCCGCCCTCGCCGTGGATGATGGCGACTGCCGCCGAATGGAACACGCTGAACTTGCCTTCGAGGCCGACCTGGGGCGTTTTCTTGCCGGTCAGCTCAAGCACCAGCGGATGGACCCTGAGCGCGATGCCCTCGATGTCGCCCGCCTTGAGTTTGTATTCGTTGCGCAACTGCACGCAGCCGTCGATGATGGGGTGAATCACGATGCCGCAGGCAAACGGCTTGTAGGTGTTGAGCGCGACCTCCCACGTCTGGCCGAGTTTACCGGTGATTTCATCGTAGTTGCGCGCGGTCGCCAGCACGTTGGCAAATCCGCGCGGCGCTTCGATGCCGCGTTCGGAACTGGTGAAATTCTTTGCCGCCAGAAACGCCGCGGTCATGCCGTTCTGCGCCGCGCGGCCGGGGTGGAACGGCTTGCACATGGTGCCGAACATTTCGCGCAGACCTGCCGACTGGGTCGCGGCAATGCCGAGCGCCCACGTCATCTGCTGCACATTGAGTCCCAGGATCCGCCCGACTGCAGCCGCCGCGCCGAACACGCCTGCCGTGCCGGTGATATGCCAGCCCACATCGTAATGCGACGGATAGACCGCGTTGCCGATGCGGCACTCCACTTCAACACCGAGTATGAATGCATGCAGGAAATCCGCGCCGCTCAGCGGACGGTGTTCCGCCAGTGCCAACAGGGCGGATGCCACCGGGCCGCTGGGATGGATTACCGTTTTGAGGTGCGTGTCGTCGAAATCGAACATATGCGAGCTGATGCCATTCAGCAACGCCGCATGCATGATGTCGAGCCGTTCGGCGCGCCCCAGCACGCTTGCCTGCGGCGGGCCGGCAAACGGCGCCAGCGCGGCGAGCGCGATGTCGATGCCCTCGTGGCGCGAGGCGCCGACCGCGCAGCCGAGCCAGTTCAGCACCGACCGCGTCGCTTCATGCCTGACTTTTTCAGGAATATCGGCGTAACGTGAATCGACGACGAATTGCGCAAGTAGTTTGGTGACTTCCATTTTCACGCTCCTGATTGAAATTCTGACAGATTGACGACGATGGCGCCGACGTCCTGGGTAAGGATGTTGCCGCGTACGACTTTGATATCCATGAATGCCTCCGGAGTTGCCACGCAGGATGGTGGCCAATATGCCGCGCTCCAGATGCTCAGTCTACAGCGTGAGGAGGAGTCTTGCGACCAGAAAATAGACGCTCACTCCAAACAGGTCCATAAATGTGGTCACTAAGGGTGCAGAGGCCAAGGCAGGGTCTACTCGCAAAGCTCTGAAGAGGAAAGGCAACCCAGATCCAACAAGCGTGGCGCCAGTGGCTATGGCTATCAATGTGATGCTCACTACAATTCCAACGTGTATGTTGCCCCCGCTAAGAACCATTGACCAGATGAAGGCTATAACACCAAGCGCAAGACCCAGGATGGCGCCAACGCTGCCTTCCCGCAGCATGGTTGTGACGACGCGCCCCTTGTGAATTTCGCCGATAACCAATCCGCGGACCACGACAGTTGAAGACTGAGAGCCGATGTTTCCTCCTGTGCCAATGAGGAGCGGAATGAAGGCGGCCAAGATAGCTACCTGTGTTAGTAACTCAGATTGCCCAGCAATAATAAAACCTGTCACAGTGTTCACGAGGATCAGGAATACCAGCCATGACGCACGCCGGCGTGCGCGCATAAAGACGTTTGTGGAAAAGTATGCCCGCTCTGCCTGTGGCACAGCGCCAAGGTGATAGATATCCTCCGTGGCTTCCGCTTCTACGATGTCCAGCACGTCGTCATGGGTGATGATGCCGACGAGGCGCTCTTCGTGATCAACCACGGGCACGGCGACAAGGTCGTAAGCGCCCATCACCTTGGCCACCTGTTCCCGGTCTGTGTCAGTCTGCACATACTTGGGTTGTGCGTTCATGATGGCATGCACTTTTGTGTTCGCTGCGGCGAGCACCACTTCGCGGAGGGACACGGTGCCAATGAGGTGGCGTTCATCATCCAAGATGTAGCAGGTATAGACGGTCTCCTTGTGCAATCCAATCTTGCGGACCCGCTCCAGCGCCTGGTCGGCAGTCATATCGTGCCGGAGGCTGACGAAGTCAGGGGTCATCCAGCGACCGGCGGAGTTCTCCGGGTATCCCAGCAGCGCGATAGCCACTTGGCGCTCCCAGGGGTCAAGTTCCTGGATGAGGCGCTTGGCGACCATGGCGGGGACTTCTTCCAGCAGGCGGGTGCGGTCGTCAGGGGAGAGCGAGTTGAAGAGGACTTGCGCGGCGTCTGTGCTGAAGGAGACGAGCAGCCGGTGCTGCGACTCCAGGGTGAGCTGCTCAAAGACGCGAGTGGCATGGTTCTTGGAAAGGAGGCGGAAGACAAGGACAGCCTCGCCGGGATCCAGGCGCTCCAGCTCGCCGGCGATGTCCACGGGGTTCATGTTCGGGAGGACACGGCGCACGCTGTCGTAATCGCGTGACTTGAGACCCTCTTCAATAATGGCCTGGGTCACGACACCGCGCTCTCGCGACTGATTGCGGTTGCGCTCGTGTGGCCACGAAGCCATTCATGGCTCCAGATGCGCACTGCTTGCCACCCCTTGAACGAATGTGGGGACGAATTCACCGCCAGTAGTGTATTCTTGTCGGAAACGCGAGTAAAGCATTTTTGCGGGAAAGGTATTAACCATTCCAGAAGAAACGGCATTGAGGTTTGGTTGCATGGGGCAGTTTGAGGCTGCTCCGCCTCACAATACCCAACGGGTGCTTCGTTCAGGCATCCAGGTCCTCGGCATTGAGGATTGGGCGCGGCGTTTTACGGAGGTGGCGGCATGACCACCTCCCATCCGGCTGTCCAGCATGTCAATGATTGTCGGACGGCAGGAGCGCGATGCCGAGGAGGCCTGGGCCGGTGTGCGCGCCGATGACCGGGGTGAACGCGGTGATGAATAGATACGTGCAAGTGACGGCTTCGGCGAGGCGATGGGCTAGCTCCGCGGCGTCGGCGGGCATGTTAGCGTGCATGACCGTGGCCTGCACGGGCCTGCCTGCCGCGCGTTGCTGCGCGATGGCGAGCAGCCGGTCTAGTGCGTGCCTGCGCGTGCGGGGGCGCTCCACCAGGCGCACGTTACCGTCCTTGATGTCCAGGACTGGCTTGATTTGGAGCAGGGACGTGGCCCACATAGCCGCTCGTGGCACACGCCCGCCCTTCCACAGGTAGTGCAGCGAGTCGAGCACGCCCAGGAACTGCACGCGCTCAGCGGCCCGCTGGGCTGCGTCCCGCACTGCTGGCAAGTCGGCGCCACGCGCTGCGGCTTCTGCGGCGGCCAGCGCTACCAGCCCTTGCGCGCCGCCTGCGGTACGTGTGTCAAGCACCTGAATGGCCACTCCTGGCAGCGCGTCCTTGGCCTGTGCCGCCGCAAGCGTGGCGGCTTCGTAGACCGAGCTGAGCTGTGACGAGAGGGTGAGGCAGAGTACACTATCGGCAGATGCGCTTGCTTGTTTGAAGGCGTCCAAAAACTCTCCGGGGCTGGGGCTTGCGGTCTTGGGCAGCAATAGGCTTGCGGCCAGCCTGGCGTAGAACTCCGCGGGCTGGATGTCCACGCCATCGCGGAAGGTTTGCGCGCCGAACGTAAGGTGCATTGGCACGACGAAGATGCGGTGCTTGCTCGCGACGTCAGCGGGCAACGATGCCGTGCTGTCCACGACCACCGCCACCGACTGAAGGCTCATGAGCCCTTCTTAAATAAGTACAACGATGAACCAGGGCGCGCGTAGACGGACACGAATAGGAGATACATGACGTTCATACTAGCGGAATTCTGTGAGCTTGGAACCAGCCGGGGTCAGGCTAGACGCGCCACGTCCCGGCGAAAGGCAATTGCCATTGCCGGGATGAGTACAAGCGATATCGAAAGGCGGCTAGCCTCGTAGCACTGCGGTCAGTAATGCCTGGATAAGCATAATAAGAAGGATGGCGATTATTGGGGAGAAGTCGAACATGCCCGTCCGGGGCATCAAACGGCGGATAGGCGCCAGAATTGGCTCAGTAAGCCGGAAAACGATGTTTGCTACCGGATTATTGCCGCCGGACGGCATGAATGAGAATAAAGACCGCATCAGGATAAGAATCCAGACTGCATACGCAATGTAGTTGACGATTTGTATAAGGGTGTAATTGCTCATGCTTTCTCCGCCAGTGCCTTAGATTTTTCAAACGCAGCAATAATGGCGTTCACCACATCTGCCCGGAACGCGCCTTCTTCCAGCGCGAGCAAGCCTTCCACAGTGGTGCCGCCGGGGGAGGACACCATGTTGCGCAACTCGGCAGGGTGCTTTTGCATCTTCCGCGCCAGTTCAATTGTGCCGGCGATGGTCTGGTACGTCAGCGACTGGGCCATATCGCGGGACATGCCCACGTGCACGCCGCCATCCATCATCGCCTCTGCGAAGGCGAGGACGAAGGCGACGCCACTGGAGCTGAGTGCCGTTGCCATATCGATGTACTTCTCTTCAGGGACGTAGACTTCCTCGCCTAGTGCGGCCAGGAGCTGCTTGGCGGCCTCACGCTGCTGCGAGGTGATTTCCGGCGTGGCGGTCCAGACGCTCATGCCAGCGCCCACCTGCGCCGGGGTGTTGGGGATAACCCGTACGACGGCCTGGTGGTTGAGGCCTTGAACAATCTGGCCAGTGGTGATGCCCGCCATAATGGAGAGCACTGCTTGCGTGGGCTTGAGCACGCCACGGAGCTCTTTCAGCACCGCGCCCAGACTTTGCGGCTTGATGGAGAACACCACCATATCCGCGCCCGCGCAGACTTGTGCGTTGCTCTGGCTGGTGGCGATGCCGTACTGCTGGCTGAGCTGGCTGCGCCGCGCCTCGATTGGCTCGCCAACGGTGATGTCGCGCGGGCCGGCAATTTTCTTGCTGAGCAGGGAACTTAGTATGGCTTCGGCCATAACGCCGCCGCCTACGAATGCCACTTTCATGGTGACCTCCTTAGATACCCGTTGCGTACCAACCCCAGTGGTGTTCTCAAATCGCGAATAGAAAGCCCCCTCATCACGCCGTAGGGGCAAAGCATGCTGCGCCCCTACGGCGGCAATAGCGCTACGCCATCCCGCGGCCCGAGGCCAGCAGAGCCGCAACGCGGATGGACTCCACCATGCTGGTGGCGTCAGCAATGCCTTTGCCCGTGATGTCGAACGCAGTCCCGTGGTCAACGGATGTGCGGATAAACGGCAGTCCTAGATTCACGCTGATGCTCTCTTCAAACCCATAGACCTTAATAGGGATGTGCCCCTGATCGTGGTACATGGCCAGGACTGCGTCGTACTTGCCCTGGATGGCGTAGTGGAAGATGTAGTCTGCACCGTGGGGGCCGGAGGCGGCGATGCCGCGGCGCTGGGCCTCTTTCACGGCAGGCTCAATGTGCTCCGCCTCCTCCGTGCCAAGCAGCCCGCCGTCGGATGCGTGCGGGTTGAGCGCGGCTACTGCGATGCGTGGCGACGGCCAGCCCCACTTTTGAAAGCACTCGTGGGTGAGCACGATTTTGTCGAGCACGCTTTCATAGGTGACTGCGTCGCAGGCGCGGCGGAGCGAGCGGTGTGTGGTCAGGTGGACGGTGCGCAAGTTCTTGGTCACCAGCATGGTTGCCACGTTCTTGGAGCCGCTCAGCTCTTGCAGCAATTCCATGTGGCCGATTGCTTTGAACCCGGCCAGATCAGCAGCCTCCTTATTAATAGGAGCCGTAGCCATCGCGGCCACGCTGCCAGACAGGCACAGCCGCCCGGCCTGGAGAATCCATTCTACGGCGGCCTTGGCGGCGGCGGGAGAGATATGGCCGGGCTTTACGGCGCTGGCTGGCAGGTTTTCCGGGTCCAGCACTTCTATAGTCCCTTGCCTGCCGGTGACGGCCTCCGGTCCGGCAACGCCTTTCACGGTGAGCGGTACTTTTGCAATACGTACCGCATCTTGCATGACTGATGCGCTGCCGACTACGAGAGGTCGACAGATGCCAGTGATGGCGGACTGATTGAGCGCCTTGGCAATGACCTCCGGGCCAATGCCACATGGGTCGCCCATGGTGATGGCGATGATAGGGCGAGGAGTCAGCGGTGTCTGTGCCACGTAGTACGCTCCGAAGCCGATTGACAGAATTATACGGCGCTCAAGCGCCGAAGTCTTGGGGGGCTAGAGGATACCAGATGCTAGCCCTTCGGCTTTGGCTCCCCTCGGCTCCGCCACTCGACTCCGCTCGTGGTCTGCGACAGGACTTCGCCCTACTGTTAGCAGTTGGGTACTACTGCGACTTGCCGTGTTAGAGACCCGGGAAATGCGCGCCGAGGGAGCTTGCGACCTTTGCGCCGGCGTAGAAAGTGACGCCAAGCAGCACAATCGCAACCACTGCAGCGATTGCTACCAGTGTGGGATGGTGTTTTTTGTGGTGCGCTCCCGCCAGGAACGCTCGCCATTCCCGGTATGCGCGAATGAGGATGAGGAGTCCGAACGCACCCAGTGCGAGGCCAACCAACTGCGACGCAAGCTCAAGCTTTGGCGAAGCGCTTGATGGCAAGGGGACACCCGAAACAAAAAACAGGCCAATGCCAACGACGGTGCTGCCAATAATCGTGTCAATATTGGCTTTGGAGTCCAGCCTGCGAAGCCGGGTGAACTCGGAGCGCTGTTCGGTCAGCTTGGTCTCGAGGCGTGTGAGCGAGGTGTGGATTTCGCGGACTTCAGAGGTGATGCGCGGCTTAGCGGCGGTATGGCGGGACCTGGAGGCACCTCGTGAGGCACTCTTCATATCTACTCGTCCTGCGATTCCGCCTGAGGCGGAAGTGATTGGGGTTAGCTTAGCGGTTTGCGGGGGCAGACGCAATCCTTTTCTCAGGTTCCTGAGTCAGCGCGGCATGGTGGGCGAGTGCGGTTAAGCACGTTGTCTATTGTGCCTTACGTTCTCTACCCTGAGGATAAGTAGCTGTAATTCTATAAATCGGAGGCATCATGTTCCTGAACCGACTCCCAATACAAAACATAATTGGGGAACCCGCCGACGCTTCGGATAGGGTTCCCTGGACATAACCCGGATATGTCCCGCTGGGCTTATTTCTTTTTGCCCTTTGCTGCTGCCTTCTTGGGCGCGGCCTTCGCCGCCAAGAATCGACCGGTCTTGGGATCCCGCTTAGCCATAGAGTTCCTCCTTCTTACCAATCGCTTCCCGGTTCTAGGCCGCCATTTGCCTGTCCTGACGCACTTCAGCGCATTCAGGAGCCTAGCCGCACTGTTGTGGCCACACCCGTAACATAAGAACTCCTGGTTCCCCAAATAAGTTCCCGCCATCGCCTCTCACCTCACTCGGGAGCGACAGCGCCATGGTTGTAGGCCTGCGGCCTACCCGCATTTGTTGTAGCCGCACTCGCGGCACATCTGGCAGCCCTCCTGGAACGTGAGCGGGCCGGAGCACTGCGGGCACTGCGCCCAGCCACCCGTCCGGTCGCTGCTGATCACCGGAATCGCCTTGCCCATGAGCGCCACCTTGCTCGCGGTCGGGCGGGAGGCGGGCAGCGCGGCGGTGACCGGCTCCTTCACGCCGTGGCCGATTGCCTCCTTATTGAAGAGCGATGCCTGCTGGGCCTCCGGCCCCCGGCCGGGCAGCGTCAGGCCGGTGGACTGCACCCGCTCGATGGCGCGGGCGATGGCGATGGCCATGGCGTCCGGCGCCGATTTCACGAGCACGCCGTTGTCCCAGACTGGCTCGGACGTAATGTTGCGGAGCTGGCTGATGACCTCTTGCGGGTCCACGCCCGAGCGCAGCGCCATCGACACCAGGCGGGCGATGGCCTCCAGGTTGGCGGCGTCCGTGGTGCCGGCCTTGCCCAGGGAGGCGAACGCCTCAAACGGCTGGCCGTCTTCGTCAAAGGTTACCGTAACGTACATGTTGCCCTGGCCGGTGCGCACGCGCTCGACCAAGCCTTGCAACTCCTGTGGGCGGATGCGCGGCTTGCGCAGCCCCTCGTCCGTCAGCGGCACGTCGGCAACCGACGCGGCCTTCTGCTCGGGCTTGGTGCCCGCGGTCAGCACTTCCTTCTCGCGGCTGCCTGCGCGGTAGACCGTTATGCCCTTGCAGCCAAGCTCCCACGCCATCATGTACGTATTCTGGACGTCGCCCACCGTGGCCTCGTTGGGGAAGTTGATGGTCTTGGAGATGGCCGCGTCCGTGGACTCCTGGAACGCCGCCTGCATCCGTACGTGGTACTCCGGCACGATGTCCGGCGCGGTGGTGAAAACGTCCTTCACCCACTGCGGCACGTCCACCCGCGTGTTCAACAAGTGGCCCTGTGACAGGTCTTCCAGCAGTTCCTCGCTCCAGAACTCCTCAGACTTCGCGACCGCTTCGAACGCCGTGTCCGAGTAGTAGAGCGTGGCGCCGCCCAGGATGTTCTGCTTGCGGAACGCCAGCGCGAAGATGGGCTCCACGCCGCTGGAGCACCCGGCGATCATGCTGATGGTGCCGGTGGGCGCAACCGTCAGGCGGCAGGCGTTGCGGAGCTTCAGGCCGCCGGGCCGGTCGTGGCGGCTGCCCTTGAACGCCGGGAACACGCCGCGCTCCTTGGCCAGCTCGACGGAAGCAGCGTCGGCCTCCTCGCGGATGAAGCGCATGACCTCACGTCCGGTGATGACGCCCTCTTCGGAGTCGTACGGCACGCCCATGCGGACGAGCATGTCGGAGAAGCCCATGACGCCCAGGCCAATCTTGCGCGTCAGCTTGGTCATCTTCTCGATTTCAGGCACCGAGTACTTGTTGATGTCGATGATATTGTCCAGGAAGTGCACCGCGGTCCAGACTGTCTTGCGCAGACGCTCCCAGTCGATTTCGGCAACGGTTTCACCCTCTCCCCCCGTGGGAGAGGGCCGGGGTGAGGGCACGTACCTGACCATCTTGGCCATGTTGATGGAGCCGAGGTTGCAGGACTCGTAGGGAAGCAGGGGCTGCTCGCCGCACGGGTTGGTGGCGGACATAAGGCCCAGGTGCGGCGTTGGGTTGTCCTGGTTCACGCGGTCCAGGAAAATCATGCCTGGCTCGCCGTTGCGCCACGCGCCTTCCACGATTTGCCCGAACACCTCGCGGGCGTCCAGCGTATTGACCAGGGCGCTGGTGCGCGGGTCGCGCAGCTCCAGTCGGCCGCCGTCGCGGACCGCTTGCATGAACTCTTCGTCCACGCCGACGGAGATGTTGTAGTTGTGGATGACGCCTTCTTCATGCTTGCAAGTGATGAACTCCAGGATGTCCGGGTGGTGGACGGACATAACGGCCATGTTCGCGCCGTCGCGTTTGCCGCCCTGGGTGATCATGGTGGACACCGACGACAGGTGCTTGAGCACGGCGATGGGCCCGCACGCCCTGCCGTGGGTGGTAGAAATCGCGGCGCCCTTGTGGCGAAGCTCTGACAGCGCCACGCCCGTGCCGCCGCCGAACTTCTGCACCATGGCGATGTCGTGCGCGGTCTCCATAATGTCTTCCATGGAGTCCTTGAGCGGCAGGACGAAGCAGGCGGAGAGGGTGCCCGCACCGGTGCCGGCGTTCATCATGGTGGGCGAGTTGGGGAGGAAATCGAGGCGCGCCATAAGGTGGTAAAACTCTTCCTCAGACGCTTTCACGTCCGCCTTCGGGTTGTAGGGGAGGTCACCCTCGGCGATGGCGTGCGCAACGCGGCGGAGCATTCCCTCCGGCGTCTCAATCACTTCACCCTTGTCGTTGCGGAGCAGATACCGGGCCTTGAGCACGGTGAGCGCGTTCTCCGTGAACGCCAGCTCGCCGGGGTCGCTGGTCAGCCCCGTGCGCTTGAGGGCAGCGGCAACGTGCTTAGCCGACGCAATGCCCTCGCCCGCAGGTGACGATTCCAGCGATGCCAGCGCCTGCTCCAGCGCCCGCCGCACCGTGGGGTCGGAGGTGGCGCGCATCTTGGCGCGCAGCTCCGCAATGATTTCCGATTTTCCGCTACCCGTTCGCCCTGAGCCTGTCGAATGGGCCCGCCCTGAGTTTCGCCCTACCGTATCTACCATGGTTCCTCTCTCCTGTTCGATCCCGCTTTGGGGACACATCAATCGCATATGTACAGTTCGTTATGGTTTTCCGGGGAAAGTTTCACCATCAACCACCGCCACTCCCTAATTCCTCCTTGGGGCGCTCTTCTCAGAGCGTACTTAAGCGGAACGGGACCGTTGCGTTCAGCGCACGCATGGCGCGCTGATGCGCTCGCAATACACGTCTAGCCTTGCGCTCGTCCTCACCGGACAACTCAATCTTCATGCGACAGTAGGGGCACGCCCTAGACGTGGCGGACAACATTTCTTTGACCGACACTTCCGTTTCCCGTTGGCAGTTGGTGCATCCTACAGTCACAGATAACTCTCTCATGTGCGTTCCCCATGCCCCCGCTCCCGTCTGGGAGAGGGCTTGGGGAAGGTGTTTCCACCTTCCCCCTCTATTTCCGAATGTTCTGTTGGCGCCCATCTGCTCTTCCCCTTCTTTACAGGGAGGGGGCTGTCGAGAGGTTCATGCTGATTCCGCCATCTTCTTACTCCGCCGTCCGCGCCCGGTGCTTCCCGCCATCGGCAACGGAAGCTGCGCGTTCGGCAGTTGGGGCGCGGCGTTGCGCTTGCCCGTTGCAACTGGCTCAGGCGCCTGCTCGTTGCCGAGCAACTCCTGCGCTTCCTGGACAAAGCTTTCCACGTCCTGGTAGTTCCGGTAGACTGACGCGAACCGCACGTACGCCACGCGGTCCAGCCCCCGCAACCGCTCCATCACCATCTGGCCGATGCTGCTGCTGGGCACTTCCGGCTTGCCGGAGCGGTTCAGGTCGCGCTCAATGCCTTCCACCAGCTTGTCGATGGCTTCCATGGTGACAGGACGGCGAGCGCAGGCGCGCAGGATGCCGGACGTAACCTTCTCCCGGCTGAAGTCCTCGCGGCGGCCATCGCGCTTCAGTACAATGAGAGTTGGAGACTGGCAGTGCTCCATGGTGGTAAACCGGTGCCCGCACAGCAAACACTCCCGGCGACGCCGTATCCCCTCGTTGGACTCGCGCGAGTCGGTGACTTTGCTATGTGGATGTGCACATTGCGGACAGCGCATGACGGTTAGAACCCTTACTACCACAAGATGTTGTGTTCCTCCTGTGAGGAGTACCAAAGTGTTGTACATAGAGGCAATTCTTGTCAAGTGTTAAATGCCGCAAAAATCCCGTGATTCTGGGAGAAATCGGGTCACTTTATCGTTTCATAACTGAAATGTACTTCAGCTTTCTCACAAACGTCACGTTACCGTAACAACAGCCTCTGTTCGGCACCTTTATCAGTCACGAGACGCCACTTCCGAGTGGGCGGAATCACGCGCTCCTTGCGGAGTCCAGGACGCCAAGGCGACTCAGGCGCCAGTACGCGAAGCATTCTGCATCGTGGCCTCGCTCCTGGGTTGACATACGAAACGTGCACCGAAAACACGTCTTTTCGTGTTATTGGGTACCGATGGTTATCGGTGATTACCTGTGGGGCCATTCTGGACAGACGGCCTCGCAGGCAACAAGATGCTCGCGATGTCGGACCATTGATGGGGGACGCAAATGAGCATCCTAATATGAGGCCTGGTGGGTGATCGGCCTTCTTGCCGTGGGCTCATTGTCTGTTTGGAACTTCGTTCGAGGTAACCGTCGAGTAGCGTTAGTTTTAGCTTTTGCGCTCTTAGTGGGAGTAATTATCCATATCTCTAAATGGATAGGAGGGTAGCGTGTTCGACAACAAAATGAAGTTCCTTATTACCGCAGCGATCGGAGTCACCGCTAATCTAACGTTTTTCATTTGGGCGGGTATTCGCATCTTTCAGACTCATCGTGAACTGAGGCCATGGCTCGGATTATCTGTTTTCGGCCTGTGTGGAATCATATCTACGTTCCTTGGTGTAGCTGTCCTGTATTGGTTTACCAACCTAGAAAACAGCGCTAACAAAGAATTATGGACCTTCCTTGCATTTGTCCCTGCACTCCACCCTCTCTTTGTCATCCTGAGCGAAGCCGGAGCGGAGTCGAAGGATCCGTACCCCGACCTCCGGAGTGATGCACAATAGTTACCCGTTCGTGGTGAGCTTGTCGAATCCATGAACGGACACCACCCTGGTTGACTGCACCTAAAGGTCGTCGAGCGCTAAGTTCGGACAGCCACCCGTTCGCCGCGCAGCAGCACCACCAGCAGCACAGCCGCGGCTCCCGCCAGCGCTGCGCCGAAGATGAACGGCGCGGGCGGCCCGTACAGTTGCCACAGCACTCCCGCGATGAGGCTGGCGGGCAGCGCCGTGATGCCCAGGGCGGTGTTATACAACCCGTACGCCGTGCCCCTCCGCGCTTCCGGCGCGATGTCCGCGATGAGCGCTTTGCCGATGCCTTCGGTGGCGGCGTAGTAGAGGCCGTAGCCGACATAAAGGAGCACCACATGCCACACCGCGCTTGCCCCCGCAAAACCCGAGTACACCAGCGCGAAGACCACCAAACCTCCGACGATAACCCGCGTCTTGCCAATCTTGTCTGACAGGCGGCCAAATGGTATGGCGGCCAGGGCGTACACCAAGTTGAACCCGCCCAGCAGCACCATAAGCTGCACCACGGACAGCCCCACGTTCTGCGCCCGCAGCACCAGAAACGCGTCGCTGCTGTTGCCCAGGGTGAACAGCACCATGATGCACAGCAGCAGCTTGAACCGCAGTGAGAACCGTACAGGCGCAGTCGGGACGGCGGTCGCGGAGCTGATCGCAGCCGGAGCGGGCTTGATCTCGCGCACAAAGCGCCAGAGGATAAACACGCCAAGTATCGCGGGGATTGCGGAGATCAGGACGACCGTGCGGAAGGTGTCGTCGCGCAGGTCCAGCGCGCCCTGTTGCATAAGGAAGATGATCAGCGCTGAAGCCAGCACGCCAACCATCGCCCCCGCAGTGTCCATCGCCCGGTGGATGCCAAAGCTCTTGCCCTGCTGCCCCGCAACAGACGAGTCGGCGATGAGCGCGTCACGCGGGGATGTCCGCACCCCTTTGCCCACGCGGTCGACGAAACGTAACACCAGGACGGCGGGCCACGTCGACGCCAGAGCGAGCGACGGCTTGTTCAGCGCGGACAGCCCATAGCCCACCAGAGTCAGCAGCTTCCGTGCGCCCAGCCGGTCGCTCAGCCAGCCGCTCGGCAGCCGGGTGAGCGTGGCGGTGGAATCGGCAATCCCCTCAATCAGCCCAATCACCGACGTCTTCACGCCCAGCACGTTGCTCAGGAATAGCGGCAGGATGGAGACCACCATCTCGCTGGAGATATCCGTCAGCCCGCTGACAATCCCCAGAAAGAACACATTGCGATTGGTCCCCAGGATAGAGCCCTTCGCAGTCTTTTCCGCTTGTGCCATGCGTGTCTCCTCGAAATCGTTGAGCCGACTGATTATGTGTCGAAGGAACTTACAAGACAAGGAAGCTAGCTACGCCCGCCTCTCTTCTTATCTCACACGAAGCAGTGGTCAAAACTGACTGAGCCTCGAGGTGAAAAAGTGACACTTATGACGCATCATTGTCGCGTGTTTGGCGAAGGTATGGCGAGGATACGCAGAAACAGACTGTGAGCAAGCAAAGGCCTAGAATGGGACGGGTAATGACGGATTCGGAGGAAACGAGTGCCCAAGGAACTGTCCGAAATGACGCGACCTGAACTCTTGAACAAGAGCCTGGAACTCCAAAACAAGTTGCGAAATGATATTGCTGAACATGCGAGCGCCACAAAGGACAAACGGCAGCTTGACGTCAAGTTGTTTGAGAAGGAAAGTTTTCAAGACGAAGGAGATATTGAGAGGGTCAACGTTGAATTGGCTCGTCGGTCTTAAGTCCACCGGCGTCAGAAAAGCCTACGCCAGTTCTACCGCCTGCGCGGAGACGCCAACGCCAACATCGCCGTCCCAAATCCAAAGCCTGCCAGCTCGCCCAGCACCAGGCCTGGCCACGGGGACATGCCGGTGAGGAGCCAGAACAGCACCGCAATGACCGTAGCCAGGGCGGTCATGCTAACGCTTGCGGCCAAGAACTCCTGCAACAGAGCGTTCATATGCGGAGTATAGCGCGGCTTGGTTCCTCCGGCACGCCTAACGCGTAGGGGTGGGTTTCAAACCCGCCCCTACTTTAAATTTAAGAGCCGCTCTGGCGGCACAGAGCGGCTCTGAGGGGAGGGGCAGAACCCCGACAAGGTGTCGGGGGAGGGATAGCTTATTTCCGGCCGAATCCGTTGGACAGGTTGCCTGTTGTTGGCCTCCTCATGCTGTAAGACCGGCGCAGGAACGGCGGCAGGTCAATGTCGGCCTGGGTGGCGGGCGCGCTGCCGTTGTTCACCAGGCTGGAGATCTCCGCATCACGGCTGGAGGTCAGGAAGTCTCCGCCCTGGAAGCCCGTGGCGATCATCGTGATCTTGACTTCGTCCTCCATCTTCGGATCGTGCACCATGCCGAAGAAGATGCGGGCGTCTGGGTCAACAGCCTGCTGAATGCACTCGGCTGCGGCCTGGACCTCAGTGAGGGTCAGGTTCTCGCCGCCGGTCACGCTGAAGATGATGCCCTTGGCACCTTCTACAGACAGCTCCAGCAGCGGGCAGTTGATGGCATTCTTGGCGGCGTCAATGCCACGGTGCTCACCGCGGCCACGGCCCATGCCCATCCAGGAAGCACCGGCGCCCTGCATGACTGCGCGGACATCCGCGAAGTCCAGGTTGATCTCGCCGGGGACCGTGACGAGTTCTGCAATGGACTGCACGCCCTGGCGAAGCACATCGTCCGCCATCCGGAACGCGTTGTTCATAGTCAGCTTCTGGTCGGACAAGAAGGAGAGACGGTCGTTAGGAATGACGATGAGCGCATCAACTTTTTCCTTGAGGCGGTGGATCCCGTCCTCAGCGGTCTTCATGCGCGCGCGGCCTTCAAAGGCGAAGGGCTTGGTCACAACGGCGACAGTAAGAGCGCCAAGTGACTTGGCGATTTCAGCGACCACTGGCGCGGAGCCCGTGCCGGTTCCGCCGCCCATGCCCGCTGCAATGAACACCATCTCAGCGCCGCGCAGCAACTCGGCAATCTCGTCCTTGGACTCCTCGGCGCATTGCCGGCCGGCCTCCGGGTCGCCGCCAACGCCGCGGCCTTTGCTCACCCGCTCGCCAATCTGTATGCGGATAGGCGTCTCGTACCGGGACAGCGCCTGTGCATCTGTATTGATCACCATGTAATCAACACCCGGGATGGGCTCCTTGAACATGCGGTTGACAGCGTTGCATCCGCCTCCGCCGGCGCCTATGACCTTGATGCTAGGTATGTCCTCACGGTTCCCTTTGCCAGAGCCGCTGAAAAGATAGTCGCCCATCGTGTCCTCCGTATCTACTTGAGCTTACAGTGCTACCCGTTTCGCTCGTTCTTTGAGCCAGGCTAATGCCTTAGCCTGTACTTCACCACTAATTGGTCTGCTGGAGGCGCCCACCGTGGCGGGCTCGCCTTCCATTGCGGCCTTCGGCGGCTTGCCGCTGAAGATGCCGCGCTTTTGCATGCGGAACACGTGGTTGCGTGCACCCCAGAGGAGTGTGCCAACAACCGCTGAGTACGCGGGAGTGGCCATCTCAACAGGTAGGCCTTCCACGCCGCGCGGCGTGCCAATGCGTACGGGTGCGTTAATGGCCCTGCGGGCAAATACCTGCATGCCTGGAGTAGCGGCGGTACCGCCAGTGAGCACAACGCCGGCCGGTGGCCAGGCTGGATAGCCCATGTTCTTAGCCTGGTACTGGATCATGCGCATGATCTCTTCCATGCGGTCCAGCATGTACCGTGACAGATCGCCACGGTCAATGGACAGGCCCACGTTGCCGTCGCCAAACGACTTGATATCCACGCGCTCGTTGCGGGCGGACTGCGGGTTGAGCGTGCCATGCCGGACTTTCAGCTCTTCGGCCACGTCCGGGGGCGTGCTCAGCGCGACGGCGATGTCGTTGGTGCAGTTGTAGCCACCTACCGGCAGTACGCCGGCGGCAGCCAGAGAGTCCTGGTTGAAAGCGGCCAGTGTGGTCACGCCGCCGCCAATCTCAATGAGCATAACGCCTATCTCGCGCTCGTCACGGGTCAAGACGGATTCCGCGGCGGCCAGCCCGGACATGATAAGGCCGTTGACCTTGACGTGGTTGTGCTCAATTGCCTTGATGAGGTTCTGGATGTGCAGCGTACCGCCGGTCACGCACAGCGTCTCGACATCGAGCCGGAGCGCGTGCATACCTATGGGGTTGCGCACGCCCTTGAGTCCATCAATGGCGTAGGTTCGCGGGACCAGGTGGAGCACTTGGCGCTCCGGGCCCATGTCTGCCGGGTAGGCGGCCTCAACGGCATGATCAACTTCTCCGTAGGAGATGGGGACGCTGTAGTGCGGTGAATGTATGCTCCCCCACCGAGTGGAGAAATCCAGGTGCGTGCCGGTGACCGTGGCGTAGACTTGCTTGATGATCTGGCCGGAAGACCGAGCAGCTTCCTCAAGCGAAACGTGGATCGCTTCAGTGGCTTCCGGAATGTTGACGATGACCCCCTTTGAGAGACCGCGGGATGGCACGATGCCGCTGCCGATGATCTCCATGGAACCGCTGAGGTGGGCGAGGCCGACCAAGGTGCAGACCTTGGTGGTGCCCACGTCTACTGAGACGTATAGTGTTTCCTTGTCCATTATCGAGCCTCCTGCTCTCATTCTGAGAGGTGGCACTATGTCTCGGCCTTTAGACCGAGGAATTCGGGTTGCCGGTCGCTAAAGTACTTCCAAATGCAGTGCACTCAGAAGCAATTTGGCGAAATCTTAGACTCGTATTAGCATAATGTCAAGAACTCTCTGTGTATTTTCCTAATGTTTTTCCCTGAGTTTCGGCACTTTTTCAAAAGTCGCTTCCCAAGTACTCTTGGGATAGATCAAAGGAATCTTCAGTGATCGTGTACTACGAAGCTGCTTTAGCCGTCGGAAGTCCTCCAGCGTAGAGGGGGATGCTCGAGGGTCTTCGACGGCTCCCGATTTGCGGCTGGTTAGAAATCGGGCCAGGGGATGAACTGATCGGGAGGGCAGTGGGAGGGGAGATCGTCTGACGCTGACGAACCACTGCCCTAGTCCCTTTCGTATCGTGGCAGGAGGGGCCGTCTTACCCTTCCCGCAAACGTTCAGCCACCCGCATGCGGGCGCTGCGACTCCGAATGTTAACCCCCACTTCCTGGGGGGATGGACGCCAGAGCCTGGGCTCTACCGTCCGCACCATTGGCGTGTGGTTGCACACACACACCGGCGCGCTGGGCGGGCAAACACACTCCCGTGACTCCTGATTGAACGCCTGCTTCACAATCCGGTCTTCCAGTGAGTGAAAGCTGATCACAGCTACTCGCCCGCCGGGTTTTAGCAGCCGGACGGCTTGGTGCAACGCGTCCTCCAGACTCTTGAGTTCTTGGTTCACTTCAATGCGTATGGCCTGGAACGTCCTGGTTGCCGGATGAATCCGGCCGCCTGCGTACCCTGCTGCTGACTGCACTACCTGACCCAAGTGAGCCGCGGTCCTAATGGGCCGCGCATGCACCATGGCTTTTGCAATGCGCCGTGCGTGGGGTTCTTCGCCGTACTCCGTCAACACTTTGGCAAGCTCGTGTTCCGAATAGCGGTTGACTACGTCATCCGCTGTCAGATCCTGGCGTGTGTCAAACCGCATATCGAGCGGCGCGTCCTCGCGGAAGCTGAAGCCGCGGCCACTGGCGAGCTGCCTGGTGTTGATGCCGACATCGAAGACGACGCCATCGACGTTTCTGAAACCGTGTTCTTTTGCAACGGCTTCCAGATGTCTGAAGTTCTCTTGCACCAGTACGACTCTATCTTTGTAAAGTGCGAAACGATGGTGTGCCCTGGCGATGGCCTCACTATCTGCATCCAGCCCCAGCACTTTGCCGCTGGACTGGGAGCCTTGGATAAGGGCCTCGGTATGCCCTCCCTCGCCAAGGGTGCAGTCTATGTAGGTCCCGCCAGGTTGGACGCTGAGTGCCTGGATACTCTCAGGAAGCATAACGGAGACATGGCGGCTAAATCGTTCGCCCGTCTCCGTTTGTTTTAGCAACGCGCTTGATGTGTTATCACTCGCCTCTTCCTGACACACATCATCGTAAGATGATGTGTGAGTAACATTCAAGGTCCTTTTTGAGACTTTTCCTAACTTTTTCATTAACGCCTGATCCAATATTATGCGTGGCCTGTGTCCAGGAATGGCTATGCTATGATACTCCTGCACCAGGGGGACAGGTTCTTTGCATTGATGACTTGCTTGATATTTTCGTTACAGTTTCTCCACAACCGCAACCCCCAACCCTCCTGTGTTGAGAAGCGAGAGGACGAAACATGAGCACTCATTCCATTACCGTTGGCATTCTCACTATCAGCGATGCCGGCTCTCGCGGGCAGCGGGTGGACACGAGCGGGCAGGTGATCCGTGAGCTGGTGGAAGCGCGCGGATGGCGGGTGCTGCGTGCGGACCTGGTGTCGGACGAACGCGAGCAGATTGCGGACCGCATGCGTCGCTGGAGTGACGAAGTGGACCTGGTGCTGAGCACCGGCGGCACAGGGCTGGGACAGCGGGATGTCACACCTGAGGCGACTCGCACGGTGATTGAGCGCGAGGTGCCTGGGTTGCCGGAGGCGATGCGGTATTTGTCGGCGCAGCAGACGCCGATGGCATGGCTGAGCCGCAGCGTTGCCGGCGTGCGAGGCAGGTGCCTCATCATCAATCTGCCGGGCAGCCCAAAGGCGGTGCGCGAGTGCTTGGGGGTTGTGCTGCCGCTTATACCGCACGCTTTAGAAACGTTGCACGGGCCGACGAATATTCACCCGGCAGCCTAGAAGGCTGTGTCTCTTATATAACGTAGCCCCTCTTGGCTGGAGTGATGCAACCGGGGTTGCTGAGGTAGTATCCTTACTACAGCAACCCTTCATGGCGGAAAGAGAACATGCCGATACTTGTGGTGCTCGCACTAGTCGTCTTTGGCGTCATGTGCTGGCTCATTACATCGGTGAGAGAAGATGCTGTCTGGGTGGACGTGTACTACACATACGGCTCAGCCCAGGACGCCTATAACCTGAACGCTGAGCTCGAGGAGCACGGTATTCGCTGCCACCTGCGCCGCCTGGGCATGCTGGAGCAAATTCCTGCGCGGCGCCTCACTACTGTGCGCGTCCACCGTGACGACCTGCCCAAGGCGCAGCCCATCGTCGCCCAAATGCTCCGCCGCTAAGCCAAACGCACTCGCCTAAAACGCGCTCGCCGGCGTGTCTTCTAATGAGGACGGGACATCAGAGCTAGGCAGCGCGCGTCTGCTGTCGCGCCGCCGGGTGAGAACGTTGCCGTCCCGCTCCCAGCGCTCGCTCAGGTACGGGCTGGCATCCAGCAAGCTTTGCAGCGTGGGATATGCCGATGCCTTCAAGGTAGGCACTCCTAATATCTTCGCCGCTTGCTCAGCTGCCCATGGCCCGCTGACAGCGTTGCGTTTCAAGTCCTGCGCGCGCGACTCCCAGGCTGCATCCATCGCAACGTCCCACCGGTCCAATGGCGCAGGCTCCGCACCGTCGTGCTGAGTGCTCAACTGCTCGTCAGTGTGCTCCGATTGCGACTTCAGTTCCACCAGAACGTCGCCCTGTGGGCGGCGGATGACGCGCACGTCGTCCGTTGCCTGTAGAAAGTGCGTAAACGTGCTGTGGCCTAGTGCGCGGAAGTTAAAGCTAGGGTCAATGCGTGTCATGGTCTGGTACAAGCGAGAGCCGCTCACCTGTCCATCCGGATCTATAGTAGCCTGAAGCGCCCGGAGCAAGAGCAGCGTGGCTTGCTCCCGTGCTTCCGCCTGTTGGGCAGACGTCAGCGTGCCCTCGGCCTTCGGCGGCGCCACTCGGCGAGGCGCCCTGCTGCCCTCGGGTTGCGGTTGCTCTTGCGGCTTCTCCTCTTCCCCCAGGAAGATGAAGCGGTCACAAGAAGCAATCAGCGTCTTAGACGCCACGTCCCGCCTGCCTGCGCCAATGACCACCTTGCCAGATGCACGCAGCTTCATCACCAGCGCCAGAAAGTCGCTGTCTGACGATACGATGACAAACGTGTCCACGGGCGAGCGGTAGAGCAGGTCAACAGCGTCAATGGCCAGGCTGATGTCGCTGGAGTTTTTGTTGGTAGAGCCCTGGAAGTGGTGGATGGGCTCAATACCAAGCTGGAGCACTTGGTCTCGTTTACTGCTGGCCTTGGACCAGTCGGCATAGGCACGCCGGACAATCACACGGCCAAGGTCTGAAAGCTGGTCAAAAAGCGGCTGGACAGAGCCCAGCCCTACGTTCTCAAAGTCAATAAGGACGGCGATTTGCGCCTCTGCCACGAAGAAACACCCCTTTTGTTGCCACTACGATTTTTGCCGCCGCAGGCATCGCGCTCAGACGGCCTAACGTTCATTGTACACCCCGCAACAGCGGGAGCTTGCGGCGTATGCTCTATACGCACATGCAGAGTTTATTAAATGAAACGGGCGGCTGAAAGCCGCCCGTTTCTGCAATTGCTACGCTTCTTCCACTACCACTGCCCGCTCCCGGCTGCCGCGCTCCCGGTGGCGCTGATCATTGTGCAAGGTCTTCTTGCGGATCCGCAGGTTCTTGGGCGTGCACTCCACCAACTCGTCGCCTTCGATAAAGTCCAGCGACTCCTCAAGGCTCATCTTCACCGCAGGTGTCAGCCGCACAGCGATGTCAGACGTTGACGAACGGATGTTGGTCATCTTCTTTTCTTTACAGATGTTGACCACGATGTCGTCTTCACGGGAGTTGGCGCCAACCACCATACCCTCGTACACGGAAGTGCCGGGCTCCACAAATGTAGAGCCGCGTCCCTGAGCAATGTTAAGGCCGTACGCGACCGCAATGCCCGACTCTGATGCCAGCAACACGCCCGTCCGTGACGTCTTCACTGCCCCGCGCATTGGCTCGTAGCCAAGCAGCTGCGTGCTCATCACGCCGTTCCCGCGCGTCACTTTCAGGAAGTAGCTGCGGAAGCCAATGAGTCCGCGTGTGGGTATCTTGAACTCCATCCGCACGTTCCCTTGCCCGTCCGACTGCATGTTGGTCATCTGCGCCAGGCGCGTAGACATGTTCTCCGTGACTGGGCCTATGAACTCTTCGCGCGTGTCCATGACGAGCATCTCGTACGGCTCAGTCACGCGCCCGTCTACTACTTTGGTTACCGCTTCCGGCTTGGAGACCTGAATCTCCACTCCCTCGCGGCGGATATTCTCTATGAGGATGGCAAGGTGCAGTTCACCACGGCCTGAAACCATAAAGATGTCCGGCTGGTCGGTGGGCTGCACGCGCAGGCTGACGTTTGTGCGCAGCTCGCGGGCCAGGCGTTCCTGGAGCTGGCGGGCCGTGATGGCGGTGCCATCTTGCCCCGCAAACGGCGAGGTATTGACGCCGAATGACATTTTGACGGTGGGCTCTTCAATTATGATTGGTGGCAGGGCCTCAGGCACCTCTACACTGGCAATGGTGTCTCCAATGGACGCGTCCGCCACACCTGCCACCGCGGCGATGTCGCCGGCCTCAACAGCATCGATTTCGCGGCGCTCGAGGCCGGTGAAGATGAAGACCTTCTCAATCTTGTAGTTCGCGCTCCTGCCATCTCGCCCCACGCGCGTCACCGGCATGCCCGGGGTAATCCGCCCGCGAAAGACCCGCCCGACGCAGACCTGTCCGATATGATTGTCATACGCAAGCGTAGTGACCAACATCTGCAGCGGCCCTTCTGCGTCCACGAGGGGCGCGGGCACATGCTCGATGATGGCCTGGAATAGCGGCTCCATGGTACGCTCAGGGTTCTCCATGTCCGCCATCTTCGCCACCGCATACCCCTGCTTCGCGGACGCGAAGAGGATGGGGAATTCAAGCTGCTCCGCCTCGGTTGCCAGTTCCAGGAACAGATCCTGGACCATGCTCACCACTTCCGCAGGCCTGGCGTTGGGACGGTCAATCTTGTTGATGACGACCACCGGCTTCAGGCCCTTCCCCAGCGCCTGCTTCAACACATAGCGGGTTTGCGGCATTGGCCCGTCCAGAGCGTCTACCACCAGCAGGCAGCCGTCCGCCATGTTAATGACGCGCTCTACCTCGCCGCTGAAGTCCGCGTGCCCCGGCGTGTCAATGATGTTGATCTTCACACCCTTGTACACGATGGCGGTATTTTTTGCCAGGATAGTAATGCCGCGCTCACGCTCCAGTGGGTTGCTGTCCATGATGAGCTCGCCCATCTGCTGATTGGCGCGAAAGGTATGGCTCTGCTTCAGCAGCCCGTCTACTAAAGTAGTCTTCCCATGGTCAACGTGCGCGATAATAGCGATGTTGCGTATGTCTGAGCGTGGCTGTATTGACATTGACTTCTCTCTACGAAGCTCTACAAAATGCCGCCCTAGAGGGCTGGCAGAAGGTTTCGTGCTACCTATAATAATAGTACATTATGAGAGAAAGCGCATCGTTTCCGTTGCGATGAGTCCCGGGCGGCTATGTGTAAAGGAGGATGGGCGGTGACTACCCAGCGTTACCAGCGGATCCTCGTTCCCCTGGACGGCTCTAAGCTCGCGGAACAGGTCCTCCCGCACGCCGTCTCCCTCGCCTCCGCCAACCACGGCGAAGTCGTGCTCATGCATGTGGTCCCTGCAGATGGCCAGCTTGTCCACCCGCCTACGCCCTCACAGTTGGCCGCCATGAAAGACATCACCGGGTACCGTAAGCGCGTCAAAGAGACGTGGGCGCTGAAGGGCAAGTGCGAAATCGGCTGGCGCGTCAGCTGCAGCGAGTCACCATCCCCTTCCTGCTCCTGAAGCCGGAAGGCGCGATAGCGGGACAATAACACGGAACCGCTCATCGCTGTCATATTCCGGCAATCAAATAGAGAGCACCCCTCCATGGAGGGGTGCTCTCTATAAATCTACCGCGAAGCACTAAGATTACACCGTCGCCGCTCAGCGGCCCCTGGGCGCCGGTCCTCGCCGTGGGCCAAAGTGCCTGCCCGTGGCGGGACGGCCTGGGCCGTGCCGCTGGATGCCGGCAGGCGGCTCCTGCAGCGCTACCTGCGGAATCTCCTGCCGCTGCTGCCGGGCGCCGAACGCCATACCCAACGCGGCAGCCGCAATGTCCATTGGGTTCAGCTCCTGGGCCATCTCCTCAACGAGCGCCTTGTACTCCTTGCCCTGGCCCTTGGTGGTGGCCTCCTGAAGCTGCGCCACGATACCCGCCCGCTCGCGCTGCTCCACCTCTGCGACGCTGGGAAGCTCTTTGCGCAGCACTCGCACACCGGTGGTGTTCTCAATCATCTTCAGCAGCGAATATTCACGGAACGTGACAATCGTCAGCGCCTCACCGCTCCGGCCCGCACGCGCCGTGCGCCCAATGCGGTGCACGTAGCTGTCCGGGTCCTGCGGAATATCAAAGTTGATGACGTGTGAGACCTCTGGAATATCAATGCCGCGCGCCGCAACGTCCGTCGCCACCAGCACCTCCACGCGGCCCGCGCGCGTGGCGTCCATCACCATGTTGCGTTGGCCCTGAGTCATGTCGCCGTGGAGCGCCTCCACGCGATAGCCGCGGCCCTGCAACTCCGTATACAAGCTGTCGACCATCCGCTTTGTCGCGCAGAAGACCAGCGCCAGCCGTGGGCCTTTGCCGTCCAGCAAGCGCATCAGTGCCTCTACCTTCAGGTGCGGCGGTACCTGATAGTACGACTGCTCAACCGTGGGAACGGTCATGTTCTTGGGCGGGGTTAAAATGATCCGCTCAGGATTGCGCAGGTACTTCCGCGCCAGAGTCAGAATCGGCGGCGGCATGGTGGCGGAGAACAGCGTGGTTTGCCGCGTATCCGCAGGCGTCTGCGACAAAATGCGCTCCACGTCCTCCTGGAACCCCATGTCCAGCATCTCATCCGCTTCGTCCAGCACCAGGAACTTGATGGTGTTCAGCGTGAGTGCTCGCCTCTGTAACAAGTCCAGCAACCGCCCGGGCGTCGCAACCACTACATGCACGCCGCGCTGCAGTGAGCGTATCTGATGGTCGTACCCCTGCCCGCCATAGATGGGCAGCACCGCCAGCCCAATGAACTGGCCAATCTGGCTGAGATGGGCCGCCACTTGCAGCGCCAGCTCCCGTGTCGGCGCCAGAACCAGCGCCTGGACACCCTGCGCGCGGGGCGTCTGCGCCGCAATCTTTTCTAGGATCGGAATGCCGTACGCGGCGGTCTTGCCCGTCCCCGTTTGCGCCTGCACTATCAGGTCCTTGCCCTCCAGCATTTTGGGGATAGCCTGCACCTGGACGGGCGTCGGCTCTTCGTAGCCCATCGCCTCCAGCGCGCGGAGTACTTTCGGATTGAGGTTGAGATCAACAAAACCTACCATCGCAGTGTCCTTTAAATACGAATACTTGGGATGAGAGTCGCGGCGATATGCCGATCAGAAAACCCGAGAGAGAGAAACCTACGACGTAGGTTTTGCTGGCAATGGCTGCACTGTCGGCTCCATCTGCAGGCCCATTGTCCCCTCAAACATCTCCCACGGTCTGCGAGCCTCCACAAACTTCTTGGCTTCGTCCATGCTCGGCAAGCCGGATGCCGCCGCGTCTGGGTCATAGCCGTAGACTTTAGCGAACGCGTCAAATCCTCGCGACGTCTTCCGCACCCCGCCAACCTCCTCCTCATGCCCACTGTCGTCCACCACAATGAGCCGCTGTCCCAGCCGGTGCTCTCTCCAGAACAGCCTCACGATGTGCCCTCCTCCCAGATATGCCAACAAGGGTAATGCCAAGAAATTTCCCTGCTAGTATTGTTGCATTTGCCGGGGTGCGGGACAAGGAGCCGCTTGGCACACTGCTGCAATGCCGAAGCCAATGGCCCAGGAATCTGGTGCGGGAGCCATACCGGGGACAACGAATGTCCTTCAGGGCGGGCCTTAGCAGCATGCTTTCGGGTAGTGGGTCAATTTGACGTGTGATTATCTGTTCGACGCGGCAACAGGCTGCCTGGCGCCTTGCTTCCTTTCGATGTCACTTGTTTTCCCCGTTCGTCCTGAGCGAAGCGCAGTAGTACCCGACTGCCTACAGTAGGGCGGAGTCGAAGGATGAACGGACACCACAGGAGAGGGCAGCGTTTCCCAGTTTGGTCGACTCAACCCGACTCGTGTCAAATCCACAGTTCCGGATACTTAAATTGACCCACTACCAATTTTCGGCCAATGTTCGCCATGCTGTCCTTGCATGTACAATGGCAGCGTCTAGCGCTCATCCCAGCGATGTACTATCCATTCTTCCTTCCCTTTTAGGGAGAGGGAAGACGGGAGAGGTCGCGTAGAAGAAGGAGCACATGGTCCCACCAGCCGCACTCTTCGGCGTCATCCCAATCTGGATACCCGTCTACATCCTGGCTGCCATCAGCTTCGGCCTCCAGGCCTACTTCCTCTACACCCGCGTCTACTCCGCCATCCGGCTCGGCAAGCCGCACACCCGCACCGGGCAGTTCGGCAAACGCCTGTGGCAAGCCGTCAGAATCGCCTTCGGCCAGAGCAAAGTCCTCCAGAGCGTCTCCCTCAAGCATGGCGACGTAGCGGGCGTCTTCCACAGCATCATCTTCTACGGCTTCCTGTCTGAGGTCGCGGGCTACGTCCTGCTCATCGCGGGCGATACCGTCTGGCCGCAGTTCTCCGAGACTATCCTGACCTACAACGGCGCCGTCGCGCTCACCTGGTATTTGGACATCGTGGGTGCGCTGCTCCTGCTCGCGTCTATCTGGGGTATGGTCCGGCGCTGGGTCATCAAGCCGCACCGGCTGTCGTTCGACCTCACCCGCAGCGTCGATGCCTACCTCATCCCAACGCTCATCATCATGCTCATGGTCTTCAGCTTCCTGACCGAGGGCATGTACATCGCGTCCGGCGGTGCCGGCCCCCACGCGCAGGCCCCCATCGGCCGTCTGCTCGGCGGCCTCTATGCGAATGCAGGCGTCACCGGCCAGGCCGCGGACCTCTACCACGGCATCTCCTGGTGGGCGCACCTGCTCACCATTCTCGGATTCGGCGTTTACATCCCCCTCTCCAAGCACATGCACCTCTTCGCCGCGCCCCTGAACGCGTTCCTGCGCCGCACCGGCCCTATGGGCGCGCTGGAGCCAATCAAAGACCTGGAGACCGCTGAGCACTTTGGCGCGGGCCGCGTGCAAGACCTGACCCAGAAAGAGTTGCTCGACGGCTTCGCCTGCGCCGTCTGCGGCCGCTGCACCGATGCCTGCCCCGCGCACATCAGCGGCAAAATTCTCTCGCCTATGCACATCGTCGAAAACGTGAAGGGCTACCTCCTGGAGAACGCCGCCACTATCAAGGCGGGCAAAGACCCTGAGCACGCGCTCATCGGCGGGGCCATTGCCGAGGAAGCGCTCTGGGACTGTCTCACCTGCGGCGCCTGCATCCAGGCCTGCCCGGTCGCCGTGGAGCACGTGGACACTATCGTGGACATGCGCCGCTTCCTGGTCATGGAGCAGTCCAAGATGCCCGAGACGGCCATGAACACTCTGCGTAGCATAGAGCAGCGCGGTCACCCCTGGCGCGGCACGGTCTTTGGCCGCCTCGACTGGGCCAAGGGCCTGGACGTGCTCACTATGGCTGAGGCCGCGAGCCTCCCGGCAGACCAGCGCCCGGATGTCCTCGTCTGGGTCGGTTGCACCGGCGCGCTCGAGCAGCGCTCCCAGGCCATCCCCCGCTCGCTCGTCTCTATCTTCAAGAAGGCCGGCGTCAAGTTCGCCATCCTGGGCGAAGAGGAGTCCTGCACCGGCGACCCTGCCCGCCGCATGGGCAACGAATACCTGTTCCAGACGCTCGCCCAGCAGGCTATCTTGACCCTCAAGCGCTACAACGTCACCAAAATCGTCACCATCTGCCCCCATTGCTTCAACACCATGAAGAACGAGTACCCCGACTTCGGCGGCAAGTTCGAGGTGCTGCACTACAGCCAGTACGTGGACGATCTGATAAAGTCCGGCCGCATCAAGCCCATCAAGACCATAGACACTACCGTCGCCTACCACGACTCCTGCTACCTGGGCCGCCACAACGGCATTTACGACCAGCCGCGAGACATCGCCCGCGCCATCCCCGGCCTCAAGCTCGTGGAGATGGGCGACCGCTGCCGCGAGAACGGCTTCTGCTGCGGCGCGGGCGGCGGCCACATGTGGATAGAAGAGTCCCGCGGCCAGCGCGTCAACCACGTTCGCACCGACCAGTTCCTGGAAACCGACGCCAACACCGTGGCCTCCTCCTGCCCCTTCTGCCTCCAAATGATGACCGAAGGCCTCTCCGCCAAAGGCAAGTCAGACACCAAGCAGGCAAAGGACTTGCTGGAGATATTGGCGGAGAGCGTGCAGGGAGACCCCGCCAACAAACCCGCCTAACGCACAATACGAGCGGGGAGGCGCATGCGCCTCCCCGCTCGTATTCTTGAATCTCCAACCGGCATACAGCCCTTTCCGCTTGTCATACGGCCGCGCAAACGGCGTTCCTGTTCGCAGCACGTGGCGCGGCACTTCGCATAGAATAATCACATGGCAACAGAACGGCAAGGTGTACGCATGACAGACCGACAGCCCAATCCCGACCGTATCCAGCAAATGATGACTGGCTTCTGGGCCGCTAAGGCCCTCTTCACCGGCGTGGAGCTTGGCATCTTCCAGGAACTGGCCCGAGGACCCGCTAGTGCCGAGGTGCTGGCCTACCGCCTCAAGTTGCACCCCCGCGCCCTGGAGCGCCTGATGAACGCACTCACATCGCTGGGCCTGCTGTCCAAAGACGGCAACCGCTTCCGCAACGCCCCTGAGGCCGAGTCCTACCTTGTCGAGGGCAAGCCCACCTATATCGGCGGCCAGGTTGAGCACCTCGCCAACCTCCACTGGCGACTGTGGCAGCACCTCCCGGACGCTATCCGCGAGAACACGCCGCGCGTCAAGCAGGTCTTCGGCGCCGGCTTCGACATCTTCCGCGCCCTCTACAACGACCCTCAGGGCCTCCGCGCCTTCGTGCAAGGCATGCACAACCTCTCGCTCTCCGCCGCCGAGGAGCTGGTGCAGGCGTTTGACCTGACGCCCTACCACACGCTCATGGACGTGGGCGGCGGCTCCGGCGCACTCTGTATCGCCGCCGTGAAGCGCTACTCCAACCTGAAGGGCATCATCTTTGAGCTGCCAGGCGTCACGACTATCGTGCAAGACTTCATCGAAAGCCAGGGCGTCGCCGACCGCGTGCGCGTCCACGCCGGTGACTTCTTCGAGAAAGCCAGCCTCCCCAAGGAAGCGGACGTCATCTCCCTCGGCTGGGTCCTCCACGACTGGCCGCCGCACCAGGGCAAAGCGATTTTGCGGGCCTGCTACGAAGCGCTCAAGCCCGGCGGCGCTCTCATGCTCTGCGAAAAGTTCCTTGACGAGGAGAAGCCCGGCCCGGCGCAGTCCAACCTGCTTGACCTGCACCTGCTCGTCTCCACCGGCGGCGAAGAGCACACCGCCTCCGAGTACAAAGCGTGGATGGAAGCTGTGGGTTTCCAGGGCATCGCCACTCACATCATGCGTGGCAACCGCGATCTCATGGTCGGCCACAAGCGCTAATGCACTCTAGGCCGTAAGGGGCCAGCCACTGTCCTGAGCGTAGTCGAAGGAATGCTGCGCCCCTACGGCCTAAACAGCCTGGGCGGTGGCTCTTTAGATGGCAGCTGTCCGCCGGGGCCAAGGAGCGTTAAGCCGCCGGTGGGCTGGCCACCCGGGCCAAAGAGTGTTGATGGCTGGCAGTCGGCTCCAAAAAGCTGCGGGCTAGGGCTCAGGTGCTTAGTAAGCCAGCCCTTCAAAAGCACGCGCAGGTCATCCTTGCATTCCTTCAGGCTGTGGCCGGCGCCTTCATAGAGCTTGAACTCCTTAGGGTTACCAGCTTCCTGGTAGATGGCGTCAGAAGACTCGGGTGGAATCACGGTGTCCGCGGTGCCGTGTACCAGCAGCAGGGGACGTGGCGCCACGGATGCCACCTGTTCGGTGCCTACGCTCTGGCTTGATAGGCCTATGACCGTGACTGTTGCCTGGCTGAACACAGAGGCGCCAATGGCAACTGCCCCCCCGAACGAATGCCCGACCATGGCCAGCTTCTTGAACCCCACACCTTCCAGCAAGGCAGCAGCGGCCAGCGCATCTAGGGCGCACTCGTAGAACACATTGGGGAAGCGGTAGTCGATTTGAAGTGAGGCGATGCCTGCTGGCGCAAGCTCGCTGGCCAGGGCGTTGTAGATACCTTCCGCCGGGCCAGCCACCCCGCCGCTGGCACCGCCCATCCAGATGACCGCGCCGTTCATCGTGGTGGTGGGATGGAACATGCTGAAGATGTTGCCGCGGTTGGTGAGGATGAGCAGCCCTTGCCCATTGTAGCCTTGTGGCGCGCGGAAGGACTCGTAGCCGAGTATCTGGAGCGCGACGTCGTCTTGCTGGCCCTGGTCACCCGGCCCGCTGGGCGGCATTCCCTGCGTCATCGTAGTTCTCCCCCCTCTCCCACCGGGGAGAGAGGATGTTATCAGAGAGTTGCCCGGCGTTTGTGCCAGTCTGTGGCCTGCTGGTACGCGTGTGCGACGCGGAAGATCGTCTCCTCGCCAAGCGCCTTGCTCATGACCTGCATACCAACGGGCATGCCGTCGCTGAAGCCGCATGGAATGGAGATGCAAGGGATACCAGCAATGTTAATGGGGATGGTACAAATATCGCTTTTGTACATTGCCACAGGATCGGCTGTCTTCTCGCCTAGCTTGAACGCTATGGACGGGGTCGTTGGCGTGATGATGGCGTCGTAGCGCTTGAACGCCTCTTCAAACTCCTGGCGGATGAGCGTGCGCACCTTCATGGCTTTCAAGTAATACGCGTCGTAGTAGCCGGCGGAGAGGGCGTAGGAGCCGAGCATGATGCGACGGCGCACCTCAGGGCCGAAGCCTTCCCGCCGGGACATTTCCATGACGTCCCACATGGTGCCTTGGCCTTTGTACTGGTGGCCGTACTTAACCCCGTCAAACCGCGCCAGGTTGGCAGAGCATTCTGATGGGGCAATGATGTAGTAGACAGGCAGGCCATACTTGGTGAGCGGCAGGGAGCATTCTTCTACCTGCGCGCCAAGGTGCCGGAACGTGTCGATGGCCTTGTGCACGGCCTGTTCCACACCTGGCTCAAACCCTTCGCCAAAGTACTCTTTGGGCACGCCCAGGCGCAGGCCGCGAACATCTTGCGTTAATGACTTGCGGTAGTCCGGAACGGTGTTGGAGATGGAGGTGGAATCGTTGGTGTCATGGCCTGCGATGGCGCTGAGCACCATCGCGCAGTCCTCAACATCTTTGGTCAGCGGCCCAATCTGATCCAGCGAGCTAGCGAACGCGATCAGACCGTAGCGGCTCACTCGGCCATAGGTTGGCTTGATGCCGGTGACGCCACAGAGCGCGGCAGGCTGGCGGATGCTGCCACCAGTATCGCTGCCCAGGGAGAAGAAGGCCTCGCCGGCGGCGACGGCTGCGGCGCTGCCGCCACTGCTCCCGCCCGGCACACGCGTGAGATCCCACGGGTTGTGCGTTGGGTGGAACGCAGAGTTCTCTGTGGAGGAGCCCATGGCAAACTCGTCCATGTTGCCTTTGCCGAGAAGTACCGGCGACTGCGTTTTCAGCTTGGTGACGACGGTGGCATCGTACACCGGTACGTAGTCCTCCAACATCTTGGAGGAGCACGTGGTGCGGATGTCTTTGGTGTTGAGGACGTCTTTCAGCTGCATAGGGATGCCCGTGAGCGGCGCAATGTCGCCACGCACGATGCGTTGGTCAGCGGCGTGGGCATCCTGTAGCGCTTGTTCTTCCGTGACGGTGACGAAGGCCCGGACGCGTGGTTCTACCTTGCGGATGCGCTCCAGGACGGCGCGTGTGAGCTCAACAGAACTGACCTTCTTGGTGCGGAGCAGGTCGTGCGCTTCGTGAATGGTGAGGTCGTGTAGCTCAGGCACTAGGACTCCTCCAGCACGACGCGGACGCGGATGAAATCGCCCTCAATCATGGGAGCGTTCTTGAGGACGTCCTGCTTAGGCATTGGGTCCCGTGACTTGTCCTCACGCATGACGGACGAAAGTGGCACGGCATGGCTGGTGGGCTGCACGGCATCCGTGTTCAACTCTTTCAGCGATTCAAACTGCTCCAGGGTGTTGGAGAGTTGGTGCTGGAGCACTTCCACCTCTGCATCTGTCACCGCAATGCGGACAAGCGAAGCGACGTGTTTGACATCTTCTCTGGAAAGTGCCATGGAAGCCCCTCAGCCGGGATACGGCTTAGTGTAGCAGAGGGTGGGAATGAGGAACAAGGTTCAACTCTTCGATCCAATGCGGCCAACAGAAAAAGCATCCAGCGAATAGTCAGGCTTTTGTTCAGCAATCTGCTGCGCCAAGTACTTGCCTGTAGCCAGGCAAAGCAGGATGCCTTTGCGGGCGTGGCCAGTGGCTAGGAACAGCCCTTGCTGGCCGGGTACCGGGCCGATGATCGGCATTTCATCCAGCGAGAGTGGACGCAGGCATGCGGTCATTCCCAGCTCTTTTGCGTGGGCCAAGGACGGCACCAGCCGAGTGACCGATTCCATGATGGCGTCGTGGGCTTCCTTTGTGGTAGAAGCATCAAAGCCTGCGTATTCCTCTGTCGTACCCACGTACACACGGCCACTGGGCTTGGGGAGCACGTAGGCGGACATGTGGAAGATGGCTTCTTGAGGAAGCTGGCCTGCGATTTGCAGGTGGACGATTTGGCCACGCAACGGCTCCACCGGCACCTTGAAGCCGAGCCACTTTTCCGCGAACCGGGCCCACGGGCCCATTGCGAGCACGACACGTTCGCTGGAGAGATGCTCATTGCTAAGGGAGACTCCGGTGGTGCGGCCGCCCTGGCGGCGCAGGCCGCTGACTTCAGCGGTGCGAAACGTTACGCCGTGCTGTTCGCAGGCGCGGCGTAGGGCTGCGGTGAGTAAGGCGGTCTCAAGCTGCATTTCGTCTTCGCAGAGCAACGCACCTAGCGCGTCCGGCGAGAGCCAGGTTTTCATAGCGTGCAGGTCGGAGGTGGTGAGCCACCTGTTTTTCATGCCGTAGCCGCGCTGCTGGCGGCCAAGTTCCTGCATCTCTGCGGCCTCTGCTTCCGTGAAGGCTGGGCGCAGGATAGGGGTGTCAACGAGCTTGTAGTCCACGTCCGATTCCTGGACGAGCTGTTGGTACATCTCTTTATGCAGGCGCAGTCCTTCCACGCAGAAGTCCACGAACGGTTGCGGGTACGGAGTGGTGCTGCGGTAGGCGGGGCTGAGCTCACCAGCGGCCATCCAGGATGCGGTCTTGTGCGCGGTATCGCGGTCAAGCACCACGCAGCGCATGTTGTGCTCCGCGCTGAGGAAGTAGGCGAGCGCGGTGCCAATGATGCCTGCCCCTACAATCGCAACATCTGAGGCCATTGATTTCTGGGTCATGGGGCTGCTCCATTTCGAACGCCGAACACCGATAGCCTATCGCAAAAGTTATGCATTGTCCTATCCTGCCTGCAAACGTTGATCTAGTTGCCTCCGAGATAGTTGTGGCGATAAACCTGTTCGTTTTTAGCCGTATTCCCCTAATACTTGCTATAATCCGGTCGAATACTTCAGAGGGGGCAGCATGACAGGTTTGATTGCGCGGCTTCAGGGCCGGATACAGGGAAAGAGCTTGCTTAAGCACCCGTTCTATCAGGACTGGCAGGCGGGCAAACTGAGCCTTAATGACCTGCGCGTGTACGCCGCGCAGTATTACCAGTTCGAGTCAAACTTCCCGGTGATGCTGAGTGCTATCCACACGCATTGCAGCGATGCGCAGACCCGGCAGATCGTGCTTGAAAACCTGTGGGACGAAGAGCATGGGCCGCGGAACCACGCGTTCCTATGGTTGCAGTTTGCGGCCGCGCTGGGCATGAGCAAAGAAGATGTCCTTTCCGCCGAGGTGCTGCCGGAGACAAAGCGCATGGTAGACACGCTGAAAGAGATCACCAGCAAGGGCTCTTACCAAGAAGGTCTTGCCGCAATGTATGCCTATGAGCACCAGGTGCCTGCCATCGCAGAAGAGAAGGAGCGGGGCTTGCGTGAGTTCTATGGACTGACCACACCTGAAGCTGTGGAGTTCTTCACTCTACATAGCGGTCTGGACGTTGAGCACTCTGAGGGCGAGGCTCGTGCCATTGCGAGTGGAAAGCTGACGAACCAGCAGGAGCAAAAGATTGAGCAGGCGCTTGACCGCTCCCTGGACGTACTCTGGGGATTTCTTGATGGCGTGCAGCGAATTCGGATGCAAAAAGCGGCTATTCTGGCATAATAGTGCCAATTCTTGCCAATAAAATGTACGAAAGGCGGGATAGATATGCAATGTCCGCCTTTCGTGTTTTAATGCGGGATACAAGAACTACAGAGTAGTACATCGACGTTTAACCACTATTTGTTTCCACAATGAAACGGGAGGCACCTTCAATTTATGATTACTTTACCGGCAACTGACAACGATACACTGAGTCATGCGGCCCAGGTGCTGGAAGCCTTGCCCGTTCTGCGTCGCTGGCTCATCCGCTCGGGCCCACCAAAAGGCAGTCGGCCCGCCGGTGGTGGGCTTTCATTAAGTCAGGTACGTGTGCTTGTGCATATCTTTCATTCTGGCGCGCAGACGATGAGCGAACTTGCCTACGGTCTGGGTATTTCTTGCTCAACTGCAACTGAGAGTGTTTCCGCGTTGGAAAGCCGTGGCCGCGTAGTACGTAACCGGTCTACCAGCGACCGCCGCCAGGTGGTCGTAAGCCTGACCCCGGAGGCGGAGGCAATAGCGGCGGAAGTCTACTCACACCGCAAAGAAGTCGTGGAGCGGACCATTAGGCAGCTTTCCGTGCAAGAAAGGAAGGCGTTTGTGAAGGGGCTATCTCTTCTGGCTGAGAACGCCGAGTCTTGGGTGGATCAGACACCACGGGTGGAGCGGACTACGGAGCCCAAGAGAGCTGTCCGGGTCTAGAGCGCGATATGCCGGGGCTTTGCTCGATGGCTCTCCGCGCGAATGATTGCGTCTAGTGTGCTAACACTCTCGTCAAGCTCACCTGGCTGGTTGACGATTACGTAGTCGAACATTGCCGCCGCCTGCATCTCCTGCCGTGCAATCTCAAGCCGCAGCTTCAAGTCCTCCGGGTCATTCACTGCGCGAGCTCTTAGCCGTTGCGAAAGTTCTTCCAGCGATGGCGGCGCTAAGAACACGAAGACCGCTTCCGGCGCGAGCTTTTTGATAGAAGCAACTCCTTGAATGTCGGTGCGCACCAGCACATGCTTCCCCTGGCTGAGCGCGGTGCTTACCTGGGCCTTTGGCACGCCGTAGCAATAGTTGTAGACGCGTGCCCATTCAAGCAATCCGCCACTGTGGATAAGATGGTCAAATGTCAACTGCGTTAGGAAGGAGTAGTCTATGCCGTCACGTTCGTTAGGACGTGGGGGGCGTGTCGTAGCGGTGACGATGAAGTAGTAGGGACGGGCAAGCTCTCGCATACGGAGCAACACCGCGTCTTTGCCCACTCCTGAGGGTCCGGAGACGACTACTAAGAGAGGATTTGGGCTGGTGGCCGTTACCATACGGCAGCTACCTATTGCCCTTCACAAGCTCAGGTAACTGCCGGATCCCATCATGTTGCGCACGCATTACCGCTTCTGGTCTTTCGTTTTCTGCTGGCTATGTGTCTGATCTTGCTGGTCAGACCGGAGGGAGCCCACTTTCTTCCCCACGTAATTCCCAACGAACATGTTATTCATCACATCTTTAGCACTGACTTCCACCATTGGTGCTGCCCCAGGCTCTACGCCAGCAACCCAGCGGGCCCGCGCGTCCTGCGCATTTACAAGCAACTGATGCACCTTGGCCATCTCGCCGGACTTGATCATGTTGCGGGTCTCATAGAGTTGTTTGATGCACTCGTCCAGCCAGTGGACGATGTTGTCCCGGTTGGTCTCACAGACGCCCAAGTGCATAAGCGGGTCGCCGGACGCGAGCCGTGAAATATCGCGATAGCCGCTGGCTGCCACCTTATGCATCTCGCGCCAAGAGGGGCTTTTGGATGTGGTGGCTACCAGGGAGACCGAGAGCAGAAAGGGTAGATGGCTGACACCCGCAACATAGGTGTCATGCTCATAGGGATCCATGAAATATGGCTTTGCGCCAATGGCTTCAACCATGTCTGCTACGGTCTTGGTTGCGTCCGGATGGGCTTTTGTGGAAGGACAAATAGGGTATAGGACGCCTCTGAAAAGTGCCTCACTGCCGGCTTCCGGGCCGGAACGCTCGCTCCCGGCCATTGGGTGGCCGCCAACAAAGTTGACATTCGAGGGCAGAAGTTCGTCCGCCCACTGAATGACATTGGCTTTTGTGCCGCCCACATCGGTGACTACGCATCCATCGGCAAGGCGTGTGCTGAGGAACGAGAGCAGTTCCTTCATGACAGGGATGGGAGTGGCCAGCACAACCAGCCTGGCGCCTTCAACAGCCTCTTCCAGGTTGGAGGCTACGATGTCTAACCCGCCGCGCTTCTTTGCTTTGCTGGCGACGCCTCGCTCAATATCGAAGCCAACGATTTGCGCTCTCGTCCCACCATTTTTGAGCGCCATGCCAAGAGAAGTGCCGATAAGGCCCATCCCGACGATTGTGATGCGCTCCATGACTGCCCCCTACGAGCCGATGATTAGGCCGCTACCGCAATGATAGCACAGTACATTTTGCGGGAGCGAGCTTGTGAGGCTGAAAACATTGGGACCAGTTAGAAAATCCGCTCTCCCACAAGAAGTCCACTCAGGACATTTACAACTGGCCCAATGAACGTTCCTAAAATATTAAACGAGGTGAACAGACCGAGCACTATGATAATCATCAGAATGCCTGGCCCCCACGGCTCCAGCCTATAAAAGGCTTCTGCGGCTGGGCGCGGCAGGAACGCGGGGAGCACTTTGGAGCCGTCCAGCGGCGCGAGCGGGATAAGGTTGAAGACGCCAAGAATGAGGTTGTAGGTAATCATCAATAGCAAGAGAAATGCCAGGGTTTCAAGTCCGCCATTCATGAATGCGCGCGTGTCGGAGGGCCAAACAAGCAGACCAAACCGGAAGGGAATCGCACACACTGCGGCGATGGTGAAGTTTGAGAGTGGCCCCGCGGCTGCGACAAGTGCCGACTTCTGCAGCATGTTACGCCCAAAGTACATAGGATTGACGGGTACCGGCTTGGCCCAGCCGAATCCGGCTAAGAGCATCATGAGTGCGCCCATGGGATCAAGATGAGCCATTGGATTGAGGGAAAGCCGGCCTGCTCTGCCGGGCGTGGGGTCATTAAAGCGCGTCGCCAGAAATGCGTGGCTGAACTCATGTATGGTAATGGCGACTAGCAAGGCGATGATGGTGAGGATGACGATGTGGATGATCGCTTCAAGGCTCAGGTCCGAGAACAGATACCTTAAGATCATTGAGTGAATTGATCCTCAATCAAGTGTTTATGGCCGCAAGCCTCACCCAGTTTATAAATGGATGAGTGACTGCAAAGCATGCTAGGGATAAGACGATTGGTTAATCGTCGTCGTCATCCTCATCAGGCTTTTCCGGCTCCCGACCTGGCCGACCTGCTGGGGCCGTTGCCGGGGCAGGAACTAGAGCCATGGAGCGCTCAACCTTGGGTGGCTTTCTTGGGCCGAGTTCCTTGATAGCTTTGGAGAGGCTTTCCAGCCCCTCCATGCCAGCCTGGTCTATGACCAGCGCAATGCCGCTCAGTCCAATGTCGCGCAGGCACTCAAGCTCCCACTGTGTGGGTGTGTTGGTCAGACTCGCCAGCACGGGCTTGGTGGACCAAGACCGGAACGTTGCCAGCTCCAGCAGTTGCTGCAAGGTCAGCGGAGACGTCAGCGGCTCCGGGATAACCACCGCATCGACTGGCATTGCGGCAAAAACGTGGGCTTGCTCCTTGTCGCTGTTTGCAGATACCAAGAGGAGGCGGCCTAGGTCATTATCCTTAAGTGCGTCGAGCGTAACAGCGTTGGAAGAAAGCGCGAGGAAATCACACCCCTGTTTTTTGAGAGCGGCAGCTTGCTCAGGGTTTAGTTTGCTGATCTGAATGCCCCAAGGCGTCTGTTCATTCTCACCGAACGCCTTTGCCGCGGCCGCCTCCGAGTGGCTACGGCCAGCAGGGCGAAGCAAGAAACCATCAGCCAGCTTGCTTGCGGCGGCGGCTTGTTCGCTTTGTGAGGAGACAGCCAGCAGCATCATGACAGACGGCTTTGCAGCTTTCCCAGCGACGCGAGTGAACCCAAACCCAAGAGAGGTTCCGCCGCCGCCTTCCTTGTTAAGACGTTCTAACGCTTGTACGAATTTGCTCATATCCCGCTCCTCACTGACCGCGGCAGTCCAGCTACCGAAGTTCTTTAGACACAGCTACTCATGCTAAGGCAATGCGGCTACCTGCGCCACCTGAGGGTCGGCCACCCGTGTTGCGCCGCAAGCTTAGTGAGTCGGCGGCTCGGATTTACTGTCACGGGATAGCCCGCTGCCTCGAAGAAAAAGCGGTCGCCGTAACTATTGGCGTAGGCATAGGACCGAGTGAGGTCAATAGTGAGCGTCTGAGCAGCCTGCCGGATTGCGACGCCCTTCTCCTCGTCCACTACGGGCCTACCAATGAGCTTCCCAGTCATTACGCCGTCCACAACTTCCGGTTGCGAGGCATACAATGCGTCCACGCCCAGGTGGTCAGCGAGCGGCTGCAGAAATGGAAGCAAGCCCCCGCTGAGAATGACTACAGGGAAACCCTCAGATTTAAGCCGGCGCACCTCAGCTTCTGCCTGGGGGTAGAGACTGCGCTCCCAGAAGCGTTTGCCAGGCCCATTGCACCAGACTTTCACTTCTTGCATTGTGATGCCCTTATAGCTGCGGCTGAACGAGCGGTTGAACGCCTTTCGGTCGATGATGTCTTGAACACCGTAGAAGGGTGCCTTGAGCAACAGAAGTAGCGCCCACAGCCACCATCGAAAACCTTTGAGCCGGGACCGCTGGAGCGAGAGGAAGACCAGTACAATATTTGACGAGGCTAGGGTGCCGTCAACATCGAAGAAGGCTGCCGGGCGGGGTGATTTTGACGTCACCGATGGGGTCTCGAAGGAACATGGGCGGCAAGGGCTTCCACGGCGCGCTGCACGTCGGCGGTGAGCCGCCGGACGAGGTCGGTGGGGCTTTCATCGGAATTACTAGCAGTTGTGGCGATGATGGGCGGACCGAAGCGGACATGTACGTGATGACGTGCGGGCCAGCCCTTGCCTTTTGGCAGTGATTGATAGGTGCCAGAGATGTAGGCTGGAAGCACAGGCACACCGGACTCGACTGCCAAGAGCCCAATGCCGCGCTTGAACGGCTGGACAACGCCGCTGGTGCTGCGTGAGCCTTCAGGAAAAAAGATGACTGAGTGCCCGTGGTTCAGGATGCCGAGGGCTAGTGCCAGGCTTTCTCCGACGTGCCGCTCTCTATCGAAAGGCGCAGCGTTGAGCAGGACGCGGGACGCCCACCGGCGGAACGGAGTATTGAAAAAGTAATCCCTGGCAGCCATGGGGTGCAGGTCGTGGTTGCGCCTCTTGAGCGCCACGATGAGCGCTCCGGAGTCCAGGTGGCTGCTGTGGTTGGAAACGACCACCAACGGGCCTTTGGAAGGTACGTGCTCAAGACCATCCACACTAAACCCGAGATAGGCGTGATAGAAGATGTCCAGCCACATGCGCCAAGCAGCCTGGCTCACTTTTGCCAGTGGAGAGGAGCGGAGCCAGCGTTTCACCTCAGCTTGTGGGGCGGGCATGATGAGCGACGTTGCCCTCCGCACGGCCACGGCAGACGCTTGTCCCCCGCGAGGTTGACCGGCGGCTTTGTCAGCGCCGGCGTAGCTGGGGCCATTCATGCTGGCTCCGGGGGAGCTGCTGTTGGCGCCTTGCAGGATAGTATCTGATGATGCTTCTATCTCTTGGACAACGGTGCGTACTGGCGGCTCTGTGGGAAGCGATGTAGACAGGTTCAATAGGAACCGGCGGATGCCGCCAATATGGATGTCCTGGATGTAGCGCGCCCAATCGATGGTGCGGACGTCGAAGTTGAACTGTTCCCGCTCCGCCGGTGAAAGCGAGTCCCACACTTCCCTCATGTGGTGCGTCAGATATTGGCACCGGACTTCAGCGTACGGGCCGTAGAGCCGGGCGTACAGCCCCAAGCGGTCCAGCGCGGACTGCTTCGATTCCGCCACACGGAGCGCTCTGCGGCGTTTGTCCGTATTGGGATTCAGCTTAGCCATGAAGATGCTCAAGCGCAAAGGTAGCCGCTGGTGCAGGTAGAGCTTTCTGAGGAATGCCGGTGTGCTTGGGAAGGTCATATCCGGCAGATTTTGCGGCCGATTGGAACGCGCGTTAAGCGGTACCTTTCGGAAGTGCTCCTGCACCAGCCTCGCAAACCGTGGAAGCATCAGAGGGTTTTCCATTCCGCTGGCCACATGGCATATCTGGAGACCGCCGCGGTGGTGCGACCAGGGAATGGCAGCCAGCAGCGCGTTTACCACCATGTCCACCGGCACGATGTCAAGGATACCCTCTTTATTCCCCGGGAAGTCCGGCAACCGCTCGCGACCGTACGCTACGATAAGCGGGTCCAGCATGCGAAATCCGTCCAACCAGCCTGGCTGAGGGGTCTGCATAGAACTCTCAATGATGGACGGGCGTAGCACCAATGTTGGAACCTCGCCCTGGTACCGGACGATGAGCTGCTCCCCCATGGCCTTGGTGAATGTGTAGACGTCATTCCAGCCGCGGCGTTGGGCCCACTGAAAGCCTTCTTTCACCAAACGCTTTTCAAGCTGCTCAGGGCTCTTCCCGGCATTGTCTTTTTTCAGGCGTTCGACCTGTCGTTGAATCGCGATGAGTTCATCATCTACGTCGTATGGTGTTTGGGGACGCTTATTGAAATGGCCGACGGTGAACGTTGGATGGAATGGCTCTTCAGGTACAGGCCCTTCACGTGTTCCATTCACGTAGCAGGTGGAGATGTGTGCATAGATGGCGTTTGTGCAGCCACGTGTGAATTCAAGTATGCGCTTGGTGCCAACCACATTCAGTGTCAGCGCTTGGTCCAGGGGGGCATCAAACGATACAAGCGCGGCGCTGTTGATAACGACGTTGACTTCCTGCTGAAGTTGGCGATACATCGGTTCGGATAGGCCCAGCCGCTCTTGACTCAAGTCGCCCGCGACTGCTACGACCTTTTGGCTGACATAGGCCTTGAATTGTTCACTATACTTGGCGCGCAGGCCATCAAATGCTGATGTAGATAATATCTCCTGAGAGAAACGGTCGGCTGCGGAAAGCGTAGAGCCGTGCTGTTGTTTCTTGGGACGGATAAGGACGTAGATGCGCTCAACATCGGGCAAGTCGTGCAATACTTTCTCCACCAACACTTTGCCGACGAGGCCGGTGGCCCCTGTTACCAGGAGTGTCTTGCCAGTGTAGTACTCGTGGATGTGTCCCATTTCTCCCACAACAGCCGACACTGGATAGTGAGCACACGAGAACGAGGGTTTGCGGTTTCGGTGAGACGCCTTCTACCTTGAGAATACCAGCGCCCGCATGGCGTTTGCTGGTGGTTGGGTTGCTAGAGGAATCCTAACAAAAGCAAAACCCAAAGGTCAAGGCCGTGGCCTTGTTCCTGCGCTCCAAGTCTGGTTGTCCTTGGCCTGGCTCCGTGCTATGATGCCGCTGAAATGGCGTCGCAAGGAGGCGCTCAATGGCGGCAAAAATTATCGATGGCGCCAAGGTAGCTCAAGATATCCGCGCAGAAGTAGCACGCGGCATCAAGGAGCTTCAGGATCGTAAGAACGTCACGCCTGGTCTCGTAGTTGTTCTGGTCGGTGATGATCCGGCATCCGCCACATACGTGCGTAGCAAAGGCCGCGCGTGTCAGGAAGTCGGAGCCTTTACAGAAACTATCAAGCTCCCAAAAGAAACCCCAGAGGCAGAGCTTCTGAGCATCATAGAGCGGCTCAATCATGATCCGCGCTTCCATGGCATCCTGGTGCAGCTTCCGCTGCCCAAACAGATCAGCGAACGTAAAGTAACACTGGCCCTGAGCCCCGAAAAGGATGTTGATGGCCTCCATCCCATGAGCATGGGGCATCTTATGGAGGGCGAGCCGTCCTTTGTGCCGTGCACGCCAGGAGGCATCCAGCAATTGCTGATCCGGTATGGATATGACCCAGCAGGCAAACACGTGGTGGTGTGTGGGCGCAGCAACATTGTAGGAAAGCCAATTGCAAATCTGTTGATGCAGAAGCGGGCTGGAGCCAACGCGACGGTCACGGTCTGCCACACCGGCACAAAAGACCTGGCGTCATTTACTCGGCAGGCTGACATCATCATCGCTGCGGCGGGTAGCCCACGGGCCATCAAGGCCGATATGGTCAAGCCTGGTGTGGTGATTATCGATGTTGGCATTAACCGTGTGGATGACCCCACGGACAAGCGTGGGTACCGGATTGTAGGCGATGTTGATTACGAACCCGTCGCCGCCAAGGCTGAGGCAATTACACCAGTTCCGGGCGGCGTTGGCCCAATGACCATCGCAATGCTCCTTTCCAATACGCTGCGCGCCGCAAAGCGAAGTGTTGGGGAGGCGTAGCTGGCTGCTGGTTTGGTGTGCTAAATGGGGTACTCCATCTTCCGAAACTGAACGACGCGCAGCATCTTGACCTTGCTCACAAGCTCGATACAATAGCATGGGCTGGCCTTAGAGCCTGATGTGGATACTGGGGGGTCTATGTCTTTGCGGTTCCGGATTTACCGGTTTCTTCGTAAGAGCCGTGGGTCTCTGACACGCTACATGCTTGTTAACGCGATTGTTTTCGCCTTCTTTTACGCTCTGCCCATTGTCATGAGCATATTTCTGGAACACGATATGACCAGGCGTGGTGGTATGCAGGCGTGGTATGGCTTTCTGCTGGCTTTTAGCTCCATTCTCACGCTGAACACTATTATCGAGCTGATGGGCACGGGTTACGAGAAAGAGCCGAGGCGTGGATCCAACTAGGTAGGCTTCTCGACGGTGTCTGAATGAACAAGAACGAGGCCGCGATTATCGCGGCCTCGTTCTTGTTGGCTGAGCCGCTGCGACTTGCTAGTGAAGCGGGCAGAGCCAGAGGGCTGTTTGCTGCCAGCCAGTCAGGGATGTTTGCTGGGCAGGGGAGTCTGGGCCAGGCGCGGAACCCTGCTGCACGGCTTTCGCCGCTACCGCTGTAAAGAAGATAGCAAACGCCAAAACGAGCGGGACAATGAAGAAAGCACCCAGCGCCAATCGACGCACTACAGCTTCTTTTCCTCTCATGTGAGCCTCTCATGATGGACCTCGTTGATGAGGCGGCGCAATTCAAGGAGCGCTTGCGTTACGGAGCGGCGCTTGATGAGCTGGCGGTCAAATCGCAGCCGCGCTGTAATCGACCGCGCACCGCCTTTCCACGCTAAACCGATGTACACCGTCCCAGGTGGCTTGCCTTCACTTTCACCGGGCCCTGCAACGCCGGTGACGCCAACGCCAAAGTCAGCACCTATATTTGTTCGGGCGGCTTGCGCCATAGCTTCAGCCACCTGTGTGCTGACTGCTCCGTATTGCGCTATAAGCGGCGCTGGTACACCTTGAGCGATTTTCACCTCATTGGTATAGGTGACGAAGCCACCGCGAAAATAGTCAGAACTGCCAGGCACATCCGTGATTGTGCTTGCCAGCAGCCCGCTGGTGCAGGACTCCATTGTGGCTAGGGAAGTCTTGGTTCGGCGTAGGGCCTCGCCAACACGTTCTTCTGGGGTCTGATCATCATAGCCCCAGATGAGATCAGGAATTAGTCGCTCGATCTCCTGTTCCACGGGTTCTATCAAACGCTTGCCCTCTTCTTTATTGCGTGCCTTGGCGATGATGCGGAGGTGGATGCCGTCCGGCTTAGCGTAGATACCCAGGTAGGGATTTTCCTTGCCGAAGAGGTGATGCAGCGTGTCATCCATAGCTGATTCGCTCTGGCCGAAAGTCTTGATGGTGCGCGATATCAAGAGATGTCCGCGCGGCATTTTGAGCAGCCTGGGCACCACCTGGTCTTGCCACATCTGATAAAACTCATGCGGCACGCCCGGCATGGAGACGATGACGTGGCCGTTCTTTTCCACCCACCATCCCGGCGCGCTTCCGTGCGGGTTGGGAATTGGCACCGCGGAGGGGATAAGCACAGACTGTCGGAGGTTAGACGGCGGCATGGCCAGCCGCCGGGAGGACCAGTACGCCTCTTGCTCCGCCTTGAGGGCAGAGTCGATTGTCAACGGCTCACCCAGTGCTTGGGCTATCGCCTCGCGGGTGAGGTCGTCTTGTGTGGGACCAAGGCCACCAGTGGCAAGCACCAATTCAGACCGCTGCCATGCGGAGCGAAACGCATCGGTGAGCATTCCCAGGTCATCGCCAAGGGCTCTGATTTGGCGAAGCTCAATGCCAAGGGCTGGCAGGCGTGTAGCCATGTATGCGGAATTCGTGTCCACGATTTCGCCCATAAGCAACTCTGTGCCAATGGCAAAGATCTCGGCGTGCATGCATATATCTCCTCAGAACAGCCTACATGTGATTGTACGGCAAGGGTTCTAAGAGATTAGAAGGTAGCTGATACGTACCGTTCGCTGGTATTGGTGCTGTCCTAAAACTAGCAGCCACGACTGCTTTCCTGTGCGCCCATAGTGACGGAATCTGTTTCGCCCCAATCTGGGTAACTACGAATGTTTGCGTATTGTGTCGCCACGACCTTGCGGCATGGTTTTAGATGCAAGCATCTTGTCACAACTGGGCTGCATTGGATCACATGTTAAGGGCGCGACAGCATACTGAGTTGTGACGGCTTGGTCTGCGGCGACCGCCAGTGAGTTCTGTCTCCTGGTTTCTTCAAGGGTTTTCTCCGCCTGCATCGATTGCCCTTCGGCTTCCTGATTGGCCTCTGATTGCTCTTCTCTACGTGGTCCGCATGCTGGACGCACCCACATCTAGCATGCCGCCGCGAGCCAGTGGGCGCAAGGGTTCGCTGTCTATCGTGCGGTGAACAGCAATAACGTGTGAAGCTGATGGAAGCATCGTTGGAGATTCGTAGCCGCCGAGTGTCTATGGATCGGCGCAGTCTCTGGTATAGCCGCAGTTGGGGCAACGCAGTTTACAGTGGACACTGGCCATCTTAGAGCCGCAGATATCGCAGAGAAACGGTTTGTCCGCGCGAGGAGTATGCATTTTTTTTGGAAAGTATAGCACCCATCAGCTTGCGCGTTCACCCCACCAGTAAGTGTCTAAGTGAACCCGAGCATAGTGGGAAGGCTGCGCGAGATTTTTCGCGTAGTCTTGGTATTGATCACTTGCGTCCGGAGTAAGGTGCTTTACCCCCTTCCAACGGGGAAGCTCACCCCGACCTGCGATTTTCCGAAGGCGCTTCCCAGTTATCGAGTCCAAAGGCACTTCTCGGCAGCACTTAGGTGGAACTCATCGCATAGGTATGTCGTATAAAGTGCGTCGCGAAGAAAGATGGTTAGCAACTTCCTTGCTAATCCCCAACTTCTGGCGGTTCGCGGCAAGGCTATCTTAAGCTCGTCTGTTGCCTTATCGAGTCGCGTCCGAAATACAGTAAGTCTGCTTTCGCCAAATGGGCGCAAATCCAGGGTGGACAAGAAAAGACGAGCGGCTTTTACCGCGCCGGGGCCTTGTCCCCGTGTCGCCGTGACACTCGCCGCGATCCGTGCATTCCGGGCCCTCACTGCGCGTAGGAAATCAGTCGGCATTCCGAGCCCCCTAATACTTGCGTTATGGCTGAGTTTACACAATCAGCATTGCATCCCCGAAGCTGTAGAAGCGGTAGCGCTGGGCGATTGCTTCCTCATACGCACGCACAATGCGTTCTCGTCCGGCGAACGCGCTCACCAGCATTAAGAGGGTAGAGCGCGGCAAGTGGAAGTTAGTTACCATTGCGTCCACGGCAAGAAAGCGGTAACCCGGCAAAATGAACAGGTCAGCCCAGCCGGATGCCTGAGCAAACTCCCATGCACTATTGCCCGCCTGCGATGCCGCAAGCTGGGCGGCCTGCTCCAGCACGCGCACGCTTGTTGTGCCGACAGCGATGATCCGGCGGTGCTCCGAACGTGCTTTGTTGAGCAGGCGGGCAGTTTCAGCGCTGAGTTCCCAGAATTCGGTGTGGATGGCGTGCTGCGTTGGATCTTCTTCGTGCACAGGCTTAAACGTGTCAAGGCCTACATGCAAGGTTACAAAGGCCTGCTCCACACCCATATTAAGAAGGGTCTGCAGCAGGGATGGAGTGAAGTGGAGCCCTGCGGTGGGTGCGGCAGCACTGCCTGGCTCCCGCGCATACACCGTTTGGTAGCGAGAGGGATCCGCCAATTGCTCGTGAATGTATGGAGGCAGCGGCGCGTGGCCAATGTACTCAAGAGCATGCTCGTCTATAAAGCACACCGTGCGGAGTCCGTCAGTATCGACAGACTCCACCAGTGCCTCGGTTTCATAGGTGTCTTTCCGGAGCAATAGGCGTGCGCCCGCTGTAAGTCTGCGACCAGGCTTCCCTATGCATTGCCACAGTCCCGGCGCCAGTCGCTTAAGCAGCAGGAGCTCAACGGGCCGTTTGCTATCCAGCCGGATGCCGTACAGACGCGCCGGCAAGACACGGCTCTGGTTCAGGACGAGCAGATCGCCAGGCTGGAGCAGTTGAGCGAGTTCGTAGAAGTGCCGGCGGTGCGAGATGGCGCCAGTGACACGGTCCAGCACCAGGAGCCGCGAGTAGTCACGTGGCTCCATGGGCGTTTGCGCGATAAATTCTAGGGGCAGCCGGTAATCAAAGTCACTGGTGTGCATAGCGCTCATGCTGAAAAGCGTACCATGCCACTTCCCACTAGGAGAGGCGGCGCGTGCGTGGTTGAGCTATCAGGGCTATTTTGCGCCGGCTGGTTTGACGGGCGGGGTGGTGACTAGCTTGGTGAAGTTGTCCACCCAATCCTTATCGACGGATACCACGTAGTCCTGCCCACTAGGCTGTGCATAGTACATTTTGCCATCTGGAGTGAGGCTTCCGATGCGCAAATCGATAGTCCGACGGAGTTCAGCGTCAGGGTCCTCTTGGTCCGGCTCATTGGGAGGCTGATATTCGACATTGATGGAACTTTTTGAGGCATCCAAGCCGTACTTCGCCCGGCCATCAACGCCCTTCTTCACGAGTGTGAAGGTTGATGGACCTCCAAGGCCGGGCTTGATTTCTTTGTTCCAGCGCGTGCTGTCCACCACATCGCCATCTGCGCCTACGAACCGCCAGACATCGCCCTCCCCAAGGAAGCGCTCAAGCCGGAATGACTGGTCCTGGCCCTGATGGGTGACTTTCAAGAACAGCACTTTTGTTGGATCAATTTTGTAGTACCAGGCGGGAAACGGCGGTTCAGATGTGAGTCTGGCTAAGACATCGCCCCATGTGCCGTCAATAAGATACAGGGCGGGATTTCCTTCCTGAACAATATAGTAGTTAAGCTGGTCAGGGGTTTTGTCTCCAAGGCCAACAGTCACGTTACGATTGCCGGTGAGTGTGACGTCGATTTTCAAGAAAAGTTGGTTCAGGCCAAACTGTTCCGGGTCCTCCACCTTGGGGAAGAGGGCGCGGCGCGACCGGGGCCCGCTCAGCAGGAGCGTGACACCGCCCCATCGCGCGTAGTCCACCTGCATCGAAAACTGGTCATCAAACCTCCAGGCCTTGTCCTGGTCTTGCAAGAAGCCAATGGCCTTGTTATCGCTTGTGGTGAAGCGGATGCTGCGAATGTCATCCATGTTGGTGGTATAGAACCAGGGCGTGGTCGGCTCAGTAGAGGCCGAGCTACGGAAGTTGGCCAGCATGAAATAGCCAGCCACCACGCTGAGGAACATGAGGAGTACGAAGGTAGTGCGGATACTCATGGCGTTGCACGCTCACTTTGGATTTGTATTGTGCTGGTAGGTACGTAGCCACCGGCACTTCCATTAACACCTACGCACTTTGGGAAAGCAAGGTTCAACAAGCTTACCGGCGCCGCCACCAGGCAACCAGTGCGCCAAGAGCCACGATTGACGGCAGGAAGAACCAAATGGAATACCTAATAAACCCAAATTCTTGCCGGGTCAGCACGAGCTGACGAAACACAGTGGGCTTGGGACGAATGGAGATGAGCGAATAGTCTTGCGCCAGCCAGTTCACCGCGTTGACCAGCAGGTCTCCATTGTTGTAGGCGTGGAAGTACTTGTTTGATGCAAAGTCCGAATCGCCAATAATGACCAGGCGCGTGACCTTCTGCGTATCGTTTTGGCTGGGCTGAGGCGGTTCAACATCGATGGTGGATGTCGCCTCCACGATCATTCCAAGAATAAGCGGCCCTTGCGTATCCTTTGCCGGGTTAAAGGTGTTTCGCTCCGGGTCGGTTGTGACCCAACTCGTAGGCGAGGCCAAGATGACCGGCGTGTACCGAACCCAGGGTGGCTGCTTTCGCGGATCCTTCTTATATTCATCGAGCTTCGATACCGCGGTAGCCAGTGGATAGAAGGTGGCGTCTAGCGGCGTGGTGATTGGCGACGAACCGTATTCCCCGCGTTGCACCAGGATGGTGCGCGGGTCACCGGATACAGAACTTGCAAGGTCTACTACAGCCCCTGCAGGGAGCCGCACGCCCCACTGGGCCAGGACTTGCGTGAAACTTTCGGGCGGATTGGGGTCCATCAGGAAGATGGCCCGGCCACCATTTTTAAGCCAGTCAGATAAGAGCGGAACCTCGTCAGTCAAGAGATCCCTCACCGGGCCTGCAATGACGAGGAGCGCGACGTCACCAGGCATCTTCTTCTCTTTAAAGAGGTTGACAGTCCTGATCTGATAGTTGTCCCCCAGGATGCCACGGCTGGCAACTCCGAAGGCGAAATTCCCTTCTGTGGTGTCCGCAGAGTCTTTCTCGCCATGACCGGTTAGGAAGTACACCACCTTCTGCTTGGCTGGATCGGTAACGGTAATAAGAGCGCTGGTCAGATCCTGTTCTGTGACCGGCGGTACCGCAATAAGCTGCCGGCGCTTTGACTCCTGCCCCTCAAAAACGATGCTGGGGTAGTTGCTGATGTTGTATAGCTTTGCAGTGGACGGGTCAGCTTCCGGGTCTACGAAGCGGTAGGTGAACTTGGTTTTGGCGCGGCGGCTGAATTCAAAGAAGAAGTCATCTGTGCGCTGCCTATCAGCAATTTGGCTTTCTGCATTTGGGATGAAGAATGCGATTGCTTTGACGGGTTCCTTAAGTTCGCCGAGGACTTTCACCGTTTGCGGCGCGAGTGTGAATTGCTTGGTAGCAGTCAAATCTAACCGTTTGGGGTTCAGGAAGCTGATCAGGCTGATCAGCACAGTGATGGCTATGAACAAAGCAATGATGACGATGGCGTTGGTAGTGTACCGGCCACGGCGGCCAACGAGCGCACTCCGCACCTGTACAAAGGACGAGGCGACTGCCAGCAGCAGGAAGATAGCGCCAACGGCCATGGTGTACACCGCGAAGCGCCGGAGTTCCGGTATGGCGATGAAGATGCCGAAACCGCCAACGACACCAACGCCGCCGATGATGGCAAGCACAATAGCAATGTCTCGGAGTGTGCGCTGGATGCGGCCCAGAGGTCCCGCTCCAGGAGCGGATTCGGTTGTGGTGCGTTCGCGCGCCATGCTACCTCCACCGCCGCGACTCAAGGTTTCGAGAAGTCAGGAACAGCATGAGCGCGGTAAAAACGACAAAGTACACGATGTTGTGGCTGTCTATGATGCCTCTTGCAAAGTCAAGAAAGTGGTCCGTCAGAGAAATCTGTTGCAGGAGTTGCGAGGTAAGGCCTTGCGTCAGTGGCGCCGCTTGCGCAATGAGCGTCAGCAGAAGCAGCACGCCAAAACCCACCACAGCGCTCACAATCTGGTTGGGCGAGAAGGAAGAGGCTAGCAACCCCACCGCGAGCGTTGCCGCGCCGTAGAGGAGCAGTCCCAGATAGCCCACAAAGATTGGAGCAAGATCTGGGTCACCGAAAAACATCAACATGCCGACGTAGAAGAGCGTGAGCACCATCGTGCTCAAGAGAACGAGAAGCGCCGCCAGGTACTTGCCCATCACAATCTCTGAATCGCGAACCGGTGCGGTCATCAGCAATTCCAGCGTTCCAAGTTTCTGCTCTTCCGCCAAGAGGCGCATAGTCAGGACCGGGGACCAGAGCACGAAAATGATTGTGGATCCCAAGGCCCAGTTGCGAATGGATGCCTCCGGCAGCGGCCCACTGATACTCTGCACAAAGAAGTATCCGGTCAGTGCCAGGAAAACGCCTGCAATAATGAAGGCGTACGGCGATGAGAAATACGTTTTTGTCTCTTTCCACGTGATGGCCAGGGTATTTCTGAGCACGCTAGATTCCCTCCTCACGAACGGTTAGCCGCAGGAAGATTTCCTCAAGGCTCATGGCCAGCGGGTTCATTTTGCGCAGTCCCCAGCCCTTGGTGATGACGAGCTTGCCAATTTGCTCCCGTGGGTCAACATCGCTGCGGAACTCAACCATGTAGGTGGCAAGGTCGCCGCCTCCGGTGCGCGTCACGTTCGTGACGCCCTGGATAGTGCGCAGGGCTGTAGTGACCTCGCCGGACGGGCCGCGGACTTCTACTTCCACACGGTCGCTTGCACGCAGGCGATGGGCCAGATTGCTGGGCGTGTCTTCAGCCACCAACTGCCCCTCGTGGATGATGAGCACGCGCTCGCAGACCATGCTCACTTCCGGCAGGATGTGGGTGCTGAGCAAAATCGTGTGCTCCTCACCAAGCGTCTTAATGAGCTGGCGGGTCTCCACTACCTGAATGGGGTCGATACCTACTGTTGGCTCGTCCATAATGAGCACTTGTGGCTCGTGCATGATGGCCTGGGCGATGCCGACGCGCTGGCGGTAGCCTTTGGACAGCTTGGCTATGTGGCTGTGCTGGTACGCGCCGAGCTTGGTGAGCTCAATGACCTCGCCCAAGCGCCGCTTGATGCGGTCCGCGCTCATGCCGCGCATAACACCCATGAATCCCAGGTAGTCTTCTACGGTCATGTCAGTGTAGAGCGGCACAGTCTCAGGCAGGTAGCCAATGGCCCTCCGTCCCTCAAGTGACTCCGCCTGCATATCATGGCCCGCGATTTTGATGGTGCCGCTGGAAGGGGGCATGAAGCCGGTCAGCATCCGCATCGTCGTTGTCTTGCCGGAACCATTCGGCCCCAGCAGGCCCACAACTTCGCCCTTCATCACCTTGAAGTTAAGGTTCTCAACGCCCATGAAGTCACCGTAATACTTCGTGAGGCCTTGAGCCTCAATCATTACTTCTCGTTCAGGCTGAATAGCCATAGCGCCTCCGCACAGCCCAGAATCCGCTCGCAGCGTTTGCGTTGACCCGTGATTCTAACACACGGCCCTGGTTCGCCTCCGACGATAGGTAGCGACTGAGCAACAAAATATCTCCGTACGCGAGTGCCTAGCAAGGTTCCTTGCAGAACCTGACGACAATGTTTTCGCCCTGCTGCCATCCAAAGCGCTGTACTTCCGTGGCCTTAGGGACTTCAAAGACCATCCACCCGGTGATCTGGGTGTTCAGATCAAGCCCAATAGTACCCCAAAGGAAGGGTACATACAGAGGTTCATCTTTGCCGGGCTGGTCCAACTTTTCACGCTGTGTGCCAAAGGGGTTGATGACGGGGTACTGCCTGTTCTGCTGGTCGTCAACGTAGGCAGCGGCGCTATCAATGCTCATGAGGACGCGGGCGGAGCGATAGTTGGCGATGCTAATGCTGGTGAGAGCGAGTGTATTCTTCTCCGGGTCGCGGGGGCGGATTACGAAGTGCTGGCCCTGGTCTTCATAGAATACTTCCGACACTTTTCTGACCTGGGTGACGCCCACAGTAAGGGAGCGGCCCTCAACGAGCTTGCCGCGTTCAACGGGAATGATACAAGCAAATACGGTGAGCCCCATAAGCGTAACGAGCATCGTCACCAGCAGTACCGTAAACCTTGATACCGCGTGATGTGGAGAAACTTTTGTGATTCCTTGTTGGCATAGGAGACGCAAAGCAAGACAACCTTTCACATTAGATGCGCCACGCGCTTATGAACGCGGAGCATTGACCAGCGACGGCATTCCGCGGAGGCGCCGCACAAGGGCGGGGAGGGTATCTAGAATCCGAACTACATCGTCCTCGGTGTTGTCAGAGCCGAGGGTCAGGCGAAGACTGCTGCGCGCTACATCGGCGGGGCGGCCTATGGCCGTAAGCACATGGGATGGTTCCAGCGAGGACGTGGAGCACGCGCTCCCGCTTGATGCGCTAATGCCCGCCAGATCCAGACCAAGCAGCACAGGTTCTCCTTCTATGCCGGGGAACGAAAAGTTGATGTTGTTGGGCAACCGCTTGTCCGGGTGCCCATTCAGGAGAACGTTAGGAACGCGCTCTTGGATTCCTGCAATGAGCCGCTGTCGCAACGCCAGGCACTGTCGCGAGACCTGTTCCCGTTCCTGCTCAGCAAGCATCAGGGCGAGTGATGCGCCCACGATGCCGGGGACGTTCTCGGTGCCGGAGCGGCGCTCCCGCTCCTGGCCGCCGCCGGTCAGCAGTGGTACAAACGGCGTGCCGCGACGTACGTAGAGCAGGCCAACACCTTTAGGGCCGTAGAATTTGTGGGCGGACAGGCTAAGCATGTCCACGCCCAGCTTGCGAACGTCCAATGACAGGTAGCCCGCAGCCTGCACTGCGTCTGTGTGATAGACGATGGTGCGGCCAAGGCGCTTGGCCTCGCTTTTGACGGCGACGCCGATCTCTTCGATGGGCTCCACGGTGCCGATTTCGTTGTTGGCGTACATGACGCTGACGAGCACGGTGCGGTCGGTAATAGCCTTGGCAATGGCTTGCGGGTCAACGAGGCCCCATTTATCGACGGGAAGGACCGTGACTTCAAAGCCTAGCTGCTCCATCTGCTGGCAGGCGTGCAGGACGGCGTGGTGCTCAATGGCGGAGGTGATGATGTGGTTGCCAGTCTGCCGCAGGGCCATTGATGCGCCCTTAATAGCAGCGTTGTCCGACTCTGTGCCACCGCTGGTGAAGACAACCTCACTGGCGCGGCAACCGAGCACCTTGGCGACCTGCTCTCGCGCGATGTCCACGGCTTTGCGGGACTCCTGCGCGAGGTTGTAGATGCTGGACGGGTTGCCGAAGTAGGTGGTGAAGTACGGCATCATGGCTTGCAGCACTTCAGGGCGCATGGGCGTGGTGGCAGCATGGTCAACGTAGACCGCTTTTGCGGGCTCTGCCATCAATTTCCTCCCTAGAGACGTTGCAGTAATGACGCGGATATCGCCGTGTGCATGAATTATAGCATGATGGCCTGATGGCTCGGTATGGAGACGGCTCGCGAGAATGTAGAGTGGCAATCAGGGGCGCGCTGGGGAGGGGTGATGATGGAATACTGCGCTACGCGTTTGTGTCATCCAACCATAGCTTCACACGCCTCATGGTGGCACCATGACACACGGAGGCGCTATGACTGCTTAATACCTCGCCAAAACCCTTTACATAAAGCACTCGCACTCCCACAGAGTATTTCGCGACGAGCCGACTATGTAGGCCTATGCAGCCCAGTTGCGACACAATACATACATTCCCGTAATCCCCAAGCGCAGGTGCAGCGAAAGCCGTCAAGCCAAACCATATCAATCCGTCTATGGCATCGCTTCCGATGTTTGTTCCTGTGGAGTCTGGGGGTGTGGAGACAGTTGGTTAGCTGGAGTTGCGGTGGAGGCCCAGCTGCTGGAGCTGGCGGAGGACGGAGCGGATGCTTTCTTGCGTGGCAATTCCGTGGAATGCAGACTGGTCGGAGACGACAATGGTGGTAGCGTTGGTTTCTGCGAGCAGCTCCACCACCCGGGATGCAGGCGCGTCTGGCGCGACGGTGGGCAATCGAGAGATGGCCACTGCCAGGGGGCTGACTTGAGCAGCGCTCCACACGGTGCGTGGAAGCTTGCGGATGGTGGAGGGGAGCAGCAGGCTGGTGACGACGCCCTGGTCTGCAACAGGATAAAGGGAGTATGGGAGCGTAGCAGTGCGGCGGCGGCGCTCTGCACGGTATCCTGCTCGGCAAGTACGGGCACGTTCGCAGCGACGATATCGCGGGCGTGGAGAGAGGACAGCTCGTCTTGCACATGCTCTTGGCGCATGCTCTGCGATGCGGTTGTGAACAAGAACCAGCCAATGAGCACGAGCCACAATCCGGACAGCAGCGAGCCATCGGAGAAGACAGTCCCGTAAAACAGGCCTGCACCTATCATGAGCACGGCAAAGCCCTGGCTGATGCGTCCGGCAATGGTGGTGGCCCGGCGACGACTGCGGGTGAAGTGCCAGAGTGCTGCACGGAGCACGCGGCCGCCGTCCAGCGGGAATGCGGGCGCGAAGTTGAAGAGGCCGAGCACCAGATTGGTCTGGGTGAGAATGAGGAAGAGTGCTTCGGCGTGGGCGTTCAGCGGCTTTACAAGCAGCATCAGTCCAAAGAAGAGTGCGCTCAGCAGCAGGCTGGAGAGGGGGCCAACGATGGCGACCAGGAACTCTGAGAGGGGGTTTGGGGCCTCGTGGTCAAGCTGAGAGACACCACCCAGGATGAAGAGGGTGATGCCGTGCACAGGAATACCTTTGCGGATAGCGAGCAGGCTGTGGCTCAACTCGTGGGTGATGACGGATGCGAAGAAGAGGACGGCGGCGGCAGCGGCGGTACTCCAGACCTCCAGGAATGACCAGCGCGGGTAGAAGAAGTTAAGCTCCTGTTCAAGAGAGAAGGTGACGAGGGCGAGGATGACTAGCCAGCTTAAGCTGATCTTGATAGGGATGCCAAAGATTTTGGCGATTTGAATTGCTGGACCGAACCCCACCCTACACCTCGCATCCGCAATGGCAACGTTACCTCGCGGGCTTCCCGAAGAGAGCGTACCCAATGAGCTTATACACTAGCTTGGCGGCTGTATACGCACATGCGGGTGGGCCCGCCCAGGGCGCAAGCTCCATCACATCAAAGCCGACGATAGTCTTGCTGGCGGCAACGGTGCGCAGTATGGTCAGCATTTCGTGCCACGTCATGCCGCCCGGTTCCGGCGTTCCGACCGCTGGCATCAGCGCCGGGTCCAGTACGTCCAGGTCTATGCTTATATAAACGTGCTGGGAGAGGCGTTGGCGTATGGCCTTCGCCGCGGTTTCAATATTTTGTGGCTCTGTCCACGGGTAGAAGGGGATGCGCCGCGCCTGGATATACTCCCACTCTTCTGTACACAGGCTGCGCTGGCCTGCAAGCACGAGCGGAGAGTGTTCATGAATGCGGCGGGCGGAGCAGGCGTGGCTGTACCGACTGCCCTGGTAACTGTCGCGGAGGTCTGCGTGGGCGTCCAGGTAGAGCACGGAGAGGTCTGGGTATTTGCGGCGGAAGGCTTCTGCTGCCCCCGCGGTTAACGAGTGGTCGCCGCCAAGGGTGCCGACGAGCTTGCCGGCGTCAGCGAGCGGGGTAATCACACGCGTGACGCGCTGGGACATGGCCTTGGGGCTGCCCGCGTGCATTTCCAATTCGGGCAACGTGTGGATACCTGCGGTGCATGGCTCCAGCTTCAGCTCGTCGTCAAAATCCTCCAGGTGGCGGGACGCTTCGATGATGGCGCGAGGGCCTTCTCGGGCGCCGCTGCGGAAGGAGCTGGCGCTATCGTACGGGACGGGAAGCAGCACGACGCGGGAGGTATCGAATGAGGACTGGTCAGGCTCAAGCGCCAGGAAGTTGGAGGGGGTGAAAACCTCGGGTGGGAGCCGGGGAGACGTCATCGAACGCTACGCGCGCTGCGTTATCCGCGCGTTGGCGGCTTCCTGGGCGTACTCCTCGTTGTAGTGCTCCAAGCCGCGCTCCATGCGATAAGGCACGGCGCGGGTGAGGTTGAACGCCTCGGTCAGGCGGCGCTGCACCAGGTCAGCATCGAATGGCATGCATGAGAACACGTCCAGGTAGACCAAGTTGCGTTCCGGGAACGTGTGGATGCTAATGTGGCTTTCCGCAATTATGACGACGCCCGTCACACCCCAGTCCTTCTGGATGGGAGCATGGTACGTCATTACCATTGGTTTGGTAATTTTGGTCATACCAATAGAGGCTGGGAAATTGTTCAGGAACTGCTCCACAAAGGAAGCGTCCCTCAGCTTTTCGTATTCCGGGGTGTACCCGTCCAAGGCAAGGTGCATGGCCTAAACTCCAAAACGCTTGGCGGATTCGTTCGTTACAAACGTAACGCTTAGTATAGCAGGAAGAGACCTACTCATGAACCTCAGGGAGTACTGTCGCCATAAGCTGCGGGTCGCAAAGGAGCTTACAGAACGGCTTCCACTGGCGTGGTTTCGGACATTGCGATGCTTGACACTCGCAGACAGCGAGTGCTAACCTATCTACTTGCAGTCGACCCTATTGACTGCTAACCATGTCACAACGGCACGTGTATACGTGTTTGTAAGCGAGAGGAGAGGAGAAAAACAGTGCCACGAACGTACCAGCCACTGGGTGACCGCGTGCTTATCAAGCCACTTTCCACAGAAGAGGTGACCAAGAGCGGTCTTGTGTTGCCCGAAACCGCGAAAGAGAAGCCCCAAGAGGGCGAAGTCGTTGCGGTTGGACCGGGGCGCCTGACTGAGGAGGGCAAGCGCCTTCCAATGGACCTGAAGACGGGCGAGCGGGTGCTCTACGCCAAGTACGCCGGCTCTGAGTTGAAAGAGGACTCAATGGAGTTCTTGCTGCTCAGTGAGCGGGACATCTTGGCGAAAATTGTCGGCAAATAACAGAACGATGAGACGAGGAGGAAAAGGAACCTATGCCTAAGCAACTTACATTTGGTGAAGACGCTCGCAAGAAGCTGCGCGTTGGCATGGACGCGCTGGCAAACACAGTGAAGGTGACATTGGGGCCGCGGGGCCGGAACGTCATTTTGGACAAGAAGTTTGGCCCGCCCCAGGTGTGCTCAGACGGTGTGACGATTGCCAAGGAGATTGAGCTCAAGGACGCGTTCGAGAACATGGGTGCCCAGCTCATCAAGAACGCCGCGTCGAAGACCAACGACGTAGCCGGCGACGGCACAACGACCTCTGTGGTGCTGGCGCAGGCGATTGTGCATGAAGGATTCAAGAACGTGGCGGCTGGAGCCGACCCGATGGTGCTGAAGCGTGGTCTGGACAAGGCCGCAAAGGCCGTCAAGGACGAAATTAAGCGGATGGCCAAGCCGGTTGAGGGCAAGGAGCAGATCACGCAGGTTGCCTCTCTCTCTGCTCATGAGGACGAAATTGGCCTGAAGATCGCTGAAGTCATGGAGAAGGTCGGCAAGGACGGCGTCATCACGGTGGAAGAGTCCAAGGGGCTGGGGTACGAGGTCGAGTACGTTGAGGGTATGCAGTTCGACCGCGGCTTCATCAGCGCGTACTTCATCACGAACGCGGAGCGAATGGAGGCGGCCATTGATGACCCCTACATTCTGATTACGGACAAGAAGATTTCCGCCGTCAACGATATTCTTCCCGCGCTGGAGCGAGTACTGCAGGTGACCAAGAACGTGGTCATCATCGCCGAAGATGTTGAGGGTGAGGCTCTGGCGACGCTGGTAGTGAACAAGCTGCGCGGTACGCTGAACGTGCTGGCTATCAAGGCGCCTGGCTTTGGTGACCGCCGCAAGGCCATGCTGGATGACATTGCCACCTTGACTGGCGGCAAGGTTATTTCAGAAGAGACAGGCCGCAAGCTGGACTCCGTAACGCCGCAGGACCTAGGCCGTGCGCGACGCCTGACAGCTGACAAGGACAATACGACAATTGTTGAGGGCAAGGGCTCTGACAAAGAAATCCAGGCCCGCATGAAACAGTTGAAGGTCCAAGTCGATGCAACAACCTCCGATTACGACCGCGAGAAGCTTCAGGAGCGGCTGGCCAAGTTGGCCGGCGGCGTGGCCATCATCAAAGTGGGCGGCGCGACGGAAGTGGAACTGAAAGAGCGCAAGAACCGCGTTGAGGACGCGCTGTCAGCCACCCGCGCTGCGGTGGAAGAGGGCGTGATTCCTGGCGGTGGTGTCGTGTTTGTTCGCTCTCAGCAGGTGCTGGACAAGCTGGCCCAGACGTTGCAAGGCGACGAACGCACGGGCGTCCTTGTGCTGCGCGCTGCGTTAGAAATGCCGATCCGGACAATTGCTGAAAATGCAGGCCGATCAGGTGAGGTCATCCTGGAAGAAGTGCGCAAGCACAAGGATGACTACGCATTCAACGCAGAGAAGATGGAATACGGCCACATGTTCCAGCAGGGGATTATTGACCCTGCGAAGGTGGCCCGCGCCGCGCTGGAGAACGCTGTCAGCGTGGCCGGCATGATTCTGACGACGGAGTCGTTGGTTTCCGACATGCCTGAAGAGAAGTCGGCTGGGCAAATGCCCGCGCCGCAGATGGACTACTAAGGAAAGGCAACACCTCAGTTATAAGGCCTGCTCACCCTATTAGGGTGAGCGGGCCTTATGTTTTTTGCTTTACCTGCATCTTCGATCTTCACTTCACAGGCTCTCAGTCGCGCTGGGCCCGGTGGTCACTGCGGGTGTTTTATGTGTTAGGCATCGTAGTCGCGGTGCTGGCCCTATTGGGACTTGTCGCCACGAGTATGCAGGTGAAGTTCTATGGTTATGCCCCTGTGCTTGGGCCCGCGTTTCCGCTGTACTTTCTCGTATCATTCGTCCCCACGATTGTGGGGTTGGTCATGCTCTTTCGTGCACGGCGGCGTTCCCCTTCCGCGAACGAGAAAAACCGATTTAGCTATGTCCTCGTCGGCGTGGCAATGTCCTTGGTAGAGGATATTTCCGACATTATTCCGGCGCTGGGCATCCAGTCTTACCCGCTTGGTATTGTGGGCGACCTTGGTTTTGGAATCCTGACCACTGTTGCTATCACCATCGACGGCGGTTCGAGCCCCGTTATCTAGCGCTTGCGGGCGCGTTTGGTGGGCGCAGGCTCATGCGCACCATTCGCGCGAGTAGTGCGGGTAACGGGAGCGCGGCGTCCGGCAGGAGTCGTGGTGCCGCGCAACACAAATGCGAACTCCTCTAGCCGTTTCTGCACGCGCTCGCTCATGGCGCCGCCGGGCACGCGGCCGTTCTTACCGCTGCCATCTGCCGGCACGCCGGTGAGGACTTCGATGCCCTCGTCTACGGTAGCCACCGTCCAAATGTGGAACTTACCTTTGGCAATGGCGTCAACTACGTCCTCGCGGAGCATCAGGTTTTGCATGTTGGTCTTGGGGATCATAACGCCCTGGCCGCCGGTCAGCCCCTTGATGCGGCAGACGTCAAAGAACCCCTCGATTTTGTGGTTGACTGCACCAATGGCTTGCACATTGCCGCGCTGATCCACTGAGCCTGTGACGGCGATACCCTGCTTGATGGGTACGTTGGAGATGGCGGAGATGATGGCGTAGAGTTCCGTACTGGATGCGCTGTCACCATCCACACGGTCATAGGTCTGCTCAAACACCAGGCGCGCGGACAGGGACAGAGGGTGCTTTTGCGCGTACCGCCACATGAGGTAGCCGCCAAGAATGAGCACACCCTTGGTGTGCGTTGCGCCGCCGAGCGTCGCTTCCCGCTCAATATCGACAAGGCCGGTCTGGCCCGGGCTAACTGACGCGGTGATGCGTGAGGGCATGCCGAATATGTAGTCGCCAAGACTGGATGCGGCCAGGGCATTCACCTGGCCGACCTGTACCCCCTCGGTGTCGACTTTGATGACGTTGCGGGCAACCAGTTCACGCAAACGCTCCTCAATGAGGTTGGCGCGGTAGTCGCGCGCTGAAATCGCATGGTTGATGTGCGACGCGGACACGTGAGGGCTGTCTTGCTGTATAGCCCAGTGGCTGGCCTCTCGCAGCGTGTTGGCCAGATCGCCGAACCGGGTGGTCAGGCGTTCCTGGTCTTCTGCAAGCCGTGACCCTAACTCTATAATCTTCCCAACTGCGCTGGCGTCCAGTGGCCGGAGCCCCTCTTTCTGACACTGGGCGCTGATCCAACCCGCATATGCATCGATGTTTTTGTGGTTGCGCTCCATTTGGCTGTCAAAGTCGGCCCTTACTTTGAACGCCTCCCTGAAGTCCTCATCGCCACCGTAGAGCGCTTGATAGGCGTAGGCACTGCCGAGGAGCACAACTTTCACGTTAAGGGCAACGGACTCCCCTTGCACGCTCTTGGCGCTGGTGATGCCAGCGCGGTCGGCCATATCTTCAATGGTCAGGCAGTAGTTTCGCAACGCTCGCTTCAACCCCTCGTACGAACCAGGATTGCGCAGCAGCTCATCCACGGGGATCACTAGATACCCGCCATTTGCGCGGTGCATGGAGCCAGCGTGGAACAGCGTGAAGTCCGCCTGAAGGACACCAAAGACAGCCTCACGGTCAAGCCGCCCAAAGAGGTTGGGATAGGTGGGATTGTTTTCAATGACGACAGGGGCGCCTTGAACGTCACTATTGTCCACCAGCACGTTGACGGCGTATTTGCGGAAAGCTAGCTCCTGGAGGACGACAGCGGCTTGTGGCGTTGGCGCCTGCGGAGGTGTGAGGAACTGCTGGAGATTGGCGATCATGTCACTCTCAGCCGCCTCCAGGAAGGGCAAGGCCTCTTTGCAGTCGCTGAACTGCTTCCGCAGATCTTCAAACAGGCCGCCGATTACGAAAAGGGTGGCCTCGCGGTTCAGCGTAGTAAGACGCTCCTCGGCCTGGCGCTGGACCGCCCTGAGTTTGACGGTAAGGTCTTTAATGTCGCCCTCAATGCTCTGGCGCGCCAGTTCCAACCGTTCCTGCGTGGGCTGGTCCAGTGTCTGAAATTGTTGCGCGGAGATAGGGTTGCCGTTAACTACCGGCACAACAACGACACCCATATCGCTGATGCGGACGGTGAGCCCTAAAGGAAGGCTCTTGCGATTAAGTTGTTCTAGCAGCTCTTGCTGCGCTGCCTGCACGCCTTGCCCAATATATTCGCGGCGGTTTGTGTATTCTTCACTTTCAAACGCTTTTGGAATATCCTGGCGCGCTTGCTGCACCAACGTGTCCATGGCCCGCTGGAGCGCGCGGCCGCGGCCAGGCGGCAGCTGGATGCTCTTGGGGCGGTAGGAGTCCTGGAAGTTATTGACGTAGCACCAATCGTTAGCACGGGGGAGCTGCTCAGCACGCAAGTGGAGGATGCTCTGCACGGCATGTGTCTTGCCGGTACCCGGCGGGCCACTGACGAAGACGTTGAAACCAGTTCGCTGAATATCGAGTCCGAATCCGAGTGCCTGCAGAGCTCTATCCTGTCCCACAATGCCTATTAGCGGTTCAACCTCAACAGTGGTCTTGAAATCCAGAGTGGTCGGGTCAAATGGCCGTCGTACCTGATTTGGAGTGAGTCTTTCGATCATTCTGAGGAGTCCTTCCTGGTTCACCTAGTATGTCCGGTCCAGAAGTTTGCCTGACGTAATGCAATGGACGCAGTCTTGCCTTGCGTGCGGCGAAAGTAGGAGAAGACCGAGCGCACCAGCAGCGTACCAGCAGCGCATTTCCTGGTCAATGCGCCATGCCGTTGTGTACTACGTGCGATTTGGTCTATCGGACGTGGAGAGACAAGCCATGTCTGTTGAAATTTCGTATGCTTGAGTGAAGCACTGAGAGGGATAGCCCTTATGCGTATTGCGCGGATTATCGCACTCTTTTCGGTGGTTGTATTGCTGGCGAGTTGCCAGCAGATGCCATTGGTAGGCACCTCAGCGGCGCTGTCAGCCGTCCCACCCTCGGCGACACCCACGGCGGCTGAAAGCGATGTTGGGAAGCAGGCATTGGAATATATCAGGGTGCTGTCCGTGGACATCGGACCACGGGACACGGCGTCGGGCGCTGAGGAGCGAGCGGCAAGCTATCTGGAGCAAGAGCTCAAGGCAGCGGGATTCCAGGTCGGGCGCCAGCAGTTTCCGGTGCCGGTCTTTGATGCGCAAGTAAGCCAGACAGCGCCCCAGCAGCATGCTATCGACGCGGAGCCGCTGCGGTTTTCCATGACGGGTGAGGTGACGGCGCCACTGCTCTTCGGGGGACTTGGAAGCCCTGACGAGCTTTCCAACGCGGGTATGGCGGGCAAAGTTGCCCTGCTGGAACGCGGCCAGATCACGTTTCAAGATAAGGTGGTCAACGCGGCGCGGGCGGGCGCTCCAGCTGTTGTAGTCTTCAACAATGCTCCCGGGCCGATCCGCGGTTCCTTGACCGCCACGGGCAGCACAATTCCCATTGCCGGTATTACCCGCGAAGAGGGCCAGGCACTGCGGGATGCGCTGAGCCGCGGGACGGGGAGCCTCAGTGTTACGGTCAGGCGCTCACAGATGAACAGTCAGAACGTCATTGCTGAGATTCCAGGCACTGGTGCGGGTACGGTGATCTTGGGCGGCCACTACGATACTGTGCCGGTCACAGGCGGCGCAGTTGACAATGCGTCAGGCACAGCGGTGCTCCTCACACTGGCGCATAAGCTTGCAGGGAAACAGTTCCCGTTCACGGTGCAAATCATCGCCTTCGGCGCGGAAGAACTTGGGTTGGTGGGAAGCCAGGCGTACGTGAGTGACGTGGTGCGTCAGGCTAAAAGCCAAGTCATCGCCATGGTGAATTTGATGTGACGGGCGCCAATGTGCCACTGCGGGTGGGCGGCGCCGGCACGCTCCAACAGCAAGTCATACAGTCCGCAAAAGGCATTGACCTGACGCTCCCTGCAGTGGAGGAGGACATTCCCAGCGACCACATTTCATTCATGCGGGGAGGGTTGCCTGAGGTCATCCTCACCACACCTGACTTCAGCGTCATCCACACGCCGGGGGACACCGTCGAAAAAATCTCGGCAAGGCCGCTTGAGCAGGCAGTGGCCGTGGCGCTGCGTTTTCTAGATGATGCTGCAAAAGCAAGCCTCAAGTGAGGCATGGCCGATTATCAGCTTTGCAAGCGCTGCCCTGACCGTTATAATCATGCACGCGCAAGTTCAGAAAATGTATGGGAGGCCGTCGTGCCTGCTGATAAAGACTTCTTCCGCAAAGCGTGGGGCAAGTTTGCCACAGGCGTGAGCGTTATCACGGCGTTTGACGACAAGCACGAAGTCCAGGGGATGACCGCCAATGGGGTCATGTCCGTGTCTCTGGAGCCTCTGCTGAACATGGTGAGCATTGGGTTCCACGCAAACCACCTCAAGCTCATCCAGAAGGCTGGCTCATATGGCATCAGCATCTTGCGCGAGGACCAGTTTGACATTGCGTTCTACTACTCGCGGAAGCCGGAAGATCGGGGCAAGATGGCGAAGCCCGGCAACCTGCATCTGAAGCAGGTGGGCACCAATTACAAGGTTGAGCACGCACTGGCATACTTTGACTGCAAAGTGGTCTCTTCCCACCTGGAAGGCGACCACATCCTGTTCATTGGCGCAGTGGAACAGATTGAAATAGGTGATGGTGTGCCGCTGATGTTTTACGAAGGCAAGTATCCTAAGCTGTCTATTCCAGCGTCCGCATAAACTTCACAGACAAATGCTTTAGAGCACCAGCCCGGATACGCGTATCCGGGCTGGTGCTCTTTAACGGAGTGCATGTTTGCGTTGTGGCAGCCGCTGGTGGACGAAGAGCACAAACTGCAGCGCAGGCACTGCCAGAAGGAACCCGCCAAGGGCATCGGTAGGCCAGTGAAAGCCCAGGTAGACACGCGAGAAACCCATTAACACCACGATGACTAAGAAAACGATAACGATGGCCAGCTTGCGTCCGCTGCCAGCGATACGCGGGAGCAGCATTGCCACGAGGAAGCCGCCAAGCAAGACGATATGTAGGGGATGGCCGCTCGGGAAGCTGTCGCTGGCGCTCTGGACGAGCGAATCAGGGCGAGTTCGTCCAATCACCTCCTGTATGACTTGATTGCCCAACTCCATAAGGCCGATGAGGGCGAAGGAGGTGGCGTACCGGAATTGCCGCAGGACCAGACTGGCCATGATGAGCACGACATCGGTGGTCACCTGGACGTACGTGTTGCCAAACCACGTGAGTCCGGTGAGGAATGTGGTCAGCAGAGGGGTCTGTGAGTTTCGGATACCGGACTGGAGCGCAGCATCCCACGCCAGGGGCTGCGGTAGCCTTGCGGCGAAGGCCAGCAGGAGGAATGCAACAAGGGAGACGACTGTCACAGTGGCAGCTAGAGTGCGGGGCGAAGTGGGTTGCTTCACTTGCCGGTCACCCGAATTTGGTGTACTGCTGCGGACAAGTCGTCCGGACTGTCAAAACCAGCTACCGTATGGAGAAACGCGCTCAGGGACGGCGATGCGGCGCGTAGCTCCTGGAGCTGGCCTTGGATGGGACTTATAGAGGCGCCGGAGTCCGCGTAGTTGCCCTGGAATGCGAAGAACGCCTGATTCAGCTTGCGCAAGTAGTAGCCGTGCGCGGCAAACTCCTGGCGACGCTCTTCCATGTACTTTTCGGCTTCGTCCACCTGCCTTAGGCTGAGCAGGACTTCTACCTGCTGCCGGGTCTTCCGCAGCTCCGCGATGAAGGAGTAACCCGATGGGTCTTTCTGGACAGTCTGCGGGATGCTAGGCGCAGGCGCTGGAAAACCAAGGCGCTGCATGACGAGCACCGCCAGCTCTCCGCCGCCCATGTCTGCGGAGGTCTCGTTCATCGTGCGGAGGTCGTTGGATGCGTAGAAGTGTTGGCCTAGCGGGTGAAACGCGAAGTAGTGGTGCAGCCATTCGTGGCAGATGGTGCTAAACACCTCCTGTGGATCGCCTGTGTTACGAACAATGGCCGGATAGGTCGCCACACCCAATAGGCTAGCAACATACGCGGACGTGCCATTCTCCTGCTCCAGGCGCTTTTCCAGTGCGTCGACTTGCTCCACAGTCATATCGCCGCGCAAGAGGTCAGTCTCCACCAGCTTGATGGAGCTGCGCTCGGAGATAGCAAGCGCCTTGGGCAGCGGGCCAAGGTGGATATCCACTGGCGGGAACTGGATATTGGTCGGCCCAATCTTGCCCACAACGCCCTGTTCACGGAGCACCGTGCTGAAAGCGGCCTCCATTATTTCTTCTACCCGTGGGGTAATAGCCGTCTGGCGTTGTTCGAGCGTCAGCAGATCCTTCCTCAAATCGACTTCCGCCAGTAGCGGTTGGGTTGCAGGCCCGCCCGCGCGGGCGGTGGGCTGGGAGCGTTGTTGCAACTGCTGCTCCAAGGCGTGCACCTGGTGGTTAATGGCAAAGTACTCGTGGACAAGCGCTTGTTGCGCCTCCCCGCTCGCCTCCGCGCGCGAGAAGGCATTAGTCACCCACCGCACCCACTTTTCTGGGAAGTAGCGTGCTTCCCAGAAAGGAATGGAGAACAAGTACGGTGCGGCCACACGCTGTGTAAGGCTAATCGGCGTTGTCCCGCTGCTCAGGAGGAAAACGAGGAGTAGCAAGTAGCTAAACGTCAAAGTTCGCTTTGTTGATTTCAGCATCGCACTTATTTCTACGCTGCAACGGTACCCATGGACTATGAGAATACCATGCACGAGTCACAGTACATGAGGGCGTGTGACCCCCGTGATTGGGTTCATTGACACACTTTTGCGTGGATGATACCCTTTCTCGGCAGCCAAGCGGATGCGACGAAGCGTTGCCTCTGTGGCATAGAGTTTGCGGCTTATTTTTCGCACTAGAGGGGACACGTGCCTGTCAACATTATTGTCACCGCAAAGCAAGTTATAGACCCTGAGACCCCAGCATCTTCCCTGCGATTAAACGCTCAGACCAAGCGCATGGAAACACCGCCAAATGTGCCGCCGGTCATCAATGGTTTTGATGAGAACGCTGTGGAGGCTGCCCTCCGCATTAAAGATGCACAGGGAGGCAAAGTTACCGTTATCTCTGTAGGCAAAGCGTTTGTGACGGACGTTGTGAAGAAGCCTCTATCCATGGGCTGCGATGAGTTGGTGCTCATCCAGGATGACGCTGCGGACACGTTCGACGGGTACGCCACGGCGCAGGTGCTTGCCGCCGCCATCAAGAAAATCGGAACGTACGACCTCGTGATTTGTGGCCGGCAGGCTTCTGATTTTGACCAGGCGTATGTGCCTTTGGGCATTGCGGAATTGCTTGGTATCCCCTGTGTCACTATTGGCCAGAAGGTTGACGTCAAGGACAAAAACGTCACAGTGGGCCGTGCATTCGCCGACTCTACCGAAGTGGTGGAGTCGCCGATGCCCGCGCTGGTAACGGTGAGCAACGAGCTTGGCCAGCCTCGCTATCCCAGCCTGCGCGGCATCATGGCTGCCGGGCGGAAGCAGCCAATCAGCTGGAAGCTGGCCGACCTGGGGTTGAACGCCGCGCAACTTGAAGCCAAGGTGGAAATGCTGGAGTTGTTTATCCCGGCCCGCGAAAAGAAGTGCGAGATTATCGACGGCGAGAACGAGGAAGACAAGGGCCGGAAGCTTGCCCTGAAGCTTCGTGAAGCCAAGCTGATCTAAGCGTATTCCAAACTGGTGAGGGTGTAAGAAACAATGGCAGACCCAAACGGCGTCCTTATTATCGCGGAACTTGCAGAGGGCAAGGTCGCGAGTGTTACTGCGGAACTAGCGACTATTGGCGCGCAGCTTGCTAAGTCGCTAGGCCAGGAACTCAGCGTCATTGTGGCTGCCCATAAGGTAGCCACGTCAGCTGGAGAAGCTAGCCATCTTGGCGTGAGCAAGGTGTACACGGTTGAAAATTCGCTGCTAGCTGGTTTCCAGATCGAGGCGCATCTGGTAGCGCTGGCGGCTGCGATCAAGCAGATTAACCCGCGCATTATTCTGGTTGCCAGGAGTGTGATAGGGCGGGATCTCGGCCCCCGGCTAGCGTTTCGGCTAGGCGTGGGCATTGCGCAGGACACCGTGGACCTTTCATGGGACGCGGGCCACCATGCGTTGGTAGCTACACGCCCCGTGTACGGCGGCGCGTCCATGGCGAAAGTCGCCGTTAAGAGCGTCCCTGCGGTGGCCACGGTCCGGCCAAAGGTGTTCGATCCCATTGCGAACTCCGCCCCTGGGCAGATAGTTCCGCTCACAGTGAGCATTGATCCCAAGTCGGTGATGACCAAGGTGTTAAGCCAGCAGAAGCAGGCGGCCACCGGCATCAAGCTGGAAGAGGCCCGGATCGTGATAGGTGGCGGGCGTGGGCTTGGCGGGCCGGAACCGTTCAAGGTACTGGACGAGGTTGCCAAAGAACTGAAGGCAGCAGTTGGCGCATCGCGCGCAGCGTGCGATGCGGGCTGGGTGCCGCACACCTACCAGATCGGCCTGACCGGCAAGAGCATCAGCGCCGACCTCTATATAACCGTGGGCATCTCCGGGGCCAGCCAGCACTTGGCGGGCATCTCAACCGTCAAGAACGTTGTGGCTATCAACAAGGACGCTGATGCGAATATCTTTAAAGAGGCGCGTTACGGCGTGGTTGGCGACTGGAACAAGGTGCTTCCGGCTTTCCTGACTGCGGTAAGGGAGTTGAACAGCAACCGATAACATCGCAAATCTATGCATTGACAGTGCTAATCAAAGCGTTGACACTTGACACCGATAGGTTGCGCTACCCGTCGGTGTCTTGTCTTGTAGGGCCGAAGGCTTCGCAAATACGCCTTGAGAGGTAGATATGAACGGCGAGCACCAGTCCAGCGTTGAGGATGTTGTAAAAGCAGTCCGCACATCAGACGTATTTGACCTTTTCTTTCCTCATCTTCACCGCACACTCCTCGTAGACCTCCGCACCAACGCCGTCTACCCGCCATTTGTGCGTCTGGTGCCAATGGCGCGCAACTCCAAGGAAAGCGTGCAGTATCTCATCCGCATGCGGCCAGGGCTGCCCAGGCTGGACAATCTGACCATGATTCCCTGGGACCGCTACGTCCGCAGCCTGACTACTACCGGAGTTTCTACCGTGCTGCTGGAGCGTGTGGCGGACACGGGCGACGGCAACGCCGTGGAAGTGGTCCAGCGTGCCATTGAGGAACTGCGCCGCCTGGAGCGCGCGGAGCTCATTGCAGCGGTGACCGGCGATAATTACCATACTGTCTGGGCCCGCCGCCACCGATAGGCCTTTCCGGGACTTCTCTTTTTGAGACGACCCAATGGTGTTTGTACGCCATTGGGTCGTCTTTTTATTTCGCCGCTATTTACCACGTGGGTGGTAAGATGGCTCGTATGGAAAACATTATTCAAGTGGAGCAGTTGGTCAAGAAGTTTGGCCCGCTAATAGCGGTCGACGGTATCTCGTTTGAGGTGCGTAAGGGCGAGGTGTTTGGGATTCTGGGGCCGAACGGCGCGGGCAAGACGACGGCGCTGGAGTGCATTGAAGGTATCCAAGAGCCGACCTCTGGACGAACCGTGATTCTGGGCTTGGACACACACCGCGACGGTGCGAAGGTCAAGCAGCGCATTGGGGTGCAATTGCAGGCATCGGCGTACTTTGACTACCTGACGCTAGCAGAAATCCTGGACCTGTTTGGACGGATCTATACGAGGCACGTGCCCCCTCGCGAGCTGCTGGCGAAAGTTGGGCTCGAAGAGAAGGCGAAGACGACGGTTGGCAAACTGTCCGGCGGGCAGAAGCAGCGGTTCAGCATTGCGGCCACGCTGGTGAACGACCCCGAGGTGGTGTTCCTAGATGAGCCCACCACCGGCCTTGACCCGCAGGCGCGGCGGAACCTCTGGGAGTTGGTCCAGCAGATCCACCACGAGGGGCGCACGGTGGTGCTCACAACACACTACATGGAAGAAGCAGAAGCGCTGTGCGAGCGCATCGCGATCATGGATAGGGGGCGCATTGTGGCGCTGGACACGTCGATGAACCTCATTCACCGATTGCCCACGCCGTACCGAGTGAAAGTGAAAAGCTCGCGTGCGCTGCCGATAGATCAGATGGCGGCCCTCCCGGCGGTGCAGCACGTCTCAGGCAACGGTGACGGTCACGTGTATACGCTGGACGTGTCGGATAGTGCGAGCGCGGTGCCAGCCCTGCTGACCTGGGGCAAGCAGCAAGGGGTCGCTTTTGAGCACCTGGAAGTGCGGCCTGCAACGCTGGAGGACGTGTTCCTGGCGCTCACGGGAAAGCAGTTAAGGGACTGAGGACACGATGACGGCCTGGTACATGGTAATAGCGAACCTCAAGATGACGTTCCGGAACCGGCAGTCGCTGTTTTGGGCGCTGGTGTTCCCACTGATCTTTGTGGTGGTGTTTGGCCTGTTCCGGCTTGACCAGCCGGTGACCAGTAAGCTGGTGGTGATTGACCAGTCCAAGGACAGCATTTCCCGCGCGCTGATTGACCAGCTTAAGAGCATCACCCTGATTCGCGTGGACGAGTCGCGGACACTGGAGCAGGCACAGGCAGACTTGCAGGGCGGCAAGGTAAACTATGTGCTCGTCATCCCACCTGAGCTAGAGCAGACCGTGGCGCGGGGAACAGCCGCGCCTGTGCCTTTGGGGCTGAGCTACGACGCGGCGGGCTTGCAGAACAACCAGCGAATGTTCGCCATCTTAAACGGGTTTGTTGACCAAGCCAACCTCTCCTTGAACCACGCCAAGCCGCTCATTGCCGTGCAAGGGCAGGCCATTCAGGCCAAGCAGCTTCGGTACTTTGACTTCTTGCTGCCCGGCTTCGTGGGTATGGGCGTGATGACATACGCGATCATCGAAGTGGCCACGGTGCTGTCGCTGTACCGGGAGCAGAAAATACTGAAGCGCATTCTGGCGAGCCCGTTACCAGGCTGGCAGTTCTTCGCAGGGATTATTGGAGCGCATCTCGTGCTGGCGCTGGTTCAGGCAGCCATTATCCTGCTGGCGGGCATACTGCTCTTCCACGGGCATGTATACGGCAGCTATCTGTGGATTGCGGTGCTCGTCTTTCTTGGGAACATTGTGTTCTTGAACATCGGGTTCATTGTCGGCTCCTTCGCCAGGACACCCCAGACGGCGATTGGGCTAGGCAATGCCGTGACGATGCCAATGATGTTCTTTTCCGGCGTGTTCTTTCCCACGGACACGCTGCCTGCTACCATGCGCGCGGTGGTGCAGTACCTGCCACTGACACCCATGCTCACCGCGCTGCGTGGGGTGGCGCTGGACGCCAAGCCGATTTGGAGTTTCCCAACCGAACTGGGTATCCTAGCGGCATGGGTGCTGGTGACGTCGGTGGTTGCAATCCGAGTATTCCGCTTCAGCTAGAGAGCACTCCTACCAGCGACGCAAATGTCTGGAACTAGTTTGACGATACGGTTGTGTGGGCAGACTGAGCGCTGGAAGGCATCAAGAGCATGAGGTTCTCAAAGACCAGGCGGGGACTGACGTTCATGTCGAGGACCTGCTTGGCGCGGATGAGGGCTTGGACAAAAGTGGAGACAGCGGCGGTCTGGTACGCGGACTCCTCGGCCTTCAGCTCAGTGAGTTTGTCCTGGTTCCAGATGCCTTCTGCGACACCGGCGCGTAGTAGCAGGATGTCCCGCCACCAGGAGGCCCAAAGGTCCAGTAGTTCGCGGGCCGCAACACGCTCGCGTGGGATAAGGGTAGCGAGTTCGGCGGCATAGGCGAACCGTTCCTCCAGCGATGCGGCGGGTAGCGAGGTCAGGCGCTCTAAGGTGCGGGTGCGGGCTTCCAGAATTGACGGGTCTTGCACGGCATTGACGGCCCAGCCGAGGGCGCCTTTGGCAAGTTGGGCGAGCAACTGGGCGTGCTCCGGCGTGGCGCCCCACTTTTCCTGAAGCCACTGCGCTGCTTGCTTGGCGGGCGCTGGGCGTAGCGCCAGCCGCTGGCAGCGGGAGCGAATGGTGGGAATGACCTGATCTTCCTCTGCGGCGAGCAGCAGCCACAGCACGTTGGGGGGTGGCTCCTCAAGGGTCTTCAGGAGGGCGTTGGCGGCCTCGTCGTTCATGTATTCGGCGCTGTCGATGATGAAGGCTCGGAAACGGCCTTCGTAGGGCTGGAGGTTGGCGGAGTGGAGGGCATCACGGATTTGCGCGATGCGAATGGCCTTACGGCCCTCGGCTTCGTCTACGGCGATGGTCACTACATCGGCGTGCTTGCCGTCCGCAATGCGCTGGCACTGGCGACATTCGCCGCACGGGCCGGAGATTGGCACTGCGTCCTGGCGTTCGCAGTTGACGGCGCGGGCAATGTCTCTGGCTAAAGTGCCCTTGCCGCTGTGCGCCGGGCCGACGATGAGATACGCATGGGCGAGCGTTCCTTGCCGCAAAGCCTCTTGGAGCATGCGGAGGATGAGGTCCTGGCCCAGGGTGCTCCACATAGCGTTAGCCCATAACCGCTTGCTGGATGAGCAGCTTGGTGATGCCCGTGACGATGCCGGCGATAACCAGTACATGCAGCGGCACCTTGAAGCGCCATGCCGCGATGAACGCAATCGGCGCGGCGAGAGCGGCGAACCAGTCGAAGCCCCCGGTGGCGGGGAAGAGCACTTTAGTGGCGAAGAACATCCCCAGGTTGGCGATGACGCCCACGACGGCGGCGGTGACGGCAGTCATGGCCGTAGCGATGCGCTTGTTGCGCCCGAGCAGCTCAATGTACGGCGCACCCAGGAAGACGAACATGATGCTGGGCAGGAAGGTGACGAAGGTTGTGGTGAGCGCACCGAGAACACCGCTCAGGAGCGGATTGAGTGTGCCGGGGTTGTTATAGCCGCCAAAGAACCCTACATATTGCAGCACCATGATGAGCGGGCCGGGTGTGGACTCGGCGAGGCCGAGGCCCTGCACCATCTGCGCGCCGGAGAGCCAGCCGTAGACGTTCACCGCCTGGTCGGCCACGAAGCTCAGGACGGCATATGCGCCGCCAAAGGTGATGAAAGCGGCCCAGGTGAAAAAGCGGGCTTCCCTGAACAGCGTGCTATCCGCGCCTTGCCAGAGCAGGATGGCGCCCACTGGGATGGCCCAGATCGCCGCACTCACTGCAAGAATCTTCAGCGCCCGGGGCCAGAACGGTGGAACCTTTTCTACTGGAGCGGCAATGGTTTCTCCTCGACCTGGGGCCTGGAAGAGCGCGGGCGTGAAGCGCTGCGCGAGGAGACCGATCAGTGCGGCGGTAGCCACGATAAGTGGGAATGGGATGTGCAAGAAGTAAATCGCTACGAATGCGGCAACCGCTATGCCAACAAGCGCCCTGGGCCGCAACGCACGGCGGCCGATGCGGACCACCGCCTCGGCGACGATGCCGATGACGACGGGCTGGACGCCGTAGAGCGCACCCGCCACGACTGTGACGTTGGCGTGAGCGGCGGCGAGCCAGCTCAGCACGAGCAAGATTGTGACGGCGGGCAGCACGAAAAAGGTGCCTGCGACGAGGCCGCCGAGCGTCCCGTGCAGCCGCCAGCCGATGTACGTGGCGACCTGTTGCGCCTCAGGGCCGGGCAGGAGGGTGGCGTAGTTCAGACCGTTAAGGAACGCGCGCTCGCCGATCCACTTGCGCTGCTGCACCAGCTCTTTGTGCATGATAGCAATCTGGCCGGCAGGGCCGCCAAAGTTGATGAAACCCAGCCGCAGCCAGTAGCGGAACGCTTCGCCAAACGTGGGCATGAATGCAGCTTGGGGTGTCACGCCACTGCGGACACCCTCCTGCTGGGGTGGCCCATTGCGCTCAGCCATGGGTACGCTGCCCCTTAACCTAGATCACGTCGTTGCGCATGAGGTCTTCGTAAGTCTCGCGGCGGCGGATGATGCGCGACTTGCCGCCCTTGACCAGCACCACGGCCGGCCGTGGGTTGAGGTTGTAGACACTAGCCATGGAAGGGGCGTAGGCGCCAGCGGAAGGCATCACCACAACGTCGCCTTGTTGCAGGCGCGGCAAGTTGGCGTCCTTGACCAGCACGTCGCCGGACTCACAGTATTTACCCGCGATGGTGATGGTCTCTTCTTCCTTGGCGCTGAGGCGGTTGGCGATGACGGCTTCGTACTTGGCGTCGTACAGCACGGGACGGATGTTGTCGCCCATGCCGCCGTCCACCGCGGCGTAGGTGCGGACGCCGGGAATGCGCTTAATGGAGCCCACAGTGTAGACGGCCACGCCCGCAGGGCCGACGATGGCACGGCCAGGCTCCAGCACCAGCGTGGGAAGCTGGATGCGATGTTTCTGGCAAGCCTGCTTGAGCGCGTTGCCAATAACCTCAGCATACTGTTCCGGGCCGGGGGCGTGCTGGGAGCGCAAGTAATTAATGGCGAAGCCGCCGCCGGGGCTAAACTCCTCAAGGTTCAGGCCGTGGGCGACCATCTTGGCGGCGAAGTCCATGACCACCGCCACGCCTAGCGCATAGGGCTCAAGCTCAAAGATGGGTGAGCCAAGGTGAAAATGGATACCGACAACGTTCAGGTGCGGCGAGGCGAGTGCGCGCTTCACGCCCTCTTCCGCCTGTCCAGTCAACATGGGAAAGCCGAACTTGCTGTCCACCGTGCCGGTCGTGGTGTGCGCGTGCGTGTGTGGATCAATGCCTGGAGTGATGCGTACCATCACATTGGCTTTGACCTTGCGCTCAGCAGCGATCTTCTCGAGGCGTTCCAACTCTTCAATGTTGTCCAGCACGATGCGGCCGACGCCATAGGCAAGCGCGTCGTCAAGCTCGCGGGCCTGCTTATTGTTGCCGTGGAAGTAGAGGCGCTCAGGCGGGAACGCCGCCACGCGAGCGACCGCGAGCTCGCCCCCGGATACGATGTCCATGCCCAGACCCTCTTCTTGAACAATCTTGGCGAGCGCGGGGTTGACGTAGGCCTTGGCTGCAAAGAGGACCTTGACTTTTGGGTAGTGCGCGCCGAAGCCTTTCACAAAGTCGCGGCACTGGGCGCGCAGCGTGTCCTCGTCAAAAACATACAGCGGAGTGCCGTACTCGCGGGCCATGGTGGTGACGTCACGGCCGCCGATTTCCAGGTGGTCATTCGATAGTGCGCGCGTGGTGACGGGGAACAGACGTTGGACGTCAGCAAAGGACACAGCGGCTACTCCTTCTCGCGGGGCTGGGGCAATGGCGGGATGGCCATTCCCCCTCGAAAGTCGGCCCCGCCATTATACGCTCCAGCATACAAGCGGAAGGGTGCTTCTGGCGGGGGTGGGTTGCATGTACGGCAAGTCGTGGTTGTACGGTGGACACCAGGTAAGGCGAGGAGTAGTCTTGATTCCATGAATCGCGAAGCCAATGCGGGCCGTCACGACGTGGTGTTTTCTTGACGGCAGGCTGGCGTGTGTGCTAGCCTCACCCTCGTTCGCAACTCACCAAAAGGCGGAAAAGCGCATGGCCCGAGTAGAAACGCGCGCCCCGCTGGAACGGTTCGGTTCGGCGCTCAATGCCGCGCTGAAGCTTTCGCTTCCTCAAGACAGCCAGCCCTTGTTCCACATGCTGCGCTACCACCTGGGCTGGGAAGACCAGCGCGGAAGGCTGTCCAGCATCGGCTCCGGTAAGGCCATACGTCCGCTTCTTTGCCTGTTCATGTGCGAAGCCGTCGGCGGCCACGCCGAACGCGCAATGCCCGCGGCGGTCAGTCTGGAACTTATTCATAATTTTTCCCTCATCCACGACGATTTGCAGGATGGCGACCGGGAACGGCGGCACCGACCGACTGTCTGGACGGTATGGGGCAAAGCACCGGCGCTGATGGCTGGTGACGTGCTGTGCTGTGTGGCAGACTTGGCGCTGGGAGGCCTCGCCGGCGCCGGTGTGCCCGCTGGCAAGGCAGTAGCGGCCAGCCGGATGCTGACGGAGCTGTACCTCGAAATGATTGAGGGACAGTACCTGGACTTGAGCTTTGAGGGGCGCACGGACATCTCGCAGGACGCGTATCTAGACATGATTAGCCGGAAGACCGGAGCGCTCATGGAGGCGGCGACTCGCCTGGGCGCGTTTCTGGGGACTGAGGACGCGGCCCGAGTGGAATCGTTGGCGAAGTGCGGAAGGCTGTTGGGGTTGGCATTTCAGGTGCGTGACGACGTGCTGGGCGTTTGGGGTGACGAGAAGGTGACCGGCAAAGCGATTGGCGCGGACTTGCGGCGGCAAAAGCGCTCGTTCCCGGTGGTGCACGCGCTCCAAGTAAGCCGAGGGAAGCAGAAAAAGCGGCTAGAGGTATTGGCGTCCCAGCCGCAGGTGGAAGAGGCAGCAGTGGATGAAATGCTAGGCATTCTGGAGGACGTTCGGGCGCACGAGTTTGCGCAGAAGCTGGCTGAGGATCAAGGCACGCAGGCGCTGGCATGCGCTCGGCAGGCGCGGCTGTCGAAGGCCGCGCAGCAGGAATTGGAAGCGCTGGTAGAGTTCGTTTTAATCCGCCAGAAATAGTTGACTAGGCCAAGAGGTGCTGCTATGAGCGTCACGATCAAACCGCTTCAGGTTACCAAGCAGGCTCCTCGTATCAGGACCGCGGAGGATGCGCTCAAGGAATACATACCGGAAGGCCCTCAGCGCGCCCCCAAGAGGCCAGTGGAGATTGGCATCCGGCTGTTTGCGTACATTTCAAGCAGAAGGTTCGGGGCCAGAAGCGGTTTCCGCTGGTGACGATGCTGGAGCCACTGGAAGCATGCAACCTGACGTGCGAGAGGTGTGGGCGCATTCGGGAGTACGAGCCGGTGCTCCACTGCATGCTGCCGCTGGACGACGCTCTGCGTGCGGTGGAGCAATCGGGCGCGCCCATTGTGTCGGTGGCGGGCGGCGAGCCGACTATGTATCCACAGCTTCCGGAATTGCTGAACGAGCTCATCAAACGCAAATACTTTGTGTACTGCTGCACAAATGCGTTGCTGCTAGAGAAGCTGTTGCCGCAGGTGCCGCCCTCCAAATATCTATGCTGGGTGATTCATCTGGACGGGATGGAAGACCGGCACGACGTAGCCGTCGCCCGTCGCGACGTGTGGCGTGTGGCCATGCGGGCGGCAAAGAAGGCGCTGGAGCAGGGATACCGCGTGTGTTGCAACTCAACGCTGTTTAAGGGTTCGCAGAAGGACGACCTGTACGAGCTGTACGAGACGGTCACGAAGATGGGCTTTGAAGGGATTATGACGTCGGCGGGATACGACTTCGCGATGGTGCCGGACCAGGAGGTGTTCCTGAAGCGGCAGGAGTCGCACGACCTGTATGCCGACATCTTGAACGACGGGGCGCTACGTCGATTTCGGTTCTACAACAATCCCCTATATCCGGACTTCCTGAAGGGTAAGCGGCACTACCAGTGCACAGCGTACTCGAACCCCACCTACACCATCCAGGGCTGGCGCAAGCCGTGCTACCCGCTGGCGAGCGAGGGGCACATTCAGGACGTGAACGAGCTGTTCGATGCGAGCTTGTGGGAGCGGTACGGCGTGGGTAAGAACCCGGCGTGCGCCAATTGCATGATGCACTGCGGGTTTGAGTCGGCGATGATTCTCAAGGCGTTCAGCAGCCCGCGCGAGATGGCGGTGCTGGTGAAGGGGATTGTGAGCAACAAGAGCGGCGTAGGGGCTAGTTAACCCCATGCTGGCAATCGTCGCCGCCCTAGAGCAAGAAGTAACCAAAGATGGGCAGTTTCCATTTCGGTGGAGCCCAGACAGGTCGTTTGGTGCGGCCACCAAGGTTTGGCGCGGACGGCGGCATACAGGTGTGGTGCTGGTGGTCAGCGGGATGGGAAGAGAAGCGGCTCAGCGCGCGGTACAAATGGTATGCGCCCGAGAGCATCCGATGGCCATTGTGGGCATTGGGTTTGCCGGGGCGCTGGAGTTTGCATTTCGAGCTGGGGATTTAATGGTGCCAAGTGCGCTGCACGTATCGCCATCTCGCGGGACACTGACGCCGGAGCTGAAGCCCAACAAGTCGCTGGTGAAGCTGATCTTGGAGTCAGCGCAGGCGCAAAAGTTGGTGGCGCATGACGGGCCAATGGTGACGGTGGATGCCGTGGCGGGCACTGCCGAAACGAAGCAGCAGTTGGCGCAGCAGTCGCGCGCTGTTGGCGTGGACATGGAGACGTACTGGCTCGCGGAGGCGGCGCACCGGCAGGGCATTCCGTTTGCGGCCATGCGCGCCATTGTTGACGAGCTTGGCGACAGCCTACCCAAGTTGGCACAGCAGGAGCCAAGCGCGGGGAATGTCCTTGGCTCAATCTTGAAGAACCCGCTTCAGCTACCGTCACTGTACATGCTGTGGCAGAAGTCCGACAAGGCGCGTCGGAGTTTGACGCTTTGCATGTTTGAGTTCATTGAGCAGTTCAGCAAGCGGCCTACGACGGCGACCATCGAGTGATGAGAGCGCTGGTGACCGGAGCAACGGGCTTCGTTGGCGGGCACGTGGCGCGCGCTCTGACCAATGACGGGCTGAAGGTCAGGGCGCTAGTGCGGAAGGACAGTCAGCACCTTGACGCGTTAGACAAAGGCTGGGAGCGAGTGGAGGGCGATGTCCGCGACAAGGCGTCGGTACGGGAGGCGGTACGCGGATGCGACCTGGTGTTCCACGTGGCGGCGCTCTACGCGTTTTGGCCCTTGGACGAGCGGCCATACTATGAGACGAACGTGATAGGCACGCGCAATATCATGCAGGCAGCGCTGGACGAAGGCGTGCAGCGTGTGGTGCACACGAGCAGCTGGGTAACGGTGGGGCGGCGCTCGGACGGGTGGCTTTTGACTACGGAACGGGCGCGGTGCTGCCTGCTCTAGAAGCGCTTGGAGAGCCTGTGCAAGACCTCCGCGTCCGAAAGGCTGTAGACTGGATAGCGATGCATCAGAACCAGGATGGCGGGTGGGGTGAATCATGCGCCAACTACGCCGCTCCCACTTGGCGTGGGTGTGGGGCAAGCACGGCTTCGCAGACAGCCTGGGCCCTGTTGGCGCTAATGGCGGCGGGCGAGTGGGAGCACCCAACCTTGGAACGAGGGTTACAATACCTGGCTGGGACACAAAACGAGGATGGTTCCTGGGATGAGCCGTGGTTCACTGGCACGGGATTTCCCGGATACGGTATTGGTAAGCGGCTTGATAAAATGCGCAGGCCGGGAAATCTAAGGTATCAAGCAACCGACTTGTCAGCGGGGTTTATGATCAAGTACCACATGTACCGCATCTACTGGCCCCTAATGGCGCTGGGGCGCCATAAACGGTATCGCGATGGGGCTATGCAACAGAGTACAGCAAACTAGGAGCGAAGCAGGAGACGCAAGCATGGTAGCTACCAAGCAGCCAGGCAAGACAACGCGGGAGAACGGAAATGGTAAGTCTCCCGCTAAAAAGCTGGGCTTTGGCATGTACACAATAACCTTGAAGATTTCAACGAAGCGGGCGCCGGATTTCATGGACATTACCGATCGCGTCCGCGATTTTGTGAAAGAGACGCAAGTGCAGAACGGCGTGGTGGTGGTGTTCTCTAAGCACACGACTGCAGCGGTCCTCATCAATGAGAATGAGCCCCTGCTGCTGGAAGACATGAAGAAGCGGTTAGAAGCATTTGCTCCAAAGAGCGCGTATTACCAGCACAATGACTTCACCATCCGCACCGTTAACATGACCGCTAGCGAAGGGCCCAACGGCCACGCGCACTGCCAGCACCTGCTGGTGGGCGTGAGTGAAACTATTCCCATCGTGGACGGGAAGGTGGCACTTGGCTCCTGGCAAAGTATCTTTTTCCTGGAGTTAGACTGCCCGCGCAACCGCGAGGTCATACTCCAGGTACTGGGCGAGTAGCCGGGTATGGCGCATTCCTGGGTTGTCCAGCCCAGGCCTGGAACAGGAGCGTCCGCCGCTGCTGTTGACGAGGCGTACAAGGGATGCCTGGCGCTGCTCGGATACCATTACGAAAACTTCTCGATTGCTACGTGGTTCCTCCCCAAGCATCTGGTCCCACACATAGCGGCTATCTATGCCTTTGCGCGTGCGGTTGACGACCTGGGCGATGAAGCGGTTGGCGACCGGCTGGCGCAGTTGGACGCGTGGGAGCAGGACTTTCTCCAGTGCTATGGTGGTCAGCCTCAGCACCCGTACCTTGTAGCTTTGCAGCAGACCATCGCAACGTTTGACATCCCGCGCGAGCCGTTCCTGAAACTCGTGCAGGCCAACCGGATGGATCAGGCTATCAATCGATATCCCACGTTTAAGGACCTGCTGGTCTACTGCGAAAATTCGGCGAACTCCGTGGGACATCTGGCGCTTTACGTCTTTGGATTTCGGGATGCTGATCGGCAGCGGCTGTCCGATGCAACGTGCACAGCGTTACAGCTTGCGAACTTCTGGCAAGACGTCCGGCGGGACTACGCGATGGGCCGCATCTACATTCCACAGGAAGACCTGGCGCGGTTCGGCTGCACAGAGGCAGAACTTGCGCGAGACGCGGCAAGTGCTGAGTTTCTGCGGCTGCTGGAGTTTGAAGTAAATCGTGCGCGGGAACTATTTCGGCAGGGGCTGCCGCTGGTCAGGATGGTGCCCGGAAAACTGCGGCTGGACTTGGCGCTGTTCTCTCGGGGCGGCATGAGCGTGCTGGACGCCATCGAACGGCAGGGCTACGATGTGTTGAAGCAGCGGCCAACCGTCAGCAAAGCGCGGAAGGCGTGGCTGGCTGCCACCACGTTTGTCGCTCTGAAAACAGGGCGCTTTTCCTAAGGCACCTGGAGCACGAGGGGTGCCACAGCATGGCTACTGCACTGCAAGAGGCGTACCTCCAATGCCAGCGGGTGACCAAGTCATCTGCCAAGAACTTCTACTATGCGTTCATTACCCTGCCCAAGCCACAGCGGCAAGCAATTTACGCGGTGTACGCGTTTTGCCGCCTGTGTGATGACGTGGCCGACGGCGACGCCAGTGTTGATGACAAAGCGATGGGGCTGCTGCAGGTAGGCGCTGCACTTGAGGAAGCGTACCGGGGAATGCCCCGTGGTGAAACGTTTGTGGCGCTTGCGGACGCGGCGCAGAAGTATTCCATACCGCGGGCCTATCTTGAAGAGATTATACGCGGCGTGCAGATGGACCTGACCACCACCCGGTACCAGACGTTCGAAGAACTGAAGACGTATTGCTATCGGGTGGCGTCGGCCGTTGGGCTCGTGTCGGTGCGGATTTTTGCAGGCGATGACCCGAAACTTGAGCCAGCGGCGGTGGACCTGGGCATGGCGATGCAGCTCACGAACATCATGCGCGACGTACGCGAAGATGCGGCAAACGACCGCATCTACATCCCGCTGGACGAGATGGCGCGGTTCGGCTATTCGCCGCAAGATGCGAAGAACAACGTCTACAACGACGCGTTTGTAGCGCTGATGCGGTATCAGGGGGAGCGGGCGCGTCAGTATTTTGACAGCGGGCTGCGGTTGGTGCCCATGCTGCCGCGGCGGTCGCGCGCGTGTCCGGCGGTGCTCGGTGGGCTGTACCAGCGCGTGCTGCACCACATTGAGGCGCGCGGCTACAATGTGTTCCAAGAGCGGATTGGACTTTCCTCAGCGGAGAAGTTGACGTTAGCGTTGAAGCTGTGGGTGCAATCGTCCCTGGCGAGACACAAGGGCGCCGCTGCGTCGTCATAGGTGGCGGGCTGGCGGGCCTGTCCGCCGCGATTGCCCTGCTGGATGCGGGCCACCACGTGACCCTGATTGAGCGACGCCCGTTCCTGGGGGGACGGGCGTATTCGTTTGTAGACCAGGAGACCGGCCAAGAGGTAGACAACGGGCAGCACGTTTTCTTGGGGTGCTGTACCGCGTACATGGCGTTCATCAAGCGCCTGGGAGTCGTAGACAAGACATCTATCCAAAAGCGGCTGTCCATCCCCGTTTCCTCACGCGATGGGCGTACGAGCGTCATCAGCGCTGCGCCGTGGTTGCCGTCGCCGCTGCACCTTCTCCCCACGTCGCTCACGTACAGGCATCTGACCTTTGGCGAGCGCTTGAACACGCTGCGCGTGATGCTGCGGCTGATGCGCACGGATCGATGGCGGCAGACAGAGCAGTTGCAGGCACAGTCGTTCCGCGACTGGCTTCTGGTGCATGGCGAGCGTGAAGGAGCCATCCAGCGTTTCTGGAACGTGATCGTCCTGCCCACGCTGAACGATGACATAGCTGCCGTCAGCGCGGACATGGGCATCATGGTCTTCCAGGGAGCGCTGCTCAAGGGCAGGCATGGCGCTGACGTAGGGTACGCGCGCGTGGGCTTAACCGCGCTGCTGAGCGATGCTGCACAGCGCGTAGTGAAAGCAGCCGGGGGCAGAATGCTGCTCGGGAGCGCGGTTGCCAAGCTGCACATGGACGGCGACCGAGTGTACGGGGCAGAACTGGCAAGCGGGCAGGTCATCACCGGAGACGTGTTTGTCGCTGCAGTGCCTTGGGACGCGCTCCCCAAGCTGCTGCCGGCTGAGACGGCGCAAGTCCCGTTCTTCGCAGAGGCCCAGCATCTGGAGGGCGCGCCGATTGTGGGCATACACATCTGGTACGATCGGCGTGTGATGGACGACGAGTTCGCGGCATTTGTGGACAGCCCCGTGCAGTGGGTGTTCAACAAGTCGCGGATTCAGGGACTGGCAGGCCCGTGGCAGTACGTCTGCATCTCGCTCAGCGGAGCGTGGGAGTACGCCACAATGGGCAAAGAAGGACTGCGCCAGTTATTCACGAAGGAGATGGCGCACCTCTTCCCCAAGGCGCGTGACGCGCACGTCGAGCGGTTCATCGTCGTCAAGCAGCTTGCTGCAACGTTTCGCTCAAAGCCCGGAGCCGAGGCGTTCCGGCCACAGCAAGAGACGCCCATCCTGAACTTGTTTTTGGCGGGCGATTGGACGCAAACTGGCTGGCCGTCCACCATGGAGTCGGCGGTGCGCAGCGGGCAGCTTGCGGCGCAGGCGGCTACGCGCGGTCTCGCGCGGCAGCAGACCTTGGCCGCCCAGTGAACGCCCTCGTGCTGGCGCCGTTCCACTCGGACGCATTGAGTGCCCTGCGCGAACGGATGCGCGTGACGTACGAGCCGTGGACGGAAACGCGGAAGCTGTGGGACCCGCGCGACTTGGCGGAGCACATTCAGGCCCACGGCATTCAAGCCGTTGTCATCGAAGCTGATTTTCTCATCGATGATGTATTCCAGGAAGGCTCGCCGCTACGGTTTGTTGGCGTGTGCCGGAGCGCGGTGAACCACGTGGACGTAGACGCAGCCACCGCGCACGGCGTGCTGGTGGTGAACACGCCCGCGCGCAACGCAGCCGCGGTCGCGGAGCACACCATCGGGCTGATGCTGGCGCTGGCGCGGCACATTCCGGCGTCGGACGAGTACGTGCGAACGGGCAAGTGGCAAGACCCGGTTGAGCCCTACATTACCCTCCGCGGACGCGAGCTTGCGGGGAAGACGCTGGGCGTTGTTGGCCTCGGGCAGGTGGGCAAGCGCATGGCAGGAATCGCACGGGCGATTGGCATGCGCGTGGTGGCGACCGACCCGTACGCCAAGCCCGTGCGTGGCGTGGAGATGGTGCCGCTCGATGCGCTGCTGGCGCAAAGCGACGTGGTGACGCTGCACGCGCCTGAGCCTGCGGACGGAAAGCCGATGCTGGACATCGGCCGCATCGCGGCCATGAAGCCTTCGGCGTACCTCATCAATACCGCCGCACCCGGACTGGTAGACACCACTGCACTGGTCGGTGCACTGCGTGCGGGCAAGCTGGCAGGCGCAGCGCTGGACGTGTTTGACTCGGCGCCACTACCGACGAGCAGTCCGCTGCTGTCGCTACCCAACGTGGTGCTGACACCGCACATCGGCGGCGCCACGGAGGAAACGATTGAGCGGTATTCAAACATGATGGCGCAGGACATACTGCGCTTTCTGGATGGCAAGCGGCCAACGCACCTGGTGAACCCACAGGCGTGGGGCAAGCGGCGTGAGTAGCTGCGTGCTCGCGCTCGACCTGGGCAGCAGTTCTATTAAGGCAATGGTCATGCGGTTGGATGGCACACCCATGTCGGTCGCCAGGCAGCCTTCGCCCGTCCGCAGTTCCCAATCCGGGCTTTCGCTGGCGAAAGACTTTTCGGCGGAACGCCTGTGGCGCGCCGTCTGCGCGGCGGCTCGGCAGGCGGTGTCGCAGTCGGGGGTAGCGCTTGAAGACATTGCCGCCATTGGCGTGACCAGCCAGCGGCAGGGGCTGTGTTTCCTGGATGGCGCTGGCAAAGAGCTGTACCTGGCGCCCAATACGGACTTGAGAGCGGTCATGGAAGGCGCGGCGCAGGACGAAGCCCACCGAGAGCGCATTTATCAGACGACCGGGCACCTTCCCTCGTTCCTCTTGGCCTCCGGCAAGCTCCAATGGTTCAAATCGCAAAAGCCCAAGGTCTATCAGCGCATCCGCACCGTCATGACGCTTGGTGACTGGCTGACGTTCCGCCTCACAGGCGAGCGAACGGGCGAGCGAACGCTAGCGTGCGAGGCGGGCTTGCTCGACGTCACGTCCGGCACGTGGGCGGCTGAGCTTCTGAAAGAACTTGGTTTACAAACTGACTGGTTTCCTCGATTGGTGCCTTCGGGCGCTGTGGTTGGGAAGCTCACTGCGAGCGCCGCTGGGGACTTGGGGCTGGCTGGCGGCGTCACCGTTGTCACGGCAGGGGCGGATACGCAGTGCGGGCTGCTGGGAATGGGTGTCGTCGGTGCGGGGCAGGTAGGGGTACTCGCAGGGTGGAGCATGACGGCGCAGCAGGTGACCAGCCAGCCAGTCCTGGACGGCAGCTACCGCACGTTGGCGGGGCTGCATGGCCTGCCGGACACATGGGTATCTGAAGTGAACCTCGGTGACACGGGGAACGCGTTGACCTGGTCGGTGCGCACGCTCTACGGCGGCGAGTCGCAAAGCGCTTTTACGAAAGCCGGCGCAGAGGCAGCGGACTCTGACGCTGGTGGAGTCGTTGCCATTTTGGGTACAGCTCCTGTGGACTTCACCCGGCTGGGCATGCGCACAGGCGGCCTGCTGTTTCCGGTGCCGATGGCGTATTCGGGTGTGGGCCGCGCGGCCCTGGTGCGTGCGCACCTGGAAAGCATGACATTCGCGGTGCGTGAGGCGTTGGAGCGGCTTCAAGAGGTGACGGGCACTGCGCCTACGCGAGTGGCGGTTGGTGGCGGGATGACGCGCGTGCCGCTGTTCACGCAACTGGTGGCGGACGCGTGCGGGCGAGAGGTTGCGCTGTGTGGCACGCCTGACGCAAGCGCGTACGGCGCGGCGCTGCTGGCGGCGGTGGCTGCCGGAGGGTTCAAGGACGCGCAAGAAGCCGCTCGCCTTGGCGCGGCTAATGCAACGGCCATAACGCCGGATGCGGAACGCGCGCTTCAGTATAATGACCACTACGCGCGGTGGCGGCACGTTCGTACGGAACTGGAAAGAATCTCACTAGGGTAGGCGGAACACATGGCAGATCGGTTTTTGAATGAGCGACGCCAGGTCATGGAAGTCGCCAAAGAGCTTGAGCGCCTCGGCCTCGTCGCGGTGTCGAGCGGCAACATCAGCGTGCGGGTGGGCGACCGCAAGCACAACCTCATGGCGATTACCCCCACCTCGAAGCCGTACGCGGAGCTGACAGTGGATGAGGTGGCCGTGGTGGACTACGAGGGCGAGCCGGTGGAAGGCGACCTGCCGCCCTCGTCGGAGATGTACCTGCATGTTGCCATCTACCAGGCACGTCCGGACGTCCAGGCCGTTATCCACACGCACTCCATTTACGCCAGCGTTTGCGCCGTGGCTGGCTGGGACATTCCGCCGCTCGTGGACGAAGTCGCGGTCTACCTGGGCGGGCCAATTAAGGCAGCGCAATACGGATTTCCTGGGACGCGAGACCTGGCGGACAAAGCGGTAGCGGCGCTGGAAGACCGGAAGGCCATCTTGCTGCGGAACCACGGGATGGCCGCGTGCGGCGCGTCGCTGACAGAGGCGTTGGCCCACTGCCGCCTGGTAGAGCGCGTGGCCCAGATCTACGTGCACGCGCGCAACTTGGGGGCGGTCAACGTGTTGCCCGCCGACGTGGTGGAAAAAGAGCGTACCATGTACCTGATGAAGCTGCGGGCCCAACAAAAGGGGTAACTCCTTTCGCTTGCCCCTCCCAACGGCTTGCCACAAGTTCGGTCATAAGACACTTGTGCCCCGCCGCGCGCGGGCCTATCCTTTCTGGAGGGTTCGATGGTCTCGGTGCCAGGGTTTCTGCTCAAGCGGCTGTACTTGAAGGGTAGCTTGAAGAATACGCCGGACGGGTTCGTATTTTCGATAAAGAACACATTGGGATCCGGCTATGCACGCAAGATGCATCCGCTGGCGGTGGACGACAATCCGCTCCCCATGGAGTTCACCACCTTTCAAATGGGTGTCCAGGCCGTGCTGTTCACTCACGTATCAGAGGAACAGCCGTTCACGCTTAGCATGAATAAAACCATCGAGATCAAGGCCAGAGGGCAGCAGCTTTCGCCAGGGCCGCACAAAATTGGCATGAGCTTTGACGTGCCAGGGCTGGGCACGCTGAGCTTTGATTTCACCGATGTCATCACAACGTAGAGGCCCGCGCCAGCCACAGGTGCCTACCGTCCGTCCGCCCAAGCGGCGAGAGTGGCGGCCAGCCGTGCCCAGCGCATCTGTCATCGAAGTTGCCAAGGCGGCCCCAGCGCCGGAACCGATTGTTTTCGCGCCGCCAAAGACGCTCCGTGTCGCCGTCACCGGCGCAACAGGGTACATTGGCTCGCGGCTGGTCACAGCGCTGGCGGAGCGTGGCGATGTGGAGCGTGTGGTTGCGATTGACGTGAAACCGCTCACAGGGTTGCTCCCGCCCAAGGTGCATGTTGTGGTGCAGGACGTGACACGGCCACTGGACCAGCTGTTTGTGGAAGAAGGCGTGCAGCAGGTTATGCACCTAGCCTTCGTGCTTAACTCGAGCAGGAACCGCAATACGGCGCGGATGGTGAACGTGGGAGGCACGTCTAGCGTGCTGCGGGCGTGCGCGCTGGCGGGCGTACAGCATATTGTATATCTGAGTAGTACATCGGTGTATGGGGCGCATCCGGACAACCCGCAGGCCATTACGGAGGAGCAACCGGCGAGGCCAGTGCCGGGCTTTGCATACTCGGAGGACAAGGTTGCGGCGGAAAAGCTGCTGATCGATTACGCAAAGGTGAGCCCGAAGACCTGCGTGACGATTCTGCGCAGCAGTGTGGTAATGGGGCCGCACGCACGCAACTTCATCGCAGATGCGTTGATGCGGCCCCGGATGGTTGGTGTGACGGGCGCTGACCCGCCCATGCAATTTTTCCATGAGGATGACCTGGTGGCGCTACTGGAGCATGTGCTGCGGCAGCCCAAGCCGGGGACATTCAACATCGGCAGCCAAGACACCGTACGCTACAGCGAAATGGTGGGGATGTCCGGGCGCAAGGTTACGTGGCTACCGGCCTGGCTGCTGTACCCGCTCATCAATGCGATGTGGGTACTTCGATTGCAAAACGATTCACCAGCATGCGGAGTGGACTTCATTCGCTGGCCTTGGGTGGCAAGCACCGAGAAGCTTCGCCAGGAATACAGATTTATGCTGAAGCACACCTCGCGGGAGACAGTGGAAGCATTCTTGAGAGAGCAGCTTGTTAAGCGCTAGCCCTGAATAATCCGCGAAGAACTTTGGGATGCAAAGTGGTCTGCTTAACAAATGAAGAGCGCTGCCCATGGATGGGCAGCGCTCTTCATAAACAACCCTTTTCGCTTCTTACCGACTGGGCTTTTCTTTAGGCTCCACCGTACCCTCTTCTTCGTCCTCGTCATCCGGTGGGAGCGACATGGTCTCCAGGTCATCGTCATCCAGACCACGCTTGTCGTCTAGGGAGGCGACTTCCAAGGCGGCGTCACTAAGGGCGCTTTCCAGTGTGGCGGCGTCCACAGCGCTTAGAATTGACTCAGGAATCTGCTCCTCGATTTCGATGTGGCGCGTCGGGATGAGCCGGCCGAGAATGACATTCTCCTTGAGACCGCGCAAATAGTCTACCTCGCCGGAGACCGCAGCTTCGGTCAGTACACGAGCCGTCTCCAAGAAGGAGGCGGTTGCCAGGAAGCTGTCCGTACCCAGCGATGCACGGGTGATTCCCATGAGTCTTGGCGTTGCACGGGCAGGTTCGCCGCCCTGGGCAAGCACTGTCTGGTTGATATCCTCAAACTTGAATCGGTCGACAATCTGCTCTGGCAGAAGGTCGGTGTCGCCAGGGTGGTCAACACGCACGCGGCGGAGCATCTGGCGGATGATGATTTCGACATGTCGGTCATTGATGGTCACGCCCTGCGCGCGGTACACCTTCTGGATCTCTTCCAAAATGTACTGCTGCACTGCCTCACCACCCTGGATACGCAGGATGTCGTGCGGGTCTTTCGGACCCTTGGTGAGTTCCTGGCCAGCCTTCACCACGTCGCCAGACTTCACGAGCAGTGTGGCGGTGAGCGGCGCCACGTAGACCCGCTCTTCTTGGTCCGACCAGACCACGGATACCTTGTCTCCCTTGATGGTGACTTTGCCGGCCACCTGGCTGACCAGCCTTTCTGGTGCGAGCTCTTCCTTGGCGGCGCCACGACGGGCCGGTGGCAGCGCCAGTGGCGCACCAACCCCCACCAGGTCGCCTTCGTCCACAACCACTTTGAAGCCCTTGGGCACACGATACTCTTCGCGGTACTCCTCAGAACTGGCGACGCGGATGCGCCAGCCGTCCGGCGTCTCGGTGATCTCAGCCTTGCCGTCGATTTCCGCAAGGATAGCGCGGTACTTGGGCACACGCGCCTCAAACAACTCTTCCACGCGAGGAATGCCGCTGGTGATGTCTACGCCCGCGATACCGCCAGTGTGGAACGTACGCATGGTCAACTGCGTGCCAGGTTCGCCGATAGACTGCGCGGCGACAATGCCCACAGCCTCGCCCATGCGCACCATCTTGCTGGTAGCAGGCATACGGCCAAAGCAGAGGATACAGATGCCCCGTTTGTTGTCGCAGGTGATGGGCGAGCGGACGTAAGCTTCCCGGATACCTGCATCCCATAGCTTCTTGGATAAGTCTTCCGTGATCTCCTGGTTCCGGTCAACGATAATTTCGCCGGTCTTTACGTCGGCGATGGCCTCGGCGGCGATGCGGCCCACAATGCGCTCCGTGAACGCTGCAACGTAGTTGCTGCGCTCCTTCTCGCGGTCATGGCGGATCCACACGCCTTGCGGAGTGCCACAGTCCTCGCTAGTGGTTATGACGTCTTGCGCCACGTCCACCATGCGGCGGGTGAGGTAGCCTGAATCTGCCGTGCGGAGTGCCGTGTCGGCCAAGCCTTTGCGGGCGCCGTGCGTGGAGATGAAGTACTCCAACACGCTATGGCCCTCGCGGAAGCTGGACTTTACAGGCACCTCAATCAACTGGCCCTTAGGGTCGGACATCAGGCCGCGCATACCAGCCATCTGCTTAATCTGGCTGATGTTGCCTTTTGCGCCGGACTGCGCCATGAGGTAGACACCGCCAAAGCTGGGCAATGCTTTCTCAACGATCTTGCTCATTTCGTCGCTAGCTTCTGTCCAGATGCGAATGGCTTGGTCGCGGCGCTCATCACCGCTCAGCAGGCCGGTCTGGTACTGCTCCTCAAGCTGCTCGATGCGCCCTTCCGCGCGGCTGATGACGCCACCCTTCTCTGGCGGCACATCCAGGTCATGGATACCGATGCTGATACCGGAGAATGTTGCGTAGTGGTAGCCCAGGCGTTTGATAGCGTCCAGCAAGTCAACGGTGCCGTTATCGCCTTGTCTGCGGTAGCAAAGACCCACCAGTTCGCGGAGGGCCTTCTTGTCCATAAGCTTGTTCCAGGTGTTCTGGTCTGACACGAGTTCAGATGGCACAATCTCGCGGAAGATGATGCGGCCCACGGTCGTGTCGACCCACTGCGATGGAATATCGCTCTTACCACGCAGCAGGTATTTGATAGCGGTCTGGAGGCGTACCTGCCCCAGGTTGAGCGCCAGCCTGACCTCTTCCACGTCGCTGAAGCGCCAGACTTGCGCTTCCGTATCGTTGCTATCCTTCGCCGCCTGCTCCTGAGTGGGCTTTTCCAGCATTGTCAGGTAGTAGCAGCCGAGCACAAGGTCAAGGGCTGGCGTGACCAGCGGCTCGCCGGATGCGGGGGACAGGAGGTTGTGAGTGCTAAGCATGACCTCCTTGGCTTCCGCCACAGCTCGGCGGGACAATGGCACGTGGACGGCCATTTGGTCACCGTCAAAGTCTGCGTTGAAAGGCGTGCAGACCATGGGATGAATCTGAATTGCGCTGCCCTCAATGAGGACGGGCATAAACGCCTGGATGCCCAGGCGGTGCAGAGTAGGCGCTCGGTTGAGCAGCACAGGGCGGTCCTTAATAACCTCTTCCAGAACGTCCCAAACTTCAGGCCGCACACGCTCCACCGAGCGCTTGGCGCTGCGGATGTTGGGCACGAGACCCTTGGCAACAAGGCGGTGCATGACCAGTGGCTTGAACAATTCTAGGGCCATGCGCTTGGGCAGGCCGCACTGGTCAAGGCGTAGCTCAGGGCCAACAACGATGACAGAGCGCCCGGAGTAGTCTACGCGCTTTCCGAGCAGATTCTGACGGAACCGGCCCTGCTTGCCACGCAGCAGGTCGGACAGCGACTTGAGCTTGTGGTTATGGCGTGCGGCCACTGCGCGCGTCCGGCGGCCGTTGTCGATGAGGGCATCCACGGCCTCCTGCAACATGCGCTTCTCATTGCGGATGATGATTTCCGGTGCCTCAAGTTCTAGCAGGCGTTGCAAGCGGTTGTTGCGGTTTATGACGCGGCGGTAGAGGTCGTTCAAGTCGCTAGTGGCAAAGCGGCCGCCGTCTAGCTGCACCATCGGACGCAGCTCAGGAGGCAGTACGGGCAGCACCGTTAGGACCATCCACTCTGGCTTGTTGCCGCTCTTCAGGAATGACCGGACCACGTGCAAGCGCTTGAGCGCCTTGCGGTGACGCTGGCCGGAGGTTCGGCGCATCTCGTCATAGAGATCTATTGCCAGCTTGTCTAAGTCAATCTTCCTGAGCAGCTCCAAGACGGACTCAGCGCCCATAGAAGCGCGGAAGAGTCCGGGATACTTGTCGCGGAGCTCACGGTAGCGAGATTCCACAAGGAGTTTCATAGGACGCAGCTCGTCCAGGTCGGCCAGAGTGGCGTCAAGCTGCTCTTGCAGTTCTTCTCCCTTGATAGCGTTAGATGGCTCGTCCTTCCCGGGCGTGCGGCCTTCTAACTTCTCTACGGCCTTGTTAAAGTCTGCCTCGGCCTTGTCCATCGCCTTCTTGATGCCGTCTTCGTCCGCGTCCACAATGACATGCTGAGCAAAGTAGAGGATGCGCTCCAGGTTGCGCGGTGACAGATCAAGGAGCAAGCCAAGACGACTAGGAATGCCCTTGGAGAACCAGATGTGCGCCACTGGCGCGGCCAGCTTGATGTGGCCATTGCGTTCGCGGCGGACCTTGGAGCGGGTGACCTCTACGCCACAGCGCTCGCAGACAACGCCCTTATAGCGGATCTTCTTGTATTTGCCGCACGCGCATTCCCAGTCCTTGGTGGGGCCGAAGATGCGCTCGCAGAACAGGCCGTCACGCTCCGGGCGGAGCGTGCGGTAGTTAATAGTCTCCGCTTTGGTGACCTCGCCGTGCGACCATGCGAGGATCTGGTCAGGTGAGGCAAGCGAGATTTTGATCGCGCTGAACTCAGTTCCGTTATTCGTTGTCTGTGGTCCGGGTGGTGCTATTACCATGATTCCAACTCCTCATAGAAGCAAATCTCAAGCAGCCGATGTGACACTAGATGCTTACTGAGAAGTGCTCGCCCCCTCATTTGTGGTAGTGCCGGGTGTACCGCCAGTTGCCACGGGACGCTGGCCTGCGCGTAGAGCAGCCTGCTCAGGCGGTGGATGCGACCCTTCTTCGTCCGAGGGAATCAGGGATATGTCCAAGCCCAGCGCCTGCAATTCCTTGACAAGCACTTGGAATGATTCCGGTACGCCGGGCTGGATGACCTCCTCGCCCTTGACCATTGCCTCATAGGTCTTCTTGCGGCCGGTTACGTCGTCTGACTTGACCGTGAGCATCTCCTGCAGATTGTAGGCCGCGCCATAGCCCTCTAGCGCCCAGACTTCCATTTCGCCGAAGCGCTGGCCGCCGAATTGCGCCTTACCGCCAAGCGGCTGCTGAGTGATGATAGAGTATGGGCCGGTGGATCGGGCGTGGATCTTGTCCTCCACCAAGTGGATAAGCTTCAACATGTAGATATAGCCAGTCGTCACGGGCTGGTCAAACGGCTCACCGCTGCGTCCGTCGTACAGTACGCTCTTGCCCAAGATGGGCGGCGCCATGCGCTGGTCCCGGTGGAGACGCAGGCACTCAGCGAGCATTTGCGCGCTGGACATACCCTTGGGGTTCACTCCGCCCACGTCCTTAAGCCAGAGCTTCAAGCAGGCATCACGAGCCTCGCCCTCAACCTTGTCGTCAAAGAGGCGGTCCATCTGATAGCCCTTAGAGCTGAGCCAGTCGTGTACCTTGCTCCATTCGACTGTGGGGTTATCCAGGTCGCGGTTGTCTAAAGCACCCGAGGCTGTGACGAACCAGGCGCGTGCAAGGTTATCCTCGATGCTGGCAGTGCTGGCGCCCTGGAACACGGGACAGACCGCACGGAAGCCCAAGGCGTGGGCGGCGGAGCCAAGATGCACTTCCAGCACCTGGCCCAGGTTCATACGAGACGGCACGCCAATAGGTGTCAGGATGATGTCTACAGGGGTACCGTCCTCATTGAACGGCATATCTTCCGTGGCCATGACGCGGGACACAACGCCCTTATTGCCGTGGCGGCCTGCCATCTTATCGCCCACGGTCACCTTGCGGGTCTGAGCGACCCAGACGCGGACCAGCTTATTCACACCGGGTGAAAGCTCGTCCTTGTTCTCGCGGGTACTCACCTTCACCTGAATGACCTTGCCACGCTCGCCATGCGGCAGGCGGAGCGAGGTATCCTTCACGTCGCGCGCCTTCTCACCGAAGATGGCGCGGAGCAGCTTCTCTTCTGCCGTGAGCTCTGTCTCACCCTTGGGCGTGATCTTGCCCACCAGGATATCGCCGGGGCCGACTTCGGCGCCCAGGCGGATAATGCCGTCCTCGTCCAGGTCGCGGAGCGCATCCTCGCCGACGTTCGGAATGTCGCGCGTGATTTCCTCTGGTCCCAGTTTAGTGTCGCGCGCTTCGCATTCGAACCGCTCAATATGGACAGAGGTGAAGCGGTCGTCACGGACGAGCTCCTCGTTCAGGATGATGGCGTCCTCAAAGTTGTAGCCCTCCCAGATCATGAACGCCACCAGGATGTTCTGGCCGAGCGCAAGCTCGCCGGCGTCCGTAGAGGAGGCATCCGCGAGCGGTTGGCCCTTCACAACCCTGTCGCCCAGCTTGACGAGCGTGCGCTGGTTGATGCATGTGCTCTGGTTGCTGCGGACAAACTTCATAAGTTGGTATTTGTGCTCCTTGCCCTGTGCGTCGCGGACGGTAATCTCGCGGCCACCAACGCCGCTGACCATACCGTCCTCCAGTGCAAGGACCACTAGGCCGCTGTCCTGTGCGACCTTGCCCTCCATGCCGGTGCCTACAAGCGGTGCCTGGGGCTTCAGGAGCGGGACTGCCTGGCGCTGCATATTGGAGCCCATGAGCGCGCGATTGGCGTCATCATTCTCCAGGAACGGAATAAGCGCCGCGGAGACGCTGACAATCTGCATGGGTGAAACGTCCATCAGGCCAATGCGCCCGGCGGGCTGTATAGCTACTTCAGAGCCGAACCGAGCTTCTACCTTTTCGTCGATAAGCTGGCCAAGCTCGTCAACGGGACAGGTTGCCTGGGCGATGACGTACTTGTCCTCCTCATCGGCGGAGAAGTAGGCTACATCCTTAAGGTCGTGCGAGACAAACGGCTTGACCGGAATAGTACCATGAAACCTCTTGGCATCTCCCTTACTGATGACTTCGCCGGCCTTGGCAATGACGCGGCCACGGCCGTCTTTCACCTCGTCGCGGAGCGTGCGCCCAACCAGCCGCGGGTCCTTCGCGGGAAGCTCGCTGAATACTTTGTAGTACGGCGTTTCGATAAAGCCGTACTCATTGGTGCGGGCAAACGTGGCAAGCGAGCCGAGCAAGCCGATGTTGGGTCCTTCCGGCGTTTCAATGGGGCAGATACGGCCGTAGTGCGAGTGGTGCACGTCGCGCACCTCAAACCCGGCACGCTCACGGCTCAAGCCTCCAGGGCCCAACGCGGACAGGCGGCGCTTGTGCGTCAGGTCTGCCAGCGGATTGGTCTGCTCCATGAATTGCGAAAGCTGGGAACTGCCAAAGAACTCGCGGATGGCAGCAACGACGGGCCGGATGTTCACCAGCGCGGCCGGCGTGGCGTCCTGCGGTTCCTGCAAGCTCATGCGTTCGCGGATAACCCGTTCCATGCGGACCATACCAACGCGGAGTTGATTCTGAATCAGTTCGCCCACAGCGCGCACGCGGCGGTTGCCCAGGTGGTCAATATCCTCAGACGGGCGCTGGAGATTGGAGGCCTTAATAACTTCCTTGACTACCGCAATGAGGTCGTCCGGGGTAAGCGTCCGGTGTGTCAGGGGCGTGTTAATGTTGAGCGTGCGGTTCAGCTTGTAACGGCCCACACGGCCCAAGTCGTACCGGCGTGGGTCAAAGAAGAGCGACCGTAGCAATGCATCGGCATTGTCCAGATTGGGCGGCTCGCCCGGGCGCATGCGGCGATAAAACTCAAGCTGCGCCCCGGCCAACATCCGAGCGGCTTCTTTGTTGAAAGCTCGGCCTGAGCACCACTTTCCCCACTGGCGGCGAAGCGCGTCCTCGCTCAGGTTCTCCGCGCGCTCGGTATCGATGCCTTCTCGCTCTAGTGTGGTCTTGATAAACTGGTGGTCAGGGTCACTGTCCACATCCGAAAAGATCTTGATGATCTCTTCCGGCGTTGGATGGCCCAGGGCGCGGATAAGGGTTGCTACAGAGGCCTTGCGCTTCCGATCAACTTTCACCGCAACGAAGTCGCGGGTACTGGTCTCCATCTCAATCCATGCGCCGCGGTAGGGGATGAGCTTAGCGTAGCCGAGTTTACGCCCGGTATTGGCGTCCTCTTCCAAAGTGAAGTACACGCCCGGCGAACGCTGCAGTTGCGAGATAACCACACGCTCTACGCCGTTGATGATGAATGTACCCTTGTCCGTCATCATGGGCAGTTCGCCAAAGAATAGGCGCTGTTCCTTGATTTCGCCGGTCTCTTTCACCAAAAGGCGCGTAGTGATATAGAGCGGGGCTTCGTAGGTGGCCTCACGCTCGCGGCATTCCCATTCACTTAGCTTAGACGCGCGGAACTCATGCTCATGGAAGCTAAGCTCGAATCGGCTGCTGGTGAAGTCCGAAATAGGCGATACTTCTTGAAGCGCCTGTTGAATGCCCTCGGTCTTGAGCCAGGCAAACGAGCGCAACTGCCCTTCAACAAGGTTAGGAATGTCTAAAATCTGCGAGACCTTGTTAAACGATTTCTTGGGAAGGAGACCAGAACTGCTTCGCAACGGAGTCAATACCATACGCTCTCCTTTAACAATGGAGAATTTCTAGGCCGTGGGGCAAACGTTACCTGGGGAGATCAGGAGCAGTTGGAGCAAACGTTTCTTGAGGCATAATAATACGGGTACTAGAATAGTACCCCAGTCCCCGGCTGTCAAGATTCCCCACCGTCTCGGTAGTGACAAATTCGCTTCGACTGCGTACCGTTAGATCGAGGAGGGCAGGAGCATGGATTTTTTCTTATGGCTGGCGCTGCCGATCCCATTCATTCTTATATTTGGCACCCGTTGGCTCTACCGCGAATTCACCAGCAGCCGGCGCATGGTGGCACAGGAAGAGGCACTATGGGAGCGATACCTCCAAGGCGACATTACCTACGAGCAGTATGAGCGGCAAACGGAGGGTGCTAAGGCGTAGGGAGGTGCGTATGGTTTTCGACCTCTTTTTTCTTGCACTAGTGGCAGTCTTTACCTTTGCGGTGGCGGGTTCCATATGGCTGTATCGAGACATACGGCGTTCTCGCCAGCAGGAAAATCCAGAGGGGACAGCCTGGGAACGGTATCTGGAAGGCCAGATCCCTCGTGATGAGTATGAGCGCGTTGCGCGTGCGCGGGGCATGGGGATTGAACGGCCAACGCTGGATGTTTATGAGGCACAGCAAGACGATCGGCGTGCGGCATAGCGGCAAGTTCCACTCGTGATACAGTTTCTGCCTGTTATTGCCGCACTAGCGGCCGCGTGCTAGGATGGTATGCGCCGCAGTAACACTGGCCCGGTGGTGTAGTGGCCTAACATATCTCCCTGTCACGGAGAAGACCGAGGGTTCGAATCCCTTCCGGGTCGCCAGGTAGTCCGTTTACGAACAAGCTTCCCCAAGAGTTAAGGCTTGTTCGTAGACTTTCCTAATCCCTCTTGGCCCACCAAAACAGCCCGTACACGAACAGTTTCCTAGCCTATGGCAGGTTCGCTATCAGCTGACTGCAATGCATCGAAATCCGTTGCAACGGTGTTAAGCAACTAAGCCTGGCACGGGATGCTTGTCTCCCTAGGTTGGAGTATCGTGAGAGGCGATGGTATCGGATAACATCCTGCAACGGGAACTGAGCCAAGGCGAGCGGGTTCTCTGGCAAGGGCGTCCAGGCGGTGGCTTAAGGCTACTGCCTATGGATTGGCTGCTCATCCCCGGCGGACTGTTGGGCATCTGGCTGACTGTATCAATAAATCCGATTGGTGTTGGCGTGTTTGGTTGCCGCGACTCCGATATTTCCGTTCAGCTACTGGATTCATACGGCGTGGCAGCGGACGATTTTTGGCGGTGCTGAGAAACGAGCCTTGTTCTTAACGCCTAACTCCCTGTGGAGTCAAGCATGAATTGGGTTGACGCGCTCATCGTCGTTATCCTCGCAATTGCGGCCTATTTAGGGTGGCGTGCAGGCTTCATCGGCGGCATCATCCATCTCATCGGCTTCGTGCTCGCAAACCCGCTGGCGATTATTTTCGGCCCTCAATTGGGCAGACTTTTCCTGGGGCAGTCGGCAATCGCCTCGTTGGTTGGTGGCGCCGTTGTATTCGCACTTGTGATACTGGTCGCTTCCCTCGTCGCCCGCCTGGTGCGCGACGTGCTCAAAATCATCCTGCTCGCCTGGATTGATTCGTTGGCGGGAGCCGCATTTCGCGCCGCCATCGCCGCGCTCATCCTTGGCCTGGTCTTGCTCGTCCTCCGCGCCGTCCCACAAACACCAGCCCCGCTCCGCCAGAACATTGAGCAATCGCGCCTCCTCTCGGCAGCGGTGACCTTCGTTGGTAGTCGGCTGCCCTAAGGCACCGGCGGCCCATCATCGCCGGTGCAGCGTCATCTTCATGCCGTATCTTGGCCGCAGCGTGACGCGCGGGAATGCCTCCACATGGTGGCCGGGTGCCAAACGCATCTGCCAGCGCTGGGTAATAGTGGCCATGAGAATGACCCCCTCCATCCACGCAAACGGCTCGCCAATGCAGACCCTTGGCCCACCCCCAAAGGGAAAATAGCTGAACCTGGGCCGCGCCGCTTTAGCCTCCAGTGTCCAGCGGAGAGGGTCAAAGCGGTCCGGGTCAGGAAAGAAGCGCGGGTCGCGGTGCGTGATGTACTGGCTCATCAGAATGACGCCATTGACGGGCACCACATAGTCGCCAAGCGGCACCTCCGCTAAGGCTTTGCGTCCCAGCGCCCACGCGGGTGGATAGAGGCGCATAGCTTCAGAGAACACCATCTCAGTGTAGTGAAGCCGTGGGTAGTCCTCGAATGTAGCGGGATTGCCGTGCAGCACAGTGGTTATTTCTTCAAGCAGCTTCGCTTCTACCTCCGGGTGCTGTGACAGAAGGTACCAGGCCCACGTGAGCGCGTTGGCCGTGGTTTCATGGCCCGCAAGGAACAGTGTCATAGCCTCGTCACGGATCTGGAGGTCTGTCATGGAGCCACCGTCACCCTCTATGTCCTGGGTGTGCAACAGCATGGAAAGCAAGTCCCCGCGATCTTCGCCGCTAACACGCCGCTCGCGGATGATACGGTAGATAGTCTCATTCAGGCGCTTGATAGCAGTGTCCATGCGGCGATTGCCGGGCAGCGGCAGTTTGTCTAGAACGTCTGAAAAAGGGGTAGTCAGTTTGTCGAACAGGTTCATAGTTATAGTGAGCGCCTCGCTGATTTCCGGCGACTCATCTTCCACGTTGGCGTCAAAAAGTGTCTTGCCCACTATGCCCAGCGCCAGCCGCTGCATCTCTTGGTGAATGTCTACCACGCCGCCATCCGGCCAGCGCGCCGCGGCCTGCGCGGCGTAGTCGGTCATGATGTTGGCGTAGCCAGCGATGCGCTGCCTGTGGAATGCAGGCTGCACTAGGCGCCGCTGCCGCAGGTGGAACTCGCCTTCGCTGGTGAGCAGTCCCTCGCCCACAACGCGCTTGGCAAGTTCAAGCGCGCGGCTCTTCCTAAAAGCCTGATGATGTGTAACCAGCACATCACGGATATGGTCCGGATGGCTGACGAGGTAAATGTGTTGCGGGCCGAGGCGAAAGTGCGCGATGTCGCCGTAATCATGTGCAATGCGAATGAGCATGCGGAGCGGGTCTCTGCGAAATGCCAGCAACAGTGCGCCTGGAAGCAGCGGCTTGGGGCCAGGTGGGTACACTACCGTGCGTAACGCCATGCATGGCCTCTAACGAGTATTCACGTGAAAGCCTTCTCACCACCTATAATCACGCCACAAGGCCTTCCAATTGGAACATACCATTGCGTTTGTGGCGCGTCAACAGCCGGAAGAAGCAGGGTTCTTCTGCTACAATAGCGCGGTGCTTGGAATCTTTGTCAACGTCATTCTCCCCGTCTTTCTCGTTGCTGCTTTGGGTCTGGTAATCCAACGCTGGAAAAAGCCGTCCCCAGCCGTGCTTAACCTGCTCATCCTCTACCTTTTCAGCCCTGCGCTGGTCTTCACGTCTTTGTCGCGCACCGAACTTGGAGATGGCGCGTTCCTGAAAGTGGGCATCTTTGTCCTGCTGCTGGCGTTTTGTACGCTTGTGCTGGGGTGGATTGCCGCCAGGGTGATACGTGCGGATAGGTCAACAGAAAGCGCCATTCTCCTGACCAGCACGTTCATGAATGCCGCGAATCTTGCTATACCGGTCATCACGTTTGCGTTTGGGCAAGAAGCGCAGGGCAAGGCGATTACCTTTTTTGTCACCCAGTCCGTGTTGATCTGGACGCTTGGTACGTTCATTGCTGCGCGCAGTTCCGCCGTGGGGTGGCGGCCAATGCTGGGTGTGCTTCGCCTCCCTAGCATCTACGCTGCGCTCGCGGCCATCTTGGTGAACCTGGTGCATATCCCAATTCCCGCAACAATTTTCCAGCCGCTAAACCTGCTGGGTCAGGCATCTATTCCAACCATGTTGGTAGTGCTGGGGTTCCAACTTGGTGGCGGCGCGTTGAAGCAGCCAGTGGCTATGGGTGTGAGCGTCTTCATTCGCTTGGTGCTATCTGCTGTCATCGCGGTGCCTCTGGCAATGCTCCTAGGCCTTGAAGGGCTTGACCGTCAGGTGCTGATCGTTGGTGCTGCTATGCCTACGGCGGTCTTTACTACCATCCTTGCCACAGAGTTTTCCGCAAACGCGGCCCTTGTGACCTCCAGCGTGGTGTTCTCAACGGCGGCGAGTATTGTCACGCTGACTGTCGTGATCCGCCTGGTACAGCTGCTGGCCTAACGCCAAGCACCCCCCCCGTTTCACGTTCCGAGTGCTCGTGCGTAGTGTGACTTCGCTGTAGGGGGCAGTCGGTACTGCCGTCCAAACTGGCCGGCCACGCCGGAGGGTGGTATCCGGAGTGGTTCGGAAGTGCAGCAAGGATGGTATCTGCTCACCGTATAATGCTTTTGACATGGTCAGCCGGAGCACACATTGACTGAACCAACAGTCCTGGTAGTAGAGGACGAAGAAAACCTTCTCGAAGCCCTTCGATACAATCACGCTGCGGAAAGCTGCCTAAAAGGCGCTGAGCGCCAGTTTCAGGAGCCTATAGATGAGCGCTCCGAGCAGTCCGCAAAATGGAAAGGTGATGACCCACGCCAGCACGATGCTGCGAACGACGCCCCATCGGACAGCAGAGACCCGGCGGGTTGCACCCTGGCCCATAATAGTCGAGCTAATGACGTGAGTCGTACTCAGTGGGAATCCAAAGCGGGACGCTGTTTCGATCACAACCGCGGCCGAACTTTCGGCGGCAAAGCCGTTGATTGGCTGCATCTGCACAATCCGCACACCTAGAGTCTTGATCATGCGATACCCGCCAGCGTACGTTCCCAGTGCGATGGCTATTCCCGAAAGAACGATAACCCAAAAAGGTACCTCAAATGGAATGCCCCGCGCCGCCCAACTATAGTGGACGGACAGCGCTAGAGTGATGATCCCCATCGTTTTCTGAGCGTCGTTAGAGCCGTGGCTATAAGCCATGGCCGCGGCGGACACGATCTGCAATCGGCCAAACGTGTGATTTACCATGCTTTGGCTAGCGCGGCGAAGGAGCCAATACAGCGCAAGCATTACTACGTAACCGATGATGAATCCGACGAGTGGCGACAATATGACGCCGAGCAGAGTCTTGCTGATACCTGTCCATACCAGCACCTTAAATCCGGCAGTGGCGACACCTGCACCCGCGACTCCAGCTATGAGGCTGTGGCTGGCGCTAACAGGCAATTTTAGGAAATAGGTGAGGATTTCCCAGACAATGGCTGCCATCAGGCCAGCCGCCACGGTGGTCATCGTGATGGCGCCAGGCGCTACGATTCCAGCACCTACCACCTTAGCTACGGCAGTACCCGACAATGCGCCCACGAAATTTAGCACGCCAGCCATGATGACTGCGGTGAGAATGGTAAGAACGCGTGTCGAAACGACGGTGGCAATCGCGTTGGCGGAATCATGAAACCCGTTAACGAAGTCGAAGATGACTGCCACGGTGATGACCAGCACCAAGAATAGGAACGACATCTCAAACATGGGGCATCACGGCCAGGTCGTCGCAATTGTGATGGTTTCTACGCATTCTTGAGCACAATCGCTTCGAGAACGTTTGCAGCATCTTCAGCCCGGTCCGTGGCGGATTCCAGATCGTTATAAATGTCACGCCACTTCATGATGTAAATGGCGTCTGTGTTGTTGTCAAACAAGTCGCCCATCGCTCGTCCAATGACTTGATCCGCCTCGTTCTCCAGGCGGTTAATCTCCACTGTGTGCGGCAGTATTTGCTTCAGCTTAGATCCTCGATAGTGCAGCAGCGCGGTGGCCTTTTCCAATTGGTCGGCCGAATGAACGAGGATGGTTGCCAAATGTTGAGCGTATTCTGTTGGCCTTTGAATTCTGTACTCAATCAAGTAGTTAGAGACCTCTTCGATTGCGTCAATAAAGTCGTCCAGACGCTGCGCCAGCGCGCTGATGTCCTCACGATCAATAGGCGTCACGAACGTGCGATGCAATGCCTGGAAAATATCATGGATAATTTGGTCCCCAAATTCTTCCAGATCCTTGATTTCCTTAACCTTTGCGGATACATTTTCATAATTGTTGAAGAGGTTTTGTAGTTTAATCGAAGCCTTTTGCAGATTCTCCGCGCTCTGGTGTAAGAGAAAGAAGAACTTCTCCTCTCTCGGTACGAAGGTAGGGAATCTCATGGCATCTCCTTGCTGACAAAAAGAAAGGATGAAGATTGACTTTTGGAATGGTATTCCAGTTCTAAAGTTGCGCCTTAGTCTGGAACATCTTTTGGCCTTTCCCGCTGGCACTATGATATTTATCTTGATGTGCTCAGTCAAACTTGCTGTGGGTGGCGCATGACGTGGAGCGCACAGCGGACCGGGCCACCAATATTGCTGAACGTGTCATCTTCCTGGTCACCGGGAAAATGGAAGAAATGAACGTGCCAAAGAACGTCAAAAAGTAGGCGTTCGCCAAGGCATTTTTACGGACGCATCGTTCGTCGCTTGGTGTTCTCCAGAGCTTGCGGGTTGATCATGCGCATCGGCTTGCCTTCCAGAAACGCGGCAATATCTTCTACTGTGTCCCGGTAGAAGACTCCATACGTTTCCTTGGTAACGTACCCAAGATGCGGCGTGAGTACCACGTTATTCATACTCAGTAGAGGGTGATCTGCCCGCAAGGGTTCTTGGTCAAACACGTCCAGCCCCGCGCCCGCAATGCGCCGCTCGCGCAACGCCTGCACCATCGCATCCTCCGTTACAATCGGCCCGCGCGATGTGTTCACCAGATAAGCCGTGGGTTTCATGAGCGCCAGCTCGCGCGCTCCAATCAGTCCCCGTGTGCGCTCACTCAGCCGCGTGTGAATCGTCACGATATCTGACTGTGACATTAGCTCGTCTTTCGACACCAGCGTCGCGCCAAACTGTCGTGCCCGTTCTGCCGTGAGGTTCTGACTCCACGCGAGGATGTGCATCTTAAATGCCTTGCCTATGGTCGCCACGTGTGACCCCAAGTTGCCAAGCCCAATAATCCCCAAGGTTTTGTCCTGCATGCCAATGCCCACCGACGTCTGCCACTTCCCGGCGCGTACAGCGTGGTCTTCTTGGGGAATGCTTCGCAGCATCCCTAGGATGATGCCCCATGTCAGCTCGGCCGTCGGGTTTCCAAAATTGCCCGTGGAGCAGACAAGGATGCCCAGTTCTGTGGCTGCGTTCATGTCAATGGAAGCATTTGCTCCGCCAGTGGTCACAAGAAGCTGCAGCTTGGGCAGTTGCTGAAGCACGGTGCGCGGCAGCGGCGTTCGCTCGCGCATGACGCACACCACCTCAAAGTCACGGAGCCGCCGAATGACGGCAGCCTGATCGTCAAGATGGTCTCGAAATGAGGTCACGCGCGCGTCGCCCGGCAGCGCCTTCCAGTTAGCCAGCGTCAGCGCCACGCCCTGGTAGTCATCAAGGACAGCAATATTTACCATGACAGACCCCTTTACGAAATGAAATAGGACAGGCGAAGCCTACCCGTGGCCTCGGTGAGTGTCAAGGGAACTGCCTTGCCGTTCCCTTGCGGCGGAAGCTATACTCAGCAACATGCCAAAGCCCCCGAAGCAAGTCAAACTCATTAAACCGCACGAACGGCGGACCGAGATAGCGTCTGGCGCCATGACCCGTGTTGAGGGTGTCTCCAGCCTCCTCTCGGACGCTGAAGGTATCCATTTGGCTGTTGCGTCCATCCCGCCGTTCTGTTCCTCAACCGCCCACTACCACGTGAACTGCGAGTCTGCTATCTACGTCCTCAAAGGCAAGGGCCGCTTTCTGGTTGGCGAAGGCCTGGAGGAAGCGCTGGTCATTGAAGAAGGCGATATGATTTACGTCCCGCCTGGCGTTGTCCACTCCCCCGCCAACGATAGCAGTGAGACTATGGAGCTCATCGTGGCGCGCAACGCTCCGGTAGAAATCGTGCAGGCGTGGGACCCCAAGGCGCGGCGGGCAGTAGAGTAGAACACACGTAGCTACCTCTGCCCAAGCTCCTTGATTTCCTGCTCGAGGCGCAATGCGTCTGTCTCGCTGAGGTTAAAATACTTGGCGTCAGGATGGTGTATCACCAGGGCGCTCACGGACCCTTCCGGCTCCATCATGAACCCTTCGGTCAGTTTGACGCCAATGGCCCGTTCCACGTCCAGCAGGTTGAATAGTTTGGCCTGGTCCTCCAGCCGCGGGCAAGCCGGGTACCCAAAAGAGTACCGCTTGCCGTGGTATCGCGCCTGGAAAAGCTCCGCCTTAGAGATGTTGGGTTTGTCCCCAATGCTCCATATCGCGCGGAGCTTCTGGTGCAGCACTTCGGCAAACGCTTCGGCACCTTCCAGCGCAAGTATCTGCAAGATATGCGACCGCAGGAACTCACCCTGCTCCCGCCACTGGTCCGCCAGCGCGCGCACGCCAGGCCCAACGGACGTGGTGAAAAACGCGATGTAGTCATCCTTGCCGGACGCCTTGCTCGCCACGTAGTCCGACAGGCACAGCCCATCGTCGGCAGCCTGACGGCCAAAGAAGAACCGCTCACGCACCTGCTTGTCCGGTGCCAGCAGCTCAAGCCACCGGCCATCAGAGCGCGCCCGAAAGAACTGGTACACCCCGTCCGCGCGAATGTCCGTTCGCGCAATCATCTCTTTTTCCACGGCGCGCACAGCGTTTTGCAGCTCAATAGCCTTTTCATCGCCGGCTGCTAGAGCATCCTCAAAGCGACCCCGGAATCCCAGATGCCGCGTGTACAGCATCACCGGGTTGATGTACGCGAAAATCTCCCGCAAGTTATAGTCAAGCAGTGTGTGCCGCTCAAGGTCAGGCGGTGCCGGAATTGGCACGTCCTCGCGCACGGTCGGCGAGCGCCGCTCCACCGGCTTGGCGCCCACCTCAGCCGACTTCGTGCCCGCTGCCGCAAACGTGCTGGTCAACTGCGCCAGCTCCGCGTTCATCAGGTCGCGCTCTTGCGGCTTGCCCAGACGGTTGGCAATCGCCAGCCCTTCCATGGCGTCTTTCGCGTAAACAACAAGGTTTGCGTATTCGGGAGCAATCCGCAGCCGCGTGAACCGGTTGGTGAGCGCCGCGCCCCCCACCAGCATTGGGACGTTAATCCCCGCGCGCTTAAATTCCTGAGCCGTCTCCACCATCATCTGCGCCGATTTCACCAGCAGCCCGGACAGTCCAATATAGTCCGGCTTGTGCTCCTCCACCGCTTTGATAAGCTCTTGCGGCGGCACCTTAATGCCCAGGTTGATCACCTTGTAGCCGTTATTGGACAGGATGATGTCCACAAGATTCTTGCCAATGTCGTGGACGTCGCCCTTGACCGTGGCCAAAATCACTTTGCCCTTGCTCGCCGAGTCCACTTTCTCCATGAACGGCTCCAGATGGCTCACAGCCGCCTTCATTACCTCGGCAGACTGGAGCACTTCAGCCACGATCATCTGGTTCGCGTTGAACAAGCGGCCCACTTCGTCCATGCCGGCCATGAGCGGCCCATTGATAATCTCCAGCGGCTTGCGGGTCTTCAGCGCCTCGTCGAGGTCCTCAACCAGCCCGTCCTTCGAGCCTTCCAGAATGCAGCTGGATAGCCGCTCGTCCAGCGACATATTCGCCTTCGCCTGCTTCGTTGCTTTTGGCGCGCGGTTGCGGAACGCCGCCGCAAACGCTGCGATGGGGTCGTCGCCACGCCAGAAAATGAGGTCGTCCGCCAGCTTGCGTTCTTCCTCAGGAATGGACGCGTACCGCTCCAGCCGCTCAGGGTTCACAATCGCCATGTCCAGGCCCGCCTGCACGCAGTGGTACAGGAAGACGGCGTTCAGCACCTCGCGCGCAGCCACGGGCAGCCCAAACGAGACGTTCGAAATGCCCAAGATGGTCTTCGCCTTCGGCAAATGCTCCTTAATGAGCCGGATGCCCTCAATGGTTTCCACCGCGGAGCCGATATAGGTCTTATCGCCGCTCGCAGCTGGGAACACCAGAGGGTCGAAGATGATATCTTCAGGTGGGATGCCGTATTTCTCGGTCAATAGTTGGTACTCGCGCTGCGCCACCGCCAGCTTGCGTTGCCGCGTGATCGCCTGCGCTTGCTGTTTGTCCTCGTCGATGCAGCCCACCACCAGAGCCGCGCCAAACTGCTTGGCCAGCGGCACTACCACCTGGAACTTGGCCTCGCCATCTTCCAGGTTGACCGAGTTGATGACGCACTTGCCCTGCGTATACTTCAGCGCCTCAGCAATCACCTTGTGGTCAGTGGAGTCCAGCATCAGCGGCGCTTTGATCATTTTCGTCAGGATGGACAGGAACGCCATCACGTCCGCAATCTCATTGCGGTCCGGGTCTTGCAAGCACACGTCCAGCACTTGCGCGCCCCACTTTACCTGCTGTCTGCCAATCTCGGCTGCTTCCTCTATTTTCCCGTCAGCAATAAGCCGCTTGAACGCGCGGCTGCCCAGCACGTTTAGCCGTTCGCCCACAAGAATCGGACGCATCTCATCGGTGATCACTAGTGTCTCGATGCCGGACACCCGCGTCTGTGTAGTGGGTGCCACTGTGCGAGGCTTGCGCGTGGGCACCAGTTCAGCCAGGCGGCGAATGTGCGCTGCCGTCGTTCCGCAGCATCCACCCACCACGTTGACCCAGCCCTCAGCCGCAAACCGGTCTAGCACCCGCTTGATGTCATCCGGCGATTCGCGGTAGGTGCCGTTCTCGTCCGGCAAACCGGCATTCGGCACGCACGCAATCGGGAACCGCGAGATGCCTGCCAGCGTGCGGATGTGATCTGTCATGAACTCAGGCCCTGTGGCGCAGTTGATGCCTATCCACAGCAAGTCACGGTGCATCAGTGAGGTGTACAGCGCTTCAATGTCCTGCCCTGCCAGCAGCGTACCGCTTGTTTCCACGGTGCCCTGCACCGCTATCGGCACGTCCTCGCCAAGCCGCGCATTCACGTTATCAATGGCCATCAGCGCGGCTTTGATGTTAAGCCCGTCCTGCGACGTCTCTATGAGCAACAGGTCGACGCCGCCCTCAATAAGCCCTTCTACCTGCACCTCAAATGCTGCCACAAGGTCGTCAAACGTGATCCCGCCGGTCACCGACATCGCCTTGGTGGTCGGCCCTATGGAGCCTGCCACAAACCGCGGGCGGTCCGGCGTGGAGAAAGCGTCCGCCGCCTTTCGAGCTAGCGCAGCTCCTCTCCGGTTGATCTCCTTCGCCCGATCGCCCAGCCCGTACTCGCCAAGCACGGTTGGCGTTCCACCGAACGTGTCCGTCTCTACGATGTCCGCGCCCGCCTCCAGGTACCCGCGATGAATCCCTTCGATCGCATCCGGCCGCGTGACAACCAGGTACTCGTTGCACCCCTCATACTCCGTGCCGCCAAAGTCGCGGGCGGACAAGTTGAGCGTCTGGATAGAGGTGCCCATCGCGCCATCCAACACCAAAAGGCGCTCTTGCAGGAGCGCTTTAAGTTGTTCGACGCGTTTGGCGCGGTCAGCATTCATCGGCAATCACCGTACATTTGATAGTACCAGCGCTCATCAGTGCGTTACAAATGAAAGACCGCCTGGAAGAGAGATGGAATCCGCCTGAAAGCCTAAAGAGCGGACTCTTGTCCAGCCCGAAGTTCAGGCGTAAATGCCCACTGAGACGAATTTCGTAACGTTAGGGTATTGGCCCTGAGCATTACTAATGGGATACGGCTGGTAAGCTCTCCGGATCAATAAACTGCCGTCCTTGCTGATGCACAAGTTGTTCGAAAAGCTCAACGGTCTGCACCAGCATCGCGGATGCACGCTCCAGCGTTTCGCCGCGGCTCACGATGTCAATGGGCAGGAACCAGGTTTCCCCTATGCGCTGTGAGGTCGCGATGGCCCCCTTGAGGTAGGTGCCGGAGTACGTCTTCATCACCTGGACCAGCAGCGGTCCCACCTGTGACTCCGGCATGTTTACAATGACGCGCTGCCGAGCGGTCTTGAACGGTGAGGCCTTCTGGACGAACGGCTTCACGTGCGCCTCAAATACGCCCTGTACCTCGCGTGGTGGGCCGGGCATCATGAAGATAGTCGTGCCGCCCGACTTGGCCTGGATGCACGGCGCTGATCCCACGGGATTAGGGTGGGCAACGGCGCTCTCCGGCCGTTTGGACATGGCGAGCGCCCCCCCCTGCACGTCTTTGCGCTCTTTGATGCCTCGCCGTTCCATCTGTAGCCGTACAAGATCTTCGTCCACAACAACCTTGCAGCCCAGGAACTGGGCCATGACGGCAACGGTCATGTCGTCTGCCGTGGGGCCAAGGCCGCCGCTGGTCATCAGGACATCAGTGCCGCGGTTTACCACTGACCGGAACGCCTCCAGCATCAAGTTAACATCATCCGGCACAACGGTGATCTGTCGCATCTCGCAGCCAAGGAAGCTGGATTCTTTTGCAAGCCAGTGGGAGTTGGTGTCTTGCGTCAGCCCCCTTAATAGCTCGGTGCCAATGCACACAATCTCAACCGTCAGTTCTTGCACCATTGCAACCTCGTCTCCCTCGCCCTTTTGTAGCAGGGTGGCCTGTCGCCACCCTCGTCCATTCGCTGCGCTTTTAGTGGTCGGTTTCCACCATTCTCACCACACCCGTTGTCATTCTGAGCCGCAGTATTACCCGACTGTATACAGCAGGGCTCCGAGTAGCGCGAAGAATCCGTGCCTAGACCTTCGTCGTCAGCCAGAGTTGGACTACCCGTTCGTGGGTGAGCCTGTCGAACCATGAACGGACGCCACATTTGTAGTGGCGAGTCCGCGCCGTGAAAGCTTACATCAACAGCGTGACCGGATGCTCTAGCAGCCTTTTGAGGTGCGCGATGAACACCGCTGCCGCTGCGCCGTCATTGACCCGGTGGTCGCTGGACAGTGTCATCTTCATCACCTGTCCCACCACAATTTGGTCGCCCTTTACTACAGGCGTCTTCCGCACCTGGCCTACCGCCAGCACCGCGCTCTGCGGCGGGTGGATGATGGCAATGAAGCTCTCGATGTCAAACATCCCCAAGTTGCTGATGGCAAATGTTCCTGCCGAATACTCCTGGTCGTGCAGCTTCTGCTGCTGCGCCCGGTCAATCAAGTCCTTGGACGCGGCGGCAATCTGCAACAGCGACTTGTTCCCGCAGTCAAGCACCGCCGGCACAATGAGCCCTTCGCCCTCCAGCGCAATCGCAATCGCGATGTTTATGCTGCCGTGCATCTCCAGCTTGTTATCTTTGAACGATGCATTAAAGTTCGGGTACTTCTGCACCGCGAGTGTGCACGCCTTGATAAGCAAATCGTTTACGCTCACCCGTGGCTGATTGCTCTCCAACGAGGAGTTGATCTGCCTTCGCAGCTCCATCGCGTCGCCCATGCTCACGTCGGCCGATACGTAGAAGTGCGGTATCGTCATCTTGGAGGCAACCGTTAGCCTGGCAATGGCCTGCCGCATGCGGGACAGCTCTACAATGCGGTCACCCTGAACCACGGGTGCCTGCGCGGTCACAGGCAGAGCAGTCGGCGCGGCAGGCTGTGGCGTGGCCTTGGGCTGCTGCGCGTACGCTTCAACATCTTTCTCAACAACGCGTCCGCCGGGTCCCGTCCCGGTCACCCTGTTGATATCAACACCTTTATCCTGTGCCAGCTTGCGCGCCAGCGGCGATGCCCGCACCTCGCCTTGCGCGGCGGGCGCGCTTGGCTGCTGTTGGACAGCAGGTTGTGACGCAGGCGACTGGGCCTGAGTCGGCTGAGGCACTTGCGAAGGCTGGGCAGTTGGAGCCGTTGTCGGAATTTCGGCAGGCAGCGCCTCATTCGGCGCGGTGATGTAGCCAATGAGCTTGCCCACCGGCACTGTCTGCCCTTCCGGCACGATAATCTTCCGAAGGACGCCTTCGCCAAATGCCTCGAGTTCAACGTTGGCTTTGTCCGTCTCTATCTCAGCAATGCCCTGCCCGCGCTTCACTGGCGCGCCCTCGGCAATCAGCCACTTGACGATGCGGCCTTCCTTCATGTCGTAGCCGAGCTGCGGCATGACTACTTCACTCGCCAAGCCAGCCTCCTTCGCCAAGAACTCGAGATCCAAGTGATAGAGAAAAGTGAGATCCAACCTGCAAGATGTTATACACCAATTTGGTCTTTGAGCGCCTTGAGCACCGTTTGCACACTCGGTATAGCGAGCTGCTCCAGGTTCCGTGCATACGGCATCGGCACATCCTCGCCGCCAATATGCGCAATAGGCGCGTCCAGCGTATCAAACGCCTCCTGCTGCACGCGGAACGCCAGGTACGTGCCAATCGCGCCGGTCTTCCACGCCTCATCAATGATCAAGCACCGGTGCGTCTTCTTCACCGATGTCGCTACTGTCTCCACGTCCAGCGGCCGGAGAGTCCGGAGGTCAATGACCTCGGCCTGCACGCCGCGCTGCGCCAGTTCATCCGCGGCCTGCAGCGCCACGTGCACCATGCGCGCATTTCCCACCAGCGTCACGTCTTTCCCTTGCCGTGCAATCCGCGCCTTGCCGAACGGGATCGTGTACGGCTTCGCAGGCACTTCGCCCCTAGTCCCGTACAGCAGCGCGTGCTCGCAGAACAGCACCGGGTCTTCGTCTTGTAGCGCCGTGCGCAGCAGCCCCAGCGCGTCCGCAGGCGTCGAGGGAATGACGACTTTCATTCCCGGCACGGTGGCGTACCACCCTTCCAGGCTTTGCGAATGCGTGGCCGCCAGGCCGGCGCCGCCGCCGGTGACCGTGCGCATGACCATCGGTACGTGCGCCGCGCCTGCCGACATCGAACGCACTTTCACCGCGTGGTTCACTATCTGGTCCATCGCCAGCAGGCTAAAGTTGATCGTCATGATCTCTACTATTGGCCGAAGGCCTCCCATGGCTGCGCCCACGCCCGTGCCCACGATGGCTGACTCCGAGATCGGTGTATCACGCACGCGTATAGGGCCGTACTTCTCCAGGAATCCCGCGGTCACCGCGTAGGAACCGCCGTACGCGCCAATGTCCTCGCCCATGAGGAACACCTTCTGGTCTCCATCCATCGCCTCAGTGAGTCCTTTGCGGATCGCTTCGCGGAACGTCATTTCAGGCATGCAACCGTCTCGCTTTCATGTTACCTGTCATTCTGAAGAAAGAAGAATCCGTGCCCAGACCTAATAGGCCAATCAGTTTTGCTACCCGTTCGTGGTGAGCGCAGCGCAGCGGAGTCGAATCCATGAACGGACACCACCTCAATGGAAACCACCTGTCTCGGTCCCCGCCTCACAGTGTCAAATACTCCATTCCTCTGCCTCTATGAATGCGTCGCTGATACGCTGTCCGCTTCAATATCGCGGTACAGGTCCGACGGATCAGGGTCTGCGCTCTTGTCGGCAAAGTCCACGGCCTCGTTGATCTCCTGTTCAACACCCTGCTCAATCGCCTCTAGCTCTGCTTTGGGCACCGCCATGTCCAATAATTGGATGCGGAGTGTGGGCACTGGGTCGCGCTTCATCCAGGAAGCCAGCTCTTCCTTTGACCGGTAGTTCGCCGGGTCCGCCATCGAATGCCCGCGGAAGCGGTAGGTCAGCGCTTCCAGGAAGAACGGGCCGTTGCCTTTGCGAATGGACGCGGTCACATCGCGCACCGCGCCGTACACTTCCTGCACGTTCATCCCGTCCACCTGCCGCGCAGGGATGCGATAGTGTGTCGCCGCGCGCGATACGTCTCGCCCGCCGGCGTAGGTGTTATCAATCGTGTCGCCCATGCCGTACAGATTGTTCTCCAAATAGAACAAAACGGGCAGCTTCCAGAGCGATGCAAGGTTCAGCGTCTCGTGGAATTCGCCCTCGTTCAGCGCGCCGTCGCCAAAGAACACCACTGCAATGCGATTCTCATTCTTGTACCGCGCCGATAGCGCCAGGCCCGCCGCAATCGGCATTTGTCCGCCCACAATGGCGTATCCGCCCATGAAGTTCTTGGAAACGTCGTAGATGTGCATGGAGCCGCCCTTGCCCCGGCTGGTGCCGGTGACCTTCCCAAACAGCTCCGCCATAATCGACTTGGAAGGAATCCCGCGCGCCAGCGCATGCCCGTGGTCGCGGTAGTGCGTGACGATGTAGTCCGCTGGGTCCAGCGCCGCCATCGTCCCCACCGCAATCGCCTCTTCGCCAATGTACAGGTGCAAGAATCCCCGCACCTTCCCGCGTGTGTACATCTCAGCGGCGCGCTCTTCGAATCGTCGGATAAGGAGCATCTGCCGGTAGAATTCCAGCAGCTGTGCCTTAGTAAAGCCTGCTCTTGTCTGTGTCATGCATCGCTCCTACAGCGTTATGGTATATGCCATTCTGAGCCGCCCGGCCCGGCTGCTTACACCAGGGCCAAGAATCTGGAAAGGAAAATCAGCTTATATATTAATGGCTTCCCCGTTTGCCGCCAGCGCTGCTTCCTTCAGCATCTCCGACAGCGTAGGGTGCGCGTGCACCGTCGTTCCAAGCTCGTGGACAGTGCCTTCCAGCGCGCGCGTCATGGACAGTTCGCCAAGCAGTTCTGTGACCTCCGGCCCAACCAGGTGCGCACCTAGAATCTCCCCGGTCTCTGCGTTCGCCACTACCTTCGCAAAGCCCGCCGACTCGCCAAGAATTGTAGCTTTGGACACAGCGGCCATTGGAACCTTGCCAACTTTAATGCCTTGCCCGGCCTGTTTTGCCTCAGCCTCGGTCATTCCCCAGCTTGCCACCTGCGGCGTGCAGTACACCGCGCGCGGCATCAGCCTATAGTCCACCGGTGGCGCCTGCCGTCCCGCAATGCGCTCTACCACACCCACGCCTTGCGCGGACGCCACGTGCGCCAGCGCCAGTTTGCCCGTCACGTCGCCGATGGCGTACACGTTCGGCGCGCTGGTGCGCATCAGGTCGTCCACCTGAATGAAGCCACGCTCAACGGCCACGCCAGCCGTTCCCAGGCCAATGTTTTCTGTGTTGCCTTGAATGCCCACCGATACAAACACGCGGTCGACAGTCAGTTCTTGTTTGCCGTCCGCTGCTTCCAGGGAGAGCTGCACGCCATTGCCAACCCGTGCCCCAGACACTTTGGTCTTGGTGAGACAGCTAATGCCCTGCTCGCGGAACGCGCGCTCCAGCGCCTCGCTCACCTCGGCATCTTCGTTCGGCAGCAGGTGCGGCAGTATTTCCACAATGGTCACCTGCGCGCCATAGGAGCTGTAGATAGAAGCGAACTCGCACCCTGTCGGCCCGCCGCCCACAATGGCCACCGACGCCGGCATCTCTTTCATGGCAAGCGCCTCTCGGCTGGTGACCACGGACGTGCCGTTTATCGGCAGCATTGGCAGGCTCCGCGCCCGCGCGCCAGTAGCAAGGATGATGGATGAGGCCGACAGTTCCTGGCCGCCTTCAACGGCTATTCGTCCATTTCCCAGCAGCTTGGCGGTGCCCTTAATGAGAGCGACCTTGTTTTTGCGGAATAGCAACTCAATGCCTTTCACGTGCTTGGTGACCACACGCCGGCTGCGGTCTATAGCAACACTAAAGTCAAACCGCACGTTTTCAGCGGAGATGCCGTAGTCGGCGGCGTGCTTGAATAAGGTGACCACTTCCGCGTTGCGCAGGAGCGACTTGGTGGGGATGCACCCCCAGTTCAAACAGACGCCGCCAATCTCATCCCGCTCAATCACGGCCGTCTTCAGCCCAAGCTGCGCCGCGCGGATGGCCGCCACGTACCCGCCTGGGCCGGAACCGATCACAATCACGTCAAAGTCGGCCACAAAGCACGCTCTTTACCGGATGGAACTCTCTGATAACCTTTTTCGATCAGTTGATAGGCTATCACTAGGATGCGCCTATTTCAAATGTATGTCCTTAGTGTACCCGTCACAAGTGGTGCGGGTGAAGCCCACTTCTTGCAAGCATCTGCTCATCGTACCTCACGCTGGATGAAAGATGCCTTACCCGCCAAACGCGGCGCACGCGCTGTACCCATCTCTTTAAGAGTGGGGCCTGAGTGCTATAGTTGATGCATGGCAAAGACGGCATTAAAGGCACAACCGCGCCCGCTGGAGCGGGGGCAGCGGCTCACCCTCAGGCTTGGCCAGATGGACCAGTTGGGCGACTGCATCGCCGATTGCAATGGCTTCCCTGTCCACGTCTTCGGCGGCATCCCGGGTGAGCTTGTGTCCGTGGAAGTCGATAGGTGCTTTTTTGAGCGCGCAGTGGCGCACAGTGTTCAAGTCCTGGAACCATCGCCGCACCGCGTCTCGCCGCCATGCCCGTACTTCTGGCCGTGCACCGGCTGTCAGTGGCAGCACATCCGCTATGACGAGCAGCTTGCCATCAAGCGCCGCGTCGTGGAGAGCGCATTGAGCGCGCACGGCTTGGAACATATGCCGGTGTGGCCCGCGCTTCCCAGTCCGCAACCCACGGGCTACCGCAACCATGCGCGGTTTACCGTCGGCCCTGCGGGCAGCGTAGGATTCGTCAACCGTTCTAATCGTCAGTTCGTGAAGATTGAAGAGTGCCTCATCATGCATGAGGGCATAAACAAGACGCTGGGCGTGCTTCAGGGCCACAGCGCTGAGACCACGCAGCTGTCCGTCCGCTACGGCGCCAACACAGCCGACCAGCTCTTGCAACCGCGCTTCCGTGACCCCGCTATTACCGTGCCCTCTGGCCAGATCGCCTACGTGGAAAAAATACTCGGCAGGCGCTTCCGCGTGGCGTCCCCCTCGTTCTTTCAAGTGAACACGCCCCAGGCCACCCGCATGGTGCAGCTTGTCCGCGCACACCTCACTGAAAAGCCAAAGCTCCTGATAGATGCCTATGCAGGCGTCGGCACGTTCAGCGTGCTCCTTGAGCCATTTGTGGAACGCGTCATCGCGATTGAGGAGTCCGCCTCGTCAGTCAAGGACGCGAGAGAGAACGCCGCCGGACTGGCGAACGTTGAATTCTTGCTGGGCAAGACGGAGGCGCTGCTCCCGCAGATGACAGAGCGGCCGGACGTGCTTATCTTGGACCCGCCGCGAACAGGCTGCTTTCCGGAAGCGCTTGCCGCTGCGGTCAAGCTCCAGCCGGAGACGGTCTTCTACATCTCCTGTGATCCCGCTACGCTAGGCCGCGACCTCGCCATTCTCACTGGTGGGGGCTATCAAGTGTCGGCCGTCTATCCAGTGGATATGTTCCCGCACACCCACCATATAGAAGCTGTCGTAGTCCTCAAGAGGGGCAGCGCAACCCTGCCAAGAAGGCGGCTGGTGCTGGCATCTGCCTCGCCTCGCCGCCGCGAGTTGCTGGCCGCGCTTGGCGTCCCGTTTGATGTCGCCCCATCGAGTTTGGATGAAAGCGCATTTGACCGCCAGCCGGACTCGGCGCTGTACGTGGAGCAGCTCGCTTTCGCCAAGGCGCAAGCCGTCGCTGGCACACTGCAGGACGCGCAAGCGCTCGTCATTGGCGCAGACACCACCGTCGTAGTGGACGGCCGTCGCTTGGGCAAGCCCGCGTCCGCTGACGAAGCCCGCGCTATGCTCCGCCACCTGCGCGGCCGCACTCACGAGGTGTTCACGGGCATCGCAATCCTCGATGCCGCATCCGGGCAAGCACAGGTGCGCCACCACCGCAGCGTCGTGCACATGCGCCACTACACCGACGCTGAAATCGACGCGTACATCGCAACTGGCGACCCGCTGGACAAGGCTGGCGCGTACGCCATTCAACACACCGGGTTTCACCCGGTGGAGCACGTGGAAGGCTGCTACTTCAACGTCGTCGGGCTGCCCGTGTGCGTACTTGGGGCCGCGTTAGCAGAGTTCAACCTCGATACTCCATTCACGCACGTGTGGGGCAAGACTGGCGACTGTCATGTGTGCCACATATGGGCGCCCATCCAAGAGGCCAAGCAGTGAGCTTTATGGGCATCGGCCCGCTGGAATTCCTTGCTATTCTTGTCATCGCGTTTATCGTGCTGGGGCCAACCCGCATGGTGAGCAGCGCGCGACAGGCTGGCAAGATGGCGCGCCAGCTGCGCAAAATGACGGAAGGATTGCCCAAGTCGCTGGAGGATCTGGAGAAATTGGGGGAACCATCGCAGGACAAGCAGAAAACCACCAGCCTGCGCGCAGACGAGCCCTCGGCTGACGCCACACCTTGGCAGCCTGGCAACCCGGAACCGCCGGAACCGAAAAAGCCGGCGGGCGGCTCCTAACCCGCCGCAATGCAAGACCAACCGCGTCCGCTCTGGGCGCATTTAGAAGAGCTCCGGCGCAGACTGGTTTGGTCCGCACTCGCCGTCGTCATTGGCGGTGCGCTCGCTGGCTACTTCTTCGAGCCGCTTGTCCGCCTGCTCCTGGCGCCGTCCGGCGGCTTGCTCTCCGGGGCTGGCAAGCCGGTCTACACCGAGGTCACAGAAATCCTTGGCGTCTGGATGAAGGTTGCTATCCTGGGCGGCATCGTGTGCGGCCTGCCCATCTTCATCTATCAAATCGCCATGTTCGTCGCGCCCGCTCTGAATCCCAGAGAGCGGCGGCTCGCCCTGCTGTTTATTCCCTCAGCGTTCTTCTGCTTCGCGGGTGGCGTGGCGTTCTCCTACTTCATCCTGCTGCCGCCGGCGTTCCAATTTCTGCTCACCTTCGGCAGCGATATCGCGCAGCCCATGATCCGCATCAGCAACTATGTGAACCTGGTAATCACTCTGCTGATATGGACGGGCCTTATCTTCGAGACACCCCTCGTCATGGTGCTGCTTGCCCGGCTACGGATCGTGAATTACAAGACCTTTGGCCGCATGCGGCGTTGGGTGTTTGTGGGAGCGTTCGTGTTGGGCGCCATCATTACCCCAACGTTTGACCCGCTCAACCAGACCTTCGTGGCCCTGCCGGTCTTCGTCCTCTACGAGATTGGCATCTGGCTCTCCTGGCTCGTCCGCCCGCGCGACAAAAAGCCAAGCAACAAGACATAACCGACGTCAAGGCTGCGCGTTTCTTTTCCTTCTCCTAAGGGAGAAGGCTAGGATGAGGGTTGGAATGCTCCAATGACGATATCACTTACAATCGGTATCCCGCGGCACGGAACTTTGAACCAAAATCCTACGACTTTGGTTTCTCGGTGGAAGACTTGCGCGCCTGCCGTTTCGGCTTTTCCTCGTCAGAGCCGCCAATGGCCTCCTTGAAAGACCGCAGCGCCTTGCCCATTCCTTGTGCTACCCCCGGCAGTCGGCTCGCGCCAAACAGGAGCAGTACGATAACCAGGATCAGGACCAGTTCAATCGGGCCAAGTCGCACAGTACCCTCCGAAAACCCGTTGCGGCCATCATAGCAGTATCCGGCGCACGTCCGTCAAGCCCACGTCCGCAAGCCATGCTCCCTTTGGATATGCCCCAGTCTACATGGGCGAAACCATCAAGGCGTCAAACACAGGGACGAACCCGGCGGCACCTATTGCAACTATGATGATGCGGCCACCGATACTTATGCGCCTATTCCAAATGGTTGCTACTGCAAGTGCAAACGCTGCTATGACAGACAGGATATATAAAGCCGCTGCCCACCCGTTCATGCTAAATGGAGCGAATACTCTGGCGAAATTACAGATTTCAATGAGCGCAATTCCGCCAATTGCGAGGAGGTCCGGTACTGGACGCGAGCGCTTGCTAAACCATGCTGCAACCAACCCATAGAAGCCCAGCGCAGCCAAGCCGTACAAAGCTACGTACGTTTGAAGTTCTGTGAGTCCATACCACCTAGACGAATATATCCGCCGCAAAGCCTCCGGCCGCGTGCCCGCCTAGCCTGCCTCTGATGCAGCATAGAGGCGGGTTTCAAACCCGCCTCTACTTTCGATGGCGTCGCTTTTGCCCTTGAATGCCTGCCGCGCCGTGCAGTACTAGACGTCGCGGGTGCCCACGCCGTCGTCCGCCGCTGCCAAGGAAACGCCTGGGACACTGGGCCTGCAGTTGCTTGGATATGATGCTCGGGTGCTTTTCCGGGTGCTGGAGGAACTGGCATGAAGCGTTTGGCATGGTGGCTCTTGGTCGTCGTACTGGCTTTGGCAGGCGGGCTGGGACTGTGCGGGCTGGTTGCTGCGCTGGGGGCCGCTTGGGGAGGAAACATCCTCAGCCTGGACGGGACCCGCAGCAGGCTACTTGCGATTGTTGGTGTCTCTGAGGGCACTGCTTTTGTGCTTTCTGTTCCAGTCCTCCTTTTAGCCGTCGCTGGGTTCTTTGGCGGAGCGGATAGCCAGGCTGGACGTGCAATCCTCTTAGTGCTGGTGCTGCTCCTAATTGTGGTAGCTCTTGTAGCGGCGCGGCGATTACGTAGCACATCGGAGTCATTCGCACACGTTTGCACACGATGGAATAGCTCCCATTGTTTTGCTGGCGCTAGGGGCGCTCGTTGTGGCAGACACGGTGTACATGGCGTCGCTGTTTGGGCTGGCGGGGGCGTAAACGCATATACGGTTAGGCCTATTCGCAGCGGGAATCGCCCCTTTTTCGGTATTTGTCCTGTTGACCCGCCCTTGTCTAATTTGTACATTGGATGATGAATTCGTACGAGGAGTAAGCGCAATGCGCGTCTCTCTATGGCAGCACCGCCTATTAGTAGCGGTGGTCGTAGTCTCGGCCTTGCTGGTGCTGGCGATCGCCTGCGCCGAGACTGCAACCAACCCAGCCAAGACTACGCCTCCCCCAGGCACGGTCATTCCAGCCCCGGCGCCAGCAGTTGTTCCCCCGCCTCCGCCTCCACCGCCACCGCCGCCTCCACCGCCACCGCCACCGCCGCCTCCACCGCCACCGCCGCCTCCACCACCTCCTCCTCCGGCGCCAGCAGTTGTTCCCCCGCCTCCGCCTCCACCGCCCCCTCCGCCTCCACCACCACCGGCACCTGTGGCGTGCGCGGCGCCTATTGGGGCTGGAGCAGGTGCGCAGACATCGGCTATGATCTTCTACGGGAAGATAACGCTGAACGGCAGCACGGCTCCGGCCGGGACGAAAGTCCAGGCGATTGTTGATGGGTGTATTGCGCAAGAGGCATCCACAGACGCGCAGGGTGTGTACGTTTTGCAGTTGTCGGAAGCTGTTCCTGGGCAATACATGAGTAAGAACATTGGTTTTCGGATTGCAGGCGTCAATACCAACGTCAGTGTGCCGTACGAAGGGTTTGGCGGCGGCACTCGAAACTTCACGGTGACGAAGACTAGCTAGTTGCCTCCAGCTTTCAAGGCAAAAGAAAACGGGGCCGATATATCGGCCCCGTTTTCTTTGGTAGTGGGTCAATTTGCCATGTGATTATTTGCTCGACACGGTGAACAGGGCGCCCGACTTCTTGCCCCTCTCGCAGCCACTTGTTTTCCCCGTTCGTGGTACGGAGCCACAGCGGAGTCCCGAGCGAAGTCGGGGAGCTCCATTTCAGCCCGTTCGTCCTGAGCGAAGCGCAGTAGTACCCGACTGCCTGCAAGCAGGGCGGAGTCGAAGGATGAACGGACACCACAGGAGCTGGCAGCGTTTCCCACTTTGGTCGGCCAAATTGGACTTAGGGCAAATCCATAGTTCCAGATACTCAAATTGAACCACCACCTTTTCTTTTGCCCGCTATGCTTATCATGGTGCAGCGCTTGGTGACGCACGCTGCATCTTTAGAATGAACAAGCGCCAGACAGCGTTCAAAATAGCGGCGTGGTCGTTCGTGGTAGCACAGGAGATGGCATGCAGCCAGCCCACCAGCAAGCTCGAAGACAAAAATAGTGGGTAATTGTGGATAAATGTTGACAATTGCTGGTGCGTTTCGCCTGAAAAGTAGGTGGGAAGCTGGTCGGAAACTGGTTGAAAGCTGGCAGGGATAGCGGCAGCAGATTGGCAGACAGGGACCCCTAGGATATCTATTTTCATGAAGATGCAGACGTTCGCTCTAGGAACCCCTTTACGTCAGCCCAGCCTTGTACGACAATCGTCCAAACGTTCTAAGACGATTGGAGGCCACCTGTGGAGCAGAAACCGAAGAACCGCATGATCAAGCGCACCGTGGTGCTAGACCCCATCGTGGACGCCTACGTGCGTAAGGTGTGGGCCATGCTCATAGACACCGGCGCGGACGCCAACTACTCCACCGCGCTCAACTTCCTCAGCATTGCCATCATCATGGAGGCGCGCAAGGCCCCCGGCAGCCTTCCGCGAGATACCCGTCGCCTGCTCTGGGACTTCGTCGGCAACTCGGACGCCACCCTCAATGTCAAGGGTGACGACGGGCGGGAAGCCCTCACTAAGTTCTGGGGCAAGCAGGGCCTGGAAGGCACTCCGCAGCGCCCCGGCGCAACGACCTAGCGCGCCGGACGTTGCTCAGCATTCTCCACCAAGCGGGACTTGAACTACCTGAATTCCGGAAGCTGTTGCAAGGTTAGAAATGCCTCCATTCAAAGTCGTTTCACCATTCCATCCCACCGGCGACCAGCCAGCGGCCATTGACCGCCTGGCTCAGGGTGTCCAGAAGGGCATGCGCGCCCAGACGCTGCTGGGCGTGACCGGCTCCGGCAAGACCTTCACCATGGCGAACATCGTGGAGAAGGTGCAAAAACCCACGCTCGTCATCGCCCACAACAAGACGCTGGCCGCCCAGCTTGCTTCGGAGTTCCGCGAGTTCTTCCCGGACAACGCCGTCGAGTACTTTGTCTCGTACTACGACTACTACCAGCCGGAAGCCTACGTCCCACAGACAGACACTTACATCGAAAAAGAGACGGAGATCAACGAAGAGATCGACCGCCTCCGCCACGCCGCCACTCGCGCTCTGCTCACCCGGCAGGATGTACTCATCGTCGCTTCCGTGTCCTGCATCTACGGCCTTGGCGACCCGCAGGAATACGCGCAGTTCGTGGCGACCGTTAAGCGCGGCGAGCAGCGCAGCCTCCAGCGCCTCATCCGTTCGATCGTGGACATGCAGTATGACCGCAACGACATCGACTTCAAGCGCGGCACCTTCCGCGTCCGCGGCGACACCATCGACATCTTCCCCGCCTATGAAGAGCTAGGCATCCGCATCTCCTTCTGGGGCGACCAGGTGGAGCGCATCTTGGAAATGGACCCGCTCACCGGCGAAGTGCTCTCGGACAAAGAGGAGATCTCCATCTTCCCGGCCAAGCACTTCGTAACGAGCCAGGAGAAGCTCCTCCGCGCCATCAAGGCCGCTGAGGACGAAATGGACGAACGCCTCAGGACCCTCAAAGACCAGGGCAAAATCTTGGAAGCCGCCCGCCTGGAGCAGCGTACAAAGTACGACTTGGAGATGATGCGCGAGACCGGCTTCTGCACTGGCATCGAGAACTATTCCCGCCACCTAACGGGCCGCGCACCCGGGCTGCCGCCGTGGACGCTGATTGACTACTTCCCGGACGACTTCCTGATGTTCATAGATGAATCGCACATGACCATCCCGCAGATCCGCGGCATGTACGGCGGCGACATGTCCCGCAAGCAGACGCTGGTGGACTTCGGCTTCCGGCTGCCGTCCGCCATGGACAACCGCCCGCTGAACGTCAAGGAGTTCGAGGAGCACATCAAGCAGGTAGTCTTCGTCTCCGCCACGCCCGCGCAGTTCGAACTGCAAACCAGCCAGCAGGTGGTGGAGCAGGTCATCCGGCCCACTGGGCTGCTCGACCCAACCATCGAGGTGAAGCCCACCAAGGGACAGGTGGACGACTTGCTCGCGGAAATCCAGACGCGCGTCAGCCGCAAGGAGCGCACGCTCTGCACCACGCTCACCAAACGCATGGCGGAGGAACTCGCTGACTACTTGCTTGAGATGGGCGTCAAAGTCCACTACCTGCACTCGGACATCGAGACACTGAAGCGCACCGAAATCCTGCGTGACTTACGCCTGGGCGTCTACGACGTGGTCGTCGGCATCAACCTCCTGCGTGAAGGCTTGGATCTGCCCGAGGTCAGCCTCGTCGCCATCCTGGACGCGGACAAAGAGGGCTTCCTGCGCGCCAATTCCTCCCTCATCCAGACCATCGGCCGCGCTGCCCGCCACGTGGAAGGCCACGTCATCATGTACGCGGACAAGGTGACCGCCTCAATGAAGTTCGCCATTGACGAGACGTACCGCCGCCGTCATATCCAGGACACCTACAACAAGGAGCACGGCATCGTGCCCACCAGCATCAAGAAGGCTATCAAGGACATCTCTGACCGCGTGCGCCAGCTTGCCGAGTCCGACGCCGCCTACAACCCCACATCCGGTCAGCCCACGGCGCGCTCCCTGCCCAAGGACGAGATCGTTCGGCTCACCAAGGAGCTTGAGAAGCAAATGAAAGAAGCCGCACACGCCCTCGAGTTCGAGAAAGCGGCCATGCTCCGCGACCAAGTGGTAGACCTTCGCCGCGTCCTGCTGGAAGACACCAACGCGTTGCCCATCCGCGCGCTGCCGGACAGCACCATGACCTACGCCCCGCGCAAGGCCGGGGAAAGCCCCTCTGGAGACCCGAAAGGCAACGGCGGGCGGCGTGGCCGATACAAAGCGCGATAAGGCGAGTTCTAGTGAAGGCTCCCTTGCACCGTGCTCTACCTTTTTCGCGTGCCCAGCGTTTCTCCAAAAGAGCCTTGTACCTGCCCTTGTACCCGCATGGAGGCAGATCGTGAACGGACGTAAGTCAATACTTATTCTGGCCGCCGCCGCAGTGCTCACCCTTCTGGCATGCGCGCCAACACCACCTTCATCTCAGCCGCCGGCGCCATCCCCGTCGGGGTCTCCGTCGCCAAACCCTAGTCCGTCACCGGCGCCAATGCCGGTCGTTGACCAGCGCTTTAGCGCAGCCCAAAACGCGTTTGGCTTTGCCCTCTTCAATCAGATATCGCAGACGGAGAAGGGGAAGAACCTGTTTGTCTCACCGTCCAGCGTGGCGGTGGCGCTCGCCATGACGTACAACGGCGCGCAAGGGGACACGCAGAAAGCCATGGAGCAGACGCTTCGGCTGAGCGGCATGTCCATGGACGACGTGAACAAATCGGCAAACGCCTGGCTTCAAGCGCTCAAGACGCCTACGCCCAAAGTGGATATCTCCATTGCCAACTCCATTTGGGCTCGGCAAGGTATACAACTCCTGCCGCAATTCTCTGATCGGGTCAAAGCAAGCTATGGCGCTGAAGTGAACACTTTAGACTTTTCGAAGCCGGACGCGGCCGGCACCATCAACGCGTGGGTCAATAGCCAGACCAAGGGCAAGATCAAGGACATCGTCGCGTCGCCCATCGCGGACGACAAGATTTTGTTCCTCGTCAACGCGCTCTACTTCAAGGGCCAGTGGTCCACGCAGTTTGACCCCAAGCAAACGCGCGATGCGCCGTTCACGCTGCTCAATGGCGCCAAGGTCAACGTGCCCACCATGTCCCGCATCGGCGACTTTGAGACGAAGAACGGCGACGGCTACCAGGTGGTGCGCCTGCCCTACGGCGATGGGCGGTTCAGCATGTACATTTTCGTTCCGACCGCTAACCAGGACGCCTACGGCATAGCGAAACAACTGACGCCGGAGACCTGGCAAAGCTGGTCGTCAGGCTTTGGCAAGCGAAACGTGCCGCTCATGATGCCCAAGTTCACGTTTGCGTACGACATCACCCTCAACGACGCGTTGAAGTCGCTCGGCATGGCGCAGGCATTCAATGCCGGAAGCGCCGATTTCAGCGGCATGGTGAACACCGGCTCGCAGCGCGCTTACATCAGCGAAGTGAAGCACAAGACTTTCGTGGTAGTAAACGAGGAAGGCACAGAAGCTGCCGCTGCCACCAGCGTGGGCGTAAACGTCACCAGCATGCCCGTGCCCTTCGCGGTGGACCAGCCATTCCTAACCCTGGTGCGTGACAATGTTACCAACACAGTGCTCTTCATGGGGCTGGTGCTGGACCCCCGGTAGCTAGGCCCAGGGCAGCGCCCTACGGCTTAAAGCAGGTGGCGCATACGTTGTTGGAAAGGGCGTCAAATAGTTTCCGCCACGTGTCCGCGCTTCCCTCTCCGTAGCCGCCACGGTAGATGATGAAGCCGTCTTTATTGACGGCAAACTTGGAATCGCGGCTCACGTACTCCCATGCCTGCAATGTTGCGCCGTCGGTCAGCGCCACGGGCCACGGGTATTGCTGCTCCCTCGCATATGCGCGCACGGTTTCCTGCGATTCCAGCAGACCCATGTCCACCGCAAGGAACGCCACTTGGTCTGCGTAGCCGGGGTAAATCGCCTTCAAGCTCTGCAACTCCGCGCGACACGTCGTGCACCAGGACGCGAAGAAAAAGAGCACGTACGGCTTTCCGGCGTAGGTGTCGTTGGTGATGTTCATGCCATCGAGCGTCGTAGCCACGAACTGCTGCGGCATGTTGCCTACACCGAGCCCCACAGTGGTGGTAGGTTGAGTCGTCGAAGCGGGTGCTTGTTCCGGCGCACTGCACGCCACCAGCAGTCCGCTTAGGAGTGAAAGCGCAGCCAGCCCAAGCGCAACTCTTTTCCATCCCACGTTAGTCTCCCAAGAAACCTCAATCTACACAGCACCGCTTTGTTTCAAAAAAGACAGTGCTGAACGATGCCACGGTTCCCCGCACGGCAGAGAAATGGGTATATAAGAGGGAAAGCGAGCGGGGCTTCGCCCGCCGCTTTCCCTCTTAACTTCTCATCCCCTTCTCCTGCTGAGAAGGGGATGAGGTATTACCAGGATGAGCACAGTGGTAACCAATGCCAAGGAAACGATCGGCACCCGCCCGGATGGCACCAGCTAAACGATTTTTGGAACAAAGCTACATAGCACAAAGAACGTAAAAACGCGCCAATGTCGCACCGATTTGGACTAGAACATATGTCCCGATTACGCTACACTCAGGGCAATGCCCTGCAGATGATACGTTGACGGAGAAGATGATAGTGCTTACGACGCAGAAAACCTTATTGCTGCCCGCCCTCAAACAGTACTTCGGGTTCACGTCGTTCCGTCCGCTGCAACAGGAGATTATCCGTGACGCGCTCGCCGGCCGTGACGTGGTCGCGTTGCTGCCTACCGGCGGCGGCAAATCGCTGTGCTTCCAGCTTCCGGCGGTCATCCGGCCCGGCCTGACGGTCGTGGTCTCTCCGCTCATCGCGCTCATGAAGGATCAGGTGGACGCGCTGCGAGCGAACGGTATCGCCGCCACTTTCCTAAATTCGTCTCTCGAACCCGATGAAGCCCGCACCCGCTTGCGAGACCTGCACAATGGGCGCTACTGTCTGCTCTACGTCGCGCCCGAACGTTTGATGCTGCCCGGTTTCCTGGATAACGTCCGTAGTTGGAACCCCACTCTCATCGCCATTGACGAAGCGCACTGCATCAGCGAATGGGGGCATGACTTCCGCCCGGAGTACCGTCAGCTTTCGCAGCTTCGCGGCCTCTTCCCGACGGTGCCCATCATGGCGCTCACGGCCACCGCCACGGAGCGCGTACGCGACGACATTGCGACTCTGTTGCGGCTGCGCAACCCGGCCAAGTACATCGCGAGCTTCAACCGGCATAATTTGTCCTACCGGGTCGTCGGCAAGTCCAAAGCGCCTGACCAGACGCTCGCCTTTGTGCGGGAGCGGCAGCGAGAAAGCGGCATCATCTACTGCGCCAGCCGCAGTACTACCGAGCGCGTCGCCGACAACCTAATTCGCGCCGGCATCCGCGCCAAGCCGTACCACGCCGGTCTTACCTCGGAAGAGCGAACGAAGAACCAAGACCTGTTCCTCCGCGACGAGGTGCAGGTGATGTGCGCCACCATCGCCTTTGGCATGGGTATCAACAAGTCCAACGTCCGCTATGTGTTGCACTATGACCTGCCCAAGAGCGTTGAGGGCTACTACCAGGAGACGGGGCGCGCCGGCCGCGACGGCCTCCCCAGCGAGTGCTTGATGCTCTACAACCCCGCCGATGCGGTCAAGCAGAAGCAGTTCATCAATGAGAAGCCGGACGCACAAGAGCGGGACATTGCCAACTGGCAGCTCCACCAAATAGTGCAGTATGCCGAGTCCGCCGAGTGCCGCCGTGCAAGCATGCTCAACTACTTCGGTGAAACGTATGTCGATAACACCTGCAACGGCTGCGACAACTGCCTCACTCCACGGGCGACTTTCGATGGCACCATAGAGGTGCAAAAGTTCCTATCCTGCATCTACCGCATCCGCGAAAAGAGCACCGTCAGCGTGGGCCTCGCGCACGTGGTTGAAGTGCTCACCGGCGCAGACACCGAGAAAATCCGCTCGTGGGACCACAAGAGCCTGTCCACGTATGCCATAGGCAAAGAGCGAACGCGCGGCGAGTGGTCCGCCATTGGCCGCGAGCTCATCCGCCTCGGCTACGTCCGCTTGACTGACGGCCAATACAGCGTCGTCGAGATTACCGATAAAGGCCAAATGCTGCTCCGGCAGCGTATGCCTGTCACGCTTACTGTTCCCGTAGCCGCCACGCCCAAGGCCGAGCGTGATGTCCCAGCCTGCAACGATGAGTTGTTGGAAGCACTCCGCCACCTCCGCAAGCGCCTCGCCGACGAACGCGGCGTTCCGGCCTACGTCGTCTTCTCCGATGCAGCGCTTCGCCAGATGGCCCAGGAGTACCCCGCAAACGAGCAGGAGTTTGCTCGCATCAGCGGCGTGGGTCAGCAAAAGCTCCGTGAGTTCGGCGCGGTCTTCATGGGCGAAATCGCTCTGCACCTGCAAACGCACCCGCGCAAGGCGTTCACGCAGGAGCTCACTGCGAAGCCAACCGCCATCAAGCCTATCGGCGACTCCGTCCTTGAAACGTTGCGCCGCTTCCGCGCGGGCGAGACGGTAGAGCAGATTGCTCAGGCGCGCGGATTCGTTACCAGCACCATTTATGGCCATCTTTCCGAAGCTATAGCCAACGGCGAGTCATTTGACCTGGACCGCCTCCTTACCGCGGAGCAGCAGGCCCGCATCGCGAACGCGTTTCAACAGACCGGATGGAGCAATATCGTAGGCGCAAGGGAAGCTCTGGAAGGGGAGTTCGAATACGGCCAGCTTCGCGTCTACCGCGCCGTGCATGGTCAAGAGCCACACATGCAGAGATGGGGAAAACAGGTCTCTCTATGACGGCACAGGAACCTGTGTTTGGGACTGGTGCATGCAACTCCCATCCGGTAGAGTAGCAGCGTAATCCGCGTAGGAGGGGAAAGAATGCCCGTAGAGGACACGATCTACAGTTATATAGAAGCGTTCAATCGGAAAGACGTTGATGCGAGCTTGCGCTACCTCACTGAGGACATCATGGTCATGGACCCGACGCTCCCTCAGCCGCTGCGGGGCCTGCGGGCGGCGAGGCAAGACACCGAGTCCTTTATTAAGGCGTTCCCCGATATCCTGATGGTGCTCTCAAACCTCCTCGTCAAGAACGACACCGCCTCGGCCGAGATGGTGTTGACTGGCACACACACCGGGCCGCTCGTGGGGTCACGGGGCACCATCCCGGCGACGAACAAGAAGATCACCATCTCTGGCGCCGCCTTCTGGCGCCTGACCCCAAGCGGTCAGATCGCCGAAGAGCGCCGCTACCACGACCCCATGGCACTCATGGCACAGCTTGGCTTGATGCCGCCCAGCCCTGCATCCGCCGCGCCCGCACGCCGAGCCGCCAGGCCAGCAACTCGGCGCGCCGCAGCCAAGCGGCCTGCCGCGAAGAAGGCTGCGCCAGCCCGCAAGGCCGCACCCGCTCGGAAGCCCGCCGCAGCCGCAAAGCGCGCGACCGCCGCTAAGCGAGCGCCCGCGCGAAAGGCTGCCCCTGCGCGCAAGGCCGCGCCAGCCCGCCGGCCTGCGGTCCGCGCCACCGCTCGACAGACAGCGGCACGCAGGCGATAACCGGCACCCTCAGCGTCTGGGAGTCCTGACGCGTCCGCGGACGCGTCAGGACTCCCTTCATTGCCGTTTCAGCAACCCGCTCATACATTGGAGACGTGCATGCCATCGCTGCGCCGTGACGGGGTTTCGCTTTACTACGAGGAGGCTGGCGCCGGCTCGCCCGTGTTGCTCTTTGTTCACGGTGTGTGCTGTGACCACACCTTCCTCGCGCCGCAGTTCGAGCACTTCCGCCGCACCCACCACGTCATAAGCGTTGATCTTCGCGGCCACGGCAGTAGCGATAAGCTGTCCCAGCCCTACTCCATTCCCGGCTTTGCCGACGATGTGATCTGGCTGGTGCGGCAGCTTGGCATTCAAAAGCCCGTGGTGATCGGCCACAGCATGGGCGGGCAAATCACGCTCGACTCGCCTTGCGCCACCCGGATGTGCCGGCCGCCATAGCTGCACTGGACAGCCCATTGTTTCTAGACACAGGCACGCTGGATCGCTTGCGTCCGCTTTTGAACCGGTTGAATGGACCGGAGTACGCGGATATTATCCGTACGCTCATGCGCAGCAACCTGGGCTTTGCCGATGACCCCGCCCGCGGAGAGCGTATCCTCCAGCAGATGACGGCGACGCCTCTTCACGTGGTGCCAAGCATGATGTGGAGCGTATTCACCTACGATAGCCCCGCCGCAGTCAAGGCTTGCCAAGTCCCGGCGCTCTATCTGCACGCCCAGTATGGCGTCCCTCAACAGCTTGCGTCGCTGCGAGGGTTGGGGAAGAAGGTCTTCACTGGGCAGACTGTCGGAGCGGGCCACTTCCTTCAGCTTGAAGCGCCTGATCAGGTGCACGCCATGTTGGAGCGGTTCTTGAGGGTCGCCTTTACTTAGGACGCTGGACTTGTACGCAGGCCCAAAACGTATACACCGCGCTCAAAGGGATACCCATTCTAATCGTGTGGAAGGCTCCCTCAAGCCGCCCCTTCTGTCTACTTTCCCCGTTTCGCCTGTCTCTGCAACTCCGCTAGCTTGTTCAGCGCCTCCAGAGGCGTCATTGCGTTCAGGTCAAGCTCCATCAGCGCCTGAAACGCCGGATGCACTTCGTTCGATGGCAGCAGCGGCAGTTGTGGTGATGTGTTCCGAACCACGCTCCCCTTCCCCGTTCGCCCAGTGCCGAGCGAAGCAGGCCCTGTGTGCATTGAAGGACTTGTCGGACCGTGAACAGACGGCTCGTTACCCTGCCCGCTCTCCAACTGGCTTAGGACCTCTTCCGCCCGTTGCACGACTGGCTTTGGCAAGCCTGCCAACTGCGCCACATGCACGCCGTAGCTGCGGTCGGCGCCGCCTGGCCGCAGCGAATGCAGGAACACCAGCTTGCCGTCCTGCTCCACCGCGGATACGTTGAAGTTTCGCACCCTGGGCAGTCCACCATTGGCTGACGCAAGCTCCGTCAGTTCATGGTAGTGCGTGGCAAAGAGCGTCTTGCAGCCCAGCTTCGGACTGTTGTGCAGGTGCTCCGCCACCGCGCGCGCAATCGCCAGCCCGTCATACGTGCTCGTACCGCGCCCAATCTCGTCCAGGATTACCAGCGATTTCGCCGTTGCGTTATTCAAGATGTGAGCGGTCTCCACCATCTCCAGCATGAAAGTTGACATACCGGTCGTCAGATCGTCCTGCAGCCCCACGCGTGTGAAGATGCGGTCAACCAGCCCAATCGTCGCCTCGTCCGCAGGCACAAAGCTGCCCACCTGCGCCATCAATACAATCAATTCAGTTTGTCGCAGGAACGTTGACTTGCCCGCCATGTTCGGGCCGGTCAAGATGATGAGGGAGCACTCCGGCGACCCCAATTCCAAGTCGTTGGGCACAAACGTACCCTGTGGCAGCAAGCGCTCCACTACCGGATGCCTGCCCGCCTTAATGCGAATCTCCGTCCCGTCATTCAGCTCAGGCCGGCAGTACCCGCGCCTGGCTGCTACATCCGCGAACGACAGGAAAACATCCACGTGCGCCACGGCCCGAGCAGTTGCTAGCAGGCGCGCCGCAGAGTCCGCTACCTGCTTACACACCTGGCGAAACAGCGCGCTCTCCCTCTCCGCCATCCGCTCCTGCGCACCCAGAACAGTGGCCTCATGCTCCTTCAGCTCCGGCGTGATATACCGCTCACCGTTCACCAACGTTTGCCTGCGAATGAAGTCCGGCGGCACCTTTGCAGCATGTGCCTTGCTGACTTCAATGTAGTAGCCAAACACGCGGTTGTATCCGACCTTGAGGGGGATGCCCGCCCGTTCCCGCTCTCGCTGCTCCAACCCTGCCAGGTATCCCGTAGCGTCACGCGACGCCGCGCGCAATTGGTCCAAGTCCGGCGAGAATCCTTCCCGGATGACCCCGCCATCGCCAAGCGGCGCAACAGGCTCTTCCACAATCGCTTTTGCGAGCAAGGCCGCCACCTCGTCACAAGGCCGCAGGTCAGAGAGAAGCCAATCAGGGAAGCCTTCCGTTGCCAGCGTGCCCTTGACCTCAGGCAGCGCCTCCAGGCTTCGTCGCAAGGCCACCAGTTCGCGCGGCAGCGCAATCCCCGTTTGCACACGAGTCACCAGTCGCTCAATATCCATAATGCGCCCCAGCAGCTTGCTTACCTGATCGCGCACGAGGGCACGGCCAAAGAACCACTGCACCACGTGCTGCCGGTGGCGCAACTCTTCGAGGTCGTACAGTGGCTGGCCCAGCCACGCACGCAAGAGCCGCCCACCCATGGGCGTTTTGGTCGTGTCTAATTCAGTCAGCAGAGGCTTGCCCGTTCCGCTGCGGCCCGCCTGGAACAACTCCAGGTTGCGCCGAGTCTGGGGATCTAACGGCACAATGCGTTCGGTGGTATACGTGCGAAGGGTTGAGAGCTGTGTGAGCGCGGCCTTTTGCGTCCGCTGCAAATACGCCACCAGCGCACCTGCGGCGCTCACCGCCAGCGGCATGCCATCCAGTCCAAACCCGGCCAGGGTCATCACGCCAAAGTGCTCTTGCAGCAATTCCTGCGCCGATGCAGTATCAAAGTCCCGAGCTTCTAGCTCAGTGACCGCCGCACCAGGGATGTCCCGTTCGTCCTGAGACTGCCGGAACATGAGTGGTTGCATCCTGTACACCCCGCCCTTCGCCACCAATACCTCAGCGGGATTAAGCCGCTCCATCTCCAGCGATATTCGCTCTGCCGCCATCTGGGTCACCGCGAACTCGCCTGTCGTGATATCCGCATACGCCAACCCGACCCGATCTCCTCTTCCGTTGAGAGAGGTCGAGGTGGGGGAGGGCGAGAGTTCCAGCGGCGCAATTGCCATCAGGTAGTTATTCGCTTTCTGCTCCAGCAGGGCGGGTTCCAGCACTGTACCAGGCGTCACTACGCGCACTACGTCCCGCTCCACTAATCCCTTGCTCATCGCCGGGTCCGTAAGCTGCTCGCAGATTGCCACCTTGTGCCCGCGCCGCACCAGCTTCGCCAGGTACGAGTCGAGGGCGTGGTAGGGGATGCCCGCCATGGGCACGCGCTGACCCTTGCCCATCTCCCGGCCCGTGAGCACTATTTCCAGTTCTCGAGCCGTGATTTCCGCGTCACCGTCGAACGTCTCGTAGAAGTCGCCCAGGCGGAACAGAACAATCGCGTCTGGGAACTGCTTTTTCACGCGCAGGTACTGCCGCCGCAGAGGCGTGAGGCCGCTAGAAGCTGGGTCGTGGAGTTCAGTCATGCAAACCTTCGCCACACGGTGTTTGTGCCGCTGAGAACGGCTCTATAGTGCGGCAGCGAGGGCTGAAGACGCAAGCACTCATTGCCACTAGCCGGAGGAGTAAACCGCCAGATGTCCTACGTCTCGATCTATGAATCCGGCCCAGAGGCCAACCATCCCTGCTCTTCCAGCCAGGCGCGCTCTTTGTCTGATACATCCGCCAGCGCAAGCAAGTCCGGCCGGAGCCGCAGTGTCCGCAGCAGCGCCTCACGGCGGCGCCACTTGGCCAGCTCCGCGTGGTTGCCAGAGAGCAGCGCCTCCGGCACTTGCATCCCGCGATACTCTGGTGGCCGCGTGTACTGGGGCTCCTGGAGCAACCTCGTCGTAAACGAATCGTCCTGCGCGGACCCGATGTCGTGCAGCACACCGGGCTGCAGCCGCGCCACGGCGTCCAGTATCACCAGCGCGGGCAGCTCGCCGCCCGTCAAGACAAAGTCGCCGATGCTGATCACCTCCGTGGCCAGCGCTTGCTCCACCCGCGCGTCCACACCTTCATAGTGCCCGCACAAGATGGCCAGTTCCTCGTCCCGCGCTAGCTCCTCCGCCACACGCTGGTTGAACGGCCGTCCGCTCGGCGCGGTCAGCACAACACGCAGCGCCTTTGCTGCATCATCTCCCCGCCGCGACGTTACGTCCGCACGCACCGCATCCACCGCCTCAAAGAACGGCGGGGCTTTCAGAAGCATTCCAGGCGCGCCGCCATATAGCGTATCGTCCACCACATGATGCTTGTCATGCGTGAAGCTCCGTAGGTCATACAGCCTCACCTGCAAGCGGCCGGCATCCTGCGCTCGCTTTAGGATGCTATGCGACAGGACGCCCCCAAGCATCGCAGGGAAAAGTGTGACGATATGAAAAATCATGCTGTGCTGGCTCCGTCCTGCTTCCTGGTGCTCATTGTAGCCCACGCCTCTTAGCAATTCTGAGGAAGGAGAAGTAGAACCGTACATCTGAAAAATAGTAACCAGCCGCAAGACAGCTTTATTCCAGAATCTCCGGTGGTGGGTCCCTGTCTGCCAATTTGCTGCCGCTATCCCTGCCAGCTTTCAACCAGTTTCCGACCAGCTCCCCACCTACTTTTCAGACGAAACGCACCAGCAATTGTCAACATTTATCCACAATTACCCACTATTTTTGTCTTCGAGCTTGCTGGTGGGCTGGCTGCATGCAATCTCCCGTGCTCCCACGAATGTCCTAAAGGCCATCTTGGTAACACCCCGAATGACTTGGGTCATCTCTACTGTAAGCAGTCGGATAGTGCTTGGCGGCATGCCGGCTGTCGAGATTGGTGTTGCCTCGGCGGGCGCTGTTGGGGCTCTGAGCAGGGTTGCGAACGCCTCCCCGTCCCCCCGCCAACCTCTCCCCATTCGGCTTCGCCCTACCTGGGGCCATGTCGGGTAACACCCCTTCGGCTTCGGCGAAGGGTCTACGACCTGCTGGAGAGGGACTCGGCTCAGCGTCGGCGAGTATCAACCTGGATTCCGACGCGACGCTGAAATTTGGCCGACGAGGTGCGGAACCCACCGGAACATCGTCGACCGACACACGGGGATTCTTTTTCAACGGGAGAATGGACGAAATAAGGATCTTCAATCGTGCACTGAGTGCCCTTGAGGTGAACGAACTCAGCGGGCTGCATCCATAGCGATACGCCCGCCTACGCTCGGTTATCGTTGTGCCGTTGATGCGTCAGGTTCAGCCGGTTGGCGACTATTACCAGCCACCTGCTGGACGAAACCAAGAAAGAACTGGCGGACAAGCGGGACGAGGCATATAAGGAGATCATGCCCCAACCAGTTGGGTAGCAAACGGGTAGCATTTCACAACAAACGGCCCCTGAGCTTGTAACACTCAGGGGCCGTTTCTGCGTCTAATACGGTGTGGCGAAGGAGGGGATCGAACCCACATGAGCTTGCGCTCAACGGTTTTTGAGACCGTCGCGTCTGCCGTTCCGCCACTTCGCCAGATGAAAAAATGGAGCGGAAGAGGAGGCTCGAACTCCCGACCTCCTCCTTGGCAAGGAGGCGTTCTACCACTGAACTACTTCCGCCCGTAATAGCTCAGTTATTGTAGGGTGGCAGGCGGTAACGGTCAAGCGCAGGTGCTTCAATGCCATGTCAGGTATGCGGACAATAAGAGCGCCCCGACGAAGTCGGGGCGCTCTTATTGACGTGGCCGCGAGAGCCCATCCACGTGTCAAAAGGCCCCGGAGGTTGCTGTCTCCGGGGCCTTTCCGTGGCTCCATGAACTGGTGCCGAGGACAAGAGTCGAACTTGTGACACGCGGATTTTCAGTCCACTGCTCTACCACTGAGCTACCTCGGCGTTGCACCGTTGACCGTAAGCGGAACCTGCATATGGTATGTCGAGGGCGCACATACTGTCAACGCTCGCAGACCCCATGCACGGCGCAACTATCCCGCGCATGGTGCAGGAGCGGTATGGATTTTGGCTTATGCTCTTTCTCGTCATTATCTGACCCTGATGAGTACCAGACCATCAACGGGCTTTGGCGCCTAGTCGTATCTTCACTTCGCGCACAGTGTTTCCGTCCTTACTCCCTAGCCCAACTCCCCCGTGAGCATTACTATTAATTCTAGACTTCATACATGGAGTGCAACTATGCAACAACTCAGCAACCGCCTCCAGACGCTTGAGGCCCGTATTGCCACGCTGACGGGCCGTCTTTGACCTGGCTGCAAAAGAGCAAGCGCTGCGAGACCTGCGAACACGCGCTGCAATGCCTGACTTATGGGATGACCCGCAGAAGGCGCAAGGCCTGATGCAGCGGCTTTCCCAGCTTCAGAACGAGGTACAGACCTGGCGCACACTGAGCAAAGATGTTGCATCGCTTATTGAGCTTGCCGCACTTGCAGCAAACGAAAGTGACCAGTCGCTAGCGGCTGATCTGGAACGGGATAGCGCCGCGCTGGAACAGAAGCTCGACCAGCTTGAGTTCCAGCTTATCTTGTCCGGGCCGTACGACTCGCGGAACGCGATTGTCGCCCTCCATGCAGGCGCAGGGGGGACAGACTCGCAGGACTGGGCGGAGATGCTGCTGCGGATGTACCTGCGCTGGGCTGAGCAGAACGGCTACAAGGCTGCCATTCTGGATGAGTCCAAGGGTGAGGAGGCGGGGATTAAGAGCGCCACGATAGAGATTTCAGGCCCGGACGCCTATGGCTGGCTGAAGGGCGAAAAGGGCGTACACCGCCTGGTGCGCCTCTCGCCGTTTGACTCCGCGCATGCGCGGCACACGTCATTCGCGCTGGCTGAGGTGCTGCCGGAAGCCGAAGGAAACACGGAAGTCATCATCGGCGACGATGATATCCGCATGGATGTGTTCCGTGCCAGCGGCGCGGGCGGCCAGAATGTCCAGAAGAACTCCACTGCCGTCCGCATTGTCCACATTCCCAGCGGCATTGTAGTGACTTGCCAAAACGAGCGGTCACAGCGGCAGAATCGAGAGACCGCCATGAAGATTTTGAAGGCCCGCTTGATAGCGCTGGAGGAGCAGAGGCGCGCCGAAGAGATGGCCCAAGTGAAAGGCGCGCACGTGTCCGCGGAATGGGGCAACCAAATCCGAAGCTATGTCCTTCATCCGTATAAGCTAGTGAAGGACCACCGCACGGGATACGAGAGTCATAACCCGCAAGAGGTGTTGGACGGCGGGCTTGAACATGTTCTTAAAGCGTACCTGCTGAGCCAGGTCGGCGGCGGGAGAGGTGACAATCCGCACGGAAACCATCAGCCAGACGGGAATGATGCGCTATAATCGCAAGTGTTTGTAGGAGGGGCAGCATGGTAAAGAGGACATTGTCTGCATTCGTCAGCGCACTTGTTGTACTGAGCATCTTTCTGACGGCGTGCGGCAGCAAGGACGCGCCGCCTGCGGGACCGAGCGCAACCCCGTCTCCAGCGGCCGCGGGGAAGACGGCGACTCCGGCGCCTTCCACGGGCGGTACACAGGGCGGCGTGTTCAAGCGGCTTGGGGCAGACCCGCCAACGCTTGACCCCCACCTGACTGGTGACACCACCTCGGCAATGTACGTCGTGGAAATCTTCAGCGGCCTGGTGACTATTACGCCAGACCTGAAGCTGGAGCCAGACGTTGCGGAGCGATGGGAAGTCAACAAGGACAATACGGTCTACACCTTCTTCCTGCGCAAGAACGCCAAGTTCCATGACGGGAGGCAGGTGACCGCACAGGACGTGAAGTACTCGCTGGAGCGCGCCACAGACCCTAAGCTGTTCTCCCCCTTCGCGGACACATACCTTGGCGAGATCATGGGAGCCCGCGACCGTATCCAGGGCAAGGCGAATGAACTTAGCGGCGTGAAGGTCATTGACAACTCCACCATACAGATCACGACAAAGCAGCCAACAGCGTACTTCCTGGCCATGCTCACGTATCCCACGGCATTTATCGTCGACAAGAACAACATTGAGCAGATGAGCCGGAACTGGACCAAACAGCCCAATGGCACTGGCCCCTTCAAGCTGAAGTCGTACCGTATTGGTGACCAGCTGGTGCTGGAGCGCAACCCCAACTTCTACAAGGAACCTGCCAAGCTGGACCAAGTCGTCTACCTGCTGCGCGGCGGCTCGCCGATGGCGATGTATGAGAACAACGAAATTGATCTGACGGGCGTTGGCCTGGCTGACCTTGACCGTGTGCGGGACGTCAAGGACCCGCTGCACAAGGACGTGGTCAGCGTGCCTCCTGGATTTGACATCAGCTACATTGGCTTCAACGCCAGCGTGGCGCCGTTTGACGACGTAAAGTTCCGCCAGGCGCTGAATTACGCCGTGAACAAGAAACTCATTGCGGATCAAGTGTTGGCAAACTTGGTGGTGCCTGCGGACAGCATTCTGCCACCAGGGTTCCCAGGGTACAGCGGCAAGATCCAGCCGCTGGCATTCAACGCCCAGAAGGCGAAGCAGCTCCTGTCCGAGTCCAAGTACGCCAACAATATCCCGCGTATTGTGCTCACCGTACCGGGCACGGGTGGAGGGCTTGGCCTAGACTTGGAAGTCATCATTGAAATGTGGAAGCAGACGCTGGGCGTGAACGTGGAGATGCAGCAGGTAGAGTGGGCCACATTCCTGCAAGACCTGAACGCGCGAAAGTTCCAGATGTTCGCCGGGCTGGGCTGGCAGGCGGACTACCCTGACCCACACAACTTCTTGGACGTGCTCTTCAACTCGCAGAGCGAGCTGAACCACAACGGGTACGCCAACTCCGAGGTAGATAAGCTGCTGGTGGCAGCACGCACGGAGCCGGACTTTAATAAGCGCGCCGTACTGTATCAGCAGGCTGAGCAGATGGTCATCAACGACGCGGTGTGGGTGCCGCTGTGGTTCAGCAGCGAGGCCGTGCTACTGGTCAAATCGAACGTTCACGGTTTCAAAGTTTCGCCACTGATTGTGCCCAACTTGCGCGCTGTGTGGAAGGACTAACCCACGCACGCCGGAAGAAAGTCTGCCAGGTATCGGCAGACTTTCTTCCAAGCATCACATCCAGTGCGCGCTACCTGTAAGCACAGCCGTGTGGTGGATTAAGGAGGCCAATGGGCGTCTACATCGTCCGGCGCTTGCTGTGGCTGCCGTTCCTCTTGCTTATTGTCAGCTTCATCACGTTCACGCTGGGCTTCTACGGCCCGGGAGACCCGGCTGAAGTGCGGCTGGGGACGCGCGCCACGCCGGAGGCGGTGGCACAGCAGCGCAAACAGATGGGGTTGGACCGTCCATTCCTGGTGCAGTACGGCGACTACGTATGGAGGGCGCTGCATAGCGATTTAGGGGAGAGCTATTCCTTTCGCGGAAGAACGGTCTGGGAACTTGTCGAACCCAAACTTATTGTCTCGGCGCAGCTCATGGGTGCTGCACTGCTCATCAGCCTTTTGATAGGGATTCCGCTTGGCCTGTTGGCTGCTATCAAACAAGGCACATGGATTGACACTGCGCTGGTCAGCTTCGCACTTTTTTTCAACGCCCTTCCTGTGTTCCTTACAGCACCCTTCCTCGTCCTGGTTTTTGTTTTGCGGCTCCATTTGTTTCCGGCAAGCGGTTGGTATGGACTTTTCCACCCGGCAATCGTCTTGCCGCTGCTTGTGCTGAGCCTGCCCGAAGTGGCCGTCTACGTTAGGTATACCCGAGCAAGTGCCTTGGAAGTGGTGAGCCAGGATTACGTCCGGACAGCGCGGTCAAAGGGCCTGCCTGAATTCGTTGTCCAGACGCGCCACGTGCTCCGTAATGCGCTCATCCCGATTATCACGACGGCAGGGCTCTCCTTGGCTGGGCTTGTCTCAGGCGCAGTCATCATTGAGCTGCTATTTGGCATTCCTGGGGTTGGCAACTTGGCTCTTACGGCGGTGTCACAGAGAGATTACCCGGTAGTCATGGGCACCACGCTTATGGGCGCGACCGCATTCGTAGTTGCCAATCTCATTGCGGACATCCTCTACGCCGTGGCTGACCCGCGAATCAGGTACAGGTAAGTGAGCGGTGGCCACTACACCAGCTGAACAATCGTTAGGCGTCAAGCCGGCGCAAAATCGCGGCCTCTGGGCTATTGCCGCGCGCCGCCTTTTAAGAAGGCCTAAGGCAGTCATTGCCATTGCCCTGCTCGCCATCCTTTATGCATCTGGCATCTTTGCAAACGTTATCGCCCCTTACGACTACAACCATCAGGACGTCACACAGGTGCGCCAGGCGCCCAGCACGCAGCATCTTTTGGGAACGGACTACATTGGGCGGGACATATTCAGCAGACTCGTCTTTAGCATGCGGACCAGCCTCATCCTCACAGTTGTATCCGTTATCACCGGAACCTTGCTCATCGGTCTCATCCTGGGACTCTTGGCGGGCTACTATGGCCGGTGGGTGGACACCCTCATCTCACGGGTTGGCGAAGTGTTTATGGCGTTCCCTCACATCTTCCTTATGATCATCATTGCGGCTACCATCAGACCTCGCGTGTTAGACATGATCCGTAACTTTGAAGATAGTACTGGCATCACCGGCCTTGTCCGATGGGGTATTGTGGACTATCTCGTTGTCTTTGGCGCCCTTGCAGCCTTTAGCTGGGTGGGTATGGCCCGTCTGGTGCGTGGCCAAATCCTCTATCTCAAAGAGACCCAATTTGTGGATGCAGCCAGGGCTTCAGGTGCATCGGTATGGCGCATCATGGTTGTGCATCTGTTGCCCAACGCGCTTCCGCCCATCATTGTGGCCGTGTCCTTGGGTTTCGGGTCTGTTGCCGCTGCAGAGGCCACGCTCAGCTTTTTGGGAATTGGCATCCAGCCGCCCATTCCTTCACTTGGGAGAATGATTGGAGAAGGGCAGAACTTGACCATTCTGCGTAACCAACCATGGATCATTCTGCCCCCAGTGATTGTGCTCATGGTTATCATCTTTGCGTGGAATCTGCTGGGGGACGCGCTCAACGACGTGCTGAACCCGCGCACTCGCTAGCTTGACTTCCTCCTGATAGCTCGCACAGCGACAAGATTTCCAATCCCCACAACGTGTCCATTCGTATGTTCGGGAGTGGTAGCACTGCATGCTGCGGTTTTACACCTTGACATAGATCTGGAATTCCTGTGGAAGTATGCGGCAAAGTATCAAGCCCCTAGAAGTCCGTCGCTGCAAAAGCATGGTTCTGAGGAGCAGCATGACCCAGGGACGTATCACTATTCTGACCGTGGATGATGAGTCGCGTATCCTGAAGCTTGAACGCAGCATCCTTGAGACGCAAGGCTACACGGTGGTAGCGGCGCAGGATGGGCCGCAAGCCATCCAGATTGTAGCTGAGACGCCTCCATCGCTGGTGTTGCTGGACGTTGCCATGCCGGGCATGGACGGGTTCAGCGTCTGCCGCAGCATACGCGAGTTCTCTCAAGTTCCCATTATTGTGGTAACCGGCAAGGGCGGCGACGAAGACCGTGTGCGGGGCCTGGAGATTGGCGCGGACGACTACGTTATTAAGCCGTTTTTCTCCCGGGAACTGCTGGCCCGTGTGAAGGCTGTGCTGCGCCGGGCTGTGCCGCAGGACGGTGCGCCGTTCTCCAGTGTTCCACCTTTCTGACTGCATGACCTAACTATCGACTTTGACCGCAACCGGGTCAGCATGGGCGCGCAAGAGCTGCAACTGACCGCTACCGAGCGCCGTTTGCTGCTGTACCTTGCGACTAATGCGGGCCGGATGGTCACTCCAGACCTAATTCTGGAGCATGTGTAGGGCACGAATACATTGGCGAAGCGCACCTGCTCCGCGTGACCATAGCCAGGCTCCGGCAGAAGCTGGGCGACGACGCCCGCGAGCCGAAGTACATTCTTACCAGGGCCGGCGTTGGCTATTTGCTGGAAAAGACTGGCCCATAACCTTGGATATCTTGGCTTCCGCAGCATATTGGCCCTGCCGCGTTGCCCATCATCAAGGACCTTGAAATGGCGGGCTACATCCGCAAGGTCAAGGTCGGCAGAAGGAATCGGTACGAGATTTTGCACGCCCAGCCTTTACGGCGTCCTGAGTTGACGCACATTGCGATTGGCGAGCTCATTAAGCTTGGCGAGAGCCAGATAAAAGAGCCACTCGAGAAGGCCTCGACAGGCTTCTGACCTATGTTGCTGGACATTTGTGAATGACAGAGGCGCGGTATGTCCGTGCGCTGCCTTTGCGTTTTTCAAAACGTGGTAGCGGCAAATGTAAGGGGCCTCCCGGGACGACTCCTGAGCAACGCTATCGTGTTAGTCGCCCTAGAAGCGCTTGCGCTTTACTGCCACGAATGCAAGAGCGCCACCCAGACCTAGCCACATCCCCAGGTCCAGCGTGACCGGCCCATCCGCACGCATGCACGCTCCGCCACCTTCCCGACGAGGCGCCTCGTCGCTTGCGGTAGGCACCGCGGGAGGCGTGCTAGCAGGTGTCCCGGCAGGCGGGCTGGACGGCGCGGTGGTCGAAGGGGACGACGGGTTGGGCAGCTGGAATGGCTCCACGGTTGGTCGCGGGGCAGATGGCGGTAGCGCGCCACTGCGGGCGTCCGTCTGGAGCGCCGGTGCACCGATCTGAGCGCGCCACTGCTGGTCCAGGCCAAACCGGTCAACCCCATAGGCCGCTCTCAAGGATGTATCGATGGACTGCCCCTGTCGAATTGTCTGCAGCATCAGGCGGAACTTGTCCGTCCCGTAGGTTGAAATGAGGTAGTCCATCACACTATGCCCCTGCCCGTAGACCGTGATGGCGTCCAGGGCGACACCAGGCATGACGGTCAAGGAGGTAAGTGGCTTAAGCGTCCCTCGCGCAATCGCCAGCGCCAGGAACTGCTCATATTGCTGCCCTGGCTCCAGGTTCCCGTACTCCGCCAACCCCTCGTTCATCCACGCCGGCACCAAACCTACTAACTGGCCAAGCGCATCACCTAGCAAGAAGTGCGTCATCTCATGCGATGCGACCCCGCGCACGTTGGGCACGTCTGCGTGAAGAAGAATCATTTTGAACTGTGAGAAGGTCACGCCTTCAACATCAAGCTCCCGGTTCTTCGCATTGCTTTCAAACGGCAGGGCGGAAAGCTCGTCGTGCCAGCTGTTGTACATGGTGATCCGTACCGGGCTGATTTGCGCGTCCGTCAGCCCAAACAGGCCCTTGCCTATTTTATCTATGGTGATTTGAATGGCGTCCGCCACCGTCTCCGCGCGCCGCTGAACCGGGCCGTAAAAGCGAATGGTGGTATTCCCCTTCTTCAGCTCCTGCCATGTGAAGCGCGGATCGTCATAGATAAACTGCTTCGGTTTCGTTGTAGTGATGTTGCCGGCCATGTCACGTACCTCAAAGAAGTAGGTCACCAGCGAGCCGGGTGGTATGTAGCGATCGCCCGTGTCCGTTCTGAAGAGCAACTGCGGCTCGTTAGAGCCCGATTGCGGCAGTGGCATGGTGCCGTACTGCTGCACCCTCGCGCCCATGACGCTTACTCGGACAGTAATTTCTTTGACGGCGGCCGCGCCATTGAGCTTGAGTTTGAACTGCATACCGCTGGGGAACTTGCTCTCCGCGCTGCTATCCGTCACTTGCACCGCCGGCGCGCTCTGCGCCTGCGCCACGCTACGCCAAGAGCCGCCGGCTAGCGCGCCGATAACAAGCATCACGCCAACTAGAAACGCGAAACGGCTCCAGTGCATTAGACCAACTTCCTTCCACCAGGGGCACCTTGCTGCTGGGGCTCCCGTCCAACTAATGATGAGGGCGCGTTTACGGGCCCTGTATCGCCCGGCACACGCGCTATTTCCAGCAGGTCCTCACGGCCGATGGCGGTGAGCAGCCTTTGGATGAACGTCTCTTCCGGCACCGCACCCACAATTTCGGTCAGGCCGTTGATAACAGTCTTGGGCACGGACTGCACGCGGAACGCCTGCGCCAAGTGCGGGAACTCCTGTACCTCTATAACGTCCGCTTTGATGTGCTCAGTCTCCATCGCCATTGCATGCACCAGCCTGGCAATCTGCGGGCAAAAAGTGCAGGTGGGAGTGACAAAGACTTGGATGCGCACATCTTTGTCCAGCATCCTTAAGGCTTTACGCGTGAGCGGCTTGAGCGGATTTAGCCCCTTGGAGAGCGCCATGATTGCTTCTAACAGGGTAATGAACTCGTAGCCGGACGGGATGCCGTAGAACTTGATGTTGTTTGCCTTGTCCTTGCTGCGGCTGATGACTATGCATGGAACGCGGTCAACGGCCGCTGCCTGGGCCTCTTGCGGCTTCATGTAGAAGTCGTATGCTTCCACCTTGATTTTGGGACTGAGGGACGCAAGTTCAGTGAGCAGCTCGTTGGCTTGCGGGCAGGTTGGGCAATCGCGGCCCGGCAGCACCAGGAGACCTGCGGCGCGCACCGTGAACAGCCGCAGTAGGACCTCATCCTTGAGCTCCGCCTTGAATTTGGCCTCGAGCGCTTTCTTGTCTTGGTCAGAAAGGATAGGCATGGGCCGTGTCCTCCGTTCTGGTATCTTGTGTGTCCTGCCCATTGTAGCCTGCCAGTAGTACCGCCCGCCAGAAATGGTTGGCCAAATCGAGTGAGTGGTGCTACACTCGTGCCCACTTTGCATTAGGCTGGCGAGACATGAAGCGGGCGTCCCACTGGACGGGCATTGGGCCGTCCGCGCGCTACAGGGCAGCCTTCTTCACCAAGCGCCTTACCGGCGCACGCCCCTAAGGTTGCCGCTGCGAGCGGCCCCGTACGTTGTCTTTGGCGCGGGCGGATGCTACCCTACTCCGAGTCATGACCATCGCTTTCATCCACGCCAATCAATGCATTTTTCCGACAAGAATGAGCGATGGCGTATTGATTCCTAAAAACTGCAATACTGCGAGGAGTTTTCCGCTGTGCTGAAACCAGGTGGGTCTGTCTTCGGTGTTAAGGTCTTCCACGGTTGGATCATTCTCGCGGCGGCAACGGTCACATACTTCCTGGCTGGTGGGATTCGCTTTGGCGTGTTTGGCGTCTTTTTGAAACCCATTACGGAGCAGTTCGGGTGGTCGCGCAGTGCTGTGTCCGGCGCGGCGTCTTTGGGGTCCATGCAGGGAGCTATTGAAGGCCTGGTTGTGGGCGGCCTGGCGGACAAGTATGGCCCCAGAATCGTCATGTGGGGCGGCTTCGTTCTGGCCACTGCCGGTTTCATTCTGCTGTTTTTTGTGGACTCTCTGTGGTTGTTTTACCTTGCTTTTGTCCCGCTCATCTCGCTTGGCACTGGTACTGTGCAGCTTCCAGGGCAAGCAACGGTAGGCAAGTGGTTTATTCGCAAACGGTCCCGCGCCTTCGCTATTTTGACCACCGGCTTTGCGCTGGGCGGCGCAGCACTGACACCGCTTATAGGCTGGTTGGTAAGCAACTACGGCTGGCGAAACGCCGCACTGGTTATGGGCTTTACCGTGTGCGCTGTTGGCATGGCCGTAACCACGTTTATGCACCGCAGCCCAGAGCAGTACGGCTTGCAACCGGACGGCGGTCCCGCAGCGCCAGCCGCCGCAAACGTCAAACGTCCGGTACGGGAGCAGGCCAAGGAAGTTGATTTCACGCTGCGCCAGGCGCTGGCGACAAAGTCGTTCTGGCTCCTGGGGATGGGACTCATGCTATCCAACTTGGCGGTGAGCTCCATGGCTATCCACTCCATTCCGCTGCTGACGGATAAAGGCATGGCAGCCCAGACCGCGGCGAACTACATTGGACTCGCAAGCCTCTGGGGCATGGCGGGCCGCCTTCTCTGGGGCTGGCTGGGGGACTTCCTCTCCAAGCGGCGCCTGCTTGCAATAGCGGTTATTGTGCAGGGGCTTGGCATCTTCGCGCTGGCGCACGCAACATCTACGCCGCAGATTCATCTGTACGCATTTCTTTATGGCGTTGGGCAGGGGATTGTCCCGGTGCAGTTCGCGGTACGCGGGGAGTACTTTGGGCGCAAGTCGCTTGGTGCGATTAGCGGTACCATGCAAGCCTTTGGTACTGTGGGCGGCGTTATTGGCCCGGTCTACGCGGGCTGGGCGTATGACACGACGCGGAGCTATACCACGGCGCTGACTATTTTGGCCGTAGCGAGCCTGGTTGGATTCATCGCGTACTTCTTTGCACAACGGCCAGTTCCGAGCACGACGAAGATGACACCTTAGTCCTCTGTGGTAGGGGCGGGTTTTAAACCCGCCCCTACGTAATCAGCCAGGAGGGCTACTCCTTCTCTTCTGCTTCGCTTTCCTCGCCCTCAGGCGTGGCCCCGCCCATGAGCGTGGCTGCGTGGGTGCTTGCCGCGGCGCGGATCTGCTTCTCGATGGAGCCGGCGACTTCAGGATGCTTCTCCAGATAATCGCGGGAGGCCTCACGGCCCTGACCGAGCCGGACTTCACCGAAGGAGTAAAAGGCGCCGTTCTTCTTGAGAATCCCAAAGTTTGTGCCCAGGTCCAGCAAGTCGCCGGACTTGGAAATGCCGTGGCCGAACATGATGTCAAACTCCGCTACGCGGAACGGGGCCGCCACTTTGTTCTTCACCACACGCGCCTTCACGCGCGCGCCAACCGCATCGTTCCCCTGCTTGATGGTCTCAGTGCGGCGCAGGTCAATACGGACGGACGCGTAGAACTTGAGGGCGCGGCCACCGGAGGTTGTCTCAGGATTGCCGAACATTACGCCTATCTTCTCGCGGAGCTGGTTGATGAAGATGACCACGGTCCTGGAGCGGGCAATGGAACCCGTCAGCTTCCGCAGCGCTTGCGACATGAGCCGCGCCTGCAGGCCCATGTGCACGTCGCCCATTTCGCCTTCGAGCTCTGCTTTGGGCACGAGCGCGGCCACGCTGTCAATGACGACCACGTCAACGGCGCCGCTGCGCACCAGGTAATCCGCCACTTCCAGCGTCTGCTCCGCGGTGTCCGGCTGCGAGATGAGCAACTCATCTATGTCTACGCCCAGCTTCTTTGCGTACGCCGGGTCAAGTGCGTGCTCAACGTCCAGGTACGCCGCCGTACCGCCCTCGCGCTGGGCCTGCGCTACCACTTGGAGCGCCAGCGTGCTTTTGCCGGAGGACTCAGCGCCGTAAATCTCGATAATGCGGCCGCGTGGTACACCGCCAACGCCCAGGGCGATGTCCAGTGACAGCGAGCCGGTGGAGATAGACTCCACTTCCAGGTGGTCCGCCTCACCAAGGCGCATCACGGTGCCCTTGCCAAACTGCCGCTCCACTTGCGCCAGCGCCAAGTCCAGGGCTTTCCTGCGTTCTGCCTTCTCTTTATCTGTAGTTGCCATTGATGCCATTGTGCTCCTCTCTTTTAGGATGGCAGCCCGATGCTACCATCCACATCTTCTTATGACAATCGGGCCTATGACATTCGGGTTACCAAGTCCTTACTGCGCTTCGATGAGGGGGCTTGCGGAGGGCCACTTCGCCTGCTGTTCGTGCTGACGAGTTCCGCCGTTTTTTGCTCGGGAACGTATGTGAATGAGAGCATCTTGCAACAACTGGGTGGCATTGGACCACGTGCGGAGGAGGTGACAGGATGCTCTGCGGTGTGGATTGGCGCACGTTGGGCTTGGCATTTGTCCTCCGCCAATTCATTCCTTCGACTTCGCTCAGGACATGGAATTGGCGCTACAGATGGTTCCTCCTCTCGTGAAGAGAGAAGGGAAGAAAGCGGAAGACATGTCACTGAACACTTGACTGCCATAGGAACCTCCCGCGACACTGAGTACGCCAGAGCGAGTCCAGTTCGTGTATACTATTGTCAGTCAACCGCTACTAGAACGCAAGTTCTAATTTTACCAAAACGGGGCAAAAACAAGGGAGTTTTCATGCGTATTCGTATGTTGTTTGTGCAAGACGTTCCGCCTCGCCACATGGCCGGCGAGGTGAAAGAAGTGCAGCGGGGGTTCGCGCGCAACTACCTGGTGCCGCAGGGCCTGGCAGTGATAGCCACGCCCGAGCACATGAAGCGCATTGCCAAGGTGAAGATCGTGGCAGAACAAAAGCGCAAAGTGCTGGTGCTGAAGCAGTCTGACCTGGTGAAGCGCATTGAGGGCTCCGCGATAACGCTTCGCGCCCGCGCCGGCGAGGGCGGCCGTCTCTATGGCTCGATCACAAACATGTCCATTGCGGACCAGATCAAGCGCGAGCTTGGCCTGGAAGTTGACCGCCGCCTCATTGAGCTGCCTGACCCCATCCGCGCGCTTGGCACCTACAAGGTACCCGTGAAGTTCAACGCCGATATGTCTGCCACTGTTACCGTGAACGTGGAAGCATCTGGCCAACCAGCACCTACGAGCGAAAATGCGGAGGGCGCGGCTGTCGATGTACGCGGAGAGGGTTCCCCCGCATAGTCTTGAAAACGAAGAATACGTCGTAGGGTCGCTGCTGCTGGACGGTGAAACCATCGCCCGCGTTGCTGACCTGCTGCGTCCAGACGATTTCTTCAACCAGCACACCCGTCGCTGCTTTGAGGCATGCCTGGCGCTCTTTCAGCGCGGCACGGTCATTGACCAGGGTACCGTCACCGATGAGCTTGCCCGCCGCGAGTGGCTGCAGGACGCGGGTGGGCCAGCCTACTTGAGCAGCCTGATTGCGGGCGTTCCCACGTCTGTCCATATCGAAGAGTACGCACGGATTGTGGCGCGCACAGCGCTGTTGCGGCGGCTCATTAGAGCAGCGTCAGAGATAGCGGCCATTGGCTATGAGGGGCCGGCTGACTCCGAAGCCGCTCTCAACCAGGCGGAGGACCTGCTCTTCAAGCTCCGCACCAACCAGGGAACCCGCGACTTTGTGCCGTTGCGGGAAATCCTGGACCGCTTCCTGGGCGAGATGACGAACGCGGAAGTGAGCGGCCCGCTCGGCACCGGCACAGCGCCTATTCGCACCAAGATGGTGCAGCTTGACGAGCTGCTGGGTGGACTGCAGCGTTCCGACCTGGTCATTCTGGCGGCACGGCCAAGCGTGGGCAAGAGCGCGCTAGCTCTGAACATGGCGCGGAACGCGGCTGCCGAAGGGGCGTCCGTGGGGTTCTTTAGCCTGGAGATGAGCAAGGAGCAACTAGCGCTGCGGCTGCTGGCGGCCGAGACGGGCATTGAGGGGCGGCAGTGGGCGCGCATGCGGGCGGGCCTGTACGGGCAGTACGAAGCGGAACGGCTCATTGATGCGGTAGGGAAGCTGTCCGAGCTGAAGCTCTACATGGACGATACGCCGATGCTGCGGGTGATGGAAATACGCAGCCGCGCGCGCCGCCTGGCGATGCAGCACGGGCTGGACCTGCTCATTGTTGACTACTTGCAGCTTATCAGCGGGCCAAACGCCCGATCAGACAACCGCGTGCAGGAAATCTCAGAGATATCCCGGTCACTGAAAGCGCTGGCGCGGGAGCTCAATATTCCAGTGCTGGCATGCTCGCAGCTGAACCGCGCAGTGGAGATGCGGACCGGCCACAAGCCACAGCTATCCGACTTACGGGACAGCGGGAGCATTGAGCAAGACTCGGACGTGGTGATGTTCATTTCCCGAGAAGACATGTACGTGAAGCCTGAAGAATGGGAACAAATGCACCCTGAGCGGCCCTACCCGGAGAACATCGCAGAGATCATCGTGGCCAAGCACCGGCACGGGCCGGTTGGGAGCGTGTACCTACGGTTCAATAACCGGCTGGTGCGGTTTGAGGATGCGCCGAGCGCACCAACGGCGGGATAGGCGCGCCAACAAAAAGTGTAGACTCTAAGCTAGAATGCAGGAGACTACTATGGACAGAAATGCGATCATGAAGTTGTTAGCGTCGCATCGCACTGAACTGAAAAAGTTTGATGTGCGTTCTTTGTCCCTCTTTGGCTCAGTTGCCCGTGAAGAGGCCAGGCCAGACAGCGACGTGGACATTCTGGTGGATTTTGAGAAACCTGTGGGTCTCTTAACGTTTATCGGTCTCCAGCAATATCTGGAGGACCTTTTGGGACGATCGGTAGACCTAGTGGCGTCTGACGCACTCAGGGAGGAGTACCGCGAGCGAATTCTGCGAGAAGCAGTGTTCGCGTCCGAGGACATCGCAGTACCAAGCGCACCCGCAGGCTAGGCCATTCCGTCATATTGACCGAAGACCACTACCCTACCACCCAAAGACAATGAAAGGACTCCTGTGGTAACAGTCATTCCAGGCCCGTTCACGATGCAGGCCAAGCAGGCAGCCATTCAACGAGAAGTCAGGCAACACTACGAAGCCTACTTTGCGCAGGCCGCTAAGACGCGCATGTGGTTCCCTGACAGGCTGCCTCAGAGAAAAGAGATGGCCAAGTACAGTCATTTGGTCAGCAACGACTCTCGCGAGATCCTGCTTGGGTTCTTAGGCGTTGAGTCGTTTGTGGACGACTACGTATTCGCCGGCATCAACGCTGCCGGGAACACCGTGGATACACGCGAGATTTACGTCCAGTGGGGATTTGAGGAACGGCGCCACGGACAGACGTTCCGGCACGCGCTGATTGACTCTGGCCTCTATACACAGGAGTGGGTGGACAAATACCTAGCGCAGGCCGCGGACGACCACTGGACGTTCCAACGTCAAATGGGCTTTGAGGGGTCGCCGCTGGACGGGGCCGCATACGCCATCTTCCAGGAACGGCACACACGCTGGAACTACACGGCGCTGCGGATGCGCCTGTGGAATGAATACGGCAGCCCCGTGGACGAGGCAGGACGGCAGGTCTTCCCGGCCATTGCGGGCGCCATCAGGTTCCCGGAAACTGACGAGGGCGCGCACGAGGGGAATTTCAGCAGCATTGTCCGCATTCACCTAAAGTATTTGCCGGACCAGGCGCTGGAATCGCTCATGAAGGTATCAAACCGGTACAGGATGCCCGCAGTGCAACTGCCCAATGGCGACCAGTTTGTTGAGGCTGTGCTGGCGGCCGGCATGGGGTCGGCCCGGGACGTCATCAACCAGGTCTTGAACCCCGCGCTGGCGAAGATGGGACTGGACGGCCGGCATGCGTTGCGCCGGGCGGTGGAGAATTTCCAAAACCTGCCGGAAGGTGGCGTGGTGCAACTGCCGGGAAAGCCGATTAGAGACCTTCCCAAGAACACAGCATCGGCCGTGTATGAGATGCAGCCGACGGGAGAGTTCAAGCTGGTCAGCGGGGAGGGCAAGCTACTGCCAGAGTTAGTAGCTGCACCTCACGAGGAACCTCAGGAAACTCCGGAATCGTAGCGAGGGTCAGGCAAATGGGCTTGCCCTGAAAGTCGGGACGTTTCTCCTCCTTGGCACGGCTTGGAATCTGTGACCCCTCGGCTCAGTTTGAGGTCTGCGCCCCCCCTCCCCGCCGACCTTTCCCTTAGTCCCTCTCCCTGCTGGAGAGGGAAATTTGTTTGGCAGTTGGTAGATTGATAGTTAATTATTCCCAGGGCAAGCTTCGACTCCGCTCCGCTCACCATCCCTAAGATACAAGAATGACAAAGGGGGGGGCGTGTGGATGGCGGCGGCTTTTTCGTGCGAGTATGTTTTGTGCAAGGCCGTCGAGCACCGCGAGGAGTCAAATGGGAAGCGCTTTCAAGAAATCACGCTAAGCACCGTGGATTAGGTCACGAGCTAGCCACGGTATATACTAGTAGTTCATGTTATTTGCTGATCGTCTTACCAAATCATTCGGGTCTCGCGACCTGCTCAAGGACGTCTCGTTTAGTATCGCCGCCGGCGAGCGCGTGGCGCTCGTAGGCAGCAACGGCGCTGGGAAGACCACGCTGCTGCGCATGCTGGCGGACGAGGAGTCGCCAACGTCCGGCTCCGCTGGACACCGCGGCGGCTCCCTGGGCTACTTGAAGCAGGAGTCCGGATTCGACCCCGACAACACACTTGAGGCGGAAGCATGGACTGCGTTCCCTGAGGCGCGCGCCATTGAGCTCCGCATACAAGAAGTCGAACGCCGCCTTGTTGATGCGGCAGATGATCCTGCCATTGACGCCGCCGCACTCAGCACGGAGCAACTGGGCCTGTATGAACGGTATGACCTGCTAGACGGCCACACCATAGGCGTGCGCGTTGACCGAGTGCTTCGAGGACTGGGCTTCAAGACCACCGACCGCGCCAAGCTCTGCGGCGCTTTCAGCGGCGGCTGGCGCATGCGCATCGCGCTGGCCAAAGTGCTGGTGCGGCGCCCTGACCACATGTTGCTGGATGAGCCAACCAACCATTTGGACGAGAGCGCACGCGGCTACCTGGCACGGGAGCTGACGGACTACCAGGGCACCCTGGTGCTGGTGACGCACGACAGCGCGTTTCTTGACAAGGTAGTGAAGCGTGTTCTGGAGGTCGGCGATTCCGGCGTCGCCTCCTACACCGGCAACTACACCAAGTACCTGCAACAGAAAGAGAAACGGAGTGTGCTGCAAGAGCAAGCGGCCAGCCGCCAGGAGCGCAAGATAGCCAAGCAAGAAGTGTTCATCAACCGCTTCCGCGCCGGCACCAAAGCCTCCCTGGCGCAAAGCCGGGAAAAGCAGCTAGCCAAGGTAGTGCGGCTGGAGCGGCCTAGGGAAGCGGGAACCGCCAGATTCTCGATTACGTCACTGGGGCGTGTGGAGCAAAAGGTAGTCACGCTCGCGTCCGTCAGCCATGCGTATGACGACGACATTGTGCTGGTAGATGTGAGCCTCACCGTGGAGCGCGGCCAAAAAGTTGTGCTGGTTGGGCCGAACGGCAGCGGCAAGAGCACGCTGCTGCGCATTGCGGCTGGGCAGGTGGAACCGCTGGAAGGCACGGTCGCGTGGGCAGAGCACGCCCGTTTTGGCTACTACGAGCAGCATCAGGACGAGGCGTTGGACCCGGAGCGGACCGTTCTGGAAGAGGTGCAGTCCGTTGCCGGCACTGCCACAGAAGGCACAGTCCGCAACGTGTTGGGCAAATTCCTGTTCAAGGGCGATGACGTATTCAAGCCGGTCTCCGTGCTCTCTGGCGGAGAGCGCAGCCGCGTGGCGCTGGCGAAGTTCCTGATTCAGCCAACAAATGTGCTGCTGCTGGACGAGCCCACAAACCACCTAGACCGCGCCACGCGCGAGAGTTTGGTGACGGCGCTCAAGGGCTACGACGGCACGATCATGTGCGCTACCCATGACCAGGACATTCTCGATAGCGTTGCCACGCATGTGTACGAGGTACGCGGCGGCGCGTGTGTGAACACACGTATCATCACGATGCCAATACCGGTGAAGCAGCAGTCTAAGAAGAAAAAGTAGGCCGCGCGAAAGGCCGGCTGCCGGTTACGCTGTCCGCAGCGTCTGCTCTTTCCACTCATCCAAGGTCTGGCCATACCACGTCTCACTGCCTCTCAGCACCCGTGCTTCGCCAGAAGGACGAGCGGCCTTTTTCTTGGGAGCAGTCTGCGGCCTCAGCCAAACCGGGCGATGCTCAAACTTCTCAATGGAGCGGTGATAGGGAAAATCAGGGGCCAAATAGTCAAACGCTCTGTCCAAAGCATCCATAGGAGTGCCTCCATATCTACTTCCGTATATTCGCGCCGATGACTCGGCTTTCTCTTATTGTGCGCCGCATATATAAACAATCCATTGCCTGGGTATTAAGGACTGATTACAGAACGACTGCCTTCTTAGATACCTGGGCCACACCCACCCCGCTCCGACCTCTCCTCTTCGTCTTCGCCCTACTGTTGGCAGTCGGGTAACACTCAGGGCAGGCTCTAAAAGGGAGAGACTTGAAGTCAGGGAGGACTAGCGTGCCAGCGCTCCACCCGTTACTGTAGATGGCAGGTCGATATTGGTGCGTGAGACAGCCATTAGCAGTACGGTGGTGCAACTGTGGCAGGCTTTGACGGCTTCCCCTCAACGTCAGACGCGACGCCGCTGCCAAACCTGTTCTTCAGCACTATGCTAGAACAGGTCACTGACCTGACGGAGTTGAAGTGCGCGCTGCGCTTCTTTTATTTGCTGCACCGCAAGAAGGGCGCTGTCCGCTGCATCACGATGAGCGAGATGCTTGCAGACCCCATTTTGTCGGTCAGCGTGGGCGGTTCGCAAAATGCTGTTCGCAGCGCAACACTGGCGCTTGCGCAGCGGTGCGTCCTGCTGCATGTGACGGCAGAAGCTGGGAGCGGCGCCGAAGATGTCTTCTTTGTGAACACCCCTAAAGAGCAGAGGCTGGTGGAGCAGTTGCGGAAGGGCGAGGCTACGCTACCGCCGTTCACGGTGCTCAAGGTTACGGAGCCGGCGGTGCAGCGCCCTTCCATCTTTGACCTTTACGAAAAGTCCATTGGGCGAGTGATTACTCCGCTCATTGGCGATGAGCTTAAAGACGCGGAAAAAGAGTATCCTGCGGACTGGACTGAAGACGCTTTCAAGGAGGCGGTGCGACAGAATAAGCGCAGCTGGGCGTACGTGTCCGCCATTTTGCGCCGCTGGCAGGAAGAAGGGCGAGTAGATGGAACGTCTGGGAGACGTGCTCAAAAAATTGACCCTGAAGAATATCGCCGAGGCTACGAGCGGTACGTCAAGCGGCGTTCCTAGCCAGCCATCGGAGCATCCTGAAGACGACTGCCCGATCTGTCATGGTGGCGGCTGGGTCCGGCATGACGTGCCCCTTGGCCATGCCGACTTCGGGAAACTATTTCCCTGCCAATGCCACGTGAAAAAGATGGAGGCTGAGCGCCAGGGCGTGCTCATCCGCTACAGTGGCCTCTCAGACATGACGCGTTTCACATTCCAGACGCTCAATCCGGACGGCCGCGGCAAAGACCCTACGGCGCAGCGCTTGTTCCGAACCACGTTAGCGATTTGCAAGAGCTACGCGGAACAGCCAAAGGGCTGGCTGGTGCTCACCGGCTCCAGCGGTACCGGCAAGACGCACTTAGCCGCAGCTATCGCCCACGCAGCCATTGAGCGGGGACAACTGGCGTTCTTCGTCACTGTTGCGGACTTGTTGGATCGGTTGCGCTCCAGCTTCTCACCCAACAGTGATTTGCCGTACGACGACTTGTCTGAGCGCATCCGGAACACGCCACTGCTCATCCTGGACGACATGGGAGCCCACGGCGCCACACCGTGGGCTCAGGAAAAGTTACTTCAATTGATAAACCACCGATACAACTTGTTGCTGCCGACAGTGATTACGGTGAGCACTCCGCTGGAGCGCCTGGACGAACGGATACGCTCCCGTCTTACGGACGCCGCAGTCACCAGGCTGGTGGAAGTCGGCCGCGCAGTAGCTACCGAAACCTTTTGTCTGCCCGCAAATATTGAAGGTAGCCTGGCGGCGCTGACGTTCGAGTCTTTTTTCAAGGACTGGCTGACAGCGGACGCGCCGGAGCGAGTACTCTTGGTGGAGGCACTGGATGCTTGTAAGAAATTTGCCGGTGCAGCCGAAAAAACGTTAGTGATTTCTGGCGCCACGGGTCGATGCAATCATCATCTGGCGGCAGCCATATTTGACCAGCGCAAACGGTCAGGCATGGCCGTGGGATTTGTGGACTTCCCAGCGCTCATCGGAGAATTACGTGACGCCCTTGCATCAAGCAACAGCGCCCGCCACGACCAAGTAGTGCAACGGGCCAAAGACTGCACAGTGCTCATCGTAGACGATGTTGGTGCGTTCCAAATGACGCCTTGGGCAATTGACCGCCTCAGCGATATTCTTCGTCACCGCCTGGCAGAGAAGCTGCCTACCGTGGTGACCACACAACTGCCATTCGACAGGCTGTTTGATGAGTTGCCACAGACTATCGGCACCCGCTTGCGGGACATCTCTCTTGCGGAATTGTGGGTCACCAGCTCCACCAAGCGGGAGCCCCCAACACCAGATCGTCCCCCGCGCCGTTCACAAGGCGGAGACTCCTCACGCCGGCCGCGCACCTAGTCACTTGCTGACTCCTCCATGCTGCACGTGCCATTCCGATGACCATGCTGGTCATCCCCGCCATTCAGAACGTGCCCGGCGACGTGCTGTGGATCAGCCTGGCCGCGGGCGCAACACTGGGCGGCAATGCGACGATCATCGGCGCGGTGGCCAACATCATCGTGGCGGAAGTAGCCAGCCGTGAAGGTGCATCACTGCCCTTTGGCGAGTTCCTGCGCGTGGGCCTCGTGGTCACGGTGGTGACGCTGCTGCTCTCCGTCGGCATCCTGGCGCTAGAGCTACAGTTTGGGTTGCTGCGGTAAGATGCGAGCCGTAAACCAGCCATCGCACAGCCGGGTGTGCATCCGTTGGTACGAACGGCAGTCATCCTAGCTACTCATCTTGTGATAGTGGCCAGCACCTCGCCTGAAGCCGCTAACCTGCCAGCGATAGTCAGCGGAACGGCGGTAATCGCATCTACAGAAACAACGCAAGTATAAGGGAGCATGTTTATAGTTGCAGCACCAAGTTTTCGAGAGCAGTATTTGATGCCTGAAAAGGAGCTTGTAGTCGCTGTCTGCGTGGCAAGCTGCTAAAATGAAACCTCGCAAACAGGTCGTTGGCCCGTGGTGCAGCGGTAGCACAGGAGACTTTGGATCTTCTAACCCTGGTTCGAATCCAGGCGGGCCAGCCAAGTAACCCAACCGCTATCCCTTATTGCGCCTCTTGACGTGTATCTTGATGAGTTGGTAATCCATTTCCAGGTTCATCCAGAACCGGGCGGGAATTTCCGGCATGACCGCCTCCAACTGCACGGCAGTCTCGGCTGTAATCGCCTTCTTGCCGTTGATGATCTCGTTGATAGCATTCAGAGGCCGGCGCATACGCCTGGCAAGCTCCTTAAAAAAGAGAGGGCACCCCGCCAACCGCGGGGGGCCCTCTGTGCTCTTGAAACGGCTGCGATTACGACCGAGGCCGCCTCATACCCAACCCGCTTGCTATAGCAAAGATGCCTGCGGCAGCCGCCACCATCAAAGCGATGACTGCTATCCACTGACCTAGGTTCTTTCCCGTATCGCCCAGGGGGCCAGCCGCGCCTGCCGGACCGGCATTGCCTTGTGGGCCCGCGGGTCCGACGACTCCCTGTACCCCCTGCGGTCCCTGTGAGCCTACGGTGCCTATCACGCCGACTGGACCTTGCGGCCCTGGCGTCCCTGGAAGGACTGTGTACATCCCGGACGTGGAGCGTCCCGTCGCATCCATTGCCGTTATCTGGTACGTGCCGGGTGTGCCGGTGGAGAGAATCACCAGCGCTTTGAACATGCCGTCGCCATTGGCTGAGACATTGGCCGATGCAGCGGTCAACTGGCTCATGTCAGGCAGCCCCCCGCACGCCATGTACGCTGCGCTCTCCGGGATCGACTTGTGGACGTTGACGACCAACCCGCTCTTCAAGAACGAGGTGAGCGGTTTATTTACCGTGGTGATGGACTTGCCATCCACCAGATTGTTCAGGGGGGTCTCAGGAATGCCGGGACTGGCGCAGCTCCCTGAAGAGATGTCGATGGGCTGCTGTGGCGCTACGACCGGGAGGACGTTCGCCGTCACCTCAAAGCTGGATGCACTCTTTACGGTGAAGGTGATAGTTCCCACTTGAGTCCCAGTGGAGCCGTCCTTCCCCGGATTGAGCGGAACTGTGATGGTCTGGGGTGTGACAGAGAACGTTACTGGGGAACCAGTGATGAAATTATTGCCGACAGCTAGCAGCACGCTTGAGTGGCTTGCCGTGGTCAGCAGGGTCAAGCTGGCGGGCCCCGTCGGCTGTGTTACGGACGGCGTGACTGGGCTTGGTGTCGGAGGCGGTGGCAGTGCTGCGCTGGACGCCGTCAAGTCTACCGTGCCGGAGTTGAACGCCGTAAACGGCACAGCTTCTTTAGCCGGGAGCGCGCCTACTTTAAAGCCAACCATCTTGCCGGTGAACTCTCCCATCGTCCTTTCCTGGACCAGGAGAGTATACGTGCCCGTAGCACCGGTCATGGTTGACGCTACTTCGGCCGCATCGACCGTCGCGGCAACCTTCGTGCCCGCAGGCACGGGCGCGCCGTCAATTCTTGCAATGCCCCAGAATGCTTGCGGGGTTGGGTTTTGGGCCAAAGCTACAGAGGGTGCCAACGTGAGGGCAAGCGCGAATAGGGTGATAAGAAAGAACCGTATCTTTGCCATTAGGTACTCCTATTGGTTGTGCGGCTTTGCCACACAAAAATATAGGCGGCCCATCCAAAACGCCTTGCGGGCGTCGTAGGACTGCCACCCCTCTGACGTATTTATAGCACAAAAGATAGGTAAAATGTAAGAAAAGGAAGGAAAGTTATGCCACTTAGCACTCTACATAAAGTGGCGTAATCATCCTTGCCGCACGCTTCGTCCATTTGCGCCATGCATCCAGATCGCAACTTGGGCGATGGTGGAGGAAGGAGCCGTGCATCTAGCGCGATCGCCTAGGAGTCTCAATGTAGCACGAGTGGAATGAGGAGGTAGTAATGGCCGAAATTGAAACCGTTAAGGATCCAGTCTGCGGGATGCAATTTGAACCTCACACGGCTGCCATGACCCATGAGTACGAGGGTGACAAGTACTATTTTTGCTCAAACGATTGCTTCGACAATTTCTTGGAAAACCCGTCTGATTACCATAAGAAGGAAGAAGCCGCGTAGGACACATATCCCTTTGGGGATGAGAAGGGCGGCCTACTGGACGCCCCTCTTTCGTTGTCCTACGCTCTAGCAATCGTCGGCGGCGGCGCGGGCGGCACCGCGCTGGTGCAGTGCGCGCACCGCCTGGCGGCAAGCGGGATCTCGCTCAAGCACTCCGGGCACTTGCGCGTCGTCGGGTCCGCTGGCGCGGGCGCGTTGCGCATCCGGGCAATCATACTGTTGGCGGGAAGCACTACAAAGAAGAACACCACGGCCGCAATCGCAATGAATGCAATGACGGCGTTGAGAAAGTTCCCGTACCGGAATGTGCTGCCATTGACGGTAAACGCCAAATCCGCAAAGTCCACCTTGCCCGGAATGCTCAGCAGCGGGGTAAGCATGTCCTTCACCAGCGAGTTGATGACGGCCACAAACGCCGCGCCGACAATGATGCCCACCGCCAGGTCCAGCACATTGCCCCGAAGCAAGAACTTCTTGAACTCGTTCATCTACGCTCCTCATTGTGTGTGTATGGTCAACACAACTGCGACGAAACTAAGGACGAATAAGAAGCGTGATACCATCGTTGACCTCCGCCAGCTAGGGTCGAGGACCAAAGCGTGGCATGAGCATTCAAGGAAGTATACGCAAGACAGACTTCTATGGCCCGCAATGGTACGGGGCGGCCCTAAGGGCCGCCCCGTACCATTGCCTTTCGTCGCTCCTGCGCGCTAGCGCGCCACTTGCGCCGTGCTGCCCATCGTCAGGTGCTCCGCCTCGCCGCGAGCCAGGGCGGCCTCCAGCACCTTAATCAGCTCGCGCGCTGATTCCGCCGTTAGTTCCACCGCTACCCGCGCACCTATGCCCTTATCGTGGTTCACAAAGTCAATGTTGATCGCATGCTCCGCGTCCGCGTGTACGGGGTGGTCAAACGAAACAATGGCCTGCTTCAAATCAAACCACCCGTCAGGCCCACGCCCGCACCCCGCAATGGAGCCGATCTCCACAATGTTGCTGCACATACTGGTCCTCCGTACCGCCCTAAGGCTGGGCTTCCAAGATCGCTGGGAGTGAATGCCTCCTAATAATCGGCCTTAGGTGATTTGTTCGCAGTGGTAGCAGACCTCTGTGGCGCCTTATCAGCGCTTTGCCCGCGCTTGCGTGCGTCGCGCGCCATTTGCGCCGTCGTAGTCGTCCCGTAGTCGCCGAACTTCTCGTCTCGGTCGTTGAGAGCGGCCTTCAGTCCACTCTCCCCGCGGATGCGCCCAAAATCGCCTGCGTCAGGCCGTAGCCCCCCCAGCATGTCGTAGATAGCGGCCTGTGAAATCGCCGCATCGTGGCCCAAGGCCTCAAACGCCTTGTTGAGCTGTCGCTTGGACAGGGCCAGCATGTGTGGAGAAATCAGGGCAATCCGCTTGGCCAGCTTGGTGGTGAACTCGTCCAGTTCCGCGAGTGGTACTGCATAGTTGGCCACCCCGAGCTCCACGGCCTCGGTCCCCGTAAAGGAGTCACCGGTGAACATGTACTCGTACGCCTTGCGCCTGTTCATCAACAATGGGAACCACTGGATGTGCGGCACGGTCATACTTCGCACTGGAGGGAAGCCGATCTGGCAGTCGTCAGCGACAACGAACAGGTCGCACTGCGAGGCGAACTCGGTGCCGCCCGCCAGGACGTATCCATGCCCCTGCGCAATGATCGGCTTCTCAATGTCCCGGAGCTGTTGCCAACCTGAGACCAGATGCTGGTTTGATCCATCGGGCCACTTCGCAAAGACGGGGCCTACGTCAGGAAGCCTAAACCCGTCGTTCCCGGTGCCCAAGTCATAACCTGCGCTGAAGCAGCGGCCGTTCCCTTTGATAATGATCACGCGAACGTCTTTGTCCAGCTCGGCGACCTTGAGAGCGTGGAATACCTCGCCGCGGAGCTGATGCCGGAGTGCGTTCATCTTCTCTGGCCGGTTCAAGATGATGCGGGCAATGGGTGCTTCCTTCTGGTAGATGATATCCTTGTAGTCCAAAGGCTTGTCGTAATGGGACTCATAGATAACCATGTGCTCCTCCTTCTCTTATGCCGCTTGCTTAGCGCTGGTTTCGGAACGAGTATAGTACGACTGGTTGCTTAGAGGCGAAAGAAGTTGCTTGCGCCCGCCTACTTCGCCAAATACTTGCCAAAGAAGTCCCATACCTTTTTCCACCCGTCCGCAGCTGCCTCCTGGCGGAACATCGGGCGGTCATAGTAGAAGAAGCCGTGGCCCGCGCCGTCGTACCGGTGGAACTCATAATTCTTGTTGTGCTGCTTCAGCGCTGCCTCAAGCTGGTTCACTTGCGCAGGCGGCGGGTTCGCGTCCTCGTTCCCAAACAGCCCCAGCAGCGGGCAGGACAGGTCCTTTGTATAGTCAACCGGCGATACGGGCTGCGCGGGCGTGAGCCTGTCCGCAGGCTGCACCACGTTCCCGCCCCAGCAGTTAATCGCCGCGTCGAAGACGCCCTTCGTCCGCGTCGCTGCCAAGAATGTGTGGCGTCCGCCTGAGCACGTCCCCATCACACCCACTTTGCCGTTGGACGTCGGCAGCGACTTGACGTACTTCGCCGCGCCCGCCGCATCGCCGACGACCTGGTCGTCCGGCAGCCCGCCGGCCGCGCGGGCCTTCGCCACTACATCGTCCACCGTTCCGTGCCCCGTCCGGCACCAGATGTCGGGTGCAACCGCAATGTACCCGTGATGCGCAAACCGCCGGGCGGTCTCCTTAAAGAACTCGTCCCACCCAGGCGCGTGCGAGATGAGCACTACGCCGGGAAATGGTCCGCTGCCCAGCGGCTTGGCCATATAGGCATGAATCGTGTCGCCCTTGTTCCCCGGCATCGTAATAGTCTCGGAAAGCATCCCCTCATACTGGTCAGTGGTATACGGCATAGGCATCCCCCTTAAACATCCGAAATCCGCATCAATGTGACCCAGACTGGGCTAGTGTGTCAAGTGCCAAGTCCCTCGCCCTCATTCCCGACGACCAGACGGAGCTACGCGAATGAGACGCCGCCCAAAGTCGGCCACCAAGCCCCCCCCACGCTAGGGCCACCCGCTCATAGACTTCAAGGTATATAAACCGCAACGCGCGCACGTGACCGTTGCACTCCAAGCGGCTACTATTTCCCAAGGTACTATTTTGGATTCCGAAAGAGTGATTGTACGCTTGGATGTACGACGATACCTGGTCCACGATACCTAGGTCCAAGGGAAACAAGTTAGGGGTTCATGCACAAGCGTCCGGATACCGAGGCCAGAGCAGGGGCCTCCTCAGCAACCAGCACAGACACCACCCAGATACCCTCCAAACGCACAAGCCTCGGCACTTTCCAGGCCTTCCAGTTCCGTAACTTCCGCTATCTGTGGCTTGGAAACTTCTTCAGTTCCACTGCCATTTGGAATATGGACAACAAGGTTCTTTCCAATTCGCCCTACTGTTGGCAGTCGGGTAATACTCAGGATCTACGACCCTAGGAGAAGGGATTGGAACACAAAGGAGAGCCAATATCCGGCTCTCCTTTGTGTTGGACTTGTTGTAGGCCGGGCGGAGGCGCAGGGGCGGGGGGGGCACGGATTCTTGGCCCTACTCGAAGCGAGTCGGGTTTCGCTCCGCTCAGCTGTGGCCTCCAGAATGACAACGATACAAAGAAGGGGGCGCTAAGCGCCCCCTTCTTTAGTTAGTGGCCACTTGGGTCGGGCTAGAGGGCGCACTCAGCGGCGAGGGTGCTGAGCATGTGGCCGCGGGCGCGGATTTTTTCGTTGGCGACGAAGCCGTTGGTGACGAAGCCGAAGGAGAGGCCGCTGACGGGGTCGCCCCAGGCAATCTGGCCGCCGGCGCCGCCGTGGCCGATGGTCTGCGGGGAGACTTTGGAGCCGAAGGAGCCTTCTCGCTGGTTGTCTTGCGCACCGGCGATGACGATGCTGAGGCCGCGGTTGACGGGGACGCCGTTCTGTTTGTCGTCTTTGGTGGTGCGGACCTGGGTGGCCATTTTGATGGTCTCGGCCTTCAAGGGTGTGTAGGGGGCTGACTCCTTGAGGTTGACGAGGCGCTGGAAGAAGAGCGCGAGTTCGGCGGCGCTCGCCAAGGCTGCCGCGCCGGGGTTACCGGAGCGGCGTGAGCTGGGGGTGTTGAAGTTGAGGATCGCTTGCGGGCTGACCTCGCCCCAGCCACCGGGAGGCGGCTCAACGGTCTCCATGTAGACGATGTCGGCTGCGCGGTGATGGAGGCTATCGGGCAGACCGACGCAGAGTTCGGGGACGCCCATGGGGACGGTGATGCGCTCGCGAATATAGTCGCGGAAGTCTTTGCCGGTGCGGCGGAAGATGATTTCAGCGAGGACCCAGTGGCCGGTGTTGGGGTGGTACTCCCATTTGGTGCCGGGGGCCCAGTTGAGGCGCCATCGGCGCATGCGGTTTGCGCGGCCCTCCCGGTCCTCCCAGAGCAGCGGGTTCATGGGGGCAGTGGTGAAGCCGCCTTTGTGGAGCAAGACGTGCTCGACCGTCAGATCCCCGCGATGCTTCACTGTCAGATCGTCTGTGGCTTCCACGCAGAACTCAGGGACGATGTCGATGACGCGCTCGCTGATCTTGAGCTTGTTGTCCTCGATGAGGCCCCAGACCGCAGCGCCGACGACGACCTTGGTGGTGGAGCCGAGGAAATAGAGGTCGCTTGCCGACGCGGGGCTGGTGGTATCGCCGTGCTTGGCATTGCCGAAGGCGTGGAAGCCGGCGACTTTGCCGTGGCGGCCGAGGGCGACCTGGGCGCTGGAGAGGCCCTGAGACTCCACGTAGTCATAGAGCTTTTTCAATCGCGCCTGGTCAATGCCGATGTCTGCGGGGGACTTGGCCACGAATTTTGCGTCAAGCATGGCTGCACCTTTCTTTTGCGACCTCTCCCTCTTAATCTCTCTCTCTGCTGGAGAGGGAAGGGGTCTGCGACCCGTTCGGCTCGCGTGAGACGGCACGGCAGACTATGTGCAGTACGGGGGGAATTGTCAAGATGCGGGGTGACGCGCCACTCCCCGCCGACCTCTCCATCGGTCCCTCTCCCTGTTGGAGGGCTTTGCCTTATAAGTCGGTATTTTAGCTGACATTTGGGGCAACCGCCTGTTCTGCATTCCCGCCTTTGGGCACGACCTCGGGCTTTCTCCAACTGCCGCGGCGTTTGCGCTGACCATGTTTGCTATCGCCGACACAGTTACCAAGCCGTTCTGGGGACTGGTCTCAAACTACGTTCACCCCAAGTACGTGCTTGGTCTAGGCTTCTTCATGTTCGGAGCCATGGTACTTGGCAACGTCTGAGTGCTGCCAACCTCGCTGCTGTTTGCCGGGATACCACTGGTGGCGTTCTTTGGCGGCGCAATTGGGCCCACGCAAATCATCGTGCAGGTGGACTTCTTTGGGACAAGAAATCTTGGCGCGATACGCGGGCTGCTCCAGCCGGCGCAGGCAACTATCATGGCGCTCTCGCCGATGATGACCGCGCTGCTGTTCGACTTCCAGGGCAGCTATACCCTGGCGTTCACCGTCATCGCTACCATGAGCATGTGTGGGGCGATTATCCGTTGGCTCATCCGGCGGCCATCGTTGCCGACTTCCAAGGCGGCCCAGCTTTCAGCGGAGCGTAGTTAGCAGTTTCGCCCTCCGACTGCTATCATGTAGTGTCTGCGGAGTAACCAATGGGTCGCGAGGCCCCAGACCTCACAGCAGTGCTTTTTAGTGGCGGTATGTCCAATAGCTTTCCGTGTGGGAGGCCGTTGGAGGCCAACATCCAAATTAGCGTACGGAAACACGGCCATTTGCGGCCGCGAGGAGAAAGAGGGACACATGGCAAAGAGTTTTCAGCCGCTGGGGGACCGGGTACTGGTGAAGTTGGTAGAGGCGGAGACAAAGACCAAGAGCGGTCTTCTCCTGCCGGAAACGGCGAAGGAGAAGCCTCAGGAAGGCGAGATTGTGGCCGTTGGGCCGGGCCGTCTTACGGAGGAGGGCAAGCGCCTGCCTCTTGAGCTGAAAGCAGGCGAGCGCGTGCTGTTTGCGAAGTACGCCGGGTCGGAAATCAAGGAGTTTGACCAGGACATGGTGCTGCTGTCCGAGCGGGACATTTTGGCGAAGATTTCCGGCAGCCGGTAGAGCGAAGAGAGAAGGAACGCATGAGCAAGCAGCTGAAATTTGGTGAAGATGCGCGCGCGGCGCTGCGCACAGGCGTAGACGCGCTGGCGGACGTGGTGAAGGTAACGCTGGGGCCCCGAGGCCGCAACGTCATTTTGGACAAGAAGTATGGCCCGCCGCTCATCTGCAGCGACGGCGTCACCATTGCGAAAGAGATTGAACTGCCCAACGCATTTGAGAACATGGGGGCGCAGCTTATTAAGGATGCAGCGTCAAAGACGAATGACGTGGCGGGTGACGGGACTACGACGTCGGTGGTGCTGACACAGGCCATGGTGCACGAGGGGTTCAAGAACGTGGCGGCGGGCGCCGACCCGATGGTGCTGAAGCGGGGCCTGGAGAAGGGGCTGGAGATCGTCAGGGCTGAGATCAAGCGGATGTCCAAGCCGGTTGCGGGCAAAGAGCAGATTGCGCAGGTAGCGTCGCTCTCCGCGCACGAGACGGAGATTGGGCAAACGATCGCCGAGGTGATGGAGAAGGTCGGCAAGGACGGCGTCATCACCGTGGAAGAATCCAAGGGCCTGGGGCTTGAGATTAGCTACGTTGAAGGCATGCAGTTTGACCGTGGCTACGTAAGTCCGTACTTTGCGACGAACATGGAGCGGATGGTGGCGGAGATTGATAGCCCACATATCCTGCTCACAGACCGGAAGCTGAGCGCGGTCAACGACATCCTTCCGACGCTGGAGAAGATCCTCCAGGTGACGAAGAATATTGTCATCATTGCAGACGACTGCGAAGGTGAGGCACTGGCGACGCTGGTGGTGAACAAGCTGCGCGGCACGCTGAACGTGCTGGTGGTGAAAGCGCCCGCATACAGCGACCGCCGCAAGGCGTGGCTGGATGACCTGGCGATCCTCACAGGAGGCAAGGTCATTTCAGAAGAGGCCGGCCGGAAGCTGGACTCGGTAACGCCCGCGGACTTGGGGCGCGCGCGCAGGGTCACGGCGGACAAGGACAACTGCACCATCATCGAAGGCGCAGGCTCGAAGGAAGCGATTGACTCCCGGCTGCGGCAACTTAAGAAGCAGATAGAAATCACGACGAGCGAGTGGGACCGCGAGAAGCTTCAGGAGCGCGTTGCGAAGCTGTCCAGCGGTGTAGCAGTGCTGAAGATTGGTGGCGCGACTGAGGTTGAACTGAAGGAGCGAAAAGACCGTCTGGAGGACGCACTGGCGGCTACCCGCGCAGCGGTAGAAGAGGGCGTGATTCCCGGCGGTGGGGTTGTGTTGGTACGCGCGCAGGCGAAGCTGGACGAGTACGCGAAGACGCTAGAAGGCGATGAGCGCACGGGCGTGCTGGTGCTGCGCAAGGCGCTTGAAGTGCCTATCCAGATGATTGCTGAGAATGCGGGCCAGGCTGCCCAGGTGATCCTGTACGAGGTTCGCAAGCACCAGGACGATTATGCGTTCAATGCGGAGACTATGGAGTTTGGCCATATGTTCCAGCAGGGGATCATTGACCCTGCGAAGGTAGCTCGTGCATCGCTGGAGAATGCGGTGAGCGTGGCGGGCATGATTTTGACGACTGAGTCGCTGGTGACGGACGAGCCGGAGCCTGCGGCCGTTGGAGCGCCACCACCACAGTATTAGCGGCGAGGCTTTACGCAAGCAGCGAGAGGAGCGGTTCTAAAACCCGCTCCTCTCGCCGTTCGGACGGATAGCCCGTAGAAAGAACCGGAATGCCCACTCCTGCCTCACACTCTAGCTCTCCGACTCCGATAGTTCTAGGGGAATTTTGCTGGGGCGCGATGTGAAGACGTCTTGGTTGGTATATGCTTGCGCTGGTGGACTACTTGTGGTGCTTGGCTGCACCAAGGCACCGGCAGCAGTGGCGCTAGTCAGGCCACCGAGGCGAAGGCAGCAGACCGCGCAGTGACGATCGAGCGAAGCCTGGCGGGAGACTTCACGCTCACCGTGTATTAGGGCGCAACACAGCTTGGCGGGGATATGGTATCCCTTGTCCAGTTGCGCGGAAGGCTGGTAGTGCTGAATGTTTACGCTGGTAATTGCCCACCGTGCCGGGAAGAGATGCCGGACTTAGAGGCTGCGTACCAGCAGTACCGTGACAGGGTGGTGCTGATAGGCGTGGATATTGGATCGTTCACGGGCCTTGGGATGCGTGAGGAAGGTAAACAACCGTTTGGAGATGAGGAATCTTATGAGGAGCGGAAGGCGGCATAGAGGGTTCTTCATTGGCATAGGTTCTCAAAAAAGGGGGCCGGAGTTTACTCCGGCCCCCTTTTTTGTGGGGCTTTGTTAGCGCTGGTCTAGCTGCGCGATGGTCCGCTGGAGCTGCTCTCGGAGGACTTCCACGTGGACGATCTTGGCTGCCAGGAGGCGGGCACGCTCGTTGGCGCGGTAGGTAGTGCGCACCAGCACGTGGGTATTCCGATAGGAAATGGCGTCCGCCTCTGCGATGTCCTCGATGAGCAGATCGCGGAACGGAGCCTCATCGGCGCCGGCCAGGGTAGCGATTTTGAACGCTTCATTGGCGGCAGCTTGTGATTTGATGAGGTAGTCGCGCTGCGAGGGCGCTTTCAGGAAGGTGCCACGGAACCAGGCGATGGAGTCCTGCGCAACAGCGACGGACAGCTTCCAGCGGTGGTCCGTTGGAGCATCCGGCGATATGGCAGTCATGAGGTGGCTGTGGGCGTCCTGAATGAGAGCCAACGCCTCCGTGGCGCAAGCGTCTACAGCAGTCATGTATTCGTCCAGACGCTGCTGGAAGGGCTGTCCCTGGAGCAAACGCTGGAGATCGGCATAGGTGGGATGCTGTGCCCAAGCCGGCTGGTAGCGGACGGATGCCGTGCCTGAGAGCGCGTTCTCATGCGGGTCCGCGCCGTCTGTGGAGATGATGATCTCATCAAGCCACGCCAGGTCAGCGGTGAGTTCCAGCAGCGGTATGGAGCGCACGAAGTCCATGACCATTTGAAACCGCGCCATGTCTTCCGGGGCCACGCCGCCACGGCCTCTGCGTGCAGGTGCGGGAAGCGCCAGCCTGGGTAGTGGCGTGGCCAGGGTTTGGCCTCGACCAGAGGAGAGCGCAAGGCCAGAAGCTTCCGGGTTGGGCATATCCCTGATCTGGCCGGTGACCGGCACGTAGACGGGCTCTGCACGCGCCTTGCGCGGTTTGTAGACGTACTGGTAGTACGCACCCGCAGCGCCCGCCAGCAGCAGCGCGAGGATGAGAGGAAGCGACCAGAACGGAATGATGCCGGACTGCACTACGAAGGCGCTGGACCATTGGCCCTCGTTGGACGCCAGGTCAGTAGGCTTGACGCGCCAGTAATACTTACCACGCGGGAGCGCCTCCTGCTCGTTCAGCGTGTAGGAGGCGGCAGTGAGATCGTTCTTGGTAAGCACCGGGCTGGCGAAGTCCGCGGTCTCAGCGATTTGCAATTGATAGGTGGCGCCACTGGGATCATCGGATGCGGCCCAGCGGAGCGCGGGCCGGAAGCCACCGAACAAGCCGCCGCTCTTGCCAGTTGATGGCGAGAGGAGATTAGGCGCGGAAGGCGCAGTGCTTTCCACCGTGAACACTACCTGCGTGCTGTTGCCGGCCGCATCCTGCGCGGCGATGGGGTGCTCGCCATGACGGGACTTGGGGATAGGCATGGCGATGCGGAAGCTGCCGGTTGCGTCTGTGGTAGCAGAGGCGCGAGCGGCACCGCTATCGTACGTCACGGTGATGGGTGAGGCAGCCGCAAAGCCGCTGCCGATGATGTCCACATTCATCCCCACGCTACCGCTGGGGGCGCTCAGGAGCACAGCAGGCGCGACGCTGAAGGTTTGCTCACCGCGGGTGTCGCCAATGGCGGTTGCGCCGGCGGCGGCGAGCCGATGCGTGCCTGCAGGAGCAGCGGGCGCCTGGAATGTTAAGGTGAAGGAGCCTTGCGAGTCAGCGGTGGCGGGCTGGCCTACGGGGGCGCCATCGAAAGTGAGGATGATGCCCGTCTCGTTGGCGCGATACCCGGAGCCTCTCACAGTGATAGGCGAGCCTGGAGCGTTGGTTGCGCGATTGAAGCTGATTGTGGGTGTGACTTGATAGGCCAACTCAGCAGCAGCGGCGGCGGTAGTGACCGATCCGGAGGCCTTGATGCTGTGCGAGCCGCCCGTTGATGGGGGCAGCACGAATGCAGCTGCAAACGCGCCGATGGGGTCAGCGGTGATGCCGGAGACGACAGGCGTGCCGTCATAGGTAATGTTGATGTTCTTCTCATTGGCATCAAAGCCACCGCCTTGGATGGAGAGAGTGACGCCCGGCCCTGCTTTGGACGGGTTGGCGGTAATGCCCGCGCCGATGCTAAAGTTGTCCCCCTGAACGCCGGCGCCGGATGATACTGTCCCGCTCGCAGAAATAAAGTGGTTGCCTGCCGCCACAGGTGGGATGGGGAAAGTAGCAGTGAAGGAGCCTTCTGCGTTAGCGCTCAAGCCAGTGGCGACTGGCGTCCTATCGAAGATGACAGAGATACCACGCTCGTTGGCGGAGAACCCGCCGCCTACAACGACGAGCGATGTGCCGGGCGCGCCCCGGTTGCTACCGGCGCTCACGCCTGGAATGACGTTGAAGGGTTGCTCGGGCGCCGTAGCGGAACCGCCAACTTTGACGGAGTAGCCGCCTTTGGGCGCGGGAGGCACCGTGAGCGTGGCGATCCAGGAACCCTGGGCGCTTGCGCTGACGGCGGCGTTTGCGCTGGCGAGATTCAAGGTAATACCGCTCTGGTTCGCACTGAAGCCGCTGCCTGCAATGGTGAGCTGCGTCCCCGGCTGACCGTTGCTCTGGGAGATGGTAAAGCCAGGCGTGATGGTGAACACAGTATCTATTGGCGTACTGCCGGGAACTATCGCGCGGACGGCGATTGGCCCGCTTGGCGCAGTGGGGATAGTGACATCCAGCGTCCATTGGCCGGAGCTGTCGGACGAGATGTTGCCCGCGACTGTGGTCTCACCAATGACAAGAGAGATGCCACTCGCGGCTGCTGGAAAGCCTTGACCACTGATGCGGACTTTTGAGCCCGGAGTGCCGGAAGCGCGGTCGAATCGCAGGCCGGCAGAGAGGCTAATGGTCACCTGTGGCACGGTGGCGCCGGTGCTCTGCGCACCGCTGGCGCGGACTGAGTGGGAACCTGCAACACCGGCGGGCACTGTAAAAGTACCGGACCAGCGGCCCTGCGAGTCCGCGGTAATGCCTGAGGCTACAGTCTGGTTATCAAACGTGATGCTGATGTTCGTTTCATTAGCAGCGAAGCCGCTGCCCGTTATGCCTACTGAGCTCCCAGGCGCGGCGTTCGGCTTATCGAGCACGATCAAGGGATTCACAGTAAACGTGGCCTGGCTAGTACCGACGGAGGAACCAGAAATGGCAATGGCATGGGGACCTCCGGCACTAGCAGGCACCACAAAAGTGGTGTTGAAGCTCCCGTTGGCGTCGGTCTGCACGGTCTTCACCGTCACGCTATCGAAGGTGATAGTGATAGAGGTGCCGGCGCTAAATCCCGTGCCGGTCATGCCAACGCTGGCGCCCACGGGGCCGCTGGATGGGCTAATGTTGAGGCCCGAGTTCAACATAAATGTAAGGGGAGGGGCGCTTCCAACAATGACTGGATAGAAGCCTGCCGGTACGGGTGGAACAACAAATCCTGCGGAAACAGTGCCTTGCGCATTGGCAGTAGTGGCGGCAACGAGAGCGCCGTTGAATTTAATTTGAATAGCTTGCGAGGCGGTAAAGCCTTGACCGGAAATATTAATAAGCTGGCCTTGCTGGCCGGAGTTGGCGGACAGCGCGGCGACGCTAGTGACCTGGAACTGCTGGGCGGGCGCCTCCGCTCCAGCAGTAACCGTAACCGTGTGCGGACCCCCGGGCACCGCAGCAGGCACGTTAAAGGAAAAGGACACATCACCCGTACCCGAAATTGGGGGCGTAGCCACTTGCGTTCCGTCAAACGTGACCACAGCTGTCGTACCAATTGCTACAAAGCCGGAGCCTGTAACGGTTACTGTGCTACCAGGCATTCCAGAGGTGGGAGAAAGGTTGAAGGTCCCAGCGGCCAGCACCGGGCTGGCTGGGAGAGCAAGCCAAGACACCAATAGGGAGACAACAGCGGCAGCCGTTAGGATTCTAGAAATACGGCGCCACTGCGCCACAGATACAGCCATATTTCCCGCACCTCAACCTTAATTGGCACTCTCTTCTGGTAGGAGGAGTTTGAGCCCGCTGTCGCAATAATGCGCGAGCCGTTAAGAAATATGCTCCCAGGGCTGCGTTTGGCTTCCGTGGGAGGGCAACAGCTTAGGAAATTATACTCGGGCGCGTCATTTCGGAACACTGAGGACAAAATTCGCCCATTTCTTTTTTGTTGGAGTCGACTTCGCTCCGTGACTTAGGCGAGCGTCATGTTAGGCCAAGGGACAGGGCGGCAACGCGGTAAAACTGCTGAATGGCCACATACGATACGGAGGCAACGAACGGGGAGTCAGAAGACCGGGCGTTAGCCCTTGTACCCTTTGCGGGTGATCCAGATAACGCCGCCAATGATGGCAGCACTGATGACGAGCATGAGGACGGACTGATAGAGATTCACCATAGAAGCATGGTAGCAGCGGCGGCAGACGGACGCAAGCAGACTATCCTCTTTACCGTGTTCATCGCCATTTGTCTCAAGGCTTGAAAACAGGAGCAGCTAGCGGCGCAGCGCCATCCAGGCCACGCGGAGCGCGCTGGCCGTTGGCGCAACGGCTTTGGCGATGGCGTAGGTGGCGGCAACCATGGACACGCCGTGTGGTGCGGCTACATAGAGCGGCTGCCAGTGCGGATTGAACTTCTGTTTGAAGTGGTGCAGGCTCTTAAAGCCGTACGGGCGAGTGACGATCTTAAAGGCCGTGTCCATAGCAAGCCGTAAGACGCCCTGGCGGTTGCCGGACTCGTTGGAGAGGGGCGTGCCGCCCAGGCTGGCCGCGTGGTAGCCGTTCTCCTCCATCCATAGCAGGGACTGGGCAATGACAGCGTCCATGAGCCCGGCTACAGTGCCGTGGCGGTACCGCATGAGGTCCAGACACCAGCCGTGCCGCACAACATTGGGATTCCAGGTGGTGAACGCCTTAATGGAGCCAGAGGGGCCGTAGGCGGCGGCCAGCAGCGTGTTGGGGTCGGCAATGTCATGTGACGTACTCATGGCGAAGCCGAGCTCCGGCAGCTTGCGCCGGGCGAGCCAGTCGTCGGAGACGCGGTGGAGCTGCGTGAGCAGGCCGACATCGCGCAGCCCTGGACGGAAGACGCGAATCTCATAGCCCTGGCGGGACGCACGGTGCCGGGCAACACGGCACTCGCGCCAGTCGCCGCCGCTGAGGTCCCCCATGGGGAACTCCATAACCGCTTCATCGCCGACGTACAGGAGGCGGTAGCCCATAGCGCGGATGAGCACCGCAGCCTGGCTGGAAAGGCCGCAATACGTGTCGCGCAGTCTGTTGGCCCTGCAGTACTGCGAGAATTCCTGGACAAGGCGCGGCAGCGCGTCTCGCGGACCAATGGGGTCGCCGAGGACGACGGCGAAGCGGCGGGAACGACGCCATGCCAGGCAGGCGTGCTGCTGACTGTCGAAAAAGACGGTCATGCCAGGCCGTTTGTGCAGGTACGCCAGGTGGTTGGAGCCGTACTGCGCAATGAGCGACAGAGCGCGTGCGTGACGCTGCAGCAGCGAAAGACCAGGTGGCGTTTGGAAGGCAATAGCAGTCATGGCAATAGTGTGAGAGTGTAGGCTCTGCCCGCTGTCCCCACCGGCTTTCCCACCACCACAAATCCTCCTTCGTTCTTTGAGGTGCCCGTGTGAGGAAAACGGCAGAATGAAAAAATCCCATCCCACGCCCCAGCCTGTCCGGCTCCTCCTGGAGCTTACCGTCCCCGCGGCCGCCGCGGCCCGTTGGCAGCGCGCGCCCGCTCGGCACGGGCCTGCACGGGCTGCCGGGGCTGCCGGGGCTGAGTGGCTGGCTTCCCTGCCGCTGGTGGCCGTGACGCTCGGACCGCCTGCTGCAGGTACGCCCGCGCTCCTGCAAGCATTGCTCGACGGAAGGCTGGCGACAGTTGCCGGAACAGATCCACCAGCGTCTGCTCCTCAGCATCCAAAGGCGACTGGGTGAGCTCCGGATAGTGGCCCGCCTGCCGCAGCAGATCCACGGCGTTCATTCCCAGCGCGCGGCTCAACTTCCCAGCCGTCTCGCGTGAGGGGCTGCGCGCGCCCTCTTCCATCCGCTGCACCATGGATGTGGAGACACCTGAATGGCGGGCAAGCTCCGGCCGGCTCCAACCCAGCATCTCCCGCTTCCGCTGGATCGTGCGGCCAACGGCAGTCCGTGCCGGCTTTGCCTGTTTCACTGCCATACATGCCTCCTGCACATCCCCGTGGCACTGCGTCAGGGAAAAGCTATCTACGTATGAATCTACCATACTCCGCGGCACACCGCCAACCGACCGCCTCCCTGTGATTGGCGCAAACGGTAGTTAGCTCCACCCCATATTCGTTTACTGACGAACCGTACCTCCCAAAACCCCAACTGGACACCTGCCCGTTGACAGAATGTATGTGCTATCAATACAGTACATCTCATGGCGAGGTTCCTCCGGGCGTACGCAGCTCGGTGCAGCCTCTCCTGCGGCGGCGAGGGCGTCTTCCCCCAGCGTTCCTCGCCGCCCCCCAATGTGGAAGTGGGGAAAGGCAGACACGAAAGGAGGCCACCACATGCTCGTAGCCGCAGCAAAACGGAGCCCCGCTGCAAAGCGGACCAAAGAACCGGCAACCAGAGCAGTTGCCACCACCGTGCGGCGCATCGGCCGAGCCCACAGCGGCCAGGGTTGGGACATGGAGACAGAGCCCACCCTTGGCTCGTGTTATCCGTCCCACTACTACGGCAAGGTGTGGGAAGAGGTAACGGGCCTGCAACCCGGCGCCCAGGTCACGCTTCACCTCAGCAGGGGAGCCCTCAAACACGGAAAGTCCGGTGCCTTGGACACCCATTGGTTCTGGGACGTGACAGACATCCGCACTCCTCGTCCATGTGTGAAGATGGGCCGTGCTGCGTTTCTTGGGTGCGCGCTACCACGGGGTCTTTCAGCAGGTACCCGCGCTTGAAGGCGTCTTCATCCAGGACGCGGCGCATGGTCTGCACCACCGCATCGCCGCGCTCCAGCCACGTCTGCGCGTCAACACACGACGTGCATGCGAACTCACGGCGGCCACGGGTGAGCGATGGTGGCAGGTGCAGTGGCTCCATACATCCCTCTTTGTTTGTTAGGTACCCCGCCCTGTTCGTTTAGTTACCCCGCCTTGTTTAGTTAAAGGAAAGCGCCGCGCGGCGTGTGCTGCAAGTGTTCGCTGGCCTCTTTGTTGTCAAATGGGCGGAGTGCAGCCGCAACGAGATGCGCCGTATGGGTCAGGCGACTTCCCTGGTGCAACGCCGTGCCGGCCTGACCTCTTCTGCCTGACAAAGAGCACGCTGCCCGCTTAGGGCGGCCCCGCTTAAGGCGGTTTAACCGGCTTTCCATTGTCGCGTCCCCGGCCCACGGTGCGCTCCGCCCGGCGGGAGTAGCCCGCCTTCAGCTCCGGCCACATCAGCACGAACGCCATGGCAAAGCCAACGCCCCACGGCAGCAGGTACACACTCGGGAAGACGAACCCCAGCGCGAATCCCACGATGATGCTGGCGACCATGAGCGCGCGGCGGTGCACGGCTATTGCTCCTGTTCTTGGCCGGGGTTCTTGGCTGGGCCCCCGGCCTCGCTCTCGGTCTGCCCCCCGGCTTGGCTTTGGGCTTGCCGCCGCGATGCCCACGCAAAGAGGGCTACACCGCTGGCCGCCACCAGCACGACATAAATGAGCCAGCTTATCTGCGGCAGGTCCAGCCATGCGAGGAGGAAGAGGACGGCGACAGAGAGCACGAGCGCGGCCAGCAGCCAGAGGAGCATCATACGGAGCATGCGTCTCTTTTCTATCGATCCTGTGGGAGCTGGTCTTGCGGCCGCTGCGGCGGCGGGATGATGATCACGCGCGGCTCTCGCCTTGGGAACAGCCTGCGGTAGAGCGCGTAGGCAATCGCGATCACTGCGCCCACAACGGCAACGGCTATGAACACGCTGAACAGCGCTACCACGACCGCAAGCGCGACGATGATGCCAACCGCCACCAGGACAATGCGCACGAACTGTGTCATGCAGCCACGCTAGCAGGCGCGGCGTGGGAGCGTCAAGGGCGGTCGCCTGCGGCCTCGTGTGGGCTAGAGTACCCACAACTGCAACCACTCCGCGTCCCCTCACATCTGCCCACACATGGACACCCCATTGTCAGGTGGAAGGTGGGATCGGTGAATCGATGAATAGGGCCGGAAGTACCGCACCAATGCACTAATGAATCCGTTGCTTGCCCAAGGCCAAATAGACGCGCGTCGAACCGGCCACGTCAAGTTGTATAGGCAGTCCTTTTTCTCGCTACGCCGCCTTCTTCTTTGCAAAGTCCTCAAGCTGCCTTTCGCTCATGCCTGTCTGTGTCTTCTTGCCGGCCCGCTTCCGGGCCAGCTCAGCACCCATGAACTTCCGCTGCTTCTCTGATTTCGCAGGCATCGCTACCTCCCTGTAGGGTAGAAACCCATCTTAACGATGGCGAATTGACCCGCGTCCGCTAACACATTGCCGGAGGAGCAGCCGCGTACGACCGACTAACCGCATCGGCCATCCGCGCGCGATGTACCAATGGCAGGGGGAATGAGGATTGGGCTGCGTTAACACAAGAGAAGGAGAATGCCAAGCATTCTCCTTCTCTTGTTGATTCACCACTGGCTCGCCCGCAATTGTCGGAGCGAACGCACTGAGAGCCGATGCCTACCTATTCTTGGGGTATGTGGCTGGATCCATCATGCTGAGCCAGCCAGGGCCATTTGTTGGGCCGCAGTACGCGAGCTCGTGGCCCGCACAGTTGATCTCCCAGCCATTCTTCACCATGACACCCCATGTCCACGCCATCCGCCACACGTAGACCTGGTTCATTTCATACTGCTCATAGTCCCACAAGATCTTTACGCGTTTTGCCGGGTCCAGTTCGCCCCGCTGTTTGTTAAAGAAATCGTCAATCACCGGGTCACTCATCTTCTGGAAGTTCACCGTAGCGCCAGTGACCATGCGTGCCATAGCCAGGTCCACGCATCCGCACAACGTCAGACTCTGCTGCCGCACGTAGAGGATGCCGTCACCCCACTTGTTTCCGTTCAGCGCCACGGTATAGGCCGCGGCATCTATGCATTTCATGGACGCGTCCACATTCAGATATTTGAGCCAGTTGGCTTGGAGGACCAGGAGCATATCGTAGTTGGCTCCGGAGCAGGTGCTCGTCGTCATCTCAGTCTTAAAGCCATTCGCGTAGCCCGCTTCCGCCAGCAGCGCCTTCGCCTTCGCCGGATTGAACTTGTACCACTCTGACACCTGGTTCTCTAGGCTGATCTGGAATGCGTACGGCGCATTAGGGCCCACTGGCCCAAAGAGGTGCCGAGGCGTGATGGTAGGAAACCAGTTGAATCCTTCAGCAGCCGACCAGATGGTCTTGTGGTCCATGGCCATAGCCATAGCCCGCCGGACCCGGACGTCCGCAAAGGGGCCGGTATACTTGGGTTCAAGAGACTGGGTGCCCTGCAAAATCGCTTCGGTCTGCATGCGAGCGCCGGGCGTCTGCTTCGTCAGCAACGCCGCCTCTCCCACACCCTGGAAGCCGACCATGTCTATCTGTCCGGTGCTCAGCGCCGCCTTTTGGGCCCCCGTGTCCGTGATAGCGAGCGCTACGATCCGGTCTAGGTAGGGCAGCCCCTTCATCCAAAACTCTGGGTTCTTCTCATAGACAGTCCTTTGCTGGGCTACTGACTCCTTCAGCAGAAAAGGCGCCGGGGATATCTGTTTGCCGCCCAGGCAACCCTTCTCGTCATAGCACTCCTTGGGGAAGGTGCCCATGGAAAGGTTGGTAAGGTTGTGAATAAACTCCGCTTGGGGCGCTGACATCTTCACGCGGACCGTGTAGCGGTCCACAGCCGTGAATGACTGCGCCAGCGCAAGGTTGTCCCTGATGATCCCTTCCTTTTTGGTGATGTCCAAGAACCACGCAATGTCCTCTGCCGTGACCTCCCGGTCAGTGCGAGTCATGGGCGCGACCGCCGGCCATAGCGCACCCTTGCGGACGGTGAGATTGAACGTGAGGGGGTCCGGCTGTTCCCACTTCACAATCAAGCCAGGAACGATTGCGACATCAGAACTGCGGCTGTATTGGCCGTTGCACGTGGAGAAATCGGCGTCGCGTCCTATCATGCTGCACACCCCCTCGTCCAGAAGGAGGAGCATGCCCGCAACGGTCATGCGGCTGATGGCCTGGGTGGTAAGGAAGCTCAACATTGGTGTGAGCGAGGCGCCGCCACCAGCGCCCCTGAGCTCGCCACCGTACGAAGCCTTTGTCCACAGAGGCCACTTGCGAAAATCATAATCGCGGAGGAACTGCCCGGCCGGTGAACTCTCAAACTCTTGCCGGTAGAACACAGGCCCGCCTGGAACCAACGGCTGTGGCCCCTGGGGCGCTGCCGGTGCCGCAGGCGCAGTTGGCGCTGCGGCTGGCGTTGCGCCTGGAGCTGGCGCCGGTACCGGCGCAGCCGTTGGAGCCGCAGCGGGTTTGGCGCTGGGAGCCGGTGCAGCCACCTCTTGCGGCCGTCCGCAGGCGAGCGCAAGTGCTGCTAGGAACATGATCCCTAGAAGTATCCAAAGCTTCGGTACGGGACACGTCATTATTTGTTCACTCCTGCCAGGGTTCTCAGCACTATATACCAAATTGTGTATCTAGTACACGAACGCCATGCGGCAAGAGCGGCGGTTATCGACTGGACAAGGGCAAGGTGCCGCAAGCTGTGCTTTAAAGAGTCCTTTTCCAGCACGACCGGGGTCAGCCGAGGGGGTGTGTGGGAGCACGGCTGTTTTTAAGCTGGCCCCTCTGGGGCGGGCACTACCCTAGATGGGATGGTGCGCGTTGTTAACTATGTCTACCCAAAAGGCGCATAAGAGCATGCGGAATAGTGGTGATTTGGACGCGCCGATTGGAGTGCAACGAGGGTAGAAAGGAGGCTGCTATGGAACAACGTCGTATGTGCCCATCGTGTGAAGTACCAATGGAGCGGCAGGGCAACCAGTTGACCTGCGTCTGGTGCTGGTACGAGTGCGCTCAAGTGGGCACCGACGTTGGGCTGCGTGGCGGCCTCCATTTACAGGCTCCTATTGAGGGCTTGGCTTCTCTAGCAAGAAGCGTTTCAGTGGTGCAAGAGCGGCTGGCTTCGTAGAGAGAGGCCACTAGTCAGGGGATGGGAGGGCTGTCTTTCATGGAAGGAGAGCCCTTCTTCTGTTTTAACCAGGCATCTGTAGGCGCTATTCCTGCCATAACGTAGTACCAAGGCATAGGAAGCACAGACAGACAGAACGCCGTGCGATTGGGATATGTAAAGTAGGGAGCGGGTTTCAAACCGCTTACTACTTTTGTCTGAGGTTTCGTGTAGGGGCAGCAGCATGCTGCGCCCCTACCGGTTGGCATTCACAAGCGGTTGCTTTCCAGAGGCCCTTCAAGTAGGTTGCGGTCTGCACATCTGGCTGGAGAGGATGTGCAATGAGGACGTGCTTGGACGGCCTATCTGGGGGGGGCGTTTTTTGCCCAGAAATAGAGCAGGGCAATGCCCAGCCCGAGCCCCACTGCAAGGAGGGTAGTGCCCACGGACTTGGCCCAGTAGGGCGCCCGCCGGGTAGTCTTGGTGCTGGCCCAGCCAATGAGCATGATGCCCCCGCCGATGAAGGTGGCGCACCACAGGAAGATGCCCAGAATAATAAGCAAGCTCGTAAGATTCATAGCTCTATGATAGCCGTGGCGGGGCGGCCACGTTTTGTCAGCATCTTTGCCAAGGACTCGATTCTGCTTCGCCCCTATGCAGGGCTTTCCCCTACGTCGGATGCCTCTTTGACGTGTACTGTTCCCCCTGTTCCTTATCTTCCCCATCTTCTTTGAGAGAGCGGCGGACTCTCACCTGCAGAGCCTTTGACGGACGTGGTATCCTATGCAGAATCAAACTGTCTTTCCTACGGCTATCACGCTGTGGGGAAGAAAAAGAAGGGGAGCATGGACTACAACGCGGAATCAATCAAGCGCCATCGAGAAATGCATGGCAAGGTCGCCATCGTCTCCAAGTTCCCGCTGGAGAACATTGACGATCTGTCAATTGCGTACACCCCAGGTGTGGCGGCTGTGTGCCACGCCATTCACGCCGACCTGAGAGAGTCGTTTGAGCTGACCGCCCGCGCAAACATGATTGCAGTGGTCAGTGACGGCTCCGCAGTCCTGGGCATTGGCAACCAGGGTCCTGAAGCGGCGATGCCAGTGATGGAAGGCAAGGCCATCCTCTTTAAGGTGCTGGGCGGCGTTGATTGTGTTCCTATTTGTCTGGCTACGCAGGACGCGCAGGAAATCATCAAGACAGTGAAGTACCTGGCGCCCAGCTTTGGCGGCATCAACCTTGAGGACATTGCCGCGCCGCGCTGCTTTGAAGTGGAAGACGGGCTGCAGGATATTGGCATTCCAGTGTTCCACGATGACCAGCACGGCACTGCCGTGGTAGCCGTGGCTGCCCTCGTGAACGCGCTGAAAGTGGTGAACAAGAAGCTGTCAGAGGCCCGCATTGTCATTTCCGGCGCGGGCGCATCGGCCATTGCTACCTGCAAGCTGCTGCACGCGTTTGGCGCGCGCCGCATCGTCCTCATCGACAGCAAGGGCATCGTGCAGAAGGACCGCACAGACCTGAACCCTTACAAGATTGAGATGCTGGAAGTAACGAACCTGGAGAACATCAAGGGCGGCCTGGCGGATGCGATGAAGGGCGCGGACGTATTCATTGGCCTGTCCATGGCGGGCATTGTGTCCGAGGCGATGGTTCGGAGCATGGCGAAGGATGCAATCTGTTTCCCAATGGCGAACCCCATTCCGGAGATCATGCCTGACCTGGCCAGGAAGGGCGGCGCGGTGATCATTGGCACGGGCCGCAGCGACTTCCCCAATCAGATCAACAACTGCCTGGGCTTCCCCGGCATTTTCCGTGGCGCGCTAGATGTCCGCGCACCGCGCATTACCATGAGCATGAAGGTAGCCGCTTCCAAGGCGCTGGCCGACCTGGTAGGCAAGCCAACGCCGGAGAAGGTCATTCCCTGGTCGCTTGACCGGGCCGTGGTCCCCGCGGTTGCGAAGGCCGTGAGCGACGCGTGGAAGAAGGAATTGGCCGGGACTGGCGCCAAACGGTAAGTCGCACTCTTCTCAGACACTAGAAAAGCCCCGAAGGCAATGAGCCTTCGGGGCTTTTTCATGCCCTGATTGGCGGGGCTTTTTACACCCGCGCGAGCTTGCGCTGGCTGATCTCCTTGGCGCGGTGGGCCATCCGCTTGGTGGTCTGCTCGGTCACCTTAGCGACGTGTGTGGCGGCTTCTAGCGCGGCCTTGGTCATGTGCTTGCTCACTTGTTCCGCCGCGCGGTGGACTTGCCTGGCCACTTCCTTGGGATCAACGGCGGGATGCTTGGCAATCTCTTGTGCAACTGCTTCCAAATGCTTGTTGGCTTCCTCGCTGGCGTCCGCAACGTGCTGCGTGGCCTCTTCCGCGGCGGCGGCGATGTAGCGGTTGGCCTCCTTCACCAGCTCCGTGAGCTCCTGGGCAACGTCGTCCGCTGCTTCCAAGCGGCGGACGGCTTGCTCAGCAGCGGTGGCCAGGCGGCGGGTTGCATCTTGACCGGCCTCCTCCAGGCGTGAGGCGCTGGCATCTGTGGCGGGACCGAGGTCAATGAGCTTCAGGTCGGTTGGCTTTTGCATGTTCCTATCTTTCTCACGGGCAACCCCGCGCATCTCCGAACCCGTCGAGCGGGTCATCGCAATCAAAGACAATTCTAATATTTCACCCAAGAAAGTCAACTGGGAGGCGCGGACTTTTTGGGCAAGCGGTTGCGGATATGTAGGGGCGCAGCATGCTGCGCCCCTACATACATGGTGCGGGCTTTAGTCTGGGAAGCAGCAGTCACGACACCTTCGCAGCGGAGCCGCCGGGCGCGCTGGGCTTCGGCATCAGCAGGTACAGCGGTATCGCCATCGCACGGAAGGCTACCAGCGGAACAATCACCCACCAGTAGCTCTGCGTCTGGTCGTACACCCAGCCGGCAAAGATGGGCATCGCGAACCCCACTGGCGCGTTGGTGAACGTCAGCACCCCGCGCACCGTGGCAAAATGCTTACGCCCAAAATACAGCCCCGTCGTCGCGATCGTCAGCGCGCTGGCGGACTCGGCCACCGCATGCAGCACCAGGAACACGTACACCAGCGGCCCGTCGCCCAGCGCCAGCGTCACCAGTCCCAGCGCGCCCAATACCCCGGCCAGCGCCTGCATCCGCACCGGCCCGAACCGGTCGCTGAGCTGTCCCCACACCAGCGTCATCCCGGTGCCGATGAAACCTACCAGCCCCAGCATGTACGCCGCCGTCTGCTGGCTCTGTCCCTTCCACACCAGGATCGGAATCAGGTGGACACTGATGGCTCCCATGGACGCCATCTGGAAGGCCGTCGCCAGAGTGAACTGCCAGTACGCGCGCGTTCGGACCGCCTGCTTCACCGTGTGGTCAGCGCCCACCGTCATGTGGCGTGCCTTCTGATTCGTGCCTTCGCTCGTGGCCTGGGTGGCGTCCGTATCGCCGTCCGGCTGCAGCCCCATGCTCTCCGGTGACGTCCGGAACAGCAGGCTCATCGGTATCGTCACCAGCAGGATGAGTATGCCTGCAATGACTGAGGTCGTCCTCCAGCCGTGCGCCACCACTAGGTACCCCAGCACTGGCGCCCAGATCACGCCGCCCAGGCGGTTTGAGGAGCTCAGCAGGCTTATTGCCGTGGCCCGGCGCCGGACAAACCACATGTTCATGGTTGCCACCATCGCCGTGAAAAACCCCGTCTGGAACCCCACGGAAATGATGAACACCCAGATGACGAACAGCGCCCAGAAGCTATGGGCCACCGTGCCCAGCAGGATGAATCCCACGCCGGTCATCGTGTTGCCTATCAGCAGCATCGTGCGCGGGCCAAGCCTGTCCGTCAGCCAACCCGCAATTGGCGCTTCGATGCCGCCTTCCAACCGCGCCGCCGAGAATACCAGCGATGTCTGTGCGCGGCTCAGGCCAAGCTCGGTCGTGACCGGGAGGAAGAAGATGCTGAAGCCGTAGTTGTTCAGCGCGCCAAAGGTGCCTATAACCATGCCCGCAATGGCCATCCACCAGCCGTAGTACACCTTCTGCGAGCGCTGGAGGATCTGTTTGGGCAGGAATGTCCGCACGGTATGTTTCGCCGGTCCGTCAGGCATGCGGCTAGTGTAACACTGCTTCCCCAATTGTCATGCTGACGGATGCTTTCCCTTTTGATTGACAGCCCTCTTCACGGCAGTTCATAATCGGGCGGCTTCCCCTCACGTCGCAGACCCCGAGTGTTACCCGACTGCGAACAGTAGGGCCGGGCGCGGGCTGCCCTGTAGCGGCACAAGGATGTCCTGCCCTGATTGTCGGACGCACGACACGAAAGGAGTTACTGTGGCTGAGTTCAAGAACATTATCTATGAGGTCAAGGACAAGGTTGCGCACATTACCCTGAACCGGCCGGAGAAGCTGAACGCTCTTTCTTTGCGGCTCCGCGAAGAATTCCTGACGGCCATTAAAATGGCGGAGCGCGATGAAGGCGTAAGCTGCATCCTCATTAAAGGAAACGGCAGGGCCTTCTGCGCCGGCTATGACCTGACGGCGTCCGGCTACGAAAATACGCCGGACGGCGGCTACGTCAGCCCAATGCTGGACAAGGCCATCGACGGGTTTGCGCGCCACGTGGCGCAGACCTGGACGACCCTTTGGAAGTGCCACAAGGTGGTTATTGCGCAGGCGCACGGGTACGTGATTGCCGGTGGCACAGAGCTCATGTCGCAGTGCGACATCATTTTGGTGGCAGACGATACGGTCATCGGCTATCCCCCGGTGCGAGCGCAGAACACGCCGGACGTGCAGTGGGCGCCCTGGCGGCTGCCTATGGCCAAGGCGATGTACGTGATGCTTACCGGCAAGTCGTTCACCGGAAAGCAGGCTGCGGACTGGGGAATGGCGACGATGAGCTACCCCGCCGATCAGCTTGCGGCAGAGGCGGAAAAGCTGGCCAAGCAGATTACGAACATTCCAATTGACCAGCTGGCACTCTTGAAGCGCTCCGTGCATCGCGCGTACGAGATCATGGGGTACTTCGCGGCGATTGACGCGGGCGGAGACGTGCACAACGTGGGTGGCCACCGGCCAAGCAACGGCGAGTTCAGCCGCCTCGTGCGTGAGCAAGGACTGAAGTCTGCGCTAGCATGGCGGGACGGCCCCTGGGGCGACTACTCTGGCGGCCCAGCGCGGTAAGCCGGGTTTTTTCGTGGCCTACGACAGAGGGGGAGACGGTCAGTCTCCCCCTCTGCATCTGCATTAGCCTTGTCCCCAAAATGCTCGGTGTCGCAGACCCCGAGTATTACCCGACTGCCAACGGTAGGGCCGAGTCGAGGGGCACGAAAAAGCCGCTGCCATCCACACCACCCCCAATTGTCATGCTGAGGACACGCCGAAAGCCTGCCCCGAGTGCGCATCGATGGGAATCCGTTACCCCTCACGTATAACCCCCACGTGCATCGCAAGACACCTCCCAACTTTTGTGCAAAACAACTCGAAATACGACTTTTCTGCAAGGCCGAGTCCAGAGTCGAATGGGAAGAGGGGGAACGGCCAGGAGAGCGGCTCCCCTTACCCCCCAAATCCGGACAGCCAATTCTTGCGCCCACACACGCGCGGCTGCATGCTAGACATGCGTCCTTCTACTTCCAGCAAGCACCCCACTCCAAGAAGTCAGCGGTCGGCCAGAAGCCAGCCCAAAGCAGAGGTAATCATCCTGTGCAGATAGATATAGGTCTTGAGAAACGCAGCGAACAGTCCTCTCAGACTGGGAGTCGCGCCCCGCTGTCTTTGCTCCCTTCAGGGGCACAAGCCAACCACGCCAAAGCATTCTGTCGCCCCTCAGCACCTGGGCCTACGCGGGCCAGTTATTACACAACACGCAAACATTCGCCGTTACCAGCAGCTACTCTGACGGGTTCCGTCGCGGCAGGCGCAAGCAAAAGTCCCGCTGAAAGCCCAAACCCCATGTACTACGCATCCCTCGAAGTATCAGCGGTACAATGGAAAGCACGTGTTTTTGGCGCATCCGGTATGTGGCGGCCCTGGCATGTAGAGGAGGCTTTTCTTGGGTATCACCCGGTTAGCTATTCAGCGGCCTCTCACCATCATCATGTTCATCCTCGCAATGGTCATCATGGGGGTTGTGGGCTACACCAACCTGCAGGTGTCCCGCTTTCCCAATATCAACTTCCCCGTGGTTGCTGTTGTCATTGGATTTCCGGGGGCGTCCGCGCAAGAGGTGGAGCAGCTCGTCACGGATCCTGTGGAGCGCGCCCTGAACGGTGTATCCGGTGTGAAGAACATCGTGTCAACCTCCCGTGAAGGCTCGTCCATCATCACGGTGAACCTGAACGATGATGTGGACGTCAACAGGACCGCCATTGACATTGACCGCACGCTCTCGTCCATACGCGGCGGCCTGCCCGCGGACAGCCTTGCGCCCACGATTATCAAGGCCGACACAGCGGCCTTCCCCATCATGAACGTTGCCCTCGCAGGGGACAAAACGCCCGCGCAGCTCTACGACTTCGCCAAGAACACCATCCAGCCCAGGCTGCAAACCGTGCCGGGCGTGGCTACGGTCCGGATTGTGGGCGGGCAGGAATCGGAAGTGCATGTGCTGGTGGATCCCGTAAAGCTGCAAGCCTACGGGCTGACCATGCAGCAGGTGCAGGGCGCGCTTGCGTCGGACAACCTCAGCAGTCCCGGCGGCACGGTGCGGCAGAGGTTGACCCAGTTCAACCTGCGCACGTCCTCTTCCTTTAAGACCATTAAAGAGTTTGAGCAGGTCGTTGTCTCCACCACCACCGGCGGCGTGGTGAAGGTTGGCGACTTTGCGCGCGTGGAGGACACGCACGCAACGGAGAGCACCATCCTGCGCTTTAATGGCAAGCCCAGCTTGGGCCTCACCATCCTGCAGCAGAGCGACGCAAACGCCGTTGCCACTGCGGACGGGGTGCGCAAAGAGCTGGCGCGCCTGGGAAGCTCCCTCCCCGCGGGCGTGACCTATACGATCACGGCCGATACGACGGAGTACACGAAGAACTCGATTCAGGCAGTGCAGCGCGACCTGGTGCTGGCAGTGCTGGCGTGCGGCCTGACCCTGCTCCTGTTCTTGCACACCTGGCGCAACACGGTCATCGTGCTGCTCGCCATTCCCACGTCCATGATTACCACGTTCCTGGGGATGTTCTTCCTGAATTTCACGCTGGACGTCATATCCCTCATGGCCCTGGCGCTGCTGGTGGGCATCCTGGTGGATGACTCCATTGTGGTGCTGGAGAACATCCACCGCCATCGGAAGATGGGAGAGGAGCCAATTCTGGCAGCGCTGAACGGGCGCATGGAGATTGGCGCGGCGGCGCTCGCCATCACGCTCACAGACGTAGTGGTGTTCGCGCCCATGGCCTTCCTCTCCGGCGTGACGGGCGCATTCTTCAAGGAGTACGGCCTGGTGATCGTCAGCGCCACGCTGCTGTCGCTGTTCATATCGTTCACGTTGACGCCCATGATGGCGGCGCACTGGCTGAAGCCGGAGAACGTGGACAAGCTGAACACCCGCGTGCGGCATGGGATGATGGCTCCGTTCGCGCGGTTTGGGCCGTGGTTTGACGCCAGGCTGGAGCGCTTGCAGGAGTGGTATCGCGGGGCGCTGCATTGGTCGCTGCGGCACCGCGTCATCACGCTGGCGGCAGCGGCCATGACCCTGGTGTTCACGGTCGCGCTGCTCCCGCTTGGGGTGATTGGATTTGAGGTTGCGCCGACGGCGGATGATGGGCTGTTCACGCTGGACGTGCAGATGTCGCCCGGATCGTCGCTGGCGGCTACCAGCAACGCTATGGGAACGCTGGAAAATCGCTTGCTCCAGATGCCTGCAGTGAAGTACCTATTCAGCACCGTGGGCTCCGGTGGCGGCGGGCTCATAGGCGTTGGCGGGTCGGCCACGGGCAACGTTAGTGTGCAGCTTGTGGACAAGGGCGAACGCAAACAGTCAGTGCTGGAAGTACTGGCGGGCGTGCGCGAATGGTCCAACACGCTGGTCCCCGGTATGGAGGTCACAGGCTCAGCGGCCACCGGCTTCGGCCCGCCTGGCGCGGCGATCAGCATCCGCGTGCTTGGGGATGACTTTAACACCCTGACGAGGATTGCCAACGAGCTTGCGGCGGCAATGCGCACGGTGCCGAATACCACGGACGTGAAGCTGGCGCAGCAGGCTCCCGCGCCGGAGGTGCAGGTTGAGGTGAACCGCACGCAGGCCGCCAATCTAGGCGTGACCCCGGCGGCCATTGCGGGCGCGTTACGCACCGCGGTGAACGGCGCAAAGGTCGGCCGGTTTGACCGTGGCAACAGCACCCAGTCCAGCATCGTGCTGCTCCTGGATGGCGCGGACCAGATGTCGGTGGGGCAACTGGGCGCACTGCCGGTGTTCTCGCCCGTCACGGGCGGCGCCGTGCGGCTTGACCAGGTGGCAACGTTGAACCGGGCCATTGGCCCAAGCCAGATTGACCGCGCTGACTTGCAGCGCCAGGTGAGCGTGGAGGCCAACATCACGGGCGGCACGGTGGGCGTGATTGAGACGGGTATCCAGCTTGCGGCAAGGGATATTGTGCTGCCGCCAGGCTACCGGATTGACTACACCAGCGCGGCTGCGAATAACGAGGTGTTCATCCAGCTCTTCCTGGCGTTTGGCCTCTCTATTCTCTTGATGTATATGCTGCTGGTGGGCCTGTACCAGAGCTTCACACAGCCGCTGGCCATCATGCTCTCGCTGCCGCTGGCGATTGTGGGTGCGTTGCTGGGGTTGATGGTCTCCGGCAACTCGTTCAGCATCTTCGCCATGCTTGGCATGATCCTGCTTATGGCGTTGGTGGCCAAGAACGGAATTCTGCTCATTGACTACACCAATACACTGCGCCAGCGCGGCATGTCCCGCGCGGATGCCATTGCTGAAGCGGGCGCGACCCGTCTGCGGCCCATTCTCATGACGTCTGCCACCATCGTCTTCGCGATGATCCCGCTTTCCCTTAAGCTGGAGGCCGGTGGTGAGACCCGCGCGCCTATTGCTGTTGTTCTGATGGGCGGCGTGATCAGCTCCACCATAATGACCCTGCTGGTAACCCCTGTTGGCTATACCGTTTTGGAAGATTGGGCCAACTGGTCCAAGCGCGCTGCGCGGCGAGTGCTGTCCTTTGGCCGCCGGCCTTCTCCACAACCCACCCCGGAGAGCCGTGAGGTGGTGGGCAAGCGGTAGATGTCTGCTAGAAATCCGTTTGCGCGTAGTCCGACCATAATGGTAGAGCGGGTGAGGCCAGAACTATGGAGTTGCCAACACTGATCTATGATGGGAGCTGCGGTGTGTGCGCAGCCACGGTGCGGTGGCTGGAACGGCGTGGCGCCGCTCGCACGCTGGCGTTCCGCACCTACCAGGACGCGCCGCCGCAGATGGGGCTGGCGGGACTGACGCCCCACGATTGCCAGTGTGCCGCATATGTGGTGGACGACCGCGGACTGGGCCAGGACTGCCTGGATGATGGTGCCGTAGTCCGGGTGTATCGCGGGGCCGGCGCTGTGAATTTTGCGCTGCGGGCGCTGCCGGGTGCACGGCATATTGGCTGGCGGCTGTTAGGCTGGTTGTACTATCTGCCACTGCTGCGCCGAATCGAGGACCTGGCATACGCATGGTTTGCGAGGAACCGATTCCGGTTTGGCGGCTCCACGTGTGGGCTGAAGGCGAACAGTCGGTAGTGTATCAATTTGATATGTGATTATCTGTTCGACGCGGCGAACAGGGCGCCCGGCCCCTTGCCCTCTTTCGCAGTCATTTGTTTTCCCTGTTCGTGGTGAGCCTCATTTCAGCCCGTTCGTCCTGAGCGAAGCGCAGCGAAGTCGAAGGATGAACGGACACCACAGGAGAAGGCAGCGTTTCCCAAATTGATACACTACCGAACAGCCGAACGGAGAAGCCTTGTAGGGCAGCGCGTTCTCCATGAAGCTGCCGATGAGAAAAACGGCGAAGAGCTGGTGGCGCATAAGAAGTACCGCCATGAAAGCGGCGCACCCCAGGAAGACTACGCATATGCCTATGTACAGTGGGTATGCCGGGGACTCTTGGGCTACCAGTGTAGCTCCAACAATGACGCCCAGCGCCACGATGATGCGGCCCGTGACCCAGGCCCACTCAACGGTGTAGCTCGGCAGCAGCCCAAGGCGCTTAAGAATCGCTGGCATGTGGTCGTGGGCCGAGGCTGGAGCCGGAACGCTTGCCGGTGTTGCCATCTACGATACTATCCGTCCTGCGGAGTCTGACTCGTACGGGTAACCGCTCATATTGGAGCGGCTTCCATTAGGCACCGTCAAGACAATGAGCGGCATGAGCACCGTGTATTGCAAAATCTTTGCGTTTGAACGCTGAGCATTACTACGCGGTTACAAAACGAGAACAGGGTACGACCTAGGGTCTACCCTGTTCTGCAACATAATTACTGTGCTGTTTGTGTGCTTAGTTGCTCTTGATGGCCGCGAGCACCTCATTGGCATGGTCGTCTGGCGTCACTTGGGGCCAGACCTTTGCGATTTTGCCGTGCTCATCAATAAGGTACGTGATGCGGCGCATGCCGATGATTTTCTGGCCGCGGACCTCGCGCTCGCCCCAGGCGCCATAGGCCGTGCCAACCTGGGTGGAGACGTCTGCCAGCAGTTGGAAGTTGAGGTTGTACTTGGCCGTGAAGCGGTGGTGCGAGTCCATGTCGTTGGCGCTCACGCCAAGGACTTCTACGCCGGCCGCTCGGAGCGCGGTCTGGCCGTCCCGGAAGCTGCACGCTTCCTTGGTGCAGCCCGTGGTGTCATCGTTGGGGTAGAAATAGAGGACGACCTTTTTCCCCTTAAGGTCTTTCAGGCTAACGTCTTTGCCTGTGGTGGACGGAAGGCTGAACTCAGGCGCCGTGTCTCCAACGTTGAGCGACATGGTATTCCCCCCCTTTATGCCCGTGCCCCTATTTGATCCAACTAAGGGATTAGTCTATTGTAGCGCCGATCTGCCTTGGACTGCGATATACACCGCGAGTATACTTCTGCCTATGCGCACCGCAATCTTTATGATAGCAGGACTCATCTTGCTGTCTGGATGTAGCCAGCGCGACGCAAAAATCGGCAGCGCGCAAGCTACCATGCCCCTTGGGCCGATTACGCTCATCTCCTCCAGTGCTCGCAGCGACTCCCCGAAAGGTCTAATGCTTGAAGCTGTATTCAATAGCGAGTTGCCAATCCGAGATGCGAAGCTCCGTTACCAGATGAACCGTCGTCAGCAGATTGCGGATGCGGAGCCATTGATTACTAGGAACGGGCAAATAACCACTATGATCTCTGGTATTGACATGACTAATAAAGGACCAGGTCAATTGGTTGAATATTGGTACGCGGTTTTTACTGAAGCTGGACAAGTCATTGAAAGTCCCCATGAGACAAGTCGCTACGTCGACTCACGATTTCGCTGGCAAGAAATCCGGGAAGGGGACGTATCGGTTGCGTACCATCAGAACTCCTCGTCCTAGTGTGTAGGCATAGCGCGCAGGCGTTGGGTGCCGGCGCGTTTGCGCCAGAGTTTGGGCGAATAGTCTTGGCAGTGTTGCCATATGGCCTTTCTCAGTCCTGAGGTGGGGGCTTCTGGTTGTAGAAGCCGGCGATATCGTACAGGTGGCGGACGAGGTATTCATCGTCAAAACAACCGCTGAGCTGCTGGAAATGCGCTTCCATGTCCGGGTTGCTGAGCGAGCCATGAAGCCGCCGGGCAGACTTTCTGCGGCCCGTGATGCGAGCGATGATGTCTTTGAGTGCTGCCATGTTCCCTCAGGTAGAGTAGGTTAAATGTAGCAGCCGTGCGCACCGTCCACGGAGTAGCCATCGTCTATCTTGCCGTCTGGCCAGACGACGATGGGAACCATGGTGCCGAGGCTTCGGGCCTCATCCATCACGGCGTCGCTCTCTTCAGCACGGCGCTCTTCAAACTGGATCCCTTCTTTCGTCCACTTCTCAACCAGCACGGTGCAGGCGTGGCAGCCGCGAATGGTATAGACGATTGGTACGTCGGCCATGTGTTTCTCCCCACGTATTTCTTCAGGGAGGGAATCTCTCTAGTGTACGCGCCTGTGGGTACAAGATGCGCGAGCGTGGAGATGGCCTTGCCAAAAAAATGCTCGGTGTCGCAGACTCCGAGTATTACTCGACTGCCAACAGTAGGGCCGAGTCGAGGGGCACGAAAAGCCGCCGCCATCCACACAACCTCCGTTGTCATTGCCCTGAAAATACGCGCTTGCAGACGTGTGTGCGGTTTTGTAGGGGCGGGTTTCAAACCCACTTCTAGGCCTTTCGCCCTATCCACCTTCCGCCTTCACTAACCACCCTCTATTGTCTGTCATCCTGAGGACACGCCGAAGGATCTCTCCCGCTCCCGTCCCGTCCCACTCTTGCCCTTGTAGCCCACCCTCCGTTAGGAAGCAACGTTTTCATCCGGAGCGGCGCTCTCGCAAGAACATGAAGGATTCCGAGTAGGCCTTAGCGGCATTGTTCTGAGTCGCAGACCCCGAGCCGAGAAACGTCCGACTTTTGTGCAAGGCCCCACGGAGATGGGTACGTACTGCTATAGGGGGCCAGCCAAATGGGATGGAGATCTAAACGTTTAGGAGTGGATGTCCACCATATGCTCGAAGCGGCACCACGTGCCGTCGCTGAGCTGGAGGCGGATGTCTACCCAGCCGCGTGGCGGGCAGGTGGAGAGGTCAGCGCGGCCGGAACAGGTGACTTCGTAGGTGCGCGCTTGGCTGTGCTGGAGCACCGATTTGTCGAGTTGCAAGTGCACGGTGGTATTTCCAATTTTTGCGGTGCCACGGCCGGTAGGGCACGTGTAGGGCGCAACCACGGTGATTTTGCCGCACAGCGACACAGCGCCGGACATAGGGTCAGCGTGAAGTTTCCAACCGTTGTGGAACTCCACCAGGTGGTGCGCCGTCATGTGCTTCATGCCACCCGGCTATCGTGCAGGGTGTAGGCTAGGCTCAGGCCGCTGTCCACTGAGGGCCGAATGTTCATGGTATCCCGCCTCACTATCCATTTGGCACGATACGGTAGAGAGTAGTGTAGCCACGTGCGAGATCGAAGTACATAGGGAGATGGGAAGTAAATGTTGGAGTAGCAGTGGGAATCTCTTTGGACTAGAGTCGCAGACTCCGTCGTAGACCCCGAGCCGGGCCGAGGAGTTACGTGCGGAGTTTCGCGCTCTTGGCGAGCCGGGCCAGTGAAGCCCCCATGAGTGCGACTTTAAGTACACTGAATCACGATGCTTGTAGGGACTTTTGATGGTAGTGGGTCAATCTGCATGAATGTGAGACGCCGGCACCAAGATGTTCGGAGGCAAAGGAACTCGTGACGACAAAGAAGACCGCTCGCGACAAACGGCGCGAAGAGAGGCGCAAGCGAAACAAGCGGAACGGATACATTGCGATTGCGGGTATTTTGATGGTGGTGGTTGGGGTTGTTGGGCTTGTAGTCTGGCAAATTGTCCGGAACAACAGCTTGAACGGAGGGCTGCCCCCTATCCCTAACGGGCCTGGCGAGAAGTTGGCGGACAGAGGGCACTTGCACATTCCGCAAGGGCGAGCAGCATTTGCGGGGTCGTACAACTCGGTCCCACCAACGTCTGGGCCGCACTGGCCCTCGGTGCTGCCGTGCGGGATATATGACACGCCAATTCCCAACGAGCAGCAGGTCCATAATCTTGAGCACGGCTTTGTAGTAGTCCAGTACAAATCGAGCGATCCAGCGCTGGTGGGCCAGCTCCGCTCAATCGGGGAGAGTATTCCAGGCTATCCGAATTATTTGCTCATGGCACCGTATCCAACGATGGACAGCGCGATCGCGATCACGGCTTGGCAACGGCTGTTGAGAATGGACTCGTTGGACGAGCAGGCACTCCGGTCGTTTATCACGACCTACAAGGGCATCCCTCATGAACAAGGCATGCCCACCGGCTGCTAGCATGTAAAGCTTGCACCCGTTCCGCGAGGAGCGGGTGAGGCTCAGGATGGGGGCAAAGTGTTGGCTTGCGATGAGGGCGCGGTTTCGTTACAATTTCGCGGGCAATGGCGGTTGGCTGGGACAGCTAGGACATAGGAGTATTACGTGGTCGTTTTTTTGTCTATAGTGCTTATCGGCATCTGCATGGTTTTGGGCTTTGGTGTTGTGTGGGGTCTTGGCACTGATAAAGTGTACGTCCGCTCCAAAATGGCAGAGTTACAGGCGCTGGCGACCCGCGTGCTGGATATGAAAGATGCGGCTCAGGCGAAGCGCGTATTGGCGGATATGGAAGCGATGATGGCCGCATCACCGAACCCGGCGCCCATAGGGTTTCAGGTTAGCTATCACCAGATAAAGAAACTAGCGGCGCACGCTCGGTAGCTGATAGCACTTCTAAGTTTCTGAAAGGGAGGCCGCATACTTGGGGCCTCCCTTCTTTGTAGGCCAAGGCTTTTGTTCGACGTGCATAGGACAGGGTATCTGATGATAAGCAAGACTTGGTCAGTTCGAGCGCCCTTATTTGTCGTCATTACGCTGATTGGGATGGTGGCTTGTAGCGGTACGAGCACGCCTGCGCCGCAATCCAGCGCTCCAACCCAAGGCTCTGCCGCGCGTGGGACGTCTGTACGGGTGGTGCAGGCCTCTATGGGTATAGTCAGGGTGAGCACTGCGTACGCTGCGCAAGTGCAGGCCAAGGACGCGGTGAACGTGGCGCCAAATGCTGCCGGCCGCGTGGAGCGTGTGCTGGTTGATGTGGGATCGGAAGTGAAGAGAGGCCAACTTCTCGCCGAGTTGAACCATACCGCGCTTGACGTGCAACTTAGGTCGGCTGAAGCGGGGTTCAGGCTGGCGCAGTCACGCGTTGGTACGACTGCTGAAGAGCAGCAGCGGGCGCAAGCGGCGGTAGAGGCGGCAAAGGCCAAGCTGGCGCAACTGCGAAAGCCTAGCATATCCGATATTCAGGTGGCGGAGAGTGCGCTGGCCGCAGCCAAGACGACACTGGAATCTGCCCAGATTAAACTGCGGCAATTGCAAACGCCGGCGCAGGCGGACGTTTCCGCGCAGCAGGCTGCAATCAGCGCTGCGAATTCTACGCTGTTGACTGCTCAGGCAGCATTGACTGCTGCACTATCCACCGTAAGCAGAGGTGCACCTTCGTCGCAAATCAGTCAAGCATATACGACTTTGGCGTCATTGCGAACGCTGGCGGGCTCCCATATTAATGACCTCAACAATCCTGAGTTACGTTTGGGCAGGCCGCCGTCAGCGGAGGAAAAAGCGGTACAGCAAGCGATAGTGGACAAGACGCAGCAGCAGGTCAATCTGATTTGGCCCCAGCTGTATACAGCGCTTGCCGAGCAGCAAGTCTTGCTTGACATTGGCGTAAGAACTGCGCTATCGACCGAATTGTCAGCGCAGGCGTCCGTGGACTCCGCCCAGGCAAAGCTGAACGACTTGCTGCGCCCCTCAGCGGACAAGGTCACGGACGCTAAGAACAGCGTAGCCTCCACGCAGGCGGCCTACGACTCCGCGGTTGCGAAACTGAGCGCCTTGAAGAACCCTTCGCCGTCTGACATTGCTATGGCGGAGTCCGTGGTCGTTGCCGCAGAGCAAGGCTTAAGTGGCTCCCGCGCACAGGTGGATCAGGCACAGGCGGCGGTGGACCTGGTCAAGCAGCAGATAGAAGATACAAAAGTTGTGGCGCCGTTTGAAGGCATCGTTAGCCAGCGGCTGCTGAGCCCCGGCGCGTTTGCGTCCACGCAAACACCTATCGTGAGTATAGTCAGCAAAGATGTGGTGGCAACGATTCGGGTTGAGGAAGCGGCCATCAACTCTGTGAAGACCGGCCTGCTCGTTAACCTGACCAGCCCATCTCTCCCCGGCCAGACCATTGCCATGCGGGTCAGCGCGATTGCGCCCTCCGGGGATGACAGGGCGCATACATTCCTGGTGCAGCTTACGCCGGACTCAGCGGTGCCAGGGCTGCGGCCCGGTGCGTCCGCGAACGCGACTGTGATCACCTCCCATGAGAACGTGGTCGCGGTGCCGCGCGAAGCAGTATTCCGGAAAGGTGGACAGAGCCAAGACCTGGTGGCGGTTGTGCTTAACGGCAAGGTGAGCGTGCGCCAGGTACAGGCTGGGCTGATTGACGACCGGAACGCGGAGATTGTTTCCGGTGTCAAAGCGGGGGAGCAGGTGGTGATTACAGGCCAAGCCTCGTTGAATGACGGAGACGCGGTTGTTGTAGACGCATTAAGCCAGCTGAGGTCAGGGGATGTGACTTCCGGGCAAACGCAACCGTAGCGGTAGCTCCAGCGCCGAAGACATTGGCTTTTAGGCTTGTCTTGTGCGGCGATTATTGAGGCTGGTGGCACTGCTCAGGTCGAAACGAAGCCATCACTGGACAAAGGTAGTGCTCTCTTGGAGCCTACGGTGTGGAAAAGGCCTGCCATTTGGCGGGCCTTTTTAGTGGGTATGCGTGCCAGGGCCGTGGGTATGCCCGTGCCCTGCGCCGGGTGGTGGAGGTGGGGGCAAGAGGTCGCTGGTGCCGCTGTTGGTGAAGGTGGTTGGCATGGTGAAGACGCGTGTGGCTTCCGTGCCGTCTATAGGACATTTGGCGGGCGTGCTGGACTGGCTGAAGGAACGGGAGACCTCGAATTGCAGGTTGCAGTGCGGGCATTTGAAATCGTATGTAGGCATGCTCTGTACCCCAGACAGTCTGGTCACTGTGATTACGCGTATTCTACTTGCAATCGGTTGCACATTGGAAGCTGGTGGAATTGAGGGAGCGCCACGGGAGAGGCCGACAGTCCGCGCTCTAAGCTGAAAAGATGAGATCGAGAGCGTGACGAAGGCCTACCACCACCACTGACAGGCGCACACGCAGTCGTAGACCAGGTACGTAAGCTACTTGGGCAGCTTGTCTGCCGAGAGGATTTGGACCCAGGTGCTGCCACCGTTGGAAGATCTGTAGAGCGTGGCGTTCGGCCCTGCCAGGTAGACCAAGCCCGGAGTAATGCGGCCGAACTCAATGTCCGTGGGCACCGCGCGGCTCCCGACTGCAAGCCCCGGTACAGGCGACTTGTTGGTCCACGTCTTGCCACCGTCCATGCTCTCTCGAATGGTCTCGCTTGCGCCCAGCATGTGCATTCCGGACGGATCGTGCGGGTCATAGGCGTAGGTGTCCAGGCGGGTCGACTTGGTGAACGTGACGCCGCCGTCCGTGGAGTAGTACCCCTGGTTGGCTGACGCGGTAACGTATACGTTGTTGCCGTTGGTTGGGGCCGAGGCCATCATCAGCAACGCCTGCTCATTTTTATTCGTGGTCATGCCAGTTATGGATGACTTCCACGTGTTGCCGCCGTCCGTGCTGCGGAGCACTCCCGTTTGCTTCAAGTCCCCAAACGCACCCGGCCCCGCCTGCACAGGCGGCAGCTTGGAGAACGTGGCGGCTATGACCACGTCCGGGTTGAGCTCGTCCAGCTTGAGGACGATAACGCGCATGTCCGCGGTGTAGAGCGCGTTCAGCTCTGTCCACGTCTTGCCGCCGTCGGTGGTCTTGTAGATGGCGCCGGTGGTGTTGAAGTACTGGTCAACCGCGCAGATGGGCGGCCCGTTGGAGCACGGCCCACCGTTGACGCCCGCGTACATGACGTTGAAGTCCCGCGGGTCAGCCACGAGCGCATACACCGCCAGGTTCATGGTCGGCGAGACCATTTGCGTCCACGTGGCGCCCGCGTTCTGGGAGCAGTACACCCCGTTGTTGGTGGGCATTGCCGGCGTGCTCACAATGCCCGGCCCGCCCGCCATGGCAATGCACATCTGGTCAGGGTTCTTGGGGTTGATGACCGTCTCATAGAACTCCTCGTAGCAGGGGCCGGTGCCGTCTGTGCGCTGCCAGGCCTTAAGGCCGTTGGTGGCGCGCTGCCAGGTCTTGCCACCGTCGGTGCTCTTGAAAAAGCCGTCCTGCTCTACGCCTATGTACAGCTTCTGTTCGTTGGTGGGGTCCACGGCAAGCGAGCGCTGGGTGCGCTGCGGGAAAAGTTGGGTGCTTGTGCAAGGGAGTGTTGGCGTGCGCTGTCCTGCCACTGGCACGGGTGGTGGTGGCTGTGGAAGCGGCGGAGGTGTTGGGGTAGCTGTGGGCACTGGGTGGACGTGTTCTGGTAGCGTTGGTGCAGGCGCTACCTCAGGTTCAGAGTGGACATGCAGCGCAGGCACAGCTGTCGAGATGGCCGGATTCTGCGAGGCCGCCGTGGTGGATGTCGCGGGGGTTGGTGAGCAGGCAGATGTAATGGCTATGAGCGTGGCCGCTGCAATGGTGAGCAGCCATAAAGTGGTGCGGGCAGTGTTGCCGTTGAGCATTGGTCACCTGGTTACGGGGTTGGCATAGCATAGCAAAGAAAGTAGACACCGGGGTAGAGAAAGAGAACCAAAAGAAGGTACGCTCTCTTTTCAGCAAAAGATTGCCGCAAAGAAAGACCGCCAGACCGTTTTCTACAGTCTAGCGGTCTCAGCGTCTATACCCGGTGTTCGTTCAGTCGGGGACTTAGGCCGCTTCCCGACGCTCATGAGCTACGGTGGTGATCTCATCGGACTGGGGATTCTCCGGGGGAAGCACATCGCGATTGATTACTGTGATGTCACCCTGCGTCTCAGCTACTGTCTGAATACCGTCAGGCTCGTTCACAAGCTCTTCTCTATCCTCCGGAGATACTTTTGGCACTGGCGATTTGACTTGTTCCTTTTGGTCTTTGCCATATGAGAAATCTGGGCGGCTCACCATAGCAATATCCCTCCTTGCCCGTACTGTTTCCTCTTTAGCCTCTGTTATCTGACGCATAGACATAACGTCTCCTACTGCTATGAATGAGAAGCGTTAATCGCATAAGACCCCGAGGGATTGGCGGGGCGTAATCGCTGGCCAAGGACGACTTGAACACAAGCGCTTCGATGGCAAGGTTGGCGAAACGCCACCTGCAGCATCGTCTTTTTATGCGAAGATGAGTAGCCTGCAAGGCGCTTATAGTAGGGATGTATTGGCAGGCCAAGTCGGATGTGGTGATGTGATAAGGAGGTACAAGATGCGCAGTGAGTTTGGGTGGTTTGTCATTGGTGCGATGGCCGGTATTGCGGCTGGCGTCTTATTGGCGCCTGCACCTGGGAGCGAAACGCGAACGCGTCTTACGGAAAATGCGAAGTCGTGGCGCGACCAGGCACAGGACGGCATGAAGCAGGTGCGTGAGCGCTTTGCTGGTAGCGAAGAGCGCACCGGAACCTAATATAGGCGGTACTGGTCTTTGGAATCTGAAGGAGCGGGCATATGCCCGCTCCTTTCCTTTATAGTTTGAGCCAGATTCTTTTTGCAGACACCACGTTAGTTTGGCCCGCAAGCATCCATTTGTGGTACCGTATGCAGCGCGGGATCATAGTGGTCTCTGTGCGTGCGGGAGGCAAACGTGACAATAGCGGTTATTGGTGGGACTGGGCCCGAGGGACGTGGACTGGCCTTGCGATGGGCCATGGGCGGCGAGCATGTCATTATCGGCTCGCGGGATGCGGCACGTGCGGAAGCGGCTGCGAAAGAGTTGCTAGCAGTCCGCGGTGGCGTGAACATCACTGGCGCGGATAATGCGACGGCGGCTGCGAAGGCTGATATTGTCTGCATCTCTGTCCCGTACGACGGCCACAAGTCTACAATCGAGGGCTTAAAGGCGCAGCTTGATGGCAAGCTAATCTTGGATGTGGTGGCGCCCCTGGTCTTTGAAGGTGGGCGCCCCAGGGTTGTGCGGGTGCCGGAGGGCTCCGCGGCGCAGCAGGCGCAGAAGATTGTGCCATCGGCGAAAGTGGTTGCCGCGTTCCAGAACCTAAGCGCTGAGGAACTGCTGATTCCGGACAAGGCGCTGGAGTGTGACGTAATTGTCTGCGGCGACGACCGGGAGGCAAAGGGCAAGATCATGGCGCTGGCCCAGAAGGTCAAAGGCGTGCGCGCGGTGGATGGCGGGCAGTTGGACTATGCGTCAATTGTAGAAGACCTGACGACGCTTATCTTGCGGATCAACCGGATTTATAAGGCGCACGCGAGCATTAAGTTTGTAGGGTTCTAGTAGGCAGCCCAGCCTGTCTTGGTACGCAGGAGCGTTCTTCCACGGAAGAACGCTCCTGCGTACTGCTTTTAGGCCGCCTCGACGACCATTGCGATGCCCTGACCGCCGCCGATGCAAAGACTGACCAGGCCATAGTGGCTATGGCGGCGTTTCATCTCGTAGAGGAGAGTGGTGAGGATGCGCGCACCGCTAGCGCCGAGGGGGTGGCCGAGCGCGATGGCGCCTCCATTGACGTTGACCTTGTTCCAGTCAAGGTTCAGCTCACGACCGACAGCCAGAGACTGGCCGGCGAAAGCCTCATTCAGCTCGATAAGGTCCATATCCTCCAGCCGTAGCCCCCCCTTCTCAAGCGCCTTGCGGATGGCGGGCACAGGGCCAATGCCCATGATCTCCGGCTGGACGCCGGCGGAGGCGTAACTGCGGATGATAGCCATGGGCTTCATGTTGAGTTGCTGGGCGCGAGTGGTGGACATGACGACAAAGGCGGCCCCGGCGTCGTTGATGCCGGACGCGTTGCCGGCAGTGACCGTGCCACCCTCCTTAAAGGCAGGGCGCAAGCGCGCAAGGCGTTCCATGGACGTGTCTGGGCGGAGGTGCTCGTCCTTGTCCACAACCTTTGCCTCCCCGCGGGCTTGCGGCACGGTAACCTTCACAATTTCATCATTGAATTTGCCATCGGCCACGGCCTTGGCCGCGCGCTGTTGGCTGGTCAGCGCGAAACGGTCCTGCTCATCGCGGGAGATTTCATACTGGGTGGAAAGGTTTTCCGAGGTAATGCCCATGTGGCAGTGGGCGATGCTGCACGTGAGCCCATCGCTGAGGATGGAGTCCAGGAGCTCGCCGTGACCAAGGCGGTAGCCGTAGCGGGCTTTGGAAAGCAGGTAGGGCGCGTTGCTCATGCTCTCCATGCCGCCCGCCACAATGATATCGGCGTCACCGACGCGGATAGCCTGCGCGGCAAGGGCAACCGTTTTGATACTGGAGCCGCAGACCTTGTTGATAATGGTTGCGGGAACGCTAATCGGTAGCTTGGCGTCCAGCGCGGCCTGGCGGGCCACGTTCATGCCTGCGCCCGCGCTGAGGACGTTGCCCATAAGGACCTCTTCAATCTGGTCGGCCTGAATGCCGGCGCGCTTCACGGCCTCGGCAATAGCGACTGAGCCGAGCTTGTGGACAGGGATTTCGGCGAGACTCCCGCCGAAGCTGCCAACAGGGGTGCGGGCGGCGCTAACGATAACTGCTTGTTCCATGGTGTGCTCTCCTTTTTGGGTGCCTGGACCTACCCTCACCCCTTCCTTGTAAAAGGTGGTATGAGTGTACTCTGCACATATGTGATGCGCTCTTGTATTCTGCGATGCACCTAGGTTTCTTGCAAGAGGTAGCGGGTAATCATGAGGCGCTGGATTTCCGAAGTGCCTTCATAGATAGGGGTGACGCGAGCGTCACGGTAGAACCGCTCCACCTTGGCCTCGCGGATATAGCCGTAGCCGCCAAAGATTTGGACGGCCCGATCGGTGATGAAGACGGAGCTTTCTGAAGCGAAGGCTTTTGCCATGGAGGCGTGCTTCACGAAGGGCTGGCCGCTGTCTTTGAGGGTGGCGGCTTGGTAGGTGAGGAGCCGGGAGGCTTCCAGGCGCATGGCCATGTCCGCCAGGTAGAACTGGATGGCCTGGAACTCCGCAATGGCCTTGCCGAAGGCCTGGCGCTGCTTGGCGTGGCGCACGGCTTCTTCGTAAGCGCCCTGTGCGATGCCGACGGCTTGTGCGGCGATGGCGATGCGGCTGTGGTCCAGGGTCTGCATGGCTACTTTGAACCCGTCGCCTTCATTGCCAAGGCGGTGGTCCTCCGGTACTTCCACATTATCGAAGAAGATGGTGGCCGTGTCTGAGCCACGGATGCCCATTTTGCCGGTTATCTTCTGAGCTGTGATGCCCTTCATCTGGCGGTCCAAGACAAGTGACACGAACCCTTTGTGCTTGAGCTTCCGATCCGTAGTGGCGAAAACGACAAGGGTGTTGCCGACGGAGCCATTCGTGATGAACGTCTTGCTGCCACTGAGCGAGTAGCCGCCATTCACTTTCTTGGCGATAGTGGAGGCGGCTGCAGCGTCGCTGCCGCTGGTGGGCTCGGTAAGACAGAAAGCGCCAATTGTCTCGCCGGAGATTATGGGGGCAAGCCAGCGGGCTTTCTGTTTGTCGTTGCCAAAGGTGCTAATGGGGTAGCCTGCAAGGGCAACTTGCACAAGGTACGTGACGGCGGTGGCGGCGCAAACTCTGGCAATCTCTTCCGTGACGACGGCGACGGATTTGATGCCGCCGCCGCCGCCGCCAAATTTGGGATCAAGAGCAAGGCCGAAGAGACCCATGCGGGCCATGCCCTTCCAGGTGTCCATGGAAAAGTACTCGGCTTCATCAATAGCAGAAGCGTGGGGAGCAACATCTCTCTCGGCAAACTCACGCACCGCGGCGCGGAGCATGCGTTCTTCTTCATTCAGCATGATGTCTGCCATGGGGCCTCCCTGGCAACAAGCGCGCGATACGGCTTGCATGTGATGCGGCCATTATAGCGCCCCATGGTGCGCTGGCTGGTGTTGGGTGCTTATGACACGGATGAAGGCTGCGTATGTCACTTCGGCGGGGTGTACTCCAAAGGTGGTTGGCTTGTGAGAGGGCAGCACACGGTGGAGTGACGACATGTTTGGGAGCTTACGGGGAGCCTAGTTTTTTGATGAGGGTGTTGCCTGGGAGAAGGACGCGGAGAATGCCCCATAGCCCCGCCTCCTGGTATGGCTCGCGGTGGTCACCGTACACATAGTCTGTAGGGGCCTGCGCCGGGCCGCCAGCGCCATCCGCGAGGGTGATGTCCAGCGTTTCCATTTAGTGCAAACAGTCTAGTTGGGGTCAACTAGGTCTCACGGAAACGAGCAAAAGCTTTCACAGAGATGTCATAACCAACTATCGTGACAAAAGTGAGGTATGAGCCTTGCTATTGTTGCTTTGCAGCACACTTCGCACACACACCAGTGATGGCGAAGTGGTCAAGCTTGGAGTGGAAACCGAGCCACGCTCTAGAGGGGGCGGAGCTCAGCGAGGTAAGTGGACTAAGGTCGTACCGCGCTGCCGCAGTGCTCATAGACCATGTGACGCACGCCACATTTATGCTGTGTGTATGTCCTTAATAATTTGCCGCACCGCAGCCAGGTCGGCAGCCGCCGCTGACGGTGGGAGCGAGAGGTTGATCGCCGTGGCGTAGCTGGCGTACCTATCACGGATTCTGCGCGCGATGACATCATAGGTGCCGGTGACACAGAAGGCGTCCATCATCGCGTCTGACACCAGGGCGGGCATCTTGTCCCACTGTCCTTGAACAGACAGCCTGTAGAGCGCAACGCCGATGTCTCGCCACCCGTGGACTTCCAGCACGCCATGGTACGAACGTGTGGAAGCGTAGAACGCCACGCGGCGCCTGGCCTCTTCGTACCGCTGGTTTACGTCCGCCTGGCTTGGGCCGGTGATAATGAAGCCTCCACCGGTAATAGCTACATCTCGCAACCCTCTACCCGCACGCTGCGCACCTTGTTCCAGGTTTGGCAGGGTCACCTCCTGTACATACTTGGCGGTGGTGAATGGGTGGAGGATGACACCGTCACACATCTCTCCTGCTAGACGCGTGATGGCTGGTCCAACGGCGGCAACAGCAATGCGTGGAGGGTGGGTGTCCAGCTTGGATGGACTGAAATCCGGCGTCATCAGGCTGAATTGGTAATGCTTGCCCGCGAACTGAAGGGGCGTGCCGCTTTGCCAGCAGGCAAAGATGGCGCGGAGGGAGAGGATGTACTCGCGCATGCGGGCCGCAGGGGCTACCCATGGCACGCTGTAGCGCCGCTGGATGTGCCCGCGCACCTGAGTGCCGAGGCCCAAGGTAAACCGCCCCTTGCCCAGCGCCTGAAGCGTCCAGGCGGTGTACGCCATGGACATGGGGCTGCGCGGGAATGCGAGCGCGATGCTGGTGCCAACCGCAATGCTCTGTGTGTGCTCCAGCGCGACGGTGCAGGGGAGGAACGGATCTATGGTTGCCTCGGCGAAGGACAGGCCATCAAAACCGAGTTGTTCGGCCAGCTTTGCCTGGGATGCTAGATCTGTAAGCTGGCGCGCCTCGAAGCCGGTGATTACTTGCATGGCGGGGCCTCCTGTGCGGTTGGCGGTGCGTGGCATATCGGCTACAATATACACGCTTCAGCAACTTGGCGCGTTCGTCTAGTGGCCAAGGACGCCACCCTCTCAAGGTGGAGACCACGGGTTCGACTCCCGTACGCGCTACCACTCTTCTCTCTCGGTCCGCTTCTGGCAATAGCTTCTCTGTGGAAGGACGAGAAGCTCTGTAGACATCCATGAGCGTACGTGCTTCACTACGAGTATCGCTTTGGGTTCCAGACTTCTCTCTGGCTATCGGTGGACATTCAGAACGGTGCTTGCTGATGGTGCCACGCACGACTGGAGGCGGACTACATGGCTGTGTGGTTGTTCGTTGAACGGAAGATCATTCCAGGCACGCAAGAGGAAGTCGTAGAGCTGCTTCGAGAGCTCCGGTCAAAAGCTGTGCGCCAACAGGGCTTTGTCTCTGGCCGAACGCTTGTGGATATGTATAGCCCGGCTATCGTAATGACGGTCACGCAGTGGGCCGATATCGCATCGTGGGAAGCATGGTCTAAGAATCCAGATCGCCTGGAAACGACGCGCCGCATGGATCCCTACGTTCAGGGGCGGGCGGTGGTGCGCCTTTGGCGCGATGATGTTGACAGGCCGCTTGACGATTAATGAATGAGCGCCTCTGCAATGTACAGAGGCGCTCATTATGCAAGCAGTACTCCAATGCCTTCTAGCTAATGGCGTCCTTTTCTTCCTCTGCCTGCCATTCAAAGAAGTCCGATGGCTGTTTCGCGTTCTTAGACGCCTCTTCAAGCCAGCGTTCAATCCCGAACTGGTGGATGAACGCAAGGTGGAACTTTACCACACGCATCGCGTCAGCCGGTACGTATGTGCCCGGGGGCGTGAGGGCGCGTTCTAGCCTTATGATCCAGTTCTCTGCATAACCGCCCGGCGCGTTGCGGCTCCGCTGCCAGATGCTAGACGGGATATGCTCTTTCTGTATGAAGGCGACTCCCCGCCAGAGGAGTTGCTGGCAAAGTGCCTCCTGTTCCGAACCGAAGGGAGCGATGCGGACGGTTCTCATGCGGGCCTCTGCGCCTGGATAGTGGGGGGCTTTGGTGCGCCGGCGGCCTGCTGGTTAGGGTGGGCGAAGCGGAAAGCGCTGGAGGCGGCCAGCTGCTTGTAGGACCCAAAGCGC
>SHYT01000029.1 GCA_009692665.1 Dehalococcoidia bacterium | reverse complement strand
TGGGGCTGATGCTCTTTGTGCTTCTGGGTGCGGGCACCGTCGTCGTATCCGGCTCCTTGAACGGTGGGATGCTTGACCCCGCCCGATTAGCCGTGATTTCCATTGCCCATGGTCTTGGGATCCTAGTGCTTGTTGCCGGAACGGCAAAGATTTCCGGAGGCCATCTGAACCCCGCAGTGACCATTGGCTTATTCCTGGCGGGCAAGATTGGCCTGCGCAAGGCGAGCCTGTATATTGCCGCGCAGCTCATTGGCGCAGTGGTTGGTGCTATATTGCTCAAACTCATTGTGCCGGATGCGATGGCGGGGAACCTAGGCTCTCATGGCTTGGGCAACGGCGTGTCTGTGTTTGGCGGCTTGCTGGCGGAGATTCTGCTCACCTTTACCATGGTGTGGATTATCTTTGCCACGGCTGTTGATCCGAAAGGCCTGAACAACATTGCACCGCTGGCGATTGGTTTTACGGTGCTCTTGATTCACTTGTTTGCCGTGCCGCTCACGGGCGCGTCTGTGAACCCGGCCCGAAGTTTTGGCCCGGCGCTGATTAGCGGTACATGGGTGAATCATTGGATTTACTGGGTTGGGCCGATCATTGGCGGCGGCATTGCTGCCGTGTTGTACCAGAACATCTACATGAACCGGAAAAGCGACTAAGCGTCGCATCTGAACTGCGGAAGCAGGGCGGCTTTCAGGAAGAGATGAGTCTCCACATGAAAGTTTCACCCTCACCTTGGTCCTCTTCCATCTAGGGAGAGGGAAGTTGCTACAACGAACGGGGGCCGCTTAGCGGCCCCCGTTCGTTTGTTCTGACTTATGGGTTTGGGTTAGCGCTTAGTACGGCGGGAGGACAGGGCTTTGATGTCCTCGAATTGGGTGCCGAGCCACCACAGGGCGTCCTCTTGCTCAATCTTGGCGAGCAGGGCTTTGAAGCGGCGATCACGCTCATCTTGCGACATGCTGATGGCCTGATAGAGCGCTTTGCTGGTTCCTTCTATGTCCGCAGGGGAGACGGTGAGGGCCACGTCCTTGAGCTGATCATAGGTGGCGGAGCCTTCCGAGAGTACTAGCACCATTTTTTTGCTGCTGACGATGGGGCCTTCCTTGGCTACCAAGCTTGTGCCATCGTTGACGGGGTTGACGAGGAGGGCATCGCACAGGCGAAGGCCGGCGATGGCCTGGACGTAGTTGTTCTCATAAAACGCCTGGATGGGTTGCCAGTCCGGTTTGCCGAAGGAACGGTTGATGTCCCGAATCACCTCATCGATTTCTTGGAGATAGCGCTCGTACTGCTTGATGTGTGTGCGGGACGGCGCGAGGAATGCCAGGAACTTCACATTGCCCAGCAGCTCCGGGTGACGCTGGAGCATGAGTTGATAGGCGCGGAAGCCGCGCACCACGTTCTTGTTCGGCTCGGCACGATCCACGCGGACGATGAGCCGCTCTGTGATAGTCGTCTCCATGCGCTTCTCATACTCTTGCGCACGTGGGGAGTTGGCGATTTGCCTGACCTCTTCCGCGTTCACGGCCAGCGGGTAGATATGGACGCGGGCGGTGTGTCCGCTGATTTTTACGGTGCCCTGCTCAAAGTTCACTTCAGCATCGAGCAGAAAGGTGTGGCAGCAGGACAGGAAGTTGTGGGCGTCCAACTCTGATTGGAAGCCGATGATATCGCAGGAGGCCAGACCATCGAAGATGGCGTTGCGCATGTTGGCGGGGAGCAACTGCCAGATGTGCGGGGTGGGCCAGGGAATATGGATAAGGTAGTGGAGCACGGCATTTGGCAAGTGCTTGCGCACCATGCCTGGCACCAGGTACAGGTGATAGTCATGCATCATGACGAGCGGGGAATTGGAGAGGCCTTTGGCCTCTGCGACCACCGCGTCTGCAAAGCTCTGGTTCACGATGACGTAGCCGGTATCCCAAGCGTCGTAGACCGAAGCGTCAATGTTGGGCGTATAGGGCGAGCTCCACATATAGTGCTGCAAGAACCAGAGGAGCGGGTTGCAAAAGATGTTGTAGAACTTGTGGTACGCGCGCCGTGGAGTAACCACAAAACGCAGGCTGGTTCGGAAGCCAGGGAGCGGCGGTTTCACAGACAACTCGCCCGCTTGCTCCGCGATGCGACGGTCACCCTCACCCATGGCGCTGGAGACCCAGGAGAAATCAGTGGAAGAGAAGAGGGCGTTGAGCGCGGTAGAGACGGTACTGCTGCGTTTGCGCGGCTGCGAGGAACCGATGGCGTTGTTTAAGGGAAGCTGATACTCAACGGGGCCACGGTTACTAACGACGATGAGCGGGTGCTCAGCGAGGACCTCTTTGCAAAGTGTGAAAACTTGTTCGACAGTGTGCCGCACGTATATTGATCTAGCCATCGCCGACCTTCTGGCGGATACGCACCTTTTGTAGGCCGCAACGCTCTTAATCCGTAAGACCGTAGCACGGGCCTATGGCGGTGTCAAGCCGAAGACGGCTCTTCTGCATTGTGCGACTGGCTTGGGCATGCGGGAAACGGGCACTCAGACATGCGGCAGATTCCGCAAATGGCATCGGGTCACGATGCATTGATATTCCCGGCGGCCATCTGTTCTGACTGTCCTTGCAGCAAAGGATGCCATGAGAAAGAGAAATGCTCCCGTCCACGCCCATCCTTGCCTCATTTCCCGCTCTTCGCGAGACTTCACTGCGGCTTCGCTCTCCATCCATATGGAGAGAAGGGGAAGAGACGCACTGCGGCATTGGAGGCGCGGTTTTGTAAAGTGTCGGCAGGGTGTGGTGGTGCGACCCCGTCGTTGCGTATGCGGGGTAAACGCAGGAGCCCTTGGCAGGGGACGAGCAGCGCTCTACAATACAGACCTGACGACCTCTTAAGAGCTCACCAGACAGGAGATTCTCCATGAGCGTTCTTGTTCGTATCCCAGCGCCGCTTCGCAAGGTTGCGAATGGCAAGGACCGCACGACGGTTGAAGCCCACAACCTTTCCCAGGCGCTGACTCAGCTAGAGCATCAGTTCCCCGGCATTAAGGAGCGAATCATGGATGAGTCCGGCGCGCTCCGGCATTTCGTGAACATTTATGTGAACGGTGAGGACGTCCGCTTCTTGAAAGGGTTGGACACCGAGGTCAAGCCGAACGACGAAGTCAGCATCGTCCCAGCCGTCGCCGGCGGCTAGGGCAAAAGGCCTCCGCCGTGGTGGCGGAACGGCTGAACACTGGGTTTGTTGAGATTGATGATCGGTTCACCGTGGACGGACATGCGTGCGCGGTGCGGATACGGACGAGACCGTTGTTCCATAGGTCCTATGACCTAGTGGTGAATGAAATATCGCAGGCGAGCGGGAAACCGATGTAGGGTGCCGCATTGCTTGCGCAACAAATTGATTACCCTTTTCGTATGTCTTTTTATAGATCATGCAATAAAGGCAGCACAAATCCCCACATAACACTCATATTATATTGACATGACGTAAGAGCAATGCTAGTTTCTGTGTACGGCATGAAATGGCGCATTTAATTCCACAACCCTGCTTCTTCAACCTCCCAGCTCAGCGATCCGGCCTTCTGGGAATCCTTTGGTGAGGTACGACAACGACACACTTGGAATGGAGACGTGAAATGAAAGTGCCACGGTTACGTATAGAGCTTCTCGGTTTCTGGATTCTCTTGTTAGGACTCCTAGCGGGACTGGCGTGCGCGCGTACTACTTCGCCGACACCGGCGACTCCGCAACCGAGCGCCGCGCCGACGCCATCGACGCCGACCACGCCGGCTTCCACACCGACGACTGCTCTCACTCCGTCAGCTAAGCCCACGCCGACCGCGCCGGTGACAACGGGCAGGCAACCATTGGTGCCGGGCGGCCCGCCGTTCTATCGGGACGAATACGCGAAGACGATGTTTGGCAAGCTGCTCATTGATTACCACCACACCAAGCTGCCGCTCTGGACGAAGGCTAGCTACGGTGGTGAACTCCGCGGCGCTGGGACGGGCAGCATTGCCACCGCCACGATTTTCAATTACCTTTCCATTCTGAACCTGGGACGACCCACCACTGGCGGCATGCTGTTCCTGATGGACACAGGGCTGTGCAGCATGGTGGGACGTGAGGGGAAGTTTGACACCTGTGGAGGCAAGTACGGGAACGCTGACGATGTGGTCATTATCCCCGGCATTGTCCAAACCTGGAAGCAGGACGACTTCGTGAACTACACATTTACCCTGCGCAAGGACGTGATGTGGCCGGCAGTGCCGCCGATGGTCCGAGCCGACCGCGAGGTGACCGCCGCTGACATTGTGTGGTTCCTGGATATCACCAAGAAAGAGGGCACCCTCAAGGACGGCTTTGCGCTGGTGGACACCTTCACCACCGTAGACCGCTACACCTTCAAAGTGAAGCTCACCACCCCACACGCGGAGTTCTTCCGAAATATGGCGCATAACTCGATGGCGATTTTCCCCAAGGAGTGCTACGACGAGAAGGGCTGCCTGGGGACAAAGCAGATTTCACCCGCGCCGTTCCTTATTAAGGAAAACGTACTGAACCAGCGATCCGTCTCTGAGAAGAACCCGGAGTTCTGGCTGAAGGGCCTGCCATACGTGGACCGGATGGTCCAAATTTCCATGACAGACGCGAATGTGCAAAAGGCGGCGTTTCGTACCGGGCAGATTGATAACTTTGGGACGTTTGCCGTTTCAGAAGCCCTAGACATCAATAAGGGTGTTCCTGGATCCAAACTGCAGGCGGATGCTACGCTGACAGGCACGATGTTTATTCTGCCGCAACTCAAAGGACCGTATGCCGACGTTCGGGTGCGACGGGCGATGGCGATGACGATGGACTTGGAATCGGCTTGGGCGGCAAACGATGGCTTCAACACGTTCCCGCCGATTGTGAGCCCTGATTACTTTGGCGCAGGCTGGCGCATGGTGCTGCAGCAAGCGGGCGAGAATTACCAACTCAACCCGGCCAAGGCGCGGCAACTCATGGCGGACGCCGGTTACTCAAACGGGTTCAAGACGACACTGCTATCGGGCAAGGGGTGCTCCGGCGGTTTCCATGACCAGATCATTGCCATTCAAGCCGCGTGGAAGACACATCTGAATCTGGATGTGGCTATTAAGTGCGTTGATACTCAACAGGGGCAGACGGCGCAGTATGGCAGTGCGTGGGAAGACTTGATCTTCATTTACCCGTTCAACCTCAGCTATTGGGTGAGCACCGACCTGGGTATGCTGGGCCTGGTGACGGGTTCTAGGACGAACTTCCAGAAAGTGACTGACGCGAAGATTGATGACTTGTTCAACCGTCAGCGCGGCGAGCTTGATCCGGTGAAACGCGTGGCGATAATGTGGGAGTTTGAGCAGTATGAGCTGAGCCAAGTGTACGTCCTCCGCGTTGGCCATTCGCCCGGACTGCAGGTGTATCAGCCGTGGGAGATGAACGGCATTAGCAACGTGGTTGCGTACTGCTGCGGGACGACGAACGGGCCGTCCTGGATGAGCATGATGGACACGACCAAACAACCCAAACGATAGGGCAAGGCAGTGTCTCCGTGATGCGTATACCCGGGGGTCTGCGATCTGCACCCATATGGTGAAAGGAACGTGCATTCTTTCCGCAATGTGGGGCCGCAGAAAGGTTTAGAGAGGGGCTGGATGATATACCCAGCCCCTCTCTTTTGCTCTAGGAAATCATAGGGCGGTAGTCGGGGCCGACGATGATAGATGAGCGGATGTTGGGCGTGGTGGGAGGCACGGTCTGCTGGGACTTGGCGAAGTTGATGGGGCAGCCGTTGCACGCTCCAGTGCTGCAGGTGGAGCAGCCGGAGACGTGGGACGCGTTGGCCGGATCGAGCGCGGCGACCTTGGCTTCTGTGCGCTCCGCACGGTCACCGCGTTGCTCAAACAGCTCAAGCTTGAGCTGTTTGGTGCGCTCGGCTGGCTTGTAGCCATTGAAGGCCAGGAATGTTTTTGCGCGCTTCTCCACGACACCCACCGCTTTGAGGTCTCGCCAGGTATCGATTGCATG
>SHYT01000028.1 GCA_009692665.1 Dehalococcoidia bacterium | reverse complement strand
GGGGCCAGCCCCAGGACGATTGTGACGACGACGGGCCAGAAGTTTGAGTATGCGTTCCGAGCGCGCCAGACGATGGCGATAACAGCGGTCTTTGGATTCTTGGCCAGCTTCTTCGGCATCGGTGGCGGGCTGCTCCGCGTGCCCATGCTCATCTCTATTTTCGGCTTCCCTGTGACCGTGGCCACGGCGACCTCTATGTTTGCCATGTCTATCTCAGTGCCCATAGGAGTCGCGAGTCATGCCTTGTTAGGACATATCAACTGGCCGGTGTTCTTTTTCCTCAGCATCGGCGCAGTCGTAGGCGCCCAGGTTGGGGCGAAGGTGGCGCCGATGTTGCGCGCGCGCGTTGTCATTGTGATGCTCTCGGTCGGACTGGCGGCAACTGGTGTCACGCTGATACTGAAAGGCACTGGAGTCCTCTAAGAAGACGTTGACTCATGATTGACTGGCTCTCCACTTTTCCGCCCGCTTACTACTGGCTCATACCTGTGGGCTTCGTCGTGGGGGTGTTTGGGACACTCATTGGCGTAGGCGGCGGGTTTGTGCTCGTCCCGCTGCTACTTTTGCTGTACCCGCAGGAAAGCCCGGAGATTATCACGTGCATCTCACTGGCGATGGTGTTCTTCAACGCGCTGTCCGGCTCGCTGGCATACGGCCGTATGAAGCGCATTGACTACAAGTCGGGGCTCCTCCTCGCGGCAGCCACGGTTCCAGGAGCCATTGCGGGAGCGCTGGTCACGAACGTCATGCCGCGCCGCTTGTTTGACCTCGTGTTCGGCATCGTCATGATGCTCATATGCGGATTCCTGCTGTTCAGGCCGCGGCGGAAGCCGGATCTCCCGTCAAGGCCCATTGCCACGGGCGACACGAAGCGCACGCTCATAGAGGCGGATGGAACGGCGCACGCGTGGACCTACAACGCAAAGCTGGGCGCGGCGATCAGTCTTTTTGTCGGTTTTTTCTCCAGCGTACTCGGCATTGGCGGCGGCATTATCCAGGTGCCGGTGCTGGCCTACACACTAAACTTCCCTATCCTCATTGCCACGGCCACGACGCAGTTCATCCTCATGATCATGTCACTGGCCGGCGTGGCCACGCACATCGTCGTAGGCGACTTCACGAGCGGGTGGCGCAGGCTGACGGTGCTCACGATTGGTGTGATCATCGGTGCGCAGCTTGGGGCTTACTTGTCGAAGCGCGTTCAGGGCGACTGGATTATCAGGGGGTTGGCGGTGGCGTTGGGACTGGTAGGCGTGCGGATTCTATTCCTGGGGTTGAGCTGACCTACCGCTTCCTGGACTGGACCACAAAGTGGTTGCGCGCCTCGACCGCGATTGGGTGAAGCAGGAATCCCTCGCGCAGGAGACGCTCCAGCTCGTCCGTGAGGTATAGCGCGATGGCGCCGGCCGGGTCTGTGGGCGCCAGGTCGCGGACGCGCTCCAGGAACGGGCGTCGGGCCACCTTGTGCGGGTCAACTTTGTCGGCCAGAAAAACGACTTGGCCTAGTGTGCCCATGCCGACGCGACAGGTCGTGTGCCAGCGCACCGCTTCCAACACCGCTTGGTCCATACAACTCATCTCCTGCCGCAGATATTCCGCGGCGATAGGGCCGTGCAGCAACAAAGGTGTTTTTCTCTACAGTTCCACGCGCAATGCCTAAGCGCGCCGCTTCTTCGATAAGCTTAGCATCGTCGTAGTGCCGAGCCAGGTCATGTGCGGCTGCGGCTAGGTCCGCCTTCGCCATGTCCACGCCCAACGCGACCGCAAACTCACAGGCGAGCGCCCGAGTCCGTTGGATATGATCTAACAGACCCTGTGGCAATGGTGCTAGAGCCACCTCAACTTGATGCATAACAAGGCGGGTAGTCACAACTCGTTATCCCATGACCGCGAGCTTGCGACCAGCGAGGAGGTGGACATGCAGGTGCGGCACTTCCTGCCCGGAGTTCTCACCCTGGTTCACCACCAGGCGGTAGCCGGAGTCGGCAACGCCTTCTTGCTTTGCCACTTTTGACGCGACGGCTAGCAGGTGGCCGAGCATACCATCGTCCGTGGCCTGCGCGCCGGTGAGTGCGGTGAAGTGGCGCCGCGGAATGACCAGCAGGTGGGTGGGCGCCTTAGGATGGATGTCCCTGATCACAAAACAGGTCTCATCCTTGTACAGCATCGTGCTGGGGATGGCGCCGGCGCCGATTTTGCAGAAGATGCAGTCCTGGGCCATCAACGTGCTCCTGCCACCATGTTCCCGCGCTAGGCGTCCACATTATCGGCGTCAGTATGCCGCGCGCCGGAGATATTTGTCTCCAGCTTGGCGATAGCCGCTTTACCATTCGTCTGCGGATGTCCGTAGATCAGCTTCCGCACCGGATAGTTGATCTCGATGTGCTCGCGCGTGAACCGGGCATGCAATCGCTTGACGAGCTGGTGTTGAACGAGGACGATGCCCGGGCGGTCTTTGGCCCGCATATTTACCAGAAAGGTGATGTTTGAATCGCCGAAATCGCGGAAGAATACCGCAGGCTGTGCGTCTTTCGCTACGACTGTATCCGGTAGCTCCGCAATGACATGCCGGGCTTCTTCCAGAGCCACTTGTTCAACCCAGGCCAAATCGCTTTCATACGAGACGCCGCATTCGATGGTAACGCCTACTTCCGGCGTTGGGGCCATGAAGTTGGTCACGATGCTGTCCGCAAGCTTATTGTTTGGAATGATGACGATGTTATTGCCGATGGTGCGTATCTTGGTGCTCCGCCAGCCTACATCTATGACCGTGCCGCTGGGGCCGCCGTGCATCTCTATGAAATCGCCATGGTTAATGACGCCATCCGCGACCATGTAGGCGCTGGCGATCAAGTTGCTCAGCGTGGGCTGGAGGGCTAGCGCTACGGCCAAGCCGCCGATGCCCAAGCCCGCCAACAGGGGACTGAGCTTGATGCCCAAGTTGTCGAGAATGATCATTCCGCCGATGGCATAGACGATCACTATAAGGAATCTCCGCACCAGCGGGAGGAGCTTGTCGTCCATGCTGCTTTGCGTGCGATTGGCGATCTCCATGCCATACCACTTGACCAACGCACCCACAACGCGCTGGAGGCCGTAGATGATGACGACGCCGCCAACTATAATCCACGCTTTGTTGACGTAGTCCTGCCACTCATCCAGGAAGGTGAAGCTGGTAAGCGCCGCAAAGAAACCTTGCACCAAAATGAAAATGAAGAGCGGGCGACTAATAGCCTCCAGCAGCAAGTCATCCAGCCTTGTCTTTGTCTTAGCTGTCAGGCCTTTGACGACTTTGGTCAGCGCCGGGTGCAGGCTAAGTGCGAGAAGCAACGACACGCCCCAGATGATGAGGCCGAGCAGCACCTCACCCAGAATCGTCTCTCGGAAAAATGCAGGTATCATCTCACCCTCTTTGGCGTGGTTGCGATTAACCCGTTGCGACGGGCCGCACCATTGTACCAAGGGAAGGTAACCACGGCGTAGCTGAGGGGTAATCTGGTAGTATGAGCGCTCAGGAGACACGCATGACGGTTACCCGCAGACATCCCGAGTGGCTAAAGGTCAAAATGCCGGGCGGGCCAACGTTCCTGGAGCTCCGCTCCCTGCTCCGGGAAAGTGGCTTGCACACCGTCTGCGAAGAGGCCCACTGCCCCAACATCGGCGAATGCTGGGAGCGGCGCAGCGCAACGTTCATGATATTGGGCGACCTTTGCTCCTGGCGCTGCCATTACTGTGCGGTGAAGACCGGCAAGCCGAACGGCATGGTGGATCTGGAAGAGCCGGAGCGCCTTGCCCGCACCGTGGAGCGTCTCAACCTCCGTTATTGCGTCATCACCTCCGTCACCCGCGAAGACCTGCCGGACGGCGGCGCGCACCTGTTCGCCGCCTGCATTCGCAAAGTCCATGAGCTGGTGCCCACTTGCCAAGTTGAAGTGCTCATTCCCGACCTGCATGCGAACCCGCAGTCGCTTACCACGGTGCTGGAAGCCGGGCCTGCGGTGCTCAACCACAACATCGAAACAGTGGAACGTGTGTTCAAGCGCGTGCGCCCTCGCGGCGACTACCGCCGTTCGCTGGAAGTCCTGCGCATTTCTGCTGAGATGTTTCCAAACATCCCGACCAAGTCGGGCATCATGGTGGGTTTGGGAGAAGAGACGGCAGAAATTGTCCAGACCATGCGGGACTTGCGGTCGGTGGGCTGCAAGCTTCTGACCATTGGCCAATACCTGCGGCCCTCTGAAGTGCACATTCCCATGGCGCGCTACTACACGCCTGACGAGTTTGCCGCGCTCCGCGAGGAAGGGATGAAGCTGGGCTTTAAGCACGTGGCCGCCGGGCCACTGGTCCGCAGCTCATACCACGCGGACGAACAGGCCGCCAGCGCTGGAGTCGTCACGCCGCAGGCCTAGGCCTTGCCCGAAGCTTTGATGGTGACGACCTCTTCGGGTTTCCAGTGCTCGTTGATCCACAGGCCAACCACCGGCACGGGATGGTCCCAAGAAGCAATCAGCTGCGCCGACCGTTTGATCTGCGCTATGTGCTCTTCTTTGGTAGTTGGGTTAGCGGCGCACTGAAAATGCCCCGCCACAATGATTACTTGCGACTTATGCGCATTCACGGAAAGGGCGACTTTTTTCTTCGTCGCCTCAATGACACCAGACGCAACCTTCGATAGTTCCATGTCCGCGCCCGGCTCCGTGACCATGTCCACATAGTCCACGTGATACTTGTTCTTCACCCACTCGCCAACCGGCTGCTGCACGCGTCCATCCACGCAGGTCACTGCTGTCCCGAAGTGATGGTCGGTGGTCATGCTCAGTCCTCCAGCGGCTCTTCCGCCAGCGCCAGAAGCTGCGCGGGCGTGAGCGCCTCGCTGGGGAGTTCCGGCACCCAGGTAACGGTGCCCCGCGCGGTATTGCCGCTTGGCAATGGCACCTGCACTTCGGTCCCCTGCCTCACGAACGCCGTGCGCAATTGCGCCAGCGCGACGACGCCTGTCTGACCTGGCACGTGCGCCACGCTCGTCAGCGACCCAGCATCCTTGCCGTCCACCAGCAGCTTTGCGCCGCTCAGGGGAACCTCAGCCACGTTTACATGCAGCCGCACCAGATAGCGCTGCACCTTGTGGTACGTCCGCAACCTGGCAATGACCTCCTGCCCAATGTAGCACCCCTTAGTCCAGGAAATGGCCTCGGCGATGCCTGCCTCCAGGGGGTTGCGCCGGTCCGTCAACTCATGCCCGTAGCGCGGGACACCAAGCTCTACGCGCAGCGTCTCCAAGCACTCCTCGCCAGCTGGGAGAGCGCCTAACTGCTTGCCGGTGGCGACCAGCCGTTCCCAAACAACCGTCGCCATGTCCAGCGGCACGACCATGTCAAACGTTGCTCCGCCAAGCGAGTCCGTGCGCGCTACCAGTACGTCACCCTCAATGCCCCTGACGACGGCACAGCCAATGCCCGCTAGCGCGCGCGCAGCCTGCCCAAACGCCGCGCCAATGAGCTGCTGCGCTTTGGGGCCGACCACCGTAAACTGCACTGTCTCGGCGGACACGTCCGTGAACGTGGCGTCCTCAGTGATCGTATAGGTGTCGAGCCATTTCGCCACCTGTTCTATGCCTCCTTCGGAGGTCAGCAGCAGAACGTGGCCTGGCGTGCGCAACACGGTGAGTTGGTCAATAATGCGGCCCTTGTTCGTGGTCAGTGCTGTATGCGCGCCCTGTCCCGGCTGAATAGCATCCACCTTGTTGGTGGAAAGGCGATTGAGCAGGTCAAGCACGTCAGCGCCGGTTGCGCGCAGGCGGCCAAGGTAACTCCGGTCAAAGATAGCGGCGCTCTGCTTGGCGGCGCGGTACTCTTCATCCAGCGTGGACCAGCGCAGTGGCACATCGCGGCCTGCGAGCGATAGGGAAGGCACATCGTACCCCGCAAACCACCGGAGCGTATCGATCGAAGTCATGAACCCTCCTGGCGGTTTAAGTATAAAGCCGCCCCGACAGTATCAGGGCGGCTTTAAGAAGCTCGGCGGGTTGTTGCGCTAGACCGCGAATGAGTTGCCGCAGCCGCAGG
>SHYT01000007.1 GCA_009692665.1 Dehalococcoidia bacterium | reverse complement strand
GGCCCGTGTACGCTCGTGACATCCTGCATGTAGGAGCGCCGGGACTGGGCCTCATGGGTCTGGCCTGGGGACTTGGGGCCCTTATCGGGTCCTTTCTCGTTCCGATAATCTTTGAGCGCTTCAAACGCTTGGGCTTGATCATGCTCATTGGCGTTCTTCAGTACGACATTGCAACGGTCATCTTTGCGTTCTCACGTAATTTTGCACTGAGTCTTGTCCTGCTCTTCATGATTGGAAGCGTCACGGCCTTCTATGGGGCGTCAGCACAGACGATGCTCCAGACGAGCGCACCGGACAACATGCGCAGCCGGGTGCTGAGTTTTTTCTTCATGGTACAGCAGTTCGTGCTCCTAGGGCAGTTCTTTGTGGGGGCGCTCGCAGACGCGACATCGCCTACCCTGGCGCTAGCACTCTGGGCGAGTTGCAGGGTCCTTGCTGCAGTCGTTCTGCTCGTGATTGCGCCGCCTATACGAGATTTTGGTAAGCCCAAACCCATTGAGCAACCCGGTGCGGGAACGGCAGGGTAAGAACCAAAGGCGCACGCCGACAATCGAGTACACAGCGCAAAGGAACGTATGCGAAACCCGTTGCAGGCGTGGAGCATCCTCAAAGACCGCAACTTCCGCTGGCTATGGGTGGCGAACGGGCTGTTCTTCTCCGCCCAGCAAGTAGAGCAGATTGCGCTCCAGTGGCTGGTGCTGGACCTCACAGAGTCTAAAGCACTGCTGGGGCTGTTGGCGACGCTCCAGGGGCTGGGGATCCTGTTCATGTCTCCGCTCGGCGGGGTGGCCGCGGAGCGGATGCCGAGACGTAATCTGCTCGTTTTCGCGCGTGTGGGTCTGGTGCTCAAAACGGCTATTCTCTGCACACTGATTTTCAGCGGGCATATTCAGGTATGGCACATCATCGCTTCAGTCATCGTCGCCGGCACCTTACTGGCGATTTCACAGCCTGCGACGCAGTCCTTCCTCTATGACATTGTCGGCCCGCAGAAGCTGCCCGCGGCCATCGCCTTCAACGCCACTGCCACGAGCACCGCAAACCTGCTGGGGCCGTCCTTGGGCGGTATCTTCATCGCTATCGCCGGAGCGGGCGCAGCATACTTTGCAGGTGGTACCGGCTATCTGTTAGGCATTCTGTTCATGCTGCTTATTCCAATTGCAGGGAGGACCGGAGGCCTCAGCCGCGCTAATGTGTTTAAGGACGTGGGGGACGGTCTTAAGTATGTCCGAAGCAGCCCGCTGACCATGTGGGTGCTCTTCATCATTTGTTTGAACTTCTTTTCAGCAATTCACCTCATGCGCCCGGTGTACGCCCATGATGTACTCCGCGTCGGCCCGGCGGGACTTGGGCTTATGGGGCTGTTCTGGGGATTTGGAGCACTCACCTCATCGTTAATTATTCCAATGCTCTTTGAGCGTGTGAAGCGCCTGGGCATCGTAATGCTAATCGTGCTCATTCAATTCGACCTCGGGTCGATCATCTTTGCATACTCGCATAATTTCATGGTGAGTCTTATCGCGTTGTCAATAATCGGAGGCGCCGGTCCTTGCTACCAGGCGGCGGCACAGACGATGCTCCAAGTCAGCGCGCCGGACCGCATGCGAAGCCGCGTGCTGAGCTTTTTCTTCATGGTCGGGCAGTTCAATGCCTTCGGACAGTTCGCTGTCGGCATACTTACCGATGCTCAAGGGCCGACATTCTCGCTGGTGACATTCTCGCTCATCAGGCTTGCTCTTACGGGGGTTCTCCTGTTGATAGCTCTGCCGGTACGCGATTTTGGGAAAAGCGAAGTGAAGATAGCGTGAGCACGGATTGGTACGGACGGCAGGTGAGAGAAGTCTTTGACACGCGCTTGATTCCCGTGGAAAGGGTGCGGCACTGCCTGACTGGAGTGAAGTCTGTTAGGGCGGGCGAAGTCGCCTGCCTACTCCCACTCAATCGTGCCGGGTGGCTTGGACGTGATGTCGTACACCACGCGGTTCACCTGTGGCACTTCGTTCACGATGCGACTGGATATTTTGGCGAGCACGTCGTAAGGCAAGCGCGCCCAGTCGGCCGTCATCGCGTCATCAGATGTGACGGCGCGCACAGCAGCCACGTAGCCGTAGGTACGGTTATCGCCCATTACTCCCACGCTGTGACTGCTGGTCAGCACCGCAAAGCTTTGCCAGAGCTCGCGGTAGAGGTTCGCTGCTTTGATCTCATCCATAACTACCCAGTCGCACCCGCGCAGCGCGTCCAGCCTGTCGGCTGTTACCTCGCCGATGATGCGGATGGCGAGGCCAGGCCCAGGGAACGGCTGGCGGAACACCACGTCTTCCGGCAAGCCCAGCGCCAGACCGACCTCACGAACCTCGTCCTTGAACAGGTAGCGCAACGGCTCAATCAGCTTAAGGTTCATGTGCTCGGGCAGTCCGCCTACGTTGTGGTGTGTCTTGATGGTGACGGAGGTCGTGTTTTCCTTCGTCTTGCTCTCAATAACATCCGGGTAGAGTGTGCCCTGCGCCAGGAAGTCCACCTTGCCAATGCGCGTTGCCTGCCGTTCAAAGACATCAATAAACATGCGGCCAATGATCTTGCGCTTCTGCTCTGGGTCGGTAACGCCCTTGAGCCCGCTCAAAAATTCCTCAGTCGCGTCCACGTACAACAGGTTCAGTCCGGCCCGGCGCTTGAGCGTGTCCTGCACGCGCTCCGGCTCCTCCCGGCGGAGGAGGCCATTATTCACAAAGATGCAGGTGAGCTGATCTCCGATCGCCTTGTGGATCAGCGTCGCCACCACGGTGGAATCCACGCCGCCGGACAGCGCGCACAGTACGCGCCCATCGCCGACCTGCTCACGGATGCGCTGCATGCTTTCCTCAACAAAGTTGCCTGCTGTCCAGGCGCCGTGGCAGCCACAAATCTTGTATAGGAAGTTTTCCAGAATCTGCTTGCCTAGCGGTGTGTGCGCTACCTCCGGGTGGAACTGGAGCGCAAAAATGTTCTTGCTGTTGCCCATGACTGCAATGGGCGAGTTTTCCGTGTACCCAAGACTGCGGAACCCGGACGGCGCTTCCGTGACCAGGTCGCCGTGACTCATCCACACGGGCAATGACGACGGCAGCCCGTCGAACAGTGGGTGCTTGGCTGTGCTTTGATGCAGCACCGCATGCCCGTACTCACGATGCTGCCCCAGCGCCACCTTGCCGCCAAGCTGGTGCGCAAGTGCCTGCATTCCATAGCAAATGCCCAACGTTGGCACGCGCCCCTCAAGAATCGATGAGTGGATGGTTGGAGCGCCTTTGTCATAGACGCTGGATGGCCCGCCGGAAAGGATGACGCCTTTAATATTGAGGTGGCTGAATGCGCTCAGTGGCGCGGTGTGTGGAATAATCTCGCAGTAGACGTGGCACTCGCGGACACGGCGCGCAATCAGGTGGCTATACTGAGAGCCAAAATCTACGATGACAATTGCTTCGTCAGAGCTTTTAGGCAACGCTGTGGGATCCGGGACCGCTTCGCCCTTTTTCTCAGCCGTCTCCAGGTATTTGGAGACCTCTACGTCGCCGCTGGTGGAAACGCGCCTGCCTTTGCCAGGAGCCGTCGTTTCTGCCATCTTCTCCCGTCTCGCCGCTTGTAGTCCATTGAGTATCACGCTACCACTCATGGTATAGTTGGTCAAGGGCATTTACAAGGCAATGACGCGCATTTTAGGCAAATGCATGAGCCGGGGGGGCAGGTCAGCAAAGGGCGAGTATCCCGGGCTGCGCATGCGCCTGAACGCTACGGAGCAGATACTAGAGTCCAGTTTTAGGCAAGAACCCCTCATAAGACAAGGAGATGATGAGCACCGCACGGCCAACTGGCTTCTCTCCAGACGTTGAACGGCAGATCGAAGAGGCAGTCGCAATCTTGCGTGACGGCGGCATCGTCGCCTATCCCACGGACACCCTGTACGGCCTGGGTGCACACGCTTTTAACGAAGATGCCATCCAGCGCATCTACGACGTCAAAGGCCGCCCCTCCGGCATGGCGCTGCCGCTGCTCATTGCCGATGCGGCAGATCTGGCGCTCGTAGCTGCAGATGTGCCGCCGCTGGCCCACGTCCTCGCTGAGCGGTTCTGGCCTGGCGGGCTGACCCTCCTCGTTGCCCGCGCACCACGTGTGCCAGATCTTGTCGTTGGACGCGGCTGGAAAGTCGGCGTACGTGTGCCGGACCACCCCATCCCCCGCGAGCTTGCACGCAGGCTGGGTGCACCTATCACCGGGACCAGCGCCAATAAGTCAGGCGGCCCGGAGACCAGGACTGCGGCGGAGGTACGTGCGCAGCTTGGTGACGCAGTAGACTTAATCCTTGAAGGCGGCCCTCCTCCAAAAGGACGTAGTTCAACAGTCCTTGACTTGACCGGGCCGATACCTAGAATAGTGAGGGCCGGGGCCACCTCAAAGGACGCCATCCAGAATGCCTGTGGCCGTCCGGTGCAAGGGTAACGAGGGGAAATGGTAAAGATCGCCATTGGGGCAGATCACCGCGGCTATGCCATGAAAAACGCACTGGTCGAGGCTCTGCGCAAAAGCGGCTATGAGGTCCGCGACTTTGGCCCAACAAGCACCAAGTCAGTGGACTACCCTGACACCGCCAAGGATGTTGCCGAAGCTGTAAGCGACGGGGAGACTGAACGCGGCATCCTGATTTGCAGCAACGGTATTGGTATGAGCATTGCCGCCAACAAGGTGGAGGGCGTGCGCGCGGCACTCTGCTACGACGTCCAAAACGCCAAGCAAGCACGGCAGCACAACAACGCCAATATTCTCTGCATGGGCGGCGAGACTACATCACAAGCCACCGCCAAAGAGCTCGTAAAGGCCTTTTTGGAAACCTCCTGGGACGGAGCCACCAAGGGAGGCGAGCGACACGCCATCCGCGTCGCAAAGATTGCGAGGCTGGAACGACAAGCTAAGAGGGTCCGATAACATGCGGCCGCCTCACGTTATTCACCTGTATGAGGCGGCGCTCAAGCAACACCTTCAGGACGTCCTTAGCCATCGCACACAGCCGCTGTACCGCATGTTGGACGTCCACTTTGGCTGGTATCCCTCCAAGAGCGCTCCGTCTTTGGTGAGCCTGCGCCACGGCGTCGCCTGTTTGATGACATGCGATGCTCTCGGCGGTAAGCAGGAGAGAGCGCTGCCTGCGGCCGCTGCTGTTGAATTCGCCGCCCAGCATATCCAGTTGCACAGCGGCATCTACGCCAAGGGTACGACGTCCGCGTCATCTGCAATCCTGACTTGCGGCCAAGCGCAGGCTATCAACGCCGGCGACAGCCTCCATGCCCTTGCACGGTTATCAATCGCCTCGCTAGAGGAGCGTGGCGTTCCTGCAGACGCGGTACTCACATGCTTCACCAGGCTGGACCATGCACTGGTTGACGCAGCTGAAGAACAATTTGATGCCTCCACACGGCAAGACAAACGGGGTTCTCCAATGGGAGGAGCACTCTTTGGCTGTGCGCTCGAGCTTGGCGCCGTGATTGCGGGCGTCCCGGACCGGCAGGCTGCAAACCTCCGTGAGGCCGGACGGACGCTCGGCGAAGCATTGGCTGGCAGCACCCCCCGAAAAGCCCACTCGCACGGCCAGGAAGCACTGGCCAGCCTGGCAAATACCGGCTTACCCACGACCCCAATGGCAAACCTGAAAGAGGTATTCCAGTTCCTGCTTGCTCAAGAAGCCATTCCTGTACCTTAAGCTCACTGGAATTTTGGCGGCTCATGGTTTCAGCTCATGATCCCAGCTCTGATCAAGGAGAACATGCGTGGCTACAAAAACGGTCCGTGACATAAACGTCAATGGAAAGCGGGTGCTGCTCCGTGTGGACTTCAACGTTCCCATGGAGAAAGACGGCCGCATTACTAGCCTCGCCAGGCTCAAGGCATCCCTGCCTACCATTCGCTATCTGACGCAGCATGGCGCCAAAGTCATGCTGCTGTCCCACTTGGGCAGGCCTGGCGGGAAGGTCGTGGAGTCAATGCGCTTGCGGCCCGTCCGCGTGGAGCTTGAGAAGCTGCTTGGCCAGCCAGTAGCCTACGCTGACGATTGTGTTAGCCCTACTGCGCAGGCCGCCGTCCAGCAACTGGAGCCAGGCCAGGTGCTACTGCTGGAGAACGTGCGCTTCCACCCCGGCGACGAGAAGAACGACCCGGAGTTCTCCCGCCAGCTTGCGGCTCTTGCAGATATATTTGTTGAAGACGCGTTCGGCGTAGTTCACCGCGCGCACGCATCCACGGTCGGCGTTACCGAGTTCCTTCCATCCGTTGCCGGCCTCCTCTTAGAGAAAGAATTGGAGATGATGAACCATGTGCTCACCGCCCCGCACCACCCCCTCGTCGCCATCATGGGGGGAGCCAAGATCAGCGACAAGGTCGGCGTGGTGGAGAACATGCTAGGCATGGTAGACGTGCTGCTCATCGGTGGCGGCATGGCCGCCACGTTCCTCCGCGCTAGGGGCATGGAGACCGGGGCGTCGCTCATTGAACAGGACTCTATCGCATTTGCGGCCAAAGCGATGCAGGATGCAGAGAGGCGTGGCGTCCGCGTCGTCCTGCCCTCAGACGTTGTGGTCGCCGATAAATTTGAAGCAGCCGCTGTGCACAAGGTGGTTCCAGACAACCAGATCCCGGTTGGGTGGATGATTTTGGACATCGGCCCTGAAACGCTGAAGACCTTCAAGCGGGAAATTGCGAAGGCAAAGACGGTGTTTTGGAACGGGCCCATGGGCGTGTTCGAGATGCCCGCGTTTTCCAAAGGCACGCGGGAGCTGGTTGACGCGCTGGCCTCGTTGAAGGGTGTGACCACCATCGTCGGCGGGGGATCCACAGCGGAAGTGGTGGAGTCTCTTGGCATGGAAGACAAGATGACCCACGTCTCCACCGGCGGCGGCGCAACCCTGGAATGCCTTGCCGGCGAGACGCTTCCCGGCGTGGCCGCGCTGAAGAAACCGCAGCGTGCATAAGGCATTCATCCAGTTATGCGTCGTAACGCCCAGCGTGCGGAACATGAGAGAATAAAAGCCATGCTGGATGGATTGACAAGGTTGGGTCAGTGATCGCTCCGAAGAACAAAGTCCTTCTCTGTGTCCTGGATGGGGTTGGCTACAATCCTGCGTCTGAACAAAACATCCTATCTGCTGTCTGGGCCGCGCTTCCCGTCGAGGTCCAAGAGCACCTCCGCGCGCGCGCCAGCGCATTGGCGAAAGTGCACAACTTGCAAACGTCTCCTGAAGCGCTCGCCCGCGCCAGTCTATCCCCCATCCTCTCCAGCGTCGTCAGCCCGGCGCTAACCGCTGGTGAGGCGCAGCAGACCAAGCGCGCGCTCCAAGCGCTGCGCGACTCTTTGAGACCCGTAAAGATGAAACATCAGGGCGCTCTTACCGTGATCAAGCAGGCCACCCGAAAGCTAGCCAAGGAGCAACGCTACATACCCTGGATGATTGAAACCAACTTCCTTGGTGAGATGCGTGACCGTGGCCTCAGCATTCCCACAGAAGCCAGCGGGATGGCTGTTGGCTTTGAAGATATGGACCCGCCCGCGCAAGGGAACTCGGAGACAGGCCACCAGCAAATCGGTAACCTGGCTCTCGCCCCGCAGGTGGCGTTGCAAATCACCGGCGCCATTGACGACGGCTCCTTCTTCAAGAACAAATCACTGCTGGACACCCTCGCGATAGCGCAGCGCAGCCCAATCGCTAAAGTCGGCTTCTGTTTCCTGCTGTCTGGCCGGCATGGTGACGATGGCCGTGTCCACAGCGCCTGGAACCACTTGGAAGCGTTTCTGGAACTGGTGTTTGGCCGTATGCAATTCTCTCCGGACCGCGTCGTCATGGAAGCCATCCTTGACGGCCGCGACTCGGCGCCCAGGTCATCTATTGAGCTAGCCAGCGGCAGGGGGCAGTTCCTGCAGCAACTGCAAGCCCTGCTGAAGAAATACCACGCAGAGCAATCGCTGGCGTGGGTCATTGGCCGCAGCATTGGAATGGACCGCGACTATGTTGAAGAGAACACGGCCACTGACTATCTGTTGATGACCCGCGCTGAAGGCGCCAAGGTTGAGGGCATCGATGGCGTGCTGCAACACATCCGCCAGCTTCATGCGCAAGGCCTGGTAGATTCCAACATCCCGCCTATTTGTGTTGCGCATGGCGGCAATGCGCGCACGCTCTCTGCAGGCGACGTCTTCATAGACCTGAACTTCCGCGCTGACCGCCAGCGGGGCAAGGTGGCCGCTCTCCTGGGTGCACGCGACTTCCTGAAAAAGGAATCACAGAGCAAAAAGCGGACATGGACATTCGACTGGCTGTCCAACACCCGCTTCCCCGTTTGCTGCTTGGCTGAGTACCACCCGGCTTTTGCTGAAAAGTACGGCGCAACGGTGGCGTTCCCTGAACTGCCTCACCCGCACAACTTCTTGACCATCCTCGGCGAGCTAGGAAAGAAAAAGGAGATCAACTTTCATTACCTGCTGACCGCAGAGAGCAATAAAGCGCTTCATATGGGGTACTTCATCCGCGGACGCCGGGAAGAACCAACGGATCTGGCGCAAGAGACGCGCCGCATTATCCCTTCCTATGGCCCGGAAGCCGGCGTCATGAGCGACAACGATTTCTATAAGACGCCGCATATGAAAAACTTTGAATTGGTGGGCATCCTGTCGAACGAAGCCTACCGCGCTTCGTTCGACCTGATGGCCGCCAACTTCTCCAATTGCGATATGGTGGGCCATCTGCTGCCGGATAAGTTTGACGCAGCCGTAGCCGCGTACAGCGCCCTGGACAAAAGTCTGGGGACGCTCGTACCGCTGGCACTGGCGCAGGGGTACTTTGTAGTCATAACATCAGACCACGGCAACATTGAGGATGATGGCGCCACGCATACGGCCAATCCCATCCTGACTACTTTTCTGTCTCCAGAGGCAGATTTGGAGTGTAGAGAGGACATCCAATGGAACGCGCACCTCTTTGACATATGCTGGGGCATCAGCCAGATTATGGGTATTGATGACCTGGTGCAGCGGGCAATGCCTAAGGTGCCGGACTGGATCGTCAAGAAGGGTCTTGTTGGGAAGCCACTGCTAAAACCAATCTCTTCTCCCAAAGGGAGAAGGCGAGAGTGAGGGCCTAACCATGCCAGCTACTATCGTTGCCGGTAACTGGAAGATGAACACTACCTTACGCGAAGGGCAAGCTCTAGCCAGTGAGGTACGTTCCCTCTTGGAATCCGCCAAACCTGGGCCAGGTACTACTGTCATACTCTGCCCGCCGTTCCCGTACCTTGCCCCAGTCAATCATGCCCTGGACGGTTCATTGATCCAGGTAGGCGCGCAAGACGTCTTTTATGAAGAGAAGGGCGCGTTCACCGGCGCCGTATCACCCACGATGCTGAAGGACTTCTGCCAATGGGTCATCATTGGCCATTCAGAGCGGCGCCAGGTCTTTGGCGAGATCGACAGCGCGGTAAACAAAAAAGTTCTGGCGGCCCTCCGGCACGGACTGCGCCCCATCGTCTGTTGTGGTGAGACGCTGGAGCAGCGGAACGCGGGCAAGGCTGCCGATGTTATCCGCGCACAGGTCCAGCATGCCCTGGAAGGCCTGCCATCGTTGCAGAACATAACCATTGCGTACGAGCCTATTTGGGCCATTGGTACGGGCGTAGCGGCCACGCCCCCCATTGCTGCCGAGATGATGGGCGGTGTCATCCTGGAAACGCTGGCCAAGCTGCACGGAGCGCAGTCCAACGATACCTCCCTGCTGTACGGCGGCAGCGTCACCGCGGACAACGCCGCCAGCTTTGCGCGAGTGGCGTCCGTCCATGGGGCGCTCGTCGGCGGCGCAAGCTTGAAGGCGCCGGATTTCGGGCGCATTGTGCAGGCGTTCGTGCAAGCAAAACAACCTTAGCGTTACGTGTGCTCTTTGTCATAAGATTGCAAGCTGGATACAATAACGCGCATGGAAACAAAAGACCCTTCCGAGTCCCGGGCGCCTCAAAAGTACACCGTCTGGTCGCTGTTCACACATAGAGACTTTACCCTGCTCTGGACCGGCGGAGCGCTCATGGCCGTCAGCGGCTCTCTGTGGACGCTGGTGAGCGCCCAGTGGCTGTATGACACGACCGGCTCCGCAGCGCAGCTTGGCCTCCTTGGCGTGGTGCAACTTGTACAGATGCCGCTGGTCCTGTATGGAGGCATCCTAGCCGACATCTTTGACCGCAAGAGGCTCATGGTGGTGACGCAAGCCGCGTCGTTTATCATGCTGCTTTGCATGACCTTTCTAGCGGCCACAAAGACCCTTAGCCCTTGGCATATCTTTCTTGCTACCGGCACGGTGGGCATCGTGAATCTGCTGGGCAACTCAGCTCGGCCGGCGATGCTTCCGCGCGTACTGCCGCGGGAACTCCTGTCCCAAGGCATCACAGCGCAAATCGTGACACGCCAGGTGTTTAGCGTAGGCGCGCCGTTGTTGTTCTGGGGGACATATGCCACGCTGGGCGTGGCAGCTTCGTTTGGTATTGCGACTGCTCTGGCATTGGTCAGCATGATTATTCCATTTCTGATGCGTGCGTCTGGCAAGCCGGAAGCACCCAGAAGCCTTCGAGATACCTTCACCTCGCTAAAAGAAGGCTTCCAGTTCATCAAGGGCCATCGGCTGCTGCCAGGCCTGTATGCGCTCGACATCGGCGTGGTTATCTTTACCTTTTACCGAGAGCTGTTCCCAGTCTTCTCCGACAAGCTGTACGGCATGGGCGCTGCTGGCACAAGCCTGCTTACCTCCGCGGACGCTATCGGCAGCATCGGGGGCACTCTCGCGGTGCTCTCCATGGGCCGTGGGCCGCGCAAGGGACTCCAAGTTATCATCGCTACGTTCCTCTACGTGGTGCTCTTAGTCTGGTTCGGCTTGAACCCCATCTTCATTGTTGGCCTTGTGCTTGCCGCCCTCCTTGGTGGCCTGGACAGCGTAAGCGCCACTATGCGCCAGTCCATCGTGCAGCTCACCACGCCGGACAAGCTCATTGGCCGTGGCAATAGCGCGCATTCATTTGCCGCAATGGGCGCCAACGCTCTAGGCAAGGTCGAGGTCGGGTTGATGGCTGGCGCCATCGGAGCGGGAGCCACATTGGTGGTAGGCGGCGTCATCGGTCTGTTCGTGGTGGTCGCGGTCTGGCAGTTCGTGCCAAGCATTCGCAAATACCGCTACGACCCCAAGAACCCGTTTGAGAAGTTTGACGAGCCACAGCCCGTGGGCAGCGGCATGTCATCTGGACAAGGGCAAAAGCCTAAAAGCTGATCTATTTCCCCGCTGATTTTGGCTGCTTGGAAAGACGGCCCAGTCATGGGCGTCTTCAAAGGCAATCCGGTCACGTTCCTCACTAACGTGCCCACCATGCGCGGTAGTAGTTGGGTAGCCTTTGATCAAACGCACAAGATTGTCTATGCGCCGGCCATCCACGATGGAAGGCCCGCGCTCATTGGGTTCCGGTTGCCGGGCGCGTAAGGCAAGCAGACGCACTGTATACTGCTGGCTAGAAAAATCGGAGGGTAAGGGACATGACCGCCAGTACCGGATTCCTGTTCATCACCGTCATCCTGGCCTCGGCCGTGGAGATGGTGGAGGCGATGACCATCATCCTCGCGTCAGGCATCACGCGAGGGTGGCGCTCCACGCTGGAGGGCACGGCTGTGGCGCTATTGGCGCTGACCGCGATCACCGTCGTGCTTGGCCCCGCGTTGGTGACGTACGTCCCTGTCGGCACCCTGCGCCTCGTGGTCGGCACCTTGCTGCTCATCTTTGGCTTGCAGTGGCTTCGCAAGGCCATTTTGCGAGCGTCCGGCCACAAGTCACAGCACGATGAAAACACCATCTTCAGAGCCGAAACAGTAGCGCTTAAGAACGCCCCAGCCGCTAAAACAACTACTCGAGACCCGGTGGCGTTTGCGGTTAGCTTTATAAGGGCGTCTTCTTGGAGGGCCTGGAGGTCGTCCATCAGTTTCGGCGTGCCTGCAGGGCATCTAGGCCTGGCCGCTTCCGCTGCTGCGCTGGCGGCGGTCGTGATTGGCGTTGCGGGCGCGGTGCTGGCGAAGCCGCTGGCGGGTGTGCCGGAGAACGCGATGAAGATGGGTGTTGGCCTCATGCTCAGCACCTTCGGCGGGTTCTGGATGGGCGAGGGCATCGGGGTTGACTGGCCTGGTGCGGACCTGTTCATTCTGGCACTCCTGGGCGTCTTCACCGTCGTCAGCTTTGTCCTAGTGCAGCTCCTGAAGCGCGCCAGGCAGGCCACACTTAGTCAGGTGGGTGCGTCATGATGAGCCGAGTCAAAGCGTTCGGCCTTTTCTGGTGGGACTTCCTGGTGGGCGATGCGCCTGAGCTTGCGCTGGGTGTGGCGCTGATACTGGGCATTGCGTTTGTCACGCGGGGGTCGCCCATTGGCGCATCCGTCATCGTGACGGCGGCGATTATGGCGCTGCTCGCGGTAAGCACCTGGCGCGGAAGAAAACACTAGCATGCTGGTCATCATCTTCATTGCCATTGGCGGGGCCCTTGGCTCAGTATCCCGCTATCTGGTTGGCGGCTGGGCGTATAACCTCACCGGGAACCCAACATTCCCCATCGGCACGCTCGCCGTCAACCTCATCGGCTGTTTCCTTATCGGGTTGCTCAGCGGCCTGGGCGAGGCAAACAAGTTCCTGACACCACAAATGCGCGCGCTGCTGATAGTGGGCTTCCTGGGCGGGTTCACCACCTTCTCATCCTTTGGCAACGAGACGCTTGTGCTCCTGCGCAACGGCCAAATGCTCTCCGCGTTGCTGAACGTTGGCGTCCAAGTTGTCGTGGGACTCCTGGCGGTAGCGGGCGGGTACGTGATCGCACGCGCATTCTAGTGAACCTACCGAGCTCCGCTTTTGAACCATTTGTTCCTTAGATCAATTCTTTGTTCAAATCAATTCTGCGTCCTTATGAAGCCGTAGAAGAATTGATATTCGTTTTTTTCAACATTCAAAAAGGAATCAAAATCTCTTGGGGGACGGCACCCAGACATTCCAGATACCGCTCCCGATACAACATTCCCGCCGCGCCGCGTGTGCTGCAAGTGTTCGCTGTCATGTGGCCGTACAATACTTCTATGACCATACCTCCGCCGACACTCCCACCCCTCGTCGCCATCGTCGGCCCTACCGCCGTGGGCAAAAGCAGCCTTGCACTTACGCTGGCCCAGCGCTTCCGCGGCGAAATCGTGAACGCGGACAGCCGCCAACTCTACCAGCACATGGACATTGGCACCGCCAAGCCGTCCGCGGACGACCGCACGCACGTGGCGCACCACCTGTACGACGTTGCACCACCCCAGGAACCCATCGGCCTTGCACGGTACCTTGAGATGGTGCGTCCGGTCATCGCAGACATTCAGCATCGGGGCGGGCTTCCCATTGTCGTTGGCGGCTCCGGGCAGTACGTGTGGGCGCTGCTGGAAGGATGGGACGCGCCCGCTGTGCCGCCGGACGCTGATCTTCGGGCGCGCCTGGAATGTGAGGCGGACGAGCACGGGCCGATGCACCTGTACGACAGGTTGCGGGCGCTGGACCCGAACGCCGCCGCGATGATTGACCCGCGCAACGTCCGCCGCGTCATCCGCGCGTTGGAGGTGCAGGGGACCACCGGGCAACGCTTCTCTGAAGCAAAGTCAAAGCACTCTGTGCCGTTTCGATCGCTGGTGCTCGGCGTTACCACGCCCACGCGGCAAGGGCTGTACGCATGCATCGACAGGCGCGTTGACGTGATGCTGGAGGCCGGATGGCTGGACGAGGTGAAGTGGCTGCTGCATCACAACTACACCTCCACGCCCGTCTTTCAAGGGAGCATGGGTTATCCGGAACTGCTGCGCGTGCTCACCGGCGACGTGGACATGGACGAGGCGGCCGAGAATATTAAGGCGGCACACCACCGCCTGGCGCGGCACCAGTACGCCTGGTTCCGTCTTCGCGATCCGCGCATACATTGGCTCACCACCGATGTTGGCGTCACCGCTCAGGCTGAGCGTATGGTGGGGGATTTTCTGCTACAAACGCGGGCGTTCGCGTGAACGCGCTAGAACGCCTCAGCAGCCTGTTGCACCGCGAAGGCTCACCTCTCGTCGAAGTACATCCCAGCGACAAAAGTCCTCTCAGCGTGCGCGTAGACAGCTATGAGTGGAGCAACCCAGAGGTGCTCAAGGCCGGCATCAAGAACCCGTTCATCCTGCAATTCACGGTACATCTTGAAAGCGCCCAGCCGATCATCATCGAGTCCCTCATCGTTGATCTAGGCCAAGATCGGATTACGCCGCTGGACTTCCAACCCCTCACGCTCAGCAGCCCAACCAGCATCTCGCCGCGCTTTGAAATCCCCTTTGCAGCGGCCACCAGGCCGCTTGGCCCGGCGGTCATTGTGACCGCCAACGGCGTTACCACGCTAACCAAGCGCTTTCGCGTGCATCCGGTGCTCACCTAGAACTCACGAACCTGCTCATACCTCTGCCATCCCTCTCCCAGGGCTCGTAGAAGCAAAGCCGGCGCCCACGGAATATTTGCTACACTTTCCTGTATCTACTCCCGCTTACATCAAGAGGCTAGGTGAGGGAATATGCGGTTCACTAAAATGCACGGCGCCGGCAACGACTACTTCTTCGCCGATGGCCGCCAGAAGGGCGTCGATTGGCCCACCGTCGCGCGCGCCATCAGCGACCGCCACTTTGGCGTGGGCTCCGACGGCGTTATCCTTGCGCTGCCCTCCAAGACCGCTGACCTCCGCATGCAGATGTTCAACGCAGACGGCTCAGAAGGTGAGATGTGCGGCAACGGCATCCGCTGCCTGGTGCGCTACGCGCTGGAGAACGGCCTGGCCAAGAAGCCAGCGAAGGGACCGCTTCGCGTGGAGACGGCCGCAGGCATTAAGACCGTCCAGCCGGTCCTGACCAAGGGCGTCATGACCGCCGCCAGAGTTGGCATGGGCAAGCCCATCCTGCGTCCCGCCGACGTTCCGGTGGACGTCTCGCTGTTGAAGAACCCCAAGCAGACTACGCCGCTGTTAGACCACCTGCTCATTGTGGAAGGCATGGCGCTGCACGTCTCCGCCGTGTCCATGGGCAACCCGCACGCGGTCGCCTTCATCAAGCAGCCCGTAGACGAGTTCCCTCTGCACCAAATCGGCCCCAAGGTGGAGCACAACACACTCTTCCCACGGCGCGTGAACTTTGAGATTGTGAACGTGGTAGACCAGAAACACCTGCTCCAGCGCACCTGGGAGCGCGGCTCCGGCGAGACGCTGGCCTGCGGCACCGGCGCCTGCGCGGTGGCGGTGGCCGCCCGCCTGCACGGCCTCATCGGCGACGAGGTGGACATAAAGCTGCCAGGCGGCACCCTGCACATCACCTGGGACGGCAAGGGCGAGGTGATCATGGAAGGGCCAGTGGCAACGGTGTTTGACGTGGAGTGGGCAGTCTAAAGAGGAGGTTCTTCGTGAAGCGCTCACTATCATGTGCGGTCTGGCGTGAAGGCAAATGGTTTGTCGCTCAGTGTTTGGAAGTAGACGTTGCCAGCCAAGGCCGGACGCGTAACGCGGCCCTAAAGAATCTCCGCGAAGCCCTAACGTTGCATTTTGAAGAGCCTACAGGGACCATACTTCCAAACATAGAAAGGATAGAGGTTAACATCAGTGCCGCTTAGAACTCTCCCGTTTCGGGAGGTCAAACGGAAGCTAGAGGCAGCGGGCTTTGTAGAGGTTAGCCAAAAAGGAAGCCACACTAAATTCCTTCGCAAAGTGCCAGACGGAACGCAGACCACAATTGTGCCAAGGCACCGCGAAGTCACGGTTGAGACGCTGCACAGCGTTCTCGACAAGCTGGGCTCAGCTTAGACGAGTTTGCTAAGCTTTAGGAAGCCGCCAAAGAAAGCAGGTGACCGCCATGTGGACAATCATCAGCTTCGGATTTGCCGGAGTCGCCTTAGGCATTGCCCACCGCCTGACGATGGTCTGGTTCCTGCCACGACTGTTTCATGGCAATGAGACAAAAGCCCTTGTCTTCGGCCGGTTCTTTAGCATAGCTGTCACCTTAGCGTTCATCATGGTCTTCCTGCCGCTCTACGCCGATAAGACGGAGGATGGCCGGCTCTCCCTATGGCAAGTCGCGCCGCTCATCGTTGGCCTGATCGTCGGCACCCTCGCGGGTAGCCGCATCGCCAAAAGCCTCCCCTCAAACACCTAAGCGCAAACCAGAAGGAACTGTCCACAATGAGCAATGAGGTCCGAGAATACACCAACGACGAGGTCACCGTCGTCTGGAAGTCAGCCGTTCCATCCACTCGCGCAACTGTTGGAGGCAGCTCCTGCAGGTGTTCGATCCACACAAGAGGCCATGAGTGAACATGCGGGGCGCCAGCTCCGAGGCAATCATGGCGCAGGTGTAAAAGTGTCCATCTGGCGCGTTGACGTACTACCTGAACAAAGATCGCCCTGAGCAACATGCGACGGGGAGCATCTAACTCAGAAACGAGACCGTGTTGTCCTCCAGCCGCTTACCCGGCCCCAGCGCAATGCCACGCTCCAGCCGATTGCCGGCGCCAACGTAACTGTTGTCCGCCAGCAAGCAGCCCTTCCCTACGAATGCGCCGTCCGCCAGCGCCGCACCTTTGCCCACAATGCTCTCTTCAACAGTAGCGCCTTTGCCAATGTGCGCGCCTTGCCAGAGAACGCTGTGCACAACGCGCGCGCCCTCGCCGATAACCACGCCATCGCCGACCGTTACGGGACCCTGGAGGGTTGCATCCGCACCTATGGTGCAGCCTTTGCCCAGGAAAATCGGGCCGTTCAGCTTGGCGCTGGGATGAATGGTGGCTCCGTTGGTCCGCCATACGCCAGACTGCACTTGGTTGGATGGCAGCACCGATGGCACACGGCCAAGAAGCAGGTAGCGGTGCACGTCCAGGTAGCGCTTGGGAGTGCCAAGGTCAGCCCAAAAACCGGTGCTCTTAAAGCCGAACACCGGCGCCCCCTTTTTGAGCAACTCGGGGAAAACCTGCCGTTCAAACATAGAGTGTTGCCCGTCCGGTACTAGGTCCAGCACGGATGGCTCAAGCACATACGTGCCCGCGTTGACCCAGACCGTTGTGACCTCGTCCGCCTTTGGCTTTTCCGCAAACCGCTGCACCCGGCCGGACGACTCCGTTTCCACCGATCCGTATGGCGTCGGGTCGTCCACCGGCGTGAGCACAATGGTAGCGACGGCTTTATTCTTGCGGTGGAACGCAATCGCCTCGCTCAGGTCCAAGTCTGTGTAAATGTCGCCGTTGCAGACAACAAACGTCTCTTTCAGCAGCGGGGCCAGCGCCTTCACGCCTCCCGCGGTGCCGAGCGGCGCCTCCTCGCGAACGAAGTGCAACGCTGTGCCGTTGTGTCGGCTGCCCGCGAAGTGCTTCTCTATCTGCTCGGCCTTGTAGCCAAGCGTGAACGCAGCGTGCGTGATGCCGTGTCGGCCCAAATGCTCGATTTGGTGCTCAAGAAAGGGGCGGTTGAGCACCGGCACCATCGCCTTGGGGATGGTCAGTGTGAGCGGACGGAGCCGGGTGCCTTCGCCGCCAGCGAGGACGACTGCGTACATTAAACTCCTCCAAAAAGGAACTGTATTGCGCCAGATCGTAGCACCCAGCCTCATGGCGGTAAAGCCAACGTTCATCACCTGCACCCCAACATGAGAGACAAGTTGCTACTGGTCAGTCCGCAACGCAAGGCGCAGCAGGCTGGGGTGGCGACCGTTACGTGGTGTTAAAGAGTCTCGCCGGTGAGATGGTGCTCGCGTGGCTGGCCGACTGGGACACTTCCAACGACGCGGCGGAGTTCATGGCGGCGGCTTTGCCCGCGGTTACCCGCCTGCCCGTAAAAAACCTGCTCAAGGTGAACGGCATATAGACATTGCTTATCATCGGCCCCAACGACGTGGCCATCGAGAGCGTCCGCGCGCAGTTCACCGGCTTCTAAACGGCCGTGGCGCCCGTCCGGTTTGACCTGCGCACCGTCCCATCGCTATACTCGCTTCGGCCGTTCACGCGGCCATCATCAGGCAAAACACTCAGCAATGCAGGAGAGCAGCGTGTGAGTCAGCAAGCTGGCGCCGCGTCGTCACTCCCCTGGTACCGCTCCAAGATGCGCGACTATCAGGAGACCATTCGCCTGGAGCAGACCATCTTCGCAATGCCGCTGGCGTACATGGCCATGTTCCTCGCATCGCGCGGATTCCCCACATTCCACAACTTCTTCTGGATCACGCTCGCATTCATCGGCGCGCGCTTCGCGGGCATGAGCATAAACAAGCTCGCGGACGCCGACCTTGATAAGCGCATCCCCCGCAACGCCCGGCGTGCGCTGCCGTCTGGCCGCATGAAGAAGATCGAGGTGCTGCTTTTCATTGGCGTCTGCTTCGGCGTCTTCATATTCTCTGCGTACCAGCTTGGGCCATGGCCCAGCCGCCTGTGGCCCGTCTGTGTCCTGGCGCTCATCCTGTCCCCGTACGCCAAGCGCTTCACCGCCTATAGTAACTTCTCCATCGGCATGGTCTACCTGCTCATTCCCAGCAGCGTATGGGTGGCCATCACCCAGCAATTCGGCTGGCCGCCCGTGCTGCTGGGCATCGCCGCCGCGCTCTGGAACACCGGCTTCGACACCATCTACCGCTGCCAGGACGCTAAGGTGGACCCGACCATCGGCCTTCATTCGCTCGCCGCCGACTACGGTGTCGCCACGGCGCTCCGGCTTGCACAGCTCATGCACGTGGGCACCACGCTCTGCCTGTTCATCGTCGGGCTTATCCTGGACGTCGGCGTCTGGTACTACGTGGGCCTGACGATTGCCGCCGGGCTATTCATCTACCAGCACTCCCTGGTGAAGCCCAATGACCTTTCAAAACTGAACAAGGCGTTCTTTCAGGCCACCAGCATGATTAGCATTGTGCTCTTTGCATTTGTAGTCATTGATACTGCTGCGCGAGCATAACCATCGGTCATTGCCCGGGAAATAGCGAAGCCCAGCGGAGTCGAATGGGAAGGGCAGGAAAATCCCTCTCCTCATGGGAGAGGGATTTAGGTCGCAGACCCTGAGCAAAGTCGAACGGGGTGAGGTTGGCGGGGCGGAGGGGCCGCCTCGCGCCATAGGAAGCAGCCAAGCCGAGGGCCACAGACCCTAAGTCGCAGACCCCGAACCGAGGGGAAGTATTCTGAAAGTTGCAGCTAAGAATCAGTGGTAGCGGACTGCCTACAGCAGGACTCCGAGCAGGGCGAAGTGGAACCGCGCGGAACCCCAAGTCGCAGACCACGAGCCGTGCCGAGTGGCCAAGTCGAGGCATGTGGAGGGGGAGACCATGAGCATCTACGTCATCGGCGTCACAGGAGCCAGCGGAGCGCCGTACGCGGAGCGTTTGCTCGCGGCGCTGCTGCGTGCCGGCCATAGTGTCAAGCTCGTCATCTCCGCCGCCGGCGAGCGCGTGATGGCGATTGAGTCCGGCCTTGAGTTGCGCGGATCGCTCCATGAGAAGGAGCGCCAGTGGAAAGCCTTTCTCGACATTCCCTCCGGCACGGGCGAGCTTGAACTGCTTGCAAACGACAACTACGCCGCCTCCATCGCCAGCGGCTCATACCGCACGCAGGGCATGGTCATTGTCCCGTGCTCCATGGGTACCTTGGGCCGCATCGCCAATGGCGTCTCGTCCAGCCTCATTGAGCGCGCCGCCGACGTCATGCTGAAAGAGCGGCGGCATCTCATCCTTGTCCCACGGGAAATGCCGCTCAGCCGCATCCACTTGCGCAACATGCTCGCGGTCACTGAAGCGGGCGGTGAGGTGCTACCGGCAATGCCCGGCTTTTACCATCGCCCCCAGTCAGTAGACGACCTGGTGAACATGGTAGTGGGCCGCATTCTAGACCGCCTGGGCCTGGAGAACGCGCTGATGAAGCAGTGGCGCGGCGAAGCGAAGCCGGTAGAGCTAGACGAGTAGGGCTAGTTCTTGGGGGACGGCGGGCCGTTGAACCTGATCACGGTGTCCACAAGCTCGCGAATGCTAAAGGGCTTGGTGAGGTGGCCTGATGCGTGGATTTCTTCGGCGGTCGCCTTGGCATCGACGGCTGCGGACATGACGACGACAGGAATGTCCAGCTTGCGCGCCCGGATTTGTTCCATCAGCTCCCACCCGTCCATGACCGGCATGCGCATATCCGTCAGGATGAGCCCTGGACGCTGCTGGGCGAGGTACTCCAGGGCGGCCTGGCCGTTAACGGCGGTGTCCACTGTATAGCCCTACATGTCCAAGATCTCTCGCACCATGTCGAGCAGGCCGGGGTCGTCTTCCACAACAAGGATGCGCTTCAATGGGCCGGGCGCAGGCTCAGCGCGCCGGAAGCGATGCGCCGCTGGGATGACGCGGCCTGTTTGTTTCTTAGGCCCTTCATCTTCGGCACCATCGTGGCTGTTCGGCGGGCCTATGGGTTTTCGGGCTGGGAGTGGGTTCGTCATGATGTTCTCCCGTACGAGCAGTACGCATCCCAAGCCCACACCGATGCACGCCAAAGTGCACCTAGGAAGATTTGGTTGCTTGCCTTACTAATTTCATTGTACGGGGCGGGGTGGACTACTGGCTCCCCTTTGCTCATTAATCTGCGTATCCATACGCTATTCGTAAGATGCATAGGGACACAAGCCTAAAATACCCAGCTTTTGTGACTGTCTCAAACAGAACGGCTCTGAGCATGCTCAGAGCCGTTCTGTGCGAAGCAAGTTGCGAGGGGGCTACTGACGGCTATTCTCGAAGTCAAATGGCTGGCGAACAAGGAACACCTTGACGGTTGCGCGATGCTCCTCAGGGACTAGCTCGCGCTCCAACAGGCTGCGGGCGAGGATGGCGGCGACGGCCATGGTCTTGGGGTTAGGCTCGCTGACGGCATCGTGCAGGCGGTGGATGTCGTAGCGGAGCTTCATTGGCTCCGCGTGCGTCTTAAATGCAATGTCGTCGCACTTTTCCAACATGTCATCAAAAATGGTCTTGAGTTGGCTAAGCCGCACCTGGTCGGAATCGCTGAGGCTGATCATGGCTTTTAGTTACCTCCCCTGCGCAATACCAACGAAGCAGGACACCTGCTCAGCACACTCCCCACCTCCGTTGATGATGCACGCTCCTGCGCTCAGTGCCGCCTCAGCACAAGCCGCATCTAGGGTTAGGGAGAATCATCGTACGCCTGGTCGTCAAGGGGCGCAAGGGGCTTCTACTTATGTTTTCCATTGCGCGACATAATGAGTCCGCAGCGTAGCCTACAAGCCATGAAAAAGTGTGTCTGCAAAGAGCCCACGCTAGCGCGGAGTGAGCGATGCCAGCTGCTAGCCCTGCCGCTGTGTCCGGCGTATAGTGGGACAGCCAAACCCACGGCGGGCCAAAATAAGGTCATCGCCCCGCGTTAGAGGAGAATAATCATGCCAACCACGTTCCGCTACCACCACGTCCACCTGCGGAGCCCAGACCCCCGGAAGACCGCCGAGTTCTACCGCGATATGTTTGGCGCAAAAATCATCGAAACGCCTCAACCATCCGGCCTGCCCCGCATTGACCTGAGCATCAACGGGATGGCAGTGTTCATCGCCCGGTCTGATCCGCAAACCCCAGTCGGCACAATCGACGCCCACAACGGGCTCGACCACTTCGGCCTCAAAGTTGATGATCTGGACCAGGCAGTAGAAGAGCTGAAAGCCAAAGGTGCGGAATTCTCCACAGAGCCGCGCAAGCTCCCCAACGGAGTCAAAATCGCCATGATTCGAGGGCCACAAGACGTCCGCATTGAAATTGTGGAATGGCGATCGCGTGAGGCATAGTCCGGAAAAGCAGTACCGCTAGTGCGCCCGGAGGGATTTGAACCCCCGACCCCGTGGTCCGAAGCCACGTGCTCTATCCGCTGAGCTACGGGCGCGTGAAGACCACCAGTATCTCGTTGAGGGCGCCGGCACGTCAAGGCGAAAGCCACGACACGCAGCACTTGAGGAGACATGCCTCCGTGCGCTACAATACGTATCAGTTTTCCAGATGATTCTCAGCGCCAAGCCATGTGCATCATAGGCCGCGCTATAAGAAGAGGACAAGCATCATGGCCAATGCCCACAAACTCGTCAAACAAGACCCGAACCAGAATATCGCCAACTTTCGGTCGGGCGATACCGTGAAGGTCAACTTCAAGATTAAGGAAGGCGAAAAGTTCCGCATTCAGCCCTTCCAGGGCGTCGTCGTCCGCGAGGGTGGGAACGGCCCGGCCGCCTCGTTCACCGTCCGCCGGGTGGCCTTCGAGGTCGGCATCGAACGCACGTTCCTTTACAAGTCGCCACTCGTTGAGTCCGTCGGTATCATTCGCCACGGCGATGTCCGTCGCACAAACCTGCAATACCTGCGCGAGTTGTCCGGCAAGGCGGCGCGCGTCAAGGAGCGCAAGATGGTGGCGGGCGCGACCGCTGCCGCTCCAGCTCAAGTCGCCGCAGCAACTTCGACCCCGGCGTCCACCTAGCACACGGCAAATCCTCTCGCCAAGTCCTTTCCTAGGAGGGGCTCGTGGCTTTGCCCCTCACGCACCAGCAACCACCAAAGAACGCCCTTCCGGGCGTTCTTTTTGCTGAGGTGGCGGTCGATGCCCCGCTTGCTCCCGGCCGCACACTGACCTACTCCGTACCCTCCTCGCTCACGCTCTACGACGGCCAGACCGTTATCGTCCCTCTGGGGCGGCGCCGTGTGCAAGGCGTCATCTTCAAGCTCCACCACCGCGCACCTGACGTCACCCCCCGCGACGTGGAGGCCGTCGTCGATGCCGTCCCTCTGCTGACTGAAGCGCAGCGCCACCTGGCGCAATGGATGAGCGAGCATTACTTCTGTTCGCTCCTCCAAGCGGCAGCGTTGCTCATGCCACCTGGATTCCCGCTCCACACGCAAGCGCTCTTCAAACTAACGGCCAAAAAACGCGCAACGTCGGCAGAGCAACTAACCACCGTGGAACAGCAGGTCGTAGCGCTGTTGCAGTCTGGCCCGCTGGACGACGACGCGATCAGGCTGAGAATAGAACGCGGTGCCCGCCCTGCGCTACAGCACCTGCTCCGAGAAGGCCTTGTGGAGCGAGAGGATTCCTGGCCTAAGCCAAGGGTGAGCCAACGTTTTGAAGAGGTGCTAGTCCTTTCTACCAAGGCAACAGGCGTTGCTGAGTTTGGTTATGAGATGGGAACCGAGAGGAAACCAAGGCATGTGGCGTTACTGCAAACGTTAGTTACCAATGGGTCACTGATTGCAAGTCAGGCCCGCAAAACCTATGGAGCGAGTGCTGTCACGGCTCTTAGAAAACTGGGAGCTATCGGGGTTGAAGGCAACCAAGTTGTGCTCAAGATCAAACCCGCTCAGGTTATCCCTTTAGTGCAGCAATTTGGCGTGGGCGATAGACCGACGCTGGTTGCGCTTCTAAAGCGACTCTTAGTGGAAGGGGATATACCCGCCAGCCAGGCCCGCAAGGAATACGGGGCCGCAGCCGTTAACGTACTGCTCAAGCGCGCCATCGCCCACATCGAACGTGAGCGGCTCATTCGCGACCCGCTTGCTGGGAGCGGCTTCCAAATCGAGTCTCCGTTGCTCCTGACGGCGGCGCAGTCGGGCGCGCTGGAGCAGGTGCTTGCGGCTCTGGCGGGACAGGGAACGCAGCGCAGCTTTGTACTGGAAGGCGTCACCGGCAGCGGCAAGACGGAAGTCTACCTGCAAGCGCTCGCCCAGTGCGTGGCGGCCGGCAAACGCGGCATGTACCTGGTGCCGGAAATCGCGCTCACGCCGCAGGCCGTCCAGCGCCTCAGCAGCCGATTCCCAGGCCGTATTGCCCTGTTCCACAGCGGTCTCTCCGCTGGCGAGCAGTTCGATACCTGGTGGCGCATTCGCAACGGTGAGTTCGACGTGGTGCTCGGCTCCCGTAGCGCACTGTTCACGCCACAGCCCGATGTGGCCCTCATCGTCATTGACGAGGAACATGAGTGGACTTACAAACAGGAAGACCCCTCACCCAGGTACCACGCACGAGACGTCGCTCGCAAGCTATCGGAGTTGACGGGCGCCGTGGTGTTCATGGGCAGCGCCACGCCGGACGTCGGCACGTACCACGACGCGCTTGCCGGCGAGCACACGCTCCTGCAACTCTCTGAGCGCCTCACCACCGGGCCGGAAGGGAGGCCCGCGTCGCTGCCGCTGTCGCAAGTGCAGGTGGTGGACATGCGGCAGGAGTTGAAAGACGGCAACCGCAGCATCTTCAGCCGCAGCCTCCATACGGCGCTCGGCAGCGCGCTCCAGCGCGGTGAGCAAGTCATCCTTTTCCTCAATCGCCGCGGTTCCGCCGGCGTGGTGCAGTGCCGCGATTGCGGGTACATCGTACGGTGCAGGCGGTGCGACCTCGCCATGACCTACCACAGCGCATCGGACAGGCTCCTCTGCCATCTCTGTGGGGCAAAGACGAAACCGCCGTCGCAGTGTCCTGAGTGCAAGGGCGTCCACATTCGCTACCTGGGCATTGGCACGCAACGCGTCGCAGATGAGGTGAAGGCTGCCTTTGGTGCGCCTGTGCTGCGCTGGGACCAGGACACCGCGCGGGACCGCAGGGCGCACCAGGACATCATGCAGCGGTTCAGCAATGGCGAGGCACAGGTGCTGGTGGGAACGCAGATGGTCGCCAAGGGCCTGCACCTGCCGCGCGTGACGGTGGTCGGCGTGGTGCTCGCGGACGTCGGGCTGCATTCGCCCGACTTGCGCTCAGGTGAGCGGCTGTTCCAGGTGCTCTGCCAGGTCGCCGGGCGCGCAGGCCGCGCAGAGTTGCCGGGACGCGTGGTCATCCAGACCTACTCCCCGGAGCATTACGCCATCCAGGCAGCCGCCCGCCAGGACTACGCCGGCTTCTACCAGCAGGAAATCGGCTATCGCCGTGAGCACGCCAATCCGCCGTACAGCCGCCTGGTAAGGCTGCTGTACCAGCACGTGAACGAGGCAAAGTGCCAGGAAGAAGTCGAAAACATGGGCAGGCGCATCACGGACACGCTGCTCCGGGAAGGCTTCGGTGAGGTGGAGGTCGTCGGCCCTGGGCCCGCGTACCCATCGCGCATCCGCGGATACTACCGCTGGCAACTGCTGCTGCGGTTTCCCCTTCCGCTTGGCAGCGAGATCACCCCGTTCCTCACTCGTGTTGGCATCTCTGCTGCCTGGAGCGTAGACGTAGACCCAGCCGGCTAGGTCATTGCTCTGAGAATACGCATTCCTCGAGCTCACCACCAATCCCTTCTCCTGCGGGAGAAGGCGAGGATGAGGGTTATCCTGCCACCTCTCGCCGTAGGAAGCAGCACGTTTCCATCCGGATCGGCGCTCTGTAAGAGCATGCGGGATTCCATCGAGTACATGCTCCCGCGCAGTTCCGGCCCGTGCCTTGTCCTAAAAGTCTACGGCTGGTAGAGACGGCATAGTTTCCGATCATGGATTAGACAAGCTCACCACGAACGGGTAACAACTGTGGTCACCTCGTGGGTCTGGGCACGGATTCTTCGACAACGCTGCGGCTTTGCTCAGAATGACAAAATGCGTGGCCTGTTGAACGAGGCCGGTCACCCAAATAGCTCGTCGCCGCCGTCTTTACGCCGCGCCGTAGTCGGCTGGAGGAGTTGGCGGTAGGAGTCTTCACTTCCGTATTCACGGATGCGGACGACGACGGGCATCGGCAACGCGTGGCCCAGGAAGAGGGCTTGCTGCTTAGACTCCATGCGCGCCAGCACTTCGCGTAACGCTCTGGCGCCGGCGACGCCGGAGAGGGCGGCGTCGATGTCCTTTTCGTTGTCGAGCAGGCAGACGATTTTGGTGCCGATCTGGCTCATGACCTCAGAGTCGATGGAGCCGGGGCGCTGGTCGATGACAAGCAGGGTGACCTTGTACTTGCGCAGCTCGCGGGCGATGGTGCCGAAGGTGGTCTGGGAGGCGACGTCCGGGCTGAGGAACTTGTGCGCCTCTTCAATGACGATGACGAGCGGGGGCGGCTCTTTGGCGCTGTCGCCCTGGGCGTGCTCGACCTGCTGGGTCCAGTGGTCGTGGATGCGGCGGGTGAGGACGCTGGCGACGAGGATGTAGGCGTCGAGCGAGTTGCGGTAGCGGCCGAACTCGAGGACGACGTGGCGGCCGCGCTTGAGGGAGTCTAGGATGCCGTGGATGGCCTGCTCGTCCGGGAAGGTGCCGATGAACGGGAGGCGTTTGAGACGTTCCAGGCGGCGGTGGAGGGCTTCGATGGTCATGGGGCTTTCGCTGAGCTGGATGGCAATGTCCTGGAGCTGCGGCGGCTCGACCTCAAGGAACTTTTCCAGCCACTGCTTGCCCCAGCCGTTGTAGCGCGGTAGGCGGTAGGCGGCCTGGACAGCGTTGGGCGTGAGGTTCAAGGTCTCCGCGAGAAGCTGGATGTCTTCCGGCTCCACCTGGTCGTAGCCGATGCGGACGACGCCGTCCGGGGTGATGCCTTTGCGGCGGGTGCTCTCTTCGTCCAGTGTGAAGACAGCGACGCGTGAGGGGAAGAGCTGCTTGAGGCCCTTGACCTGGCGGGAGCGGTCGGTGTCCTGGCCGGACCAGCCGTACTCGCTGTGCATGTCGAAGACGAGGCTGACGGCGCTGGTCTTTTGCGCCATGCCGATGAGCACAAGGCGGGTGAGGAAGCTTTTGCCGGTGCCGCTTTTGCCGAAGACGCCGCTGCTGCGCTCCACGAACCGCTGCATGTCCAGGCAGACCTTGGCCTCCAGGTCGAGCGGGTTGCCGACGTAAAAGTGGCGCGCGTCCTCTTTGCCGAACACGATGCCGATGTCGGTCTCGGAGGCGGTGAAGGCGCGGGAGAAGTGCGCGGGGATGGTCTTGGCGGGGGAGAGCTCAACGTCCTCTCCTGGTTTCACGTCGCCCGCGATTTCGGGCAGGACGATTTGGGGGCGCACTTTGACGACGGCGTAGGCGGTGGTGCCGGCCATGACCTGCGCGGAGAGGGTGTCGTCCGGGTCAGGGGTGACGGCGGCGAAGGCGGGATCGGTGGCGCGGAGCTGGACGTCGGTGACGAGGCCCATGAAGCGGGAGCGCTCGCCGGCGAGGGTCATGAAGGTGCCGACCTTCACGTCTTCGACGGAGGCAGTGGGGGCGAGCTTGACTTCGACGCCAGCCTCAAGGGAGCCGCCGATGACCATGCCCATGTAGGTGCCGTTGTTGGGGGTGTGGTTGGTGGTCATTGCGTCAGGCCGCGCAGGAGGGTGTTCAGACGGTGGGCGTCGTCGGTGAGCTCACGGGCGAGGGCGCGGCCGGCTTGGAGGAGGAGCGCTCGCTCGTCTGTGGGAGCCTTGCCTCCCGAAGTGATCGGGACAGGATTCTGTGCTTTGTTCGAGGCGACCAAAGCGCGAAGGCAGGCGGAGATGACTTCGTCAGCGGCGGGGCCGCTAAGGTTGGGGGCGGTGAGGAGGAGGTGGAGAAAGCGGAAGTCTTTGGCGAACTGGGCGAGCTCTGACGGCTCGCACGGGAAGACGAAGGCGTGGACGTGCGGCGGGAGCGGCGGCAGGCCCTGGCGCAGGCCGTCTTTGCCCCGGCCATCTTTAGTGGAGTGCGCGACGATGGCGGCTTCGAAGCGAGTGGCAAGGACGTGCGAAAGCTGGGGGTTTTCGCGGTAGAGGTCCTCTTCGCTTTCCTCAGCCTCGCCGCGTGGGAGGACGCGGCGGCCGGTATCGAGCGGGCCGGTGGCGACGTTGCAGACGATGCCGTAGATGAGATCAGAGCCTGTCCCGAGCGTAGCCGAGGGATCGCCGGCGCGCACGAGGGCACCGAGCGGGGGGGCGTCATAGAGGCGGTAGCACTGGGCGACGAAGAAGGTGGAGGACGATTCCACTACCTCAGCGACTTTGCCGGTCATGCGCAAATCCCCCTCGGCCTATGAGGCGTATATCTTGGTGACTCCTGCGCCTCCCGCAAAATGTTCTGCTGTTCTTACATTTCCTGGGATGGCGCAGGGGCCTACCAAACCGCGAGTACATTGAAGAGCTATCGCGACGCCCTGGGGAAGTGTATCGTACTTGCTGGCAACCGCCAACGGGAAGTTGTCACAACAAACGAAAACGGCGGACGGCGTGGCCTGCACCAACTACTTTACTGCGGCGCCTGCTCGTCCGGCACATCGCAAGACGTGATGGCCTCGGCGTTCACCAGTTGCCGCGGGTACGAGCTAAACCCAGCGAAAGCGTTTGGAGCGTTGTTTCTCAGAGGTGTACGCTGGGAGGCGTTCACCCTCCAGTGCTTCGTCCACCATCATGCGAAACTGGGCGCGGTCTTCTGTGCTGATGACGGCTTGCTCATGCGCTTCCTGGATGACAGGTGGGTAGCCATCGCCACGGCGGGCCTGGTCGAGCGCGGCGGCGTGCACGAGGTCGAGCAGGGCGCGGTCGTCGGCGACCCACTGGGGGATTTCGATGCGGGCAATTTCGTTGCCGACGTTGAGGTAGAAGAAGCAGACCTGGTGGTCGTCGCCATACTCGCGAACCATGGCGAGGCGCGTGCGGAATATGGCAGAGCGCTCGCCGGGGACGAGCATCTCGACCATGAGGTCACGATCTACGAGGTTGTGGACGGCGTCGCATTGGCGCTGGCCAGGCTTGATTGCTTTGCAGTGCAGACGGCAGTCGGCAACGGGGAACGTGCAGAGGGCGAGTCGCGTGGTGTTGGCGACCTCGCTGCCGTTGGGGAGGCTGACGTAGGCGCAGAGGGCCAGCGGGCGCGCCGAGGAGGAGAGCTTGCGGAGTGCGTCAAACGCGGGGAGCATGCCGTACTGGAGCATCGCGCTGCGGACATAATCAGGAAAGCGGCCGTTCGGCGAGCCACCGAGCTCCCACAGGATGAGCGAGCCGTCCACGAAGGCGACGGTGGGTGTAGCGGGCGCGAGCTTGGCGAAATCGGCAAGGGCTTTGAACTCCTCCACAGTGCGCTTGATGCCGAGCAGAGCGCCCTGGATATGCTCCTCTTGCGTAGCGTCCTGGTTGTTTCGGATGGCAAGCTGCTCGTCTGTGGCATAAAGTGTGGGCTCGTTTACGAGCGTGGCGTCCGGGTGCAGGCCATAGGTGAGCATGCACGCGCCGATGTTGATAACGTAACAGCGCGCGGCGAGGTGGCGCTCCACATCTATGTGAGAACCGTCGACGGACAGCGCGGTGTAATCCGGCGGCAAGTGGGGCGCGGCATGGCGTTCACCCGGCTCGCCAAGGGGTTCCGCGGCGAGGAAGAAGGTCTTGTTCTCGGCTCGCTTGGCGCGGTCTTTCAGCGCCTCGCGCTCGGAGCCGGAGAGGACTTGAACGGCGCGGCGCAGACGGGAAGCGCGATCGTCACGGGTGCCGCGCATGCGCGTGGCGAGGTCGCGGACCTGCGCGATGGTGCGGGATAGGTCAAGACTCATCCAGGTCTCACACTCTCTAAGCGTTTAGCTAAATATGCGCCAGTAATACCGGAAAGCAGACGTGCGTACTCGCCATCGATATGGTCTACTTCAAACCCTCCTCGAGTTCTGCGCTCTTCAGGCACATGTCTCCCTCCATTGAAGAACCGATGGGCAGTTTCAATTAGGGAGTCTATTGCCGCGCGTTTACTTGGATTTGACACACACTGCAGGAGGGTTTGTCTCTGAGAAAACATTACTGGATCTATTGCGTCATACGCCGCTGCAAGGACTCCTCTGTCGTCCCCTTGGAGATAACGACTATTCACATTCTCTAGTTGACGCAGAGCGTCAGAGAACCCAGCGGACTCTACGGTAGGAATCGAAAATGACAGGTTCACAAATTTATTCCACCCAATTGGCTCAAGCACATTCGTGATCCAGTCTGTCACTGAAATGCGTTTTGATACGCTGACTGGTTCGAATTGGAAAGGAAGCATCTGACCGTTAACGTGGTACTCGCCGATCCCAGCGGCAATGATCGTCATATTCAAATGCGAACCTCGAAGTAATTGATCCAACCGCTCAATGGCTAATGGACTCAGCGGGAAATGAACATCAACGGTAGAGGGCGGCTATGACACGCCTGGGCCGTATTGAGTGCTGAGCAGGCAGGTCGTTAGAAACGCTGGCTCTGGCTTTGAAATGAGCCTCCAGCAGGGGGAAGTAGCGACTTTGGGCTTGAATCGAGTCGAGGTCGATATCGGCCAAGTATCCGGTTCGATTACGGAGAGTTTCATTGGATACGATTCGAACCATTCTGTTTTATGCCTCCCCAAACAAAAAGCGCTGATGCGATTGCACTTGGATTGTAGAGGTCAGGGACACTAAATTGGCTTATTGGTAGCATAGCACTCTGTCCGAATCATCGGTTCCACGGATCGCTCTCTTCCAGTATACTGTCCCCCGCACGGCATCGTGCCGCGCAACCAAATGGGTGAGGTGAGAGATGGTCAGCCAAGTGGGCATTGTCACACTGCGGGTGGACAACTGGAAGCAGCAGTTGGAGTTCTACCGCGACAAGGTGGGCCTGAAGCCGCGCATGGTGGACGAGGCGCACGAATACGCGATGTTCGACACCGGCGCGGTGCGGTTTGCGCTGGAGGGGCCGAATTTTCCGGCGTTCGCAAAGGCCAAGGGGCACCCGCCGCTCATGGTGAACTTCACAACTGAGAACATTCAGGCGGCAATGCAAGACCTGAAGATGAAAGGCGTGAAAGTTCTGACGGACATTAAGAAGGGCCCTGGCTACGACTACATCGCGTTTGCGGACCCCGAGGGCAACGAGCACATCGTCTTCCAGCGAGCGCCCGCACCGCCAAAGCCTAGTTAGCGTCCGAAACGGCTAGTCCAGAGAACCCCTGACTTTAGGGGTTCTCTCTTTTTAAGCGCGCACTAGTCCAATAGGCCAGCGTCCTGCGTGTTACTATTTTCTTAAGAGCGTCCTGCGGGCTGAAAGCGTGCTGATATAAGGAGTGCGCGATGGCTATTACAGAGACGATGGCCCAGTACGATTATGAGCAGCTCCTGGTCTGCGTGGACAAGGGCACCGGGCTCAAGGCGTTCATCGCGGTGCATGACACCACACTGGGGCCATCCCTGGGCGGGTGCCGCATTTGGCCGCACAAGACGGAAGAGGACGCTATCACGGACGTGCTGCGGCTGGCGCGCGGCATGACGTACAAGAACTCGGCTGCGGGCCTCCACCTGGGCGGCGGCAAAGCGCTCATTTGGGCAGATCCCCGCACGCAGAAGAACGAAGCGATGCTGCGCATCTTTGCGCGGTATGTGGACACGCTCGGTGGGCGGTACATTACCACCGAAGATGTGGGCTCCACCACTAATGATATGGTCATCATCAGCCAGGTCACATCGCATGTCACCGGGCTCCCGCGCTCCATGGGCGGCAGCGGCGATCCTTCGGATGCTACGGGACTTGGGATTTACCGGGGCATGCTGGCATGCGTGAAGGAAGCGTACTTCACGGACTCCATGCGCGGCATGACGGTGGCGATTCAGGGCTTCGGCAAGGTGGCCGGCTACATGGCGGAGCACTTGAAGACGGCGGGCGCGCACATGATCGTCACGGACATTAACAAGGACGCGCTAAAACGTGCTGCGGCGATGGGCTGCGAGATTGTCGAAGACCCGGAGGCCATCTACGACGCGCCGTGCCAGGTGTTTTCGCCGTGCGCGTTAGGGGCCACAATGAACAGCAACACAATTCCACGGCTGAAATGCAAGGTGATAGCGGGCAGTGCGAACAACCAGCTTGCCACCGCTGCCGACGGCGACGACCTTCACAAACACGGGATTCTCTATGCGCCGGACTACGTCATTAACGCAGGCGGCGTCATTAACATCTCCCACGAGATAGGGCAACGGTACTCAGAAGAGGCAGCACGCGAGCACGTGATGACGCTGTACGACGCGGTCGCTAAGGTTATCAGCGTCTCCAAACAGCAGGGCATTCCTACCGCCAGGGCCGCGGACTTTGTGGCGGAGGAGCGCATCCGGCAGGTGCGTGCGTCGAAGCCTATGCGGGCGGCGCGGTACAAGCCGGCGTAACGGTGCTACCCGTACCCCATGCGCTCGACGTCCGCGTCAGACCAGCCGACGTGGTGTGCGATTTCGTGGACAATGGTCTTTGTGATTTCTTGCTGCAACTCGGCTGAAGAACCAGTTGCGTCCTCCAACGGGTGCTGAAAGAGTGTGATTTTATCGGGCAGCACCATGCCGTAGTCACTGGTGCGTTGGGGGAGCGGCACGCCTTCGAAGAGGCCAAAGAGCGTGTCGTGCCTATCCATCCGCATGCGGTCAAGCTGTTCTTCGGTCGGCTCCGGCTCGACCACGATTGCCACGTTGTCCAGCACTGACGTGATAGTTTCTGGCAGGCCATTCATAGCTTGCTGGACCATGCGGCGGAAGGCGCGGCGGGTCATGCGCACGGCGTTACCGCTTGCCGCCGATCTTGGCGCGGGCGGCCTTCAGGCGGTCCACATTTTCTTTGTCCGGCCCCATGTTCTCAAATCCCGGTACTTCCAAAAGAAAGTTGACGTCTTTAAACGCGGGATTGGCCATGATGGTCTCAAAGCCTGCTGTGCCAATCTTGCCCTCCCCGATGTTCTCGTGGCGGTCCACGCCGGAGCCGAGCTCCTGCTTGGAATCGTTGGCGTGAACGGCGATCAACCGCTCAAGGCCGATGTGCTGGTCGAACTTTTCCATGGCCTCGGCTAACGGACCCTTCTTCCTCAGGTCGTAGCCAGCCGCGAAAGCGTGCTGTGTATCCAAGCAGACGCGCACCTGCTTTGTTTGCAGCGCTTTAATGAACTGCCCGACTTCCTCGAAGCTGGAGCCCAGGTGCTGGCCCATGCCCGCACTGTTCTCAATCATCAGGTACGGCTCTTTGGGCGATTGCTTCAGCACCTTTTCCATGGCGCCGACGACTTGCTTGAACACGCCGTCATACCCCGCGCCTTTGTGGCTGCCGACGTGGAAGATGACGCCCTGCGCGCCAATCTGTCCCGCCGCCTGCATGGCTTTGGTGAGCGAATCTACTGACTTCTCCAGGTTCACCGGGTCGCCGGTGCCGAGGTTGATCATGTAGATGGCGTGGAGGAACGCGGGCTTGATGCCGGTCTTGGTAGACTTCTCTCGGAACGCTTGGACTGCGGTGTCGGCGAGCGGCTTGAACGCCCAGCTTCGGGGTGACGACGCGGAGAGCTGAATAGTCTCGCAGCCCATTTCCTGAGCGCGGTCAATCGCCTTGTCCACGCCGCCCGCAGCAGAGACATGCGCGCCGATTTTCATGCGAATCTCCTCAGTTACAATCCTGAGCCTTAACTATATACGGCAGCGCCTCAATATTGGGTAGAGGTGCAGCATTCCTTCGACTGCGCTCAGGACAGTGGCTGCGCTTCTACAGTCCTGCGAACCACAGCCGGATACTCCCAGGTTCCAAAAAAAGTAGGGGCGTCCTCCCAAAGAAGAATGCCCCTACTTTGCTACGACAGCTCAAGTGCAGAGCTCCCGCGCCCAGTTACCGTACGGTGGCCGTAGCCTCCGCGCTGCGCTTGCGTGAGAACGGCCCAAGAAGCTCGTGCTTCCACCAGATAATGAGCATCTGGCTGGCTACAAAGATAGAGCTGTATGTTCCGGTTATGATGCCGATAAGCAGTATTAGTAGGAAACTCTCGATGGTCTGGCCGCCTAGCGCCAGCAACGTAACAATGACAATGAGCGTGGTAACAGAGGTGTTAATGGACCGGCCCAAGGTCTGCGACAAGCTAAAGTTCACGTTCGTCGCTAGGTCACGGGACGGATACCGCAGTGAATTCTCGCGGATACGATCAAACACCACGATGGTGTCGTGCACGCTGTAGCCCACCACGGTCAACATGCCTGTGATGAACATGGCGTTCACTTCAATGGGCATGAACTTGCTGAGAATGGAGAACATGCCCAGGGTGACGAGTACGTCGTGGACCACTGCTATCACTGCTGTGGCGCCCATGACAAAGGCGCCCTGGACTTTGCGGAACGCAAGCCAGATGAACAGCAAGATGACAAAACACGCCGCCACTACTGCGAGAATGGCATTGCGGACGGTCTCCTGCGCTATCACCGCAGATACGGAGCTCACATCAAAGGTTCTCCACGGGTTCACCGTTTCGGTCTTCGCCAGCGTTCCCACGGCGCCAAGCTTGCTACTCAATGCCGTAACCAGCGTTTCCCGCTCAGGCGGCGTGACCACCGCGCCATCAGTGCCAAAGACACCCGGCTTGAATTGGTCCTGCACAGTGTACGTTGTGTTGTTGACTTTTGTTACAGCGGTGCTCTGATGGCCAAGCGCGGACAACTCGGTCTTAAGGGCGGCTTCGTCCACTGGCTTGTCAAACGTCATCGTGAGCTTTGAAGCAGGATTCGGGTCAATACGGCTCAAAAGGGCGTTTTCAATCTTGGTGCGATCGCTGGGCTGCGCCGTGCCGCTCTGTGTGTCACGTTGCGCCTCAGCCAGCGTCCTAGTGCGGATGAGATAGCCGGTATCTCCAACGCGCTGAATAATCGCTTCACCGTGGCCCGCTTGGTTCAGCGCGTCACGCACAGTCGATTCCTCTACTGGCCTGTTGAAGTCAACGGACAGTGCTGAGCCGCCTGCAAATTCAATGCCTATCCGGAATGCCGGTGGAATGAGCATCGAGATAACACCAGGGACGATGACAACCAGCGAGAAGAGAATGAACCACCAGCGATAGCGTACAAAGTCGATCATGAATTGCTCCTCATAACAGGTGAGCCGGCAGGCGTGGCGCGCCGGGAATCGCTCCCATGCTCAAAGAGCGCCCGGTGCCGCCCCAGCGGTGTGCTCACAATTAACCGCAAGAAAGTGCGGCTCACGAAGATGGCACTGAACATGCTGATGAGCACGCCAATGAGCAGTGTGAACGCAAAGCCGGTCACCACGCTCGCGCCAAGCCGCGTGCCAAACCAGAGCAGGATTGCCGTGGAAATCATTGTAGAGATGTTGCTGTCGCGGATGGACGGCCACGCGCGTGCAAAGCCCGCGTCCACGGCTGACACCAAGCTCTTGCCGCTTCGCAACTCCTCTTTCATGCGCTCAAAGATGAGCACATTGGCGTCTACTGCCATACCGATGGACAGAATAAAACCCGCAATGCCCGCCAGCGTCAGCGTGACGGGCACCACCTTGAAGACCACCAGCACAAGCGCCACGTAGACCATGAGTGCAAAGCCTGAAAGCAGGCCCGGCAGCTTGTAGTACAGGATCATGAAAAGGACCACCAGGCCAAGGCCTACCAGGCCGGCCACCAGGCTGCGGTCCAACGCGTCTTGCCCCAGCGTGGCATCCACGTCTTGCTCCTGGATGACCTCTATGGGCACCGGCAGACGGCCTGACTCAAGCTGAATGCTCAGCGTGCGGACTTTCTCAGAGGTGAAGTCCGGGCCTTCAATGAAGGCGCGGCCATCCGTGATGACCGATTGCGCCACGGGAGCAAGGAGCTCCCTATTGTCCAGGAACACTGCGATGCGGTTGGGAGTGTCCACAAGCCGCCTCGTCAGTTGGCCGAAAATTTCAGCGCCCGCGCTATCAAACTCAATGTTGACAATGGGTTTACCCGTGGTGGGCTGCTGCCCTGGGTACGCCTGCTTCAGGTTATCGCCGGTGAGTCCAACATCTTTATCTTCAAACTTGCTACAGGCGGCGTCTAAACAGGTGCGCTCTTTGAAGGTAAGCTGTGCTGTGTCGCCAATCAGGTTCTTGGCCTCTTCAATATTGGATACACCCGGCAGTTGCACCAGGATGCGGTTGTTGCCCAGCACCTGGATAGTCGGCTCAGACACGCCAAAGGAGTTCACGCGCTGCTCAATGATTTTGCTTACGCCCAGCATCTGGTCCGCCGTCGTAGTGTCTGACTTTGCCTGGTAGACCAGGTGCGCACCGCCGCGCAAGTCCAACCCCAGGCGCAACCCCAGAATGTCGTTAGTGCCACGCGTGAAGCCCAGCACACTCCACTTGGGAATAGCCAGCGCCGCCCCAGCGGCCGCGAATAGAAGCAGGATGATGAGGAACCGTAGTCCAAACCCTCGTAGCATATATTGTGTCCTCTGTTCTACCCTGAATAATCGATTGCGTTAAAGTCACTAAGAAACTTTAGCATCCTTGCGCTGGTTTTGCGCGATGAGACTCTCCACCAGCGCCAGCGCTTGCTCGCGCGTCGCCACCTCACCCGCCGCCTGTGCCTCACGTACCGATTCCAGCAAAGAACGGAACGCAGGGCCGGGTTGTAGCCCAAACACCTGCTGGAGATCATTGCCGTCCACCAGCTTGGGCAACGCCGTGAGCGCAGTCTGCCCGGCGCCTTTGGCCAGGATGTGCTGCATGAGGGCACACTGCTCCAGCCATTCCGGCTCGGTCAGCCACGGCCCTCGAGCAGCCAGATAGTCTGCCAGGCACAAGTACACCGTGTCCACCGCCGCATCGCCAACGTCACGATAGTAGCGGTAGAGCGCCTTGTCCGTGGGCAGCTGGTGCTTGGCCGCCATCTGGTTGGGCCGCAGGTGGTTCTCAATCATAACGCGGGCGTGGTCTACTGCGCGCTCACTACAGCGTAGCCGGCGCAGGATGTCCACCGCCTGCGCGCCGCCCTGCTCAGGGTGCCCAAAGAACCTCATCCGCTTGTCCGGCGTGAACGCTTTGGTCTGCGGCTTGGCAACATCATGCAACAACGCAATAAGTTTCAGGTACGTGGCCCGCGTATGGCCGTCCGCAAACTCTTCGGCAAAGTGCGCGTCCAGCGCAGGCTCCCAGGGAATGGCCCGCAGAAACGGAAGGCTGTCCTCGCCGGAACGGTGCCGCTCCGAAAGGATCTCCTCAAGTCGTGCCGTGCATTCGATGTTGTGCAGAAAGACGTCCCAATAGTGTTCCGGCGGCTGGTCCACGCCCTTACCCGCCGTCAACTCCGGAATGAGCACACCTAGGATGCCTACCGAGTCCGTCAACCGCAGCGTTTGACTTGCCCGTGGCTGCGCCAGCGCCTTCAGGAATTCATCGCGCACCCGCTCCGGCGACGCGTTTGCCACCGTCGAGCCATCCCGCTCCAGCAATGCCCGCGTGGCGTCCTCCAGGTGGAACCCAAGCTGCGCCACAAAGCGTATCGCTCTGAGCGGTCGCACCGGGTCATCGCGGAACGATGAAGAGCTTGCCACGCGGATGACGCTGGCAGCCAGGTCTGCACGCCCGTGCAGCGGGTCAACCAATTCCCAGGAAGCGGGCTCCTGGCCAGCCAGAGGGAATGGCACAGCGATTGCGTTGATAGTGAAGTCCCGGAGCGCCAGGTCTGCCTCAATACCGCCCCCGCGCACACGCGCAAAGTCTACATGTACGTGGCCCCCAGGCCGCTCTAATACTGCCCGTGCCACGTCCCGCTCGGCATCCAGCACCACAAACGCGCCACCTAAAACATCAGCAAACTCGCGTGCCAGGTCCGTGGCGTTGCGGTCCACACACACGTCCACATCCTGCGAAGCGCGCCCCAGGAGCGCATCGCGCACGAAGCCGCCCACCAGGTACGCGCGAACGCCTTTGGAGACAACGAACCGCTGTAGCTCGCTAAGAATAGTAGACATAAGCCAGTCCTGCGGAGAGATACCTGTACGGCTCAGACCCTCTACTTGTGCTCAGGGTCGTAGCCAGCCATCTCGTGTTCCGGAATCTTCCAGATAGCGTCCTTGCTGATGAGCCGTTCCAGGAAGAGCGTGCCGCTCAGGTGGTCAATTTCGTGTTCCAGCGCATGGGCCAGCAAGGTGCCCTCCGCCTTTACGCTGAAGAGCTTGCCGCTCAAGTCTTGCGCGCGCACGTGTACGCGCTCTGAGCGTGTGGTGTTACCGCGATAACCGGGGTAGCTCAAGCAACCCTCTTCCATCTCACGCTGGCCGGAGCGGGACACGAACTCGGGGTTAATAAACACGCGGATACGGCCGTTCTCTTCCGGTATTTCGATCACTGCGATGCGGAGCAGCACGCCAATCTGGTTGCCCGCGAGACCCACGCCCTTGGCGGCGCGCATGGTGTCCACCATGTCGTCCACCAGCCGCCGCAGCGTGGCATCAAATGTCTTCACGCGCTTGGCTTTCGTGTTGAGCACTGGATCAGGGAGCATTCGAATGGGCAAGATAGCCACGGAAATCTCCGCGTGAAAAAGGCTTTATACATGATAACAAACGCGCGGAAGCCTCGCAACCGAAGCGGGCCCAGGACAAGGCTTACGAAGATGAGCGGGGGCACTTTTACCGGACAGCCGTAGCGACATTCCTCCTCTGCGCCACTTGTCTACTATAAGTAACCGTCCAATGTGATTTTTGGCAGATTTGTAACTCAGTTGATGGGCGCAGGGCTCGGTAACCACGTCCGATACGGCGTCTGCTGAAGGCACTATCAAGTCGGTGGACGCGGTAGTGGGGACGGTGACGATCACCTTCCATCGGCCATTGCATCCATACTCGTGGGGCATGTTCCAGGCGCGCCCACGCCTGGACCACGACGAACGCCTCATTCCCATTCCCGGGATGGCGCCCGACCTGCGCTCGCTGGACAACCAGTGTCCGTTCCTGCCACGCTGCTTCAAAGCCACAACGGTCTGCCGAACCAATCCCAAGCCAGCGTTTACAGAGCACGAGCCTGACCATCGCGTCATGTGTTACAACACCATCACGGTTCCAGCGGACTAGACGCGCTGCACCTAGTTTCCTGCCCGCCTTCACAAAGCTGCCCGCTTCTCTTTGCGTGGGCTCCCTAATGTGTCGCCTAGTACGCTACCCTGGACAGCGATACGTCGTATCCGCCGCTATCCCGCCACATCATGGCTCAATCCTTGCGCCCGCCACGACATCTGTCGAGCACACCTCCGCAATCAAGACCTCCAACGCAACCTCCTCCTCCAGAGTACCCGTCTTGATGGCAATATCTGTCTCCAGGAGCAAGTCGTGAAACCGCACTAGCTGGGACCATGGATAGCGCCGCGCCTGCTCTAGTGTCTTGCGCAGCGGAAACTCCTGCACCAGCCCAAGCCGCTGGCCCATCTCCTGCATGGGAATATGAGAGCACGTCATCTCCTGCGCCAGGAGCAGCAACCGCACCTGCCGCGCCAGCATGAAGAGAATGTGGTTCGCTTCCTCATTCGCCTGCAAAAGCGACTGCACGTGCCGCAGCGCCAGCGGCGCGTTCCGCTCCACAATCGCGTCCACCGCCGCAAAGACGCTCACCTCGCGTGTGGAGCTCACCATCGCCGTCACATCCTGGTCTGTGATAGACCGCCCCGTCGCGTGCAGCGACAGCTTCTCAAGCTCGTTGTCCAACCGCCACATGTCCGGCCCAATCATGTCCACTAGTAATAGCTGCGCATTGGGGGTCATAGGAGTGCCACGCTTTTGCGCCTCTTCAGCCAGCCACTTGCGCAGTTGCTCCGGCGGAGGTGGTTCAAACTGGCGCGTGGTAGCTACTGCCTTCACCGCATTCAGGAGTGGGTTGCGCGCCGTCACGCTATCCTCAACAAACACAAGGTCAGTGCTAGGCGGCAGGGCCTTCAGCACCTCCGTCAGCCTTTCCCACTCCGCCGGGTCTCGGGGCGTCCGGCGCCCGCGTCCCTGTCCCATCTGAGCACCCTGTGCGCCACGTCCACGTTCCCGTTCGTTGAACTCCTCCAGCAGCCCGTCCACAATCACCAGTCGCCGCTCAGCCAGAAATGGCATAGCCTGGCATGCAGTGAGCAAGCGCCCCGGCGTCAGCCCCGCGCTTGCCAGCACTGTCGTATTCGCATCCCGGCTCTCGGGATCGCCCACGGACGCCTTCAGCGCCTCAAGTGCCGTCTTTCGAGAAAATGTGTCCTTGCCGACAAAAAGGTAAATCATTGCCTACGCATCCCTATATACTGCTACAATATCCGAAGCATTTTGGTGTGGGGTGGTTGATCGGCATCCTTCGTGCGCTCATTTCAGCCTGGCTTATTTGGCGGCGGCCTCAAACGCCACGCTGGTTGAAGGTTGCTTTGGTGCTAGCGGGTGTGTACGGCATTTGGCCCCTAGACTTTCTGCCGGACATGATACCAGTGCTGGGCGGGACAGATGACGTTCTAGTTTTGTCTTGTGCGGTATCCATGCTCCTGGCTGTAGGGAAGAAACGCGCAAACAGGAAGCCAACTGCGCGTCAGACCCAGCAGGTGTGGAAGGCCATTGGCGCCTCGTAGACGAGCCTCGCAAAACAGTGGGTCGTGAACGGGAAAGGAACGCGTGACAACTTCTGTCGTCAGCACCATGATCGGACGGTTCCAGCTTCAAGAAGTTCTTGGCAACACCGGCCTTTCCACCACGTACCGGGCCATGGACACCACTGAACATAAACTTGTTGCCCTCAAGATACTTAGCGATTACTTCCGCAGTGAGCAGGAAGCGGTGCAGCGTTTCTTTGAGGCACTGGACCGCGTCAAGGGTCTGGACCACCCCAATATCCTCCCCCTTTTGGAAACCGGACGCGATGGTCAGCACTGGTGGGTCGCCTCTGAGTTCACTACCGAACCAAACCTGATGCAGCAAAACGGCATTACGCTTGCCATGGCCCTTTCTATCCTGCATGGCGTTGCGCAAGGCCTGGACTACGCCTGGGTACGTGGCGTGGAGCACGGCAACCTGAAACCCACCAACATCTTCGTGGACGCGCAGAGCCACCCCCGCATCGCCGACTTTGGACTGGACGTTCTTGCCCAGAGCACACACCTGCTCATCCGCAGCACCCTCACCACGCCGCACCCATGCTACACCGCGCCGGAACACGCGCTGGGCTTTCGCAGCGGCCATGCCGCGGATCTCTACTCGCTGGCCTGCGTCGCCTATGAATTGCTTACCGGAGAGGTGCCTTTCTATGCGCTGGATGCCTCCATCGTGCTCGCCAAGCAAATGACCGGCGACCCGCAACTGGCGTCACTGAAAAATCCTGCGCTCCCCAAGGCCGTTGATGACGTTTTCTCCCGCGCACTTGCCCGCCGGCCTGAGCAACGCCACGCCTCCGCCTCCGAATTCGTCACCGCGCTGGAGACCGCGCTCGCCAACACGGACCGCGCGCTCGTCCTGCCGGAGCGTGTCGACATGCAAATCACAGCGCCAACCGTTCACCGCACCATGCCGCACCAGCAAGCCTCGGCGGAGCCGGCAGCGCCACTCACTGTCAAGATCTGTCTCGCGTGCGGCGCTGAAAACGTGGAGGGTACGTTGTTCTGCCAGAACTGCTGGACGCGGCTGGAAGACCGCCGTGGCGCTACCCTGCAAGAAGCACGCGCAATCCGCCGCCGTGTCGTGCGTGAGCTCCGCCGCCGCAGGCTCCTCCTAGCATTGTTGAGCATCCCGGTGGTCCTGCTCGCAGTGGCTGGCATCACCTACAAGATCATTGGGCCAAACCCGTTCCTGCCACCGCCTGCCACGCAGCTTGCCGCCGTCTCCGGCCCCGGCGAGTGGGCCGCCGCCCGGCGCGATGCGCTCCACAGCGCGGTCATGCCTGACGCCCCACTTATCCAAGGAGTAACTAAGTGGACGTACCAGACCTCACAGCCGCTGCTGTCATCGCCGGCGATTGTCGGCAACCGCGTGTATATCGCCACCGGCGACTACCGTATCGCCGCGCTGGACAGAGAGACCGGCAAGGTCATCTGGGAATCGCCAACCAATGGCCCTATCGATTCTTCTCCCGCAATCGCAGGCGGTTTCCTGTTTGTGGGCCTGCGCGACGGCTCGGTCATCTGTCTGGATAGAGAGACCGGCGAGCGCAAGTGGCGGTTCCAGACCGGCAACCCAGTCATCGCCTCGTCAGCAGTCGCCAACGGAACGGTGTACATAACATCTGGGGATGGCAAGCTCTATGCCGTCGACGCGCAGACAGGCGTGAAACGCTGGGACTTCTACTACGGTGGCTTCCTGCTGAGTGCTCCCCTGGTCTACAAAGATGCGGTCATCGCCCTGGACAGCCGTGGCAAGTTCCACGTCCTAGACGCCATAATGGGCAGGCACCGTCTGACCTTTGACTTGCATTCCCGCCTCGCTGCCAGCGCAACCATGTACGGCGATCACATCTACGCCGCGGGGAGCAACGGACTGGTCTACTCCTTTAATTGGACCCGCCTGCAGTACCCTCTTCAGCGTCTTTGGGTCACTATCCGCCAATACCTGGTGGTCTGGAAAATGTGGCCTGCTCCTGCTCCTAAGCAAATCGGCTTCGAATGGTCGCGCGGGTTCGTGCGACGGGCATTCTCCACCACGCCGGTGGTCATTGAAGACACCATGTACATTGGCAGCAGGGATGGAAAACTCCTGGCGCTCAACCGCACCACCGGCGAGACACGTTGGGATAAGCCGTTCGACGGGACCATAGTCTCTTCCCCGGTGCTGGCTGGAGGCCGTCTCTACGCGATTATGCAGACAGGCCAGCTCTTTGCGCTTGACGCGGCCAGCGGCAACACAATTTGGAACATGCCCCTTGGCGAAGGCGCTGTTGCGGACCTCGTCGTCGCGGGTGACACGCTCTACGTGCCGGCCAGCAACGGCACGCTGTACGCAATCAAATAGGCCTTGCCCGAATACGTAGGGGCGCAGCATGCTGCGCCCCTCAGGAATAAAATCTCAGCTAGCATAGCTCGCAACCCATGAAGGAAAGGGCGTTCCAATGTATTGGAACGCCCTTTCCTTATCGCCTGGAACACCGGGTTGACCTCATTGGCTCAGGCCGCTCTCCCAGGCCATCTCCTTCCTTCGCGCCATTTGCCGCTTGCATTGCTGCTACGGGGGTGCCTAGTACGGACAGCATTTACCTGCTCCTTGAGGTTAGATGACAAGCGCCCGGATGCTCATACCTCCACAAGCCTGGCCTTCCTCAAAAAAGCGGAAGGTGGCAAGGGCGGAGGGAAAGGGCGTGGAAAAGGCTTCTCAACGAATGCGTATTTCAGAGGAATGTCAAAGAAAACTGGCACAGTCAAAATGACCCACTACCAGCAGCCTTGCCAAATACGTTAAACCAGGAGTTCAGAGATATAATTCTCTTATTGTAAGAAGACCCACAGGGAGGAATTGTGCCAGACTTGATCAAGCGCACACTCGGCCGTACCAAGCTTAACGTAACGGCCCTTGGCTATGGCGCTATGGAGCTTCGCGGCTCCAACGCAAGCATCCGTAACGGCAAGTCCTTCACGGACGAGGAGGCCAAGAAGGTCCTCAACACCGTGCTGGACGTCGGCATCAACTTCATTGACACGTCTATTGACTACGGCATGAGCGAAGAAATGATCGGCAAGCACATCGCCCATCGCCGCAGCGAATACTTTCTGGCCTCCAAATGCGGATGCGCTGCCACGCCGGAAGCTCTTCTTGTTTCTGGCCAGCACATCAACAAGCGGGAGAACATCGTTGCGGGGGTCAACCAGAGCCTCAAGCGCATGAAGACCGACTACCTGGATCTGGTCCAGTTTCATCGCACTCCCTCGCCACAAGATATGCCGGACGCCGTCCAGACGTTGCACGACCTTCACCGAGAAGGCAAAGTGCGGTTCATTGGCTCCTCTTCAACCTTGCCGGAGCTGCCTGACCTCATTAAGTCCGGTTCCTTCGATGCCTTCCAGATCCCCTACTCCGCCCTTGAGCGCGAGCACGAAACAGTCATCGCCCAGGCCGCTAAGGCGGGCGCAGGCACTGTCATCCGCGGCGGCGTCGCCCGCGGCGAGCGTGGCCGCGGCAATGCAGACCCAAACCGCTGGATGGCTTGGGACAAAGCCCGCATGAATGAGATCCTGGATGGTATGTCCCAGTTTGAGTTCCTCCTCCGCTTCACCATCAGCCACCCGGACGTCCACACCACCATCGTCGGCACCATCAACCCGGACCACATCCTCTCCAACGTCGCCGCCCTGCGCAAAGGCCCTCTCCCGCCAAATCTGTACGCCGAAGCCAAAAAGCACCTCGCCGCAGCCGGTGCAGTGCCCGCGTAACTTCGCTCACGTTCTGTCCCTGAGCAAGCCATAGTGCTGCAGGGCAACGGCGAATAGTAAGGCTAAGCTTGTCGATGCGAGCTTAGCCTAGAAATCCAATCGAACAAATAGTTGAAGCCTCTATGTTTGACGCATATATAGAGGCTTCGTCGCGTATTGCTATGTATATCACGATCTTCATTAAGGATTCCGAAGCATTAGCCTCAATTGTGAAATATTACACATTTTTGACACAACAAGGCGTTTGTCGTATACCGATGTCATTCAAGTGAGGAGTATCTGCCGTTGAATAGTACCCGTCGTCTGGGAACCCTCCTGCCTTTCGGTGTGCTGTTCGTTTTGGTTCTTGTGCTAGCCTGTTCTAAAGCGGCTCCCCCTGCGACAACGCCATCTGCGGCTCCCGCAACTTCACCCGTCGCGGCGCCCGCACCAGCAACCAAGTCTGCGCCTGCGCCGTCACCCACAGCGCCGTCACCCACAGCGCCGTCCGCAGGGTCACTAACCACAGACACCTTCAAGATTGACCCGCGCTCAGAGGAGCCTGCTTCGACCATGCCCCAAGAGGTCCTGAAATATAACCACACGAAATTGCCGCTCTGGACGAAGGCGAAGTACGGTGGGGAACGACTTGGGTCGGGAGGAACCTACAGCGTTCGGTCCATGGACCCATTCTCTAGCTTTTTGAAGCGCAACACTTTTATGGGCATGTTCATCATGATCGATGCTGGGACGTGCAGCTCCATCGGCCGCACTGATTTCTCTGAGTGCAACGGCGTCCGCAACGATAACCTCGTCGGGACACTCGTGCCTGGCGTCATCGAAAAGTGGGCGCGGCCGGACCCCTTGACCGTGGTTCTCACGCTGCGGCAGAACGTGCTCTGGCCTAATCTGCCTCCCATGAATCTCCGCGCCAATCGCAATGTGACTATTGAAGATGTGAAGTGGTACTTTGAGACGCAGAAGAAAGAGGGCGTCTACCGGGATACGTTTGACCTGGTGAATACCTTTGAGGTCGTTGACCAGAAGACCTTGCGCCTAAAGTTCTCACAGCCCCACTCGGCGTTCTTTGAGATGTTAGCAAACTATGGCTTGGGCATTATTCCTCGCGAATGCTATGAAGATAAAGCTGGCTGCCTGAATAAGCGTCTCGTTTCCCCAGGCCCGTTCATTTATGATGAAGCGAACTCGGAGGTAGGAAGCAAGGATATCTTCAAGAAGAACCCGGAGTTCTGGTTGAAGGGTATGCCCTATCTGGACCAGATCCGAGGCATTCGAGTGACCGACGTGGCCGCAACCAAAGCCGCATTCGTCACCGGACAGTTTGATTATTACAACACGTATTCACCGAGAGAACGGGAATCGATGCTCAAGCAAGTGCCTTCGTCGCAAGTCCAGACGTCCTACTGCTCCTGCGGCTCCGCCTGGTTCTCCTATCGGTTGGACAAGAAGCCTATGGATGACATCCGGGTCCGTCGCGCCCTCTCAATGGCCATTGACCGGCCCAAGGCCTGGCTCGTGGGTAATGATGGGTACAATGCCATGGGCGCGCCTATGGCGTTTGACTTCTTGGGGCTTAACCTGTTTGTGAGCTTGAAGACCGCGGGGCCGTACAATCAGTACAACCCTGTGGAAGCAAAGCGGCTGCTCACCGAGGCTGGCTACGCCAATGGGCTCTCTTTTATTGCCTTTAACTCGTACGGCACCACCTATGGCAGCGCGGACATCATGACGTCCATCCAGGAAGACTGGAAAAAAGTAGGGGTGGCCCTCCAAGTTCAAATAGTGACGAGCACTGACGCGAAGCTAAAGGTCCAGGATAAGAACTGGGAAGGCCTCGTCTTCAGCCAGTGCTACGATTGTAACGCCACCGATCCAGACAGCTACCTCCTGACGGCTTATTCCAAGAGTACGCGGAACCAGCAGGGGATCAATGACCCAATCATTGATGAGATCTACCTCAAGTCCCGCACTGAGTTAGACCCAGCAAAGCGCAGGCAGTTGTACTGGGACTTCACCAATCGGATGTTTGATCAAGCGTACGGCATGCACTTCGGCAACCCCAGCGGGTTTGAGTTCATGGATGTGAAGCTCAGGAATGCCGCCAGCCATATTTGGGCCTATGCAGGCATCACGAACTTCTCTAGTTGGGTTATGTTTGTTGATCCCGACTTGAAGAGGTAGCAGGCGCGATCACTGCTTCCCTGAAACGAATGTTCCCTCTCCTATAGAAAAGCGGAAACGAGCTAAGAAACGGGCTTCTAAGGGTAATGCCGCCGGGCATTACCCTTAGAAGCCCGACCCATGTTGCTTGAAGACGCTCCCAACAGCCCAAAAGGTCGCAGCGTGCTTTTGGAGCCAGCTATGGCCCTAACGATGTTGCCTCGATGTAATACTTCCACCGCACTCTAAAGCCTTCCCCAGTCTTCCCCCAAAACCAGTGCCGCAAATCCGCCAACATCTGGCACAATAGACGTAACACACTCGATTCGGAGGACCGCTGTAGCCAAACCGAGCGTACTCTCCAACAAACAAGTCCCAGAGCGCGCCATCCTGGTTGGCGCCGGCATCAAAGGCCAACACCCCCTGTGGGAGTTAGAAGACTCGCTGCAAGAGCTTGCCCAGCTGGCCGGCACGGCTGGCGCGGACGTCGTGGGCAAATTCCCGCAGCAGTTGGAACGCCTCACGCACCATTACATCGGTAAAGGCAAGCTAGAAGAGATAAAGGAAAAGCACAAAGACCTTGCCTATACGCTCGCCCTTTTTGACGACGAGCTGACTCCCACCCAGCAGCGCAACCTGGAAGAAGCCCTCGGCGTGAAGGTCGTAGACCGCAGCGCCCTCATCCTTGATATCTTCGCCAGGCACGCCCACACCGTGGAAGGCCGCCTCCAAGTCGAACTCGCCCAACACGAGTACCTACTTCCACGCCTCGTTGGACAGTGGACGCACTTGGAGCGACTGGGCGGCGGCATTGGCACACGCGGCCCTGGTGAAACACAGCTTGAAACCGACCGCCGTCTCGTCAGCAAGCGCATTAGCCTTTTGAAAGAAAAGCTTGAGCAGGTCCGGGATCGGCGGAATCAGCAACGGGAACGCCGCAAAGAAGCAGGCGTACCCGTCGTAGCTCTGGTTGGCTACACCAACGCTGGCAAGAGTACCCTCTTTAACGCACTTACGCGCTCATCAGTGGAAGTGGAAAACAAGCTATTTTCTACCCTGGATCCAACAACCCGCCGTCTCCGCTTGCCGGATGAGCGTTCTATCCTCCTGTCCGACACGGTAGGCTTTATCAACAAACTGCCAAAAATCGTGGTAGCTGCCTTCCGCGCAACATTAGAGGAGTTGGAGCAAGCTGACCTTCTCCTGCATGTGGTTGACATAAACCATCGTAATGCCGCTGAACAGGCTCAGGTGGTCGACAACACGCTCAAGAGCCTCCGCATAGCCCGCAAGCCCAGGCTGCTGGTGCTCAACAAGATAGACCTGCTCATGGGAAAGGAAAACGCCGCTACTATAGATACCTTGGAGTTGGAAGGCTTCCAAACGAAGGACATTCGGAGCGTGGCCGTCTCGGCCCATCAGGGGTGGGGACTAGACCGCTTGCTTACCACGATCGGGGAGACGCTGGACGAGGCTGCGCAACAGCGAGTTGACCGGGCGGAACAAGAAGCCGCCGCTCGGGCGGCCAGATAGCCAAGTTTCACCAGAACAAAGCGGCGGCTCGGCCCTTGACCATGTTCTCTCGGACGGGGACCATATCACTTTTCTGGTTATTGACGCCTTTGGTAATGGCGAACCACCCGTCCTTGTCATAACTAATCTTCACGACCTGGTCGAAAGACCACCTGAAGTATCAGCCGTTCCCGTCAGGCCACTCGCCGTTCTACGACACCTGAAGTCCGAAATTATCAGATGATCTCAAAGGCCGCGTGTTTGTGGTGCTGCTGTGATGCCACGTGAGAGCCAGGGCGGGTAGTACGTGGCGGTAAAGGGCTAGTCCCCGACGCGCACCCAGGCAATGCAGCGTGATGACTGGAATCCTGCGTCTGTGGTTAAAATCCGCACAACGGTCGGACCCGGTGTGTTTCCGTTCCCAAGAATTTCTCCGGAATTGTCGCTGAAGTTCCGCAGCCTCGCCCAATAACATCCTGAGGTAGCAGTCTGATATAGGCCGGGCTGTACATCCACCCCAACGCGCCAAACACCGTCCGCAATACGGTTATTCGCGGTCGGTGTCGGTGAGGAAATCACCATGAATGGATCGCCCCTTTCCCCCTTGTCGCCTTTGGGCCCTTGTAAACCTGATGCACCCTGTGGCCCTTGCGTCTGGCGCGGCAATGCATTGACCTGCCTGGTAACCTCTTGTTGCACAGCCGCGTTGATATCGCGAGCGGTGGGATTGAAGGCCGATAGCAACATCGCAAGCAGCATCAGAGAGAAGACTGCCGCCAAAATCCAGAAAACGATAGGATGCTCTTTCTCAAAGGCCTTTAGTCCCGCCATTGCTTTTCTCCTCAGTCAACTGTCGCGCGTACTCTACCACCATTCAGCGGAAATGGCTTCCGAGGTTCCTCGAATAGCGGGTGCACTTGTGGTGCAGGCACCCCCGATGATATGCACCGCCGCCGCGAACTGGCGACCTATCAGAGTCCAGCAAACGCAGTCCGCAGCGGCGGCATAATGGCAGCAAGAGCACGCGCCCAATAGCATCCAGAGGTGGTGGTCTGATAAAGCCCAGGCGTAACATCCACCCCAACGCGCCAAACACCGTCAGTAATCCGGTTGTTCGGGTTTGTCGACGAGGAAATCACCATGATAGAGCCGATAACGGTGCCGTTCCTTCCAGTCCGAGCAGGCGTAGCAGGTTCGCACTATAGCTGTTATGTACGATACAAAGCATGTGAGTTGGGTGAGAAGGGTATCTACGCTTGGCTACATAACTATAGACAGCGCGACTACTTGGAAAGATGCTGGTACTACTTCACGCGTGGTAGCTGAATCTTGGGGACTACTTCTTACTCAAGGTTTAGGAAATAGGCCCCCTATTTCGAGGCCCATATGTAAAGCCGATCAAACTACACTGCACAAACGCTTGCCGCGCCAGACCTTGCGTACCCCCCGTAGATCCTCACTCTTATTCGACTCCGATGGCCACTCTGTAACCATTACCTCTCGCAGACCCGGCTTGAAAATTTCCAACAATTCAAGCGGAGCCCTAGAGTACAGTCAGGAATTCGTAGTGCTCTAAATTTTCGGAATGGAAAAATGGCAAGGCAAGCAGGTTGAAAGTCAACAAGCTAATCCGGCCCACTCCAGTTGGTCCTAGACTAAATCGACATTATGTCGAACAGCGTCGATAAAAGAAGCAGGCATCAACATGACGCCCGCTTCTTTTACAAATCCCTACAAAGCCCTTTTACCTGCGCTGATCCATTGGGACATACTGCAAGTCCATTGGACCAATATAGTTGAGGAGTGGGCGAATGAGTTGGTTGTGCTCAAACTGCTCCAGCACCTGAACGGCGTAACCTGGAATACGTCCTAGGGCAAAGATTGGTATGAACAAGTCCTCAGGAATATTAAGGAGGTGATAGACCGCGCCGGCGTAAAAGTCCACATTGACAAAGATGCCGCGCTTCTGGTACGGCTCCATGGCCTTGACCACTGCCTGGAGGATCTGGAACCACTCGGGCTGGCCGCGGCGCTCGCCAAGGACGCGGGCACGCTCACGCAAGTGCTGGGCGCGCGGGTCTTCCGCCCTATATACACGGTGGCCAAAGCCCATGATCCTGCCACCACGAGAGATAAGTTCCTTGACGTACTCTTCGGCGCGCTCCGGCTTGCCAATGTCCATAGACATTTTCATGACGGCCTCGGCGGCGCCGCCGTGCAGCGGGCCCTTAAGTGTGGCGATGCCGGAGACGACTGCGCAGTGGAGGTCAGCCAGCGTGGAAGCGGTAACGCGGGCAGCGAATGCGGATGCGTTGGTGCTGTGGTCTGTGTGAAGGATGAAGTCGACGTCCATGAGTTTCATCTCGTCCGGGTCTGGGTTCTTGTCAAACATCATGTAGAGGAAGTTGCCCGCGTGGTTCAACGTCTTGCTCGGCGGGACAGGCTTCAGGCCCTTGCGGATGCGGAAGAGCCCCGCGAGGATTGTGGCCGCCTGGCCAGTCAGCCGCAGGCCTTTCCGACGGGTAGCGTCCGGTGAGAAGTCATCCACTTCCTTATCAAAAGCGGAAAGAGCGGAGACGGCCGTTCGCAGTACATCCATCGGATGCGCTTCCTTAGTCAGCTCAACAACCTGGAATATCTGCGGGGGGACTGCGCGATTCTCTCGCATAAAGGCTTCATGTTTCTGGAGCTGGTCTTTGGTGGGGAGACTGCCGTACATAAGCAGGTATAAGACTTCTTCAAACGTGGACTTCTCAGCCAAGTCATGAATGTCATAGCCACGGTAGAGAAGCTTCCCAATGTTCCCATCGATATAACTAATCAGGGTGTTATCTAGGTAAACGCCGTTGAGCCCTCTCTTTAGCTCAACACCGCCAGTTGTTGTCATTTGTAGATGACCTCCCGTCTCTATAGACCCTTGCCGGTCGATTGAGCAGATCGGCACCATTTGTACCCTGTTATCAACCTGCCGCAGGATGCCCATAATGTACTTGCAATGAGGGCGCTGCGGCTCCTACAGCCTAGCCTGAGAAAAGCATCCGTATCCTACCATCAGGGCTATTCAGGTGTCAACGAAGCCAGCGGAGAGTTTACCATAGACGTTTGTGTACCTCCACTGGCACTCCGTACAGGGTTCCATACCTCGTTACGAACGAACCCCACAAAGACGCTCGCGGCAGCCTGTAGTCACGTTAGCCGGCACGCCTCCGCGAGTCTATAAGGGGTATGTTACGATTGTGAAAGGCTTAGCCCTGTACCCTTCCGGTAAGAATCTGCGTTAACTAAGGTACTATGACTATCCGAATGCGCTATTTCCTGGGCCTAGTTATGGTCGTGCTTGCCCTCGCCACCACGGCATCGTGCACCACGACGACCGGCGTCCAGGCGCCTGCCACCTCTCCGAACGGTGCGGCTACGACTCCCGCACCCGCTGGCCCATCGACTACGGCTTCTCCCAGCGCTCCTGCGGCGCCTGCGGCTTCAACCAAACCTGTCACCGTCCCGGAGCAGCCGCTCTCCTCAGTATGGGCGGCGTGGGATATTCTGAAGAACAACTTTGTAGAGAAGCAACGGCTCGACCCGCAAGCGCTGAGCCAGGCCGCAGCTGCCGACCTAGTGGACTATGTCAAAGACCCCACGCTCACCGTCCAGACATTGCCGCCGCCACAAGCTAAGCCGCCACGCGGCATGCCTAAAGAGCTGAAACCGGTCTGGGACGCCTGGGCCTCTATCTTTGAAAACTATCATGGCGCCAAGCCGCTTGACCCCAAAAAGCTTGGAGAGGAAGCCGCCTACGCGTTTGTGAAGGCGGTCAACGATCCGCATACCGAGTACATTGCCCCGGAGCAGTACTCCATCGACTCCCAGGACTTCTACGGCAAATACGCCGGCATTGGCGCTGAGGTGCAGACCCAAGCGAGCCGCTTCTTGCTGAACCCTATGCCCGGCAGCCCATCAGAAAAGGCAGGCCTAAAGCCTGGCGATGCGCTTCTGAAAATCGAGGACGAGGTAGTGAACAACTGGACCACCGTCCAGGTTGTGTCGCGCATCCGCGGCAGCGTGGGCACGGCGGTGCACATTACTGTGCAACGCCTGGGCGTCACTGCCCCCCTGGTGCTCACTATCACCCGCGAGACGATCAAGCTCCAGAGCGTCTTCTGGAACATGACCAACGACCAGTTCGCCTATATTCGTGTGTCCTCTTTTTATGACAACACACCGGACGCTTTCAACATCATGCTGAAACAGGCCATAGACCAGGGCGCTCGCGGGGTCATCATTGACCTGCGGAACAATCCCGGCGGCTTTTTGAGCACGGTGGTCAAGATGGCGAGCCAGTTCATGGACAACGGCCTGGTGCTTTACGAGATGGACTCCAACGGCAAGCGCACCGACTGGAAGCTGCAGAGCGGCGGCATGGCGCTCAAGATGCCTCTGGTGGTGCTGGTGAACCAGTACAGCGCCAGCGGCAGCGAGGTCCTTTCCGGTGCGCTGCAAGACGCCAAGCGGGCTGGCGTGGTGGGCATGACTACCTTCGGCAAGGGCAGCGTCAACCTCTTCAACGATTTGCCGGACGGTGGCGGGCTGTATTACACCTACGCTCGGTGGTTCACCCCTATCACGAACCGGATGATTGAGGGCAAGGGCCTTGATCCCGACTACCAGGTCATCGGCAGCGCCGGTGGCCGCGATGGCGATGCTCAATTGGACAAGGCCATTGAGCTGATGAAGGCCAAAGTCGGCGCGACTACTCCGTAGTCAGGAGGAGCGCGTATGTCCCCCATGCATCCGACGAGGCCAAGTTCTCCCAAACCCACTGCAGCAGATCCCAAAAAGTCGGCCATCCAGACAATCTCCCGAAACCGCTCCGCCACGTTCAACTACGCCATTATTGAGACGTACGAGGCCGGTGTTGTGTTGCAAGGCACAGAGATTAAATCCGTCCGCGAGGGCAAGGTGGACCTGTCCGAGTCGTATGCTTTCCCCCAGAACAATGAACTTTGGCTGCTAAACACCTACATAGCGCCGTATAGCAAAGGGAACATCCACAACCATGAGGTCCGGCGCCGCCGCAAGCTGCTGCTCCACAAGCTGCAACTCCAGAAGCTCCTAAGCCAGGTTGCCCAACGTGGCTATTCGATTGTGCCCTTGCGGCTGTACATTAAGGGCCGTGTGGCAAAAGTTGAGCTTGGACTGGGCAAGGGCAAACGCCAGTACGAGAAACGTGAGGCTACTGCTGAGCGCGAGTCGAACCGGGAGATACAGCGTGCCATGCGGCGTCCTGAGTAACGCGTTGTACTAGAGAAGGCCAATGGCGTGAGTCTGACCAAGAGCGTGAAGCAAGGCAGGCTGTTCTACGGCTGGGTCATCGTCGCTGTCATGTTCGTCACGTCAGCCATGAGCATGGCAATGGGTGGCCTCAATTTTGGGCTGTTTATCAAGCCCATGGGCGATGAGCTTGGCATTGGCCGCGCCGCGTTTGGTTGGGCGTCCACGGCAAGGCAGGTCGTCGGCGCCGTCACCAGTCCCACCCTGGGCAAGCTCATTGACCGGTACGGCACTCGATTTGTTCTTCCCGTAACCATTTCAGTAACTGCCATCGGACTTCTGGGCCTGTCCCTGGTTACCAACTCCGGGCACCTCATCGGCATCTTCGCGTTTATGGGCATTGCCGGGCTGGGCGGCGGGAACGCGCTGGTCACGTCAGTGCCGATTGCCAAGTGGTTTGTGAGCAAGCGCGGGCGGGCAATGTCCTATGTGTCGCTCGGGCTGTCCATTGGCGGCATCATCTTTGTGCCATTGACCCAGGTCCTGATCGACGCCGTGGGCTGGCGGCACGCCTGGCTCATCCTCGGGATTCTCGGGCCGCTGGTTGTTATCCCGCTCGCCATCATCTTCCTCCGGCGGCACCCGGAAGACATGGGCCTGCGGCCGGATGGCGAGCCATCCATAATCGCGGGCGTCGGTGCAAGCGGCGCCGTACGGTCGGCGGCGGACGCCGAAGTGCAGTGGACGCTCAAAGAGTCCATCCGCACCCGGACGTTCTGGCAATTGCTGCTCACTTTCTCCCTTGTCACACTCGGCCAAAGCACGGTAGGCCTCCACCGCATCCCGCACTTTATGGACCGGGGCCTTGACCCAGGGCTAGTGGCTTTCGCGTCCATCATGGACACCTTTTTTGCCGGCGTGAGCATCCTTGGGTTTGGTGTCCTGGTCCGCAAAGTCCAGCCACGGTTCTTGGGTGCCGCGGGGTTCCTCATCATCATTGTGGCGATTGCAAGCAACATCTTTACCTACACCCCTGTAATGATGTTCTGGTCTTTTGGCGTCTGGGGGTTGGGCGTGGGCGTGAACATCCTCCTGCAGAATTATCTGTGGGCCGACTACTTTGGCCGCCAGAACGTGGGTGCCATCCGTGGCATCGTGATGCCGGTTACGTTGTTCTTTGGCGGGATAGGCGGGCCAATAGCCGGATACGTGCGTGACAACACGGGCAGCTACGACAGCATCTGGTGGGCCGGCATTGCACTGATGGCGCTGGCCGCTATTACGCTGGCGCTCTCGGCTCCGCCAAGGAAGCAGACGGCTTTGGCTGCTGCTGCACAGGCGCGGTAAATAAGTAGAGCTTCTTAAACTTGCTTTAGTGCTTTGCGCGAGTCTCTCCTGGTATGCTCAAGGTGCATAAGGTGCACTCTGGATTGTTCGCCCACACTTCCTGTCTTCCTATCCCTCAGTCACATCGCGCGTTATGCACGTTGCGCGGGCTAAGCGCCGGAGGACGTGCGCGAGGCAGGAGATTAATAAGAAGCGTCAAATCCCGGCCCATCAGGCACCGATACACTGAGGGTACTGGGGCTGAGGGTGGTGACGTTTGGCTGCACTCACATCTGGCGACGGTTCGGTGTTCGAATTCGACATTGTCGGGTACGAGTTCCCGCTCTCGGGGATGCTTGACCAGTTTGATTCAAACTGGCTGCGGCTCCAAATACGCGTCGTACATCCCAGGGGCGAATGGGAAGTGACAGATCCCTGCCTGCTGACGTGGGAAGTGAAAGAGCTGGCGGACTGGTTCGCCGCACTGGCCCACGGCAAGCTGGTGGACCCGAGCCTGGAGTTCACCGAGCCGAACGTGTCGTTCTGGATCATCCAGCCCCCAAGTCGCCAGCCGAAGCTCCGCGTCTGCTTCGCCATTGAGTGCGCACCGCCGTGGGCCGACCCAGACAGCGCGCCGTCCAAAGATAGCTGGGTTGAGTTCCCACTGTCCGCCCTGGAACTTGAGGTGGCCTCTGAGTCGCTGCACCAGGCGCTTGAGCGCTACCCCCAGCGCATCCGGGCTGTTGCGTAGAGCCTACCGTACCTTGCTACCCCAACAGCACAACCTCCCGCTGCTGCGGCGTCGTCACCACTGGCCCCTGCTCCGACAGGTACACGTCAATCTCTGACCGCATCCCTAACTCAGGCAGGTAGATGCCCGGCTCTATGCTGAACCCAATGCCCGGCACAAGCGTGCGTGTGTCGTTCGTCTCAAACGAGTCCATGTTCACCGCGTCCCCATGCACCTCTGTGCCGATGCTGTGCCCCAGCCGATGCGTGAAAAACGCGCCGTAGCCCGCACGAGTTATGTACTGCCGGGCCACCTGATCTACCTGCCGTCCACGCACGGTCTGCCCCTTCCGATAAGCGTCTGCTATGAACATCACCGCAGCGTCTCGGGCGCTGATGACGGTGCTGAAGATTTTCTGGTGTACCGCAGGCACACGAGAGCCCACGTAGCCTACCCAGGTTATGTCCGCGTAGATGTCGTCGGCGCCCAGCCCGCGCGCCCAAATGTCCAGCAGCACCCAGTCACCCTGCTTGATCGCGCGCCCCGTGCCCTTCGCGGGCTCAAAGTGTGGGTCACTGGCATGCTCATTGATTGCCACGATCGGCCCGTCCGGCACGGTCAGGCTTTCCGAGACGTACTGGTCGCGGATGAACTGCGCCACCTCCCACTCGATGGGCTTGCGGCTGGCGTCGCGGATGAGTGCGAAGGCGCGTTCCACAATGGCCGTCAGCTTCAGTGCCGCATCCTTGAGGAGCGGTTGATCTGGACGCAGAACAGCAGCCAAGCATCCCAACCCAGAACCGCATCCCTGTCACACCATCAGAACGTGGTCCAATGCCACCCAGTTGCGACACAGTACGCGCATTCTCGTACTGTACAGAGAAGTTCTCACGAGACTCGTCGCGGCCAATTGGCCGGCAGAACCACTGATGACGTGGGCAATGCCAGGGCACATGCGGAACCAGCACCCAAGGTGATACCATCAGCGCGTACCCTGTTCCGCGAGGTGACACATGCCCGGCCCCCTGGACGGCATCCTGGTTCTAGACCTCACGTGGATTGTGTCAGGTCCCTACAGCACCATGATGCTGGCAGACCTGGGCGCAAACGTCATCAAAGTGGAGCGCCCCGGCTATGGCGATGCGGCACGCGGCACGGCGCCCATCATCGGCGAGGACAGCGCATACTTCATGAGCCTCAACCGCAACAAGCGCAGCCTGGCCCTAGACCTGCAAAAGCCCAGGGGCCGCGAGGTGTTCTTGAAACTGGTGCTGAAAGCTGATGTCGTGATATCAAACTTCACGCCTGGAACAATGGAGCGGCTTGGGATTGGTTATGACGATCTGTCGAAGATCAACCCCCGTCTCATCTATTGCACGGTATCCGGCTTTGGCCAGACGGGGCCATACAAAGAGCGTTCGGCGCTGGACATTGTGGTGCAGGCAATGGGCGGTATCATGAGCATCACAGGGGAAGACGGCGGCAAGCCCGTGCGCGTGGGCGCGCCCGTCGGCGACATCAACGCAGGCATGACGGCTGCGCTGGGCATTTGCGCCGCGCTGGTGGAGCGCGCCAAGAGCGGCAAGGGCCAGGCGGTAGACGTCAGTATGCTGGACTGCCAGGTGGCCCTCGTCGAGAACGCTGTCGCCCGCCACGTGGCCACCGGCGAGGTGCCGGGGCCGCTTGGCACGCGGCACGCGGTGCTCATGCCCTTTCAGGTGTTCCCAACCAGGGACGGCAGCATCGTGGTGGCAATCGCCGGCAGCAATCCAGGCCACTGGCCTCTGTTCTGCGCGTCTATCGGCCACGTGGAGCTCATTGACGACCCTCGGTTCCTGACGCCCTGGGAGCGCACGGTGCACCACAAGGATCTGGAGCCCGTCATTGCTGAGGCGCTCAAGACGCGCACAACGCAAGAGTGGCTGGACGAGTTTCTGGCAGCGCAGCTCCCATGCGGGCCGTTGCAGAACATTCCACAGGTAATGAGCGATCCGCAGGTACAGCACCGAGAAATGATTGTGGAAATGGAGCATCCCCGGCTGGGGCCCTGGAAGTTCACGGGAGTGCCTATCAAGCTGTCACGGACCCCAGGCAAGGTGCGTATCCTTCCGCCGGACCTGGGCCAGCATACGGACGAGCTTCTGGCCTCGCTGGGTGGATTGACCCAGCAGGAGATTGAGCAACTGCACCGGGACAAGGTAGTTGAGGCGTGATACAGCGGGCACTGGTAACTGGCGGCGTAGGATTCATTGGGTCGCATGTGGTGGACGCGCTGGTTGCACGCGGCGACTCAGTGGCCGTGCTGGACGTGCTGTCCACCGGGCGGCATCAGAACCTGAACCCCAAAGCAACCTTATTTCAAGTGGACTTGCGGGGCGACGAGGTTGCGGACGCGTTGCAGTCGTTCCACCCAGATGTGGTATTCCACCTGGGCGCGCAATCAAGTGTCGTGGTGTCGCTGCGCGACCCGGTGCAGGACGCGGAGATTAATGTAGTCGGCACGGCAAACCTGCTGCGCGCGTGCGTGGGTGCGGGCGTGCGCAAGGTGGTATTCGCGTCCAGCGGCGGCACAGTTTACGGCGAGCCAGACACTCTGCCCTGCGCAGAAGACCAGCCGCTCCGGCCACGGTCGCCGTACGGCGCAAGCAAGGTGGCCGGTGAGGCGCTGCTGCAAGCGTTCTCGGCTTCGTTTGGGCTGAGCGGCACGGCGCTGCGGTTGCCGAATGTCTACGGCCCCCGTCAAGACCCCAACGGCGAGGCGGGCGTCATTGCTATCTTTGGCGCCCGTATGCTGCGCGGTGAGCCGGTCACAATCTTCGGCACGGGCGCCCAGGAGAAGGATTATGTCTATGTGGAAGACGTGGCGCGTGCTTTCTTGCTCGCAAGCGAGGAGGCAGAAAGCCAGGTGTACAACGTGGGTTCTGGAGTCGGCACGTCTGTAAACACGCTGTTCTCCTCGCTGGCCCATCTCACTGGGTACGCACTGCAACCCAGCCATGAACCAGCACGGCCAGGGGATGTCTTCAAGTTCTCGTTAGATGGGACACGCCTGCGGCAACGGTTGGGCTGGCGCATTCGGGTGCCACTCGAAGAGGGGCTGAGAAAGACCCTGAGTAGCTTGCGTGGCTCCTAAGTTCCTTGTTGCGCCCGCCTCACCCTGTTTCCCATGAGGCAGACACCGAGGTTCTTTCGTATAATGCCTTCAGTGTTTTGGTCTTGTAAGTTGCCGTTAGTAGCGTTAGCACAGGAGAACTATTCAGTTCATGGCTGGTGAATTAATGCCGCATCCCAAGGGCGCAACCACTCATGCTGGCTCAGGTGGCTTAGTGGAGCACCGTCCCTGGGGGTTTTACCAGGTGCTGACTCACGGAAAGGACTACCAGGTCAAGCTGCTGGTGGTTATGCCTGGGGAATGCACCTCTTTGCAGACACACGCGCACCGCAGCGAGTTCTGGGTCGTTGTGCAGGGCATGGCGCGGATTACCCGTGGCGCGGAGACACGCATGATGGGGCAAAATGAGACGGTGATGATCCCTAACGGGATGCGGCACCGCATTGAGGTTGACCCAGGCGCAGGTGAAGTCCAAATCATTGAGGTCCTGACCGGCAGCATAATTGATGAGAATGACATTGTGCGGCTGCAAGATCGGTATGGCCGGGTGTCACAAACGTCATAACGCCGTGTAGCGCTACCCTCTTATTTGAGCGGTCATTTCTCTGTCAGACTAACTAGCACGTGACCAGGTAGGATACGTTGCGGATAATGATCAATTGGCACGCCCAAAGGTGATGGCAATTTCCGTATCGCTAGTTAGCTGACCAGCGAAGACGAACCAGCCATGACGGGGCTCAACAACCTTGCGGATGCGCTGGGAGAGCCTGCGACACGGCAGGCCAAATGTGAGAACGGCGGCTTCGTCTGGTATTCCTTTGATGCCTTCTGGCGGGCGCCATGCCCAACAGAAGCGGGCGCTGCCAGGAGCGCGGAATGACGCCTGGCTTTTCGTGACCGCCACCTCAACAGGACCAAAATCCTCGATAGCTTTACGGATACGGCGGTATAGCTTGATCGCGTTGAGATAGTCCTTGAAAAGAGACTCTATGTCTTATATTTGGCACGAGTGGCTCTGGTTCCGGCGTACGAACCGTTGGCCACAATTGGGGCATGTCCATTCCCATATCGCCTCCGCAAGCAAGCACGCACGAATGCTTGCTCGTACGAAGTTGGCTGGGGGACGTGGATTCGAACCACGACTAACAGATCCAGAATCTGCCGTCCTACCGTTAGACGATCCCCCAATTGCACTGGGACGCGTGAAAGTTATTGTATCATGCGCGCCCGTTCCAGCAATGTACCCCACGACAGACTTCGTAGCCACTACGCCATCGCTACGGCGTTCATGGGCGCGACGTAACTTGACGAAATGTACCTGGGCTGTTAGGCTGAGCACTTAATTCGCAGAACATACGCGCCTCGGAAGGAGCGCCTAATGATCACCGGCGATTCGAGTATCCCAGAGCTTAATCCCCCTTCACGATTACTCCTCGGCCCTGGGCCAGCCAACATCAACTCGCGTGTGCTCCGGGCCATGACCGCTCCTCTGCTCGGCTACCTAGACCCTGATTTTGTGCGCATCATGGACGACGTTGCGGTTGGGCTGCGCCAGGTATTTGGCACCAAGAGCTTCACTCTGCCGGTTTCCGGCACAGGCTCAGCAGGCATGGAGGCAGGGCTTGCCAATCTACTGGAGCCTGGTGACACGGTCATTGTTGTGGACGCCGGGTACTTTGGCGACCGCATGGTGGAGATGGCAGAACGCCTGGGTGCAACTGTTGTACGCATTCCAGTGGAGTGGGGCAAGGTTGTGGAAATTGGCGAGGTGCGTAAAGCGTTCCAAGCTCAAAAGAAGGTGAAACTTCTCACCTGCGTCCACGCGGAGACCTCCACAGGCGTGCTGCAATCCCTAACCGAGTTGAGCCGGCTTGCCAAGGAATATGGGGCGCTCTTTATGGCCGATACAGTGACGTCGCTTGGCGCAAATAAGATCGGCTTTGATGAGCTGGGCATCGACTTTGCGTTCAGTGGCACCCAGAAGTGCATTGGTGCACCACCCGGACTATCGCCCTGCGCAGTGAGCACAGCAGCGCTGCAGGTGATCTCCACACGTAAGACGAAGCCCTACAGCTGGTACCTGGACATTGGCCTGCTACGCAAGTACTGGGAAGGCGGCGAGCGCGTCTACCATCACACAGCGCCTATGAGCATGGTGTACGCTCTCCGCGAAGCGCTCCGCATGGTGCAGGAAGAGGGCCTGGAGAAGCGATGGCAACGACATACACGCAATGGTAAGGCGCTCCGGGCCGGCCTACAGGCGCTTGGCCTGAAGCTGCTGGTGCCGGAGGCGTACTGCCTATACCAACTGACGTCCGTCCTTATTCCCCAAGGCATTGATGACTTGAAGTTCCGGCAGGCGCTGCTGCGCGAGTACAACATCGAAGCGGGCGCCGGCCTGGGCAAGTTCAGGAGCCAGATCTGGAGACTGGGCCTCATGGGCGAGAACTCGACGCCGGCCAATGTGCTGCTGTTGCTGAGCGCGTTGGAGAAGCTGCTGCCTCAGAACGGCTACGAGCTTGCGCCGGGCGCAGGCGTGGCGGCGGCCAGCAAGGTGCTTGCGCAGACGTAAGCCCAGGCCAATCGGTGCGATACACCGAATCGGCGGCATACATATGCCGCCGATTCGATTCCCTGGAGTATTCATGCCACGCATCAAGCTCATACCGTTAGAGAGTGATGCCGCTCAAGCATCGGCCCAAGGCAAGGCGGTGTTCAAGCTCCGACTTGGCTGGGACGTTGCCGCTGAGACGGAGGTGTTCCAAGAAACCCTGCGCCAGACACTTGACATGCTTCGCACGGTACGAAGCGATGCTCCGTGGGGGTGCTACCTAACCGTTGACGAGGGGTGATCCCTTGTAGTGGGCACATGCGGGTTTAAGGCTAGGCCAGATGCGGACGGAAGCGTTGAGATTGCCTATTTCACCTTCCCGCAGATGGAAGGCCGCGGTTATGGTATCGCAATGGCTGAGACGCTGATCGCTCTAGTTGAAAACGCCGGCACGGTGCACGCGCACACGCTGCGACAGCGCAACGCGTCAACGAGTATTCTCCAAAAGGCAGGCATGCGGTTTGTTGGCAATGTGAATGATCCTGAGGACGGCGTTGTCTGGCGATGGGAGCGTGCTGTGAAGAAGCAGTCCGGGAAAGATAACCACGCAAGGGCAGTTACGCAAGCTGTCATCTTTGACATGGACGGCGTACTCACGGACAGTGAGTCGTACTATTACGAGGCAGTTAACGTTGTCCTGGCCGGCCATGGTTTGCACCTGACAGAGAAAGAGAATGAGGTCATTCTTGGCCTTGGAGTCAAGGAGACCTGGATGTGGCTTGTCGAGCACTTTCGCCTGACCGGACCTCTTGAGCAGTGGCTTGCCACTTATGACCGCGAAGTACTGCCCATTTTGAAGGCCCAGGTGACACCCGCACCTGGCCTCTCGGAGTTGGTCGCAGGTTTCCAACAACGGAAGCTGCGGCTAGGACTAGCGTCGTCCTCACAGCGGAACTGGATTGAGGCAGTGCTGCAAAAGGTGCATCTTCCTAAGACGTTTGAGGTCATTGTTGCCGGTGACGAGGTGGAGCACGGCAAGCCCGACCCAGAAATCTACATCTCTGCGGCACAGCAGCTTGGCGTGAGACCAGAGCAGTGCCTGGTCATAGAGGACTCACCTACCGGCATCAGGGCTGGCAAAGCGGCCGGTATGACCGTGGTGGCCGTGCTGACGCCATATACGCATGTGCTGGACCTGTCCAGGGCTGACCACGTCATTGCATCACTCAAGGACTTTGATTGGTCTGTGCTCGCATAAGCGAAAGAGGTATCTATGGAACCGCGTGCCATTCTGACGTTCTTTGACTACAACTACTGGGCCAACCGCAAACTGCTTGATGCCGCGGCCAAACTATCTCCTGTGCAGTTCACGGCATCCGGGCCGGTCAGTTTTCAGAGTGTGCGCGGCTCCCTGGTACACGTGCTGGGCGCTGAGTGGGCGTGGCGCTCACGCGTGCAGGATGGCGTCTCGCCGAAAGCGCTGCTGACGGAGAACGAGCTTCCGACGCTGGCGGCACTGCGTTCGCGGTGGGAGACAGAAGAAACGGCGATGCGCCGTATTCTTGCCACAGCCACCGGCGGCACGCTCGCTACGCCAGTGCAGTACAAGACACTTACACAGGTTGAGCAGAGTACGCCGTTATGGCAAATCGTGCTGCACGTAGTAAACCACGGCACGCAGTTCCGGAGCGAGGCCGCCGTGTTGCTGAGCGACTACGGGCATTCACCAGGGGACTTGGACTTCATAACATACGTGCGCGGCCTGAAGTAGCGGGGAGCGTCTTTAGCGCCCATTCTTGCTGCCAAAGAGGCGTTGCCACCAGGGCTGGGGACGGCTCTTGATCTTCTCCGCCAAGTGCGCCTCGCCAGCGGGAAGCACCTTGATGAAGTACGCACCCATAGGGGGCCGTGTCTCCATGGAGCACCAGCCCCGCTGCTCCATCTCCCGCAAGAGCCGCAGGATACGGTTGCGCCGCTGCGTAGCGTAGATAGTCATCTCCATGTCAAGCGGGACAAGCATCCCCGCTTCAAAGGCAAGGTCTCGTTCCTCAATGCCACGCTCAAGGATGGCTGGCCGGCGCCTATCGTAGTGCGCGCGCACCAACGCTTCCAGCATTTCATCAAGCGCTTGCTCAACAGTGATAGTGTCGTGGGTGTCTCGATTCTTCCGCTTTTCCATACCAGCCCTCACCCTGAAACATGGCGTTCGGAAATCCCTGGTCGCTGTGTAATGATGCGCTGAAACACCTCGTTGCCCAGCAGGCGGCCCCGGGGCGTTAGCGTCACAACCTCTTCATTTTTACTGATGTAGCGTGTTTCCAGCAACCCCGCGGCGATCATTTCCTGCACTGGTTTCGCAAAGAGCGCCAGCAAGTCCGCGTTGAACCGCTGCCGAAATGTGTCAGTATTCAACCCCTCATCCAGACGCAGCGCGAGCATGGCTGTTTCCGCCATCTCCAGGGAGGTATCAATGCGCTCGACGTTGGCGATGGTGGGGACGGCGCGAATAGTCTGCTCATCAAGCATACCGTGAACGAGAGATTGGGATGGCTGGGCCATGCGGGCAAGGTATTCATGCGGCAGCAGGATAGTGGAAAAGCGGTAGCCGCCAAGGTACGAGTGGGCACCCGGGCCGACGCCAAGGTACGGCTGGTTGCGCCAGTAGACCAAGTTATGTCGTGACTGGCGGCCAGGGAGTGACCAGTTGGAGATTTCATACTGGCGGTATCCCGCGTGCGCAAACTGCTCCTCCGCCCAGGTGTACATGTCGGCGGCGAGGTCTGCGTCCGGGTCAGGCAGGCGTCCGGCGTGTACCCACCGCTGGAGTGAGGTGCCCTCTTCCAGAGTGAGGCAGTAGGCGGAGACGTGTTCAGGGCGCAAGGCCAGCACGCCGTTCAGCGTTGTCTGCCACAACTCGAGTGTCTGATGAGGCAGGCCGTACATGAGATCCAGGTTGACGTTGGTGAAGCCTGCCTGCCGCGCTGTGTGCAACGCCTCGACAGCCTTGTCCACCGTATGCCGCCTGCCAAGGATTTTGAGCAGCCCGCGGTCTAATGTCTGTACGCCCATGCTCAGGCGGTTTACGCCTGCGGCAAGGAAGCCTTCTAGCAAGGGTGCCGTGATGTCTTCCGGGTTTGCTTCGGCCGTCACTTCAGCGCCGGGCTGGAGCGGGAACGTGGCGCGGATGGTGCTGATGATGCGCGCCATCTGCTCACTGCTGAGCAACGATGGCGTGCCGCCACCGAAGAAGACGGTACGAGCAGGCACCTGGCCGATGATGCGGCCCCAGGTCTCTATCTCTTTGACGAGCGCGTCCACGAAAGAGGGAATGAGGCCGTTCAGGCCGGTGTAGGTGTTGAAGTCGCAGTAGGAGCACTTGGTCTGGCAGAAGGGTACATGGAGGTAGAGGGCGATGCCCTGCTGCAGATGCTGTGCTGCCAACTCACTTTTCATCGTTAGATGTTAAACAGGAACTCTATGACGTCACCGTCTTGGACGATATAGGTCTTGCCTTCTAACCGCACTTGGCCGCGCTTCTTTGCTTCAGCGAAGGAGGCCGCTTCTATCAGGGCTTTCAGGGGGGTGACTTCTGCGCGGATGAAGCCTTTCTCGAAGTCTGAGTGGATGGTGCGCGCGGCCTTGGGGGCTGTGGAGCCACGCTCCACGGGCCAGGCACGACACTCGTCCTCACCAGCAGTGAAGAAGGTGACCATGTCCAACAACTCATAGGTAGAGCGCATGACCACTTCGCGGCCGCCTTCCGGCAGACCCATGGCGCCGCGGAATTCCTTTTGCTCTTCCGGCGACATGGCGATCAGCTCCGCCTCCAGCTTGGCGCAGATGCCAGCAATTATCTGGCTCGGCGCCTTTTTGATGTCTGGGGGCATCTTGACGCCGCCTTCGCCGATGCTTTCTTCACCCATGTTGAGGACCACCAGCACTGGCTTGGTGGTCAGGAACTGGAAATGGTGGATGACGGCGCGCTCTTCCTCGCTGAGCTGTTGCTTGCGGATGGGGATGTCCTTTTCCAGCTCACCTTTGATGCGCTCGAATAAGTCTTTTTCCTGCTGAAGCTGCGCGCGGTCGCTGGCCTTGGCAGCCTTCATCTGGTCGTTGAGGCGCTGGACGCGGCGCTCCAGTATCGTAAGGTCAGCGAAGGCGAGCTCAGCGTCCATGTTAGCGATGTCGCGCCCGGGGTTAACGCCGCGGTCCGACGGGACAGAGGGGTTATTGAAGGCGCGAACGACGTGAACCAGCGCGTCTGTCTTCTGGAGCATGGTGAGCATTTCGCCAGCAATGCCTGCGTCCTTGCCGTCGCGCTCGCCCCATGCGGGGAAGTCAACGAGGCGCAGCTCAGCGGGAACGGTCTTCTTTGGCTTGAACATAGCAACCAGCGCGTCCAAACGCGGGTCAGGCACCTTGACGACGCCGACCTGGGCCTTGCCCCACTTGGAGCCGGAAGCGGCGTTTGGGTCGGCGGCCTGAGTGATGGCCTGGAAGAGCGATGTCTTGCCGGAAAGCGGGAAGCCAATTAGACCTAGTTCCACGTTCGTCCTTTTTCTGGAAGGTTCTGGGGTTGTCCTTCAATTCTACTCTGTGCGAGGGGTGTGAGCGAGGCCGCCCGCTTGGTGAGCTGGGGATGAGCTGCGACGGAAACCTCTCATGCACGGGCCGTTGCTGACGATCGATTGCGCATTGTGCCGCAACTGGGTAGCAATGGACCACGTGCTAGCGAAGCGACAACATGTTTTGGCGTAGTGTCCGACGGCCTATTGTTACCTGCACACGCGTTGATGCTGTCTGCTGTGGTTGGAAGTTGTTGCTGTCGTGTCGTTCTGAACCGTTGGTTGGGGTGGGCATCTTGGCCTCCTTACGTCTTATCGTTCCCTGCCTTCGGCTCTGCTTCTCGGCACGGCTCGGAGTCTGCGACTCAGGATCGCTGACCTCAAGGGGGGAAGGGCCTCCAGCCCAGCGACGCGGTGTCCGCTGGCGGGAGGCTTTTCGTGCAAGGCTACCAAGAGAGAATGCTTCGCCTCTTTCTCTTATTTTTGAACGGGGGTAGTGGTCTCCGCTGTTACTTCTTGGCGGGCGGGATCTTCCAGCCTTTAAGACGGGCCAGCGCCTTATCTACGTTCTCGTCAGAGAGTGTGAGGGAGAAGCGGACGAAGCCTTCGCCAGCGGGGCCGAAGCCAGTGCCGGGTGTGGCAACGATGGCCTTCTCGTCCAAGAGCGTGGTGGCGAAACCGGCGGAGGTGTAGCCTTCCGGTACGCGCGCCCAGACGTAGAGGCTGGCGCGGGGCGGGGTGACGCGCAGACCCAGGTGCTGCAATTCCGGGATGAGTTTGTCTCGGCGGCGCTTGTAGATGGCGATGGTGTCGGCGATGGACTGTTGGGAGCCGTTGAGTGCTTCGATGCCCATCTCTTGCACAGCCTGCGGGACGCCGGAATCCAGGTTGGTCTTGACGCGGTAGAGGGCGTTGACCATATCGCGGTTGCCACAGGCGAAGCCCAAGCGCCAGCCGGTCATGTTGTACGTCTTGGACAGCGAGTGGAACTCCATGGCAATGTCTTTTGCGCCAGGCACTTGCATGATGCTGGGCGACTTGTAGCCGTCGTAGGCGATTTCCGAGTACGCGGCATCGTGGAGCACTGGCACATCGTAGCGCTTGCCCCAGGCGACGGCCTTCGCCAGATAGTCGAGCGTGGCGACGGCGCCGGTGGGGTTGTTTGGATAGTTGAGCCAGAGCACTTTGGCCTTGCGCGCAACGTCCTCGGGGATAGCGTCAAGGTCAAGGAGGAAGCCGTTCTCTTCTTTGAGCGGCAGGTAGTACGGCGTGCCGCCTGCGAACATGGTGCCGATGCTGTAGACGGGGTAGCCGGGGTCCGGCACGAGGGCGATGTCACCGGGGTCAATGAAGCAGAGCGCGGCGTGGCCGACTCCTTCTTTGGCGCCGATGAGCGAGCAGATTTCCTTCTCCGGGTCAAGCTGGACGTTGAACCGTTTTTTAAACCAGTTGGCCGCGGACTTGCGGAATTCGGGCAGGCCTTCGGTCTCCGGGTAGCGGTGGTTGGCGGGCTTGAGCGCGGCGGCGCGGAGCCGCTCGATGACGTGCGGCGGCGTGGGCACGTCCGGGTCGCCGATGCCGAAAGAGATGACCTCCTCGCCCTTGGCGCGCTTCTCGGCGATTTTGCGGGAGATTTCCGCGAAGAGATAGGGGGGCAACTGCTGGACTCGCTTGGCAAGGCGCATATGGGTCTCCCCTCTTGGTTGTGCGAAGTCACGCCATTCTAGCGGACAATGCGGCCAGAGGGAATGGCAGCGCTCATATTCTTACCGGGTCGCGTTGAGTAATCCGAGACGATAAGCAATCAGGGATCCCAAGGCCTTCCTAATTATCCAACCACTCGCCAGCCAGGTCGCGCGTGTGCTGGGGGCCAGGTAGAGGACAAGGATGATGTTGGGGTCCTGGCGCAGTGCGCGGCGCAATCCTTCCGCAAATGTGGCGGTGTCCTCGCCAACTTCACGCTGGATGATATGCGCCTTTCTGTCGCCATGCACAAACTCGATAGGGTCTTCAATGGTGACGATACGCTTGGGTATTTGCTGGTTCACGTAGTCAATGAGCGAGGCCAAGGTGGTGGTCTTGCCGGAGCCGGTGGCGCCCGTGACGAGCACCAAGCCAGCGCGGGGCTGGTGCGCTGCATGGCGATGTTGACACGGAAGCGGGAGACTCCGTCAATGCTGTACGCGCAGTCCAGGTCGTGCTTCTCCTCATAAGGTCTTGAGGCCATAGGGTGTGGTGATCGTCTGCAAGAACTCGCGCATTTGCTCCAGCGTGATGACAGGCATCTCATTGATGGGCTGGAGCTCACCGTGCAGGCGCAGGAACGGCTTGGAGCCAACTCAGGTGCAGGTCAGAAGCACCGGAGGAGACGGCGCGGCGCAGGAGGCCCAGCAGGGCGTTTTGGCCGCTTGCGGGCTGGACGCCGGCTGTTTGCGTCTCTACTGCCTCTGACACTGCTGCCCCCGCTTGCTCATGATACGTGTGCTCTGCATGTTATCCAAGGTGAAGGTATGGCTTGTGATTGTCAAGACATGTAGATACAACGTGTTTGGGGCGCACGCGTCAGGGTGGCCGAGTTATGTTCTGATGAGGTTGCATAGTGTGAGTCGGATGGAAGAGGGACTCGCACGGGAGTCACTCCGTTAAGCGACCTGGTTAAGGGCAGTTGGGTCTGCTTGGAAGGCCGGGCTCGTTAGCCGTGCAAAGCCGTCTTTATCTGGGTGGACTGGGTGTCAAACCGGGTTGCAAGTTCCTTGACCGACGTACCGTGGCGGGCCTGTCTGCGCATCTTGCGGCCCCGCACTTTTGCCAAAATGCCACTAAGTGCTTGGTACTTGTTCATGTCTTCTTTTGCCTCATTGCTTTCAACGCTGATTTTTAGTGCGGGGCTGATTTTCGTGTGGGCTGTGGCCTCACCTTATCGGGAGAACTCTCTGAGCTTGCGGCTGCGGGATGGATGGCGCAGCTTACGGAGGGCCTTGGCCTCAATCTGGCGGATGCGCTCCCGCGTTACCCCAAACACATGCCCTACTTCTTCCAACGTGCGACTACGTCCATCAAGAATGCCAAATCGCAGCTCTAAGACTTGCCGCTCCCTGTCCGCGAGGGTGTCCAGCACTTCTGTTACCTGGCGTTTAAGGTCCTCATATTCAGCGGCGTCCATGGGCGATTCAGCGCGTTTGTCTTCCAAGAGATCACCGAGCACTGTGTCGCCTTCATCGCCGACGGGTGTTTCCAGCGAGACCGGCTCAATGGAAACACGAATTATGTCACGCACTCTTTCAGCGGGCAGGCCCATGGCCTTGCCAATCTCATCGCTGGTGGGGTCGCGGCTATATTGCTGGACCAGAGACCGCTGCTGGCGGAATACGTTATTAATCTGTTCCACCATATGCACCGGCACCCGGATGGTGCGGCCCTGATCGGCAATGGCGCGGGTGATGGCCTGGCGAATCCACCAGGTGGCGTAGGTGCTGAATTTGAAGCCCTTGCGGTAGTCAAATTTCTCTACACCGCGGATAAGACCAATATTTCCTTCTTGGATAAGATCCAGGAAGCTCATGCCACGGCCCTGATACCTCTTGGCGATGCTGATCACGAGCCGAAGATTGGCTGTGGCCATTTGCCGCTTTGCATGCTCGGCGCCCGCCTGCATAGCCTTGAAGTCTCTGGTAATTTGGGCGTCGTTGCGCACGAGTTTTTGATGAACGGGGCGAGCTTCTATATTCCGCAACAGCGAGGCGAGGGTAGCTTCGGGGCCGATTGCCTGGACAGTTATATCAGGGAGCAAACGCGTCACAATCGACAACCGCGTGATTTCCAGAGCGGCCTGTTCAATCGGTATGCCGAGGTGGGATGAAACTGCCGCAACCATATCCGTGCCCAGGGCACTATCGATGGCAGCGCGGAACGCTTTGTCATGGACAACGTGGCCGAGTGTGATTGTGCGCGGCATGTTGAGGTGTTTTGCCAGCGCCGCGGCAACGTTGCGCGAAGTATAGACGGCGGTTATGAGCTTGATCACCGTCTGCACGGCCCCTACCGGACGGCCTTCTGGGCCGCTCAACTCGGCTTGAAGTTTTTTGTAGTACGCGGCGCTCTCCATGCGTCTGGCGAATACGCGCTCGTCCTCCGCTTTGAGCAATTTGACGCGGCCAGCCTCCCGCAAGTACATATGAACGCCATCGTCCACAGGGTCGCCTGTTGAAATGTCGTCCTCTTCCTCGAGTTCGGCCTCTTCTTCCACCAGCTCACTGACGGATGGCTCCTCCGGCTCTGGAAGCGCTGACGCGTCGTCGTTGGGCGCCTCTTCATTCACTCCGGGGGCGGCGCTACCATCCTCAGCGGGGATAGCCCGCATGCCCATGGCATCCGGGAAAGGAACGGCGACCAGGTTGAGAATCTCACTTGACTCGGAGACGCGCGGGGGCTCCGGCAGTTTTAGAGTGCGGCTGCGGACGTTCGTTTTCGTGGCCATACTGCACTTTCTGCGTTCTCCGGAGACATGCCTGGAGAATGCGCTTGGCGGGGAGTATTACTCCAAGAGAAGGACCGCTTACAGGCGGCTGCGTATTTCCTACCTAAAGAGCCATGATTATTGGGGCTGCTGAGGCATTCTGGGGATGAGAACCAAGGTCAGTATGCGCTTATGTCCGCACAATAGCAATGACGTTCTGACGCAAGACGGTATTGCTAGCGCACACTGCAATATCATCTGCTTTGCAATAAGGGAGAGGTCTATTAAAAGCCAACTGTTGGGTCCATCGTCATCATCGTCACTACTGCTGTTCGGCTGGCTTCGGCTTGGTGCGCGTTGCACACACCAAGCCGAAGCCAGCCGAACAGCAGCCCATTGTCTAGAGCGCCGTCATGGCAGATAGCCAACGTATGGCGCCGATCAGGCTTCTCAGCGAATGAGACCCCACGAGTTAAGCGTGACCTCGGTAAGGACCGAAGTCGGCGAAAGCCCCATCTGTGCGCACGACACAATGCACTCGGCAACGTCGTCCACCGTCAGCCTTGGGTCAGGCGGTGGGGCGCCCGGCTGGGGCGGCTGGGGAGCCCGAACGTACCGCCGGTCAAAAGAGTCTCGAAAGCCGGTAGCCACTCCGCCTACGTACACAGTCGTGACTTTGATGCGCTGCTCCTTTACTTCTAGCTGCACCATATCGCCGAGGCCGGTTAGGGCGAACTTCGTTGGAACGTACGCCCCCCAGTTAGCTCCGGCGCGCTTCCCGTTTACACTGGAAATGTTGATGATGTGTCCCGCTTTGCGTTCAATCATGGAGGGTAGCACCGCCTTAATGGCGTAAAAGACGCCATTAAGGTCTGTGTCTATGACCCGGTGCCACTGCTCCAATGGATGCTCGGTGACAGGCGCCACCCAACCCACGCCCGCGTTGTTCACCAGTACGTCAATCGCTCCGTACCGGTCCAGTGCTTCTTTGACCATCCGCTGGGAATCCTCCGGCTTCGTGATATCTATGCCCACCCACGTGGCCTCACCGCCATTCTTGCAGATTTCCTGGACTAGGGTCTCCAGCTGATCAGTGCTCCTGGCGGCCCCAACGACCTTTGCGCCCTCCTTGGCGAAATAGAGGGCCGTCGCTCGCCCAATCCCACGGCTGGCTCCGGTGACCACTACTACCTTCCCCTTCAGGCTCTGTATAGTCCCCTCCTTCATCCATCGCCTTTATAACCAAAAGTATCCCATCGAGCAGGTACTATCTTGGTTTTAGCTCCTCCCAGTCCACCACTTTCCGCGTCCGCAAGTCCACTATGTCGGCTTCACTATACCCCAATTCCTTAAGGATGCTCCGGGTATGCTGCCCACGCGCGGGGCCAGGGCCTGCGATGCCAGGCGTGAGAGAGAAATCCAGCAAGGGGCTGTAACGCCAGAAACGGCCAAAGCGCGGTGTCTCCACCTCAGTGGTGAAGCCGTTCTCCTGCACATGGGGGTCGTCGTTGAAGAAGTGGTACGGCCCTCGTTCCTCCACCTGAACGCAGCAAACGTCCGCTGCTGTCAGCGCTTCCTCCCATGCGCCTGCGGCGCGGGTCAGGAAGAGCGCTGCCAGCTCAGCCGCCAGTGCATCGTCATGGACTTTGCGGGCCTGGCCGGTGGCGAATCGCGGATCGTCCAGGAGGTGCCGCTTGCCGAGGGCGGTGCACAAGGCACGCCATTCCTCCTCAAAGGGGCAGGCCAGAAAGACCCATCCGTCCTGAGCTGGGTACAGGCGGTAGAGTGCGTGCAGCCCGTACCCTGCGGGATCCAGCAGCGAGCGAGGTGGCTTTCCTTGATAGGAGAAGCAGTCAATCGCATTGGCGTAGGCGTTTGCCTGCAGCATGGTCACTTCAACGTACTGGCCCGTGCCAAATCGCTGCCGGGCGTAGAGGGCCAGGACCGCAGAGGTGGCGACCGACATGGCGGTGGTGAAGTCCGGGTTGGACTCGTTTGCCTTTCCCAATTGACGGGCCACCTCCCAAGTCTCCTCCCAGGAAAGAGGCTGCCCCGGCGAGGGCAGGCCCGGCCTGCCAAACTGGGCCAGTGCGCCTCCCATAACTGCGCCGGGAATGGGGTGCATGGCCGTCCGATGGGAGGACGGCCCGGTGGAGCCATAGCCAGCCACGTACAGATACACGAGTTTGGGGCAGCGGAGACGGAGCTGTTCGTAGCCAATGCCAAGCCGCTCCGGCGCGCCCGGACGCATGTTGTGGATCAGAACGTCAGACTTTTCCACTAGTTGCTGGAGAATGCGTTCGCCCTCTGGTGTCTTCAAGTCTATGGAGACGCCCTCTGTTCCAGCCAGCGTCCGCATGGCGCCGGCACCTTGCTGGATTCCGCGCATATAGTCACCCTGATGTTGCTCCAGGTGGATGACACGCGCTCCCATCTCTGCCAAGAGAGAGGCACCTTGCGGCCCAGCGATGACTTGCCCCAGGTCAAGGACCACAACGCCTTCCAGTGGGTGCTTGGGCAGGGGTTTTCTTAGAGAGACATCCCGTGCTGCTGTTGTACCTGCTGGGACACGCGCCATAACCTCCGCCGTATTCTGGCCTACAAGAGGTGCAGGCCCCTTGACGCTGCCGGGAGTCGCTCCCAGATGCGCCAGAACACCAAGCTGACGCATGGGGCCAACGCGGGGGTCCATTACCTGCTGGATGTGGCCGTTATGGAGAACCTGAGGGTGGCTCATCCCCTCCTCAGTAGTCATGAAAGGCTCGGCGGCCACATCAGTGGCCTCCTTCATGAAGTACTCCATCCACTCGTCCAGCGTCCGCTCCTGGAATTTTTTCATCATAATGATCCGCAATGCTTCCCGGTTCTCGTCGGTCAGCGCAGGAGCCGTCTTAAACCTGGGGTCCTCCAGCACGTAACTTAGACCCATGCTGCGCAAGGCCTCCTTTAGAAGGTGCGGCAAGAGATTCGCCATTTGAATCCACCGGCCGTCTTTGGTCCGGCCCGCAACAATGCCGGTGGCGGGCCCACGACGGGCATTTCCGCCAGGGTCGGCAGGGAAACGCTCCGGGTCCTTGATCAAAAGTTGCCACTGAATCCAGTTCCCAAGGTCGTAAGTAGTGAGCCCTTGCAGTAGGCTGGTCCGCACATGCTGCCCACGGCCGGTGCGGTCACGAACCAACAAGGCAGCCACAACGCCGCGAATAGCCGCCATACTTGCGCCGTGGCTAGCGACGTTGACTACCCCGAAGATAGGCCCAGGCCTTTGCTTTTGGCCCGCGAACGCCGTGAAGCGTCCGGCCTTGGCCATGACCGCACCTTCGTACCCCTTGTACCGCGCGTAGGGACCTTTGGGCCCAAAGCCTGTCAAGGAGCAGTACACCAGACGAGGGTTGGCTTCGCGAAGGGCGTCATAGCTCAAGCCCAAATGGTCCAAGACTCCCGGCCTGAGGCTTTCCACCAGCACGTCCGCAGTTGTAGCCAGGCGCCGCAACTGCGCGGGCCCATCTGCCGCATGGAGGTCAAGCACCACACTCTTCTTGCCACGGTCCCACAGAAGAGAAGCAGGAACAGCGCGGAATGGGTCACCGGCCGGAGGTTCCACCTTAATAACCTCGGCGCCGAAGTCGCCCAGAACCATGGTCGTGATGCCGCCGGCAAGGCCACGGGTCAAGTCCAGGACTGTGATGCCCTCTAGCGGTGTGGTCACGCTTCCTCCTCCTCGCCTCTGTCTTAGGAGCAACAGGAACCACTTGGGGAGGCGTGCGTAGTTTGGCTGCGAGGCCTCTACAATGATGGCCTGATGTCTGCGCAAGGATTAACACGAAGGCAAGCAGTTGTCAACCATCTCTTCAATCTTGGAATGCTGCGCCGCTCACTGACTGCTATCATGAAACGAGTCGTTTCCAAGGAATAGCTTCATGCAGGGACAGTCCCCACACGGCCAGCCGCAGGATGCACAGGCCGAAACCGACATCGCGCGTCTGCAAGCGCTGGTGGATGACCTCAACAAGCACATCGCGGAGAATCCCGGCGACGCGGAGGCGTACCACCGCCGCGGCATTCTGCACGGCCAGCTCGCGGAGCCCATCCTTGCCATTGATGACCTCACCAGCGCAATCCACCTTAACCCTGCAAACTCCGACGCGTACTACAACCGCGGAATGGCCTATGTCCATCTGAAGCAGCACATCATGGCGGTGGAAGATTTCACCGATGCTATCCACCTCCATCCCCAGCACGCGCACGCGTACAACAATCGCGCTGCCGCCTACTATGACCTGGGGCGTGTCGACGAAGCAGTTCTCGATGCAACAAAAGCGCTTACGCTTGATGGGAACATGGCGTCCGCGTACGCCGTCCGCGCCATGGCTCACACGCAATTGAACCATCGTGAGCAGGCGCAAGAGGACGCAGCAAAAGCGCGCGAGCTTGGGTTTGACCGTATGCTCCTGACGTTCCTCTTACGTCAAGCCAAAGAAGTTCGATGAGTAGCACTTCACTCTTATGCATTTCAGCGGCAATTATGCTGAAAACAAGCCTGCGCTATGCTACTTTTATATCACCTGAACGCTAGTTTTTTGATGAGGTCTGTTCCATGAACCCCCAAAGCGGCACTGCCGTATTGCTCATTACCTGCAAAGATCAGAAAGGCTTGGTCGCTGCAGTTGCGGAGTTCGTCTATCGCAATAACGGCAACGTCATTCATGCGGATCAGCACACTGACAAAATGACAAATACGTTTCTCCAGCGTGTTGAGTGGGAGCTCAACGGCTTCAAGCTGTCGCGGCAGGAAGCAGTAGAAGCCTTTGCGCCGATTGCCCAGCGGTTTGGCATGGCGTGGGAGCTTCGTTACTCAGACGAGGCCGCGCGCGTGGGCATCATGGTGTCCTTTGAAGAATACCGCGAGTAGGCTACCTCATCGCGAAAGAGGTGTTTTGCGAAGATGGAAAGCCTGTCTTTTGGCCGACTCTTCTGGATGAGGCCGGGTTCAACGCCGTCAAGGCGCAGTATAACGACCTACTCACGGAAGTGGCGCCAATCCTAATGCCCAAATAAGTTGCCCTGTCCCCTCGCGTGAACGCCGACTCGCCGGGTTAAGCGAGGTCCGTGCGGAACATCTTAAGAGACTCAAACTTGCCGCCCAGAATCAGGTCTGCGGGCGCGGTCAGCCAGTCGTCCAGCACCGTCTTGTACACCGAGCGGAAGTCTGTGGTAAAGCGCAGGTTGCCGTCGTCCAGCTTGCCCAGGTTAGGCCGCTGACCGTACAGCCCGCCCTTGACCGGTGTGCCGACGACGAAGAGTGGCGCCGCGCTCCCGTGGTCCGTGCCGCCGCTGCCGTTTTCGCCCACGCGCCGGCCGAACTCAGACCACGTCATGATGACGACGTTCTTGTCCTTGCCGTGCGCCTTCAAGTCCTGATAGAACGCGAAGATGCTCTCGGACAGCGCGGTCATCAAGCGTGTGTGCGCGGGAAGCTCAGCCGCGTGGGTGTCGAAGCCGCCGATTGCCACATGGCACACTTGCACGCCAAGGTCTGCCTGGATTGCCTGGGCAATCAGCTTCAGGCCGGTCGCAAGGTCGGTGTTAGGATACTGCACCGCGGGTACATACGCCTTCTCGGCGTCCACCAGCTTTTTCGATGTGTTGTCTACCGTCTCCAGTGTGCTTCGGAGCAGCGCAGCCGAAGGGGTGCTCGACGGCATGGCGGTGTACAGTGCGCGGAGTGCCTGAAGACGCACCGTGCTGAGCTGCGCGGACACCGGGTCACCCTGTAGCTGGTACGCCGCAACGCTCTGCACGACGGGGATGACCACGTTCGGCGACTGCATGGACGACGCGAGGTTGCCGCCGACGCACAACCCCTGGAACAGGTGCGGGTCAAGGTTCAGGCTGTCGAAATACCGTCCCAGCCAGCCCTCGGTGGCCTTCTGTGACGGATCTGCGGACTGCCAAATGCGCATAGAGTCGAAGTGCGAGAAGCTCGGGTTGGGATAGCCCACTCCTTCAACGATTCCCAACACGCCGGAGTCCCACAGCGCTTTGAACTTGGTCAGCGACGGGTGCAGGCCGACTTCGCTGTTGAGCGTGAGCACCTGGTTCTGCGGAATAGCGGTTGTCCGCCGGGCGGTGTAGTAGCGGCCGTCCCCGTACGGCACAACCGTATTGAGGCCGTCATTCCCGCCAGCCATCTGGATCACGACGAGCGTTCGGTTTGTTGCCTGGTCCGGCGTCACCATGCCTTCCTGTTCGGCGGCGAAGATGGCTTTCTGGAATACCGTGGGCAGCAAAGCGCTCGCGGTACCAACCAGCGCCGTGCGCTGCAAAAACTCTCGTCGTGTCAGCATGTTGTCGCTCCTTTCGCTATTCAGGAAGGGCGCCTCATGACAACTCGAAGTCCGGCGAACCCAGCAGCAAATAGACCAGGCTGCGCTGCCTGATCTCAACAATCTGCTGGGTTGCGCCTGCCACCGCAATGCGGTCTGCGTAGGTTTGCAACACCTTCCACTCGTCCGGCGGCACATTGCCGTCCAGCAGCACAGTGATGTAGAAGTCCATGGTCTGCTGAAGTGCTGTGAGCATGCCCGCGCGCGCGTTGCCAGACGGCGGAAACACCACGATGCTCCCACGCGCGTTGGCGATGCGGTTCACGAAGTTCAGCCTCTCAATGAGTGTGTTGCTGGTCAGCCATGAAGGGCCGCCGGGCCACCCCGCGACGTTCGGCGGGTCGAACAGGTCCTGGTTCATACGCGACATCGCGGCGGCAAGCCCCGCCGCATCTGTTTCCAGACCCATGGTGCGGAACGTGCTGACCACAAAGTCCACCGGGCTGCGGATGATGGCGCGGTACGCCTGGGGCGACCGGAACTCGGGGCTAAGGAGTATCTCGCGCACCAGGGCGCGTACGCTGAACTTGCTGGTCACAAACACATCGGCCAGCCGGTCAATCACCTTTGAGTCAGGGTTTCGATATGCCAAGAACTGGAATAACCTGCTGGGCAGATACCGGGCCGTGGCGCGCTGCTGAAAAATGATGTCGATCATGTGGTCGCCGTTAAAGTTGCCTGTCTTCCCCATAAACGTTTTGTTTCCCGTGTCGTGCTGGAGTATGTTGTCCACAAACTGGAAGTTCTGGTTAACGGTCCAGCCGGTGAACGCACGGGCGGACTCGCGGATATCAATTTCCGTGTAGTTCCCCACACCCATGGTGAACAGCTCCATCAGCTCGCGAGCATAGTTTTCGTTGGCCGCACCGCGGCGGTTCACACGGTTGTCCAGGTAGATGAGCATCGCCGGATCGCGCGAGACCTTCTTGACGAGCGCGTCGAAGTTGCCGAGCGCGTTTTGCCGGAACAGTTCGTTCTGGTTCTGGAGCAGGTTGTACTGGTTCACTTTCTGCCCCGCGCTAGTGAGCAGCCCATGCCAGAACAGCACCATTCGTTCCTGCAACGGACGCTTGGTGTACATCATCTTGATGAGCCAGAGCCGTTGCATATCGCGCAGCCGCGTCATGTCGAACTTATCGGCGGCGATGCGATTGGCCAGCTCGCTGTCGTCCACTTTGTCGTAGTCCAGCAGGTAGTCAACCGTCGCCTGATAGCCCATCTTCTCGAACTGGTTCAACTCCGTCTGCGTGGCACCGAATCCCGCACGGCGGAGCAGGTGAGCAAGCTGGACGCGGAGCGGCGAAACTGCGCTTGACGCCGAAGAGGTAACTGGTGTGGGGCTAGGCTGTTGCGCGTTCGCGGTAGCCGCCGGTGGTCTTGGCGGAGACGCCGCAGGCGGGGCCAATCTCGTCGCCAGGGATTCGCTGGTAGGCGTCGGCGCGTCGGCACTCATAACGGGCATCTGGTACACGGGCGACGGTTCCGCGGGCGGTTCCAGCGGCACCATGGTGGTGGCGGAGAACGCCGCCGCAGAGTCGGACTGCGCCATTGCCGAGGCCATGGTGTTGGGTTGCGGCGTGGTGGTGGACGTAGGAATCGCGCCCTTCTGTGTGTCTACCTGAGTGCATGCTTCCAGAAAGGCGAGCGCACCCGCCGTGGAAAGGCCGAGAACGGCGGCGTGGATGAGGAATTGCCGCCGGTCAAAATTGCGCCCAAAAGGAGTTGGTTGTCGCTCTGGGGTGGTAGAAGGCTTCGCCCTACGTGTCTCCATTACCTTCTGTTCTTCCTCGTCTTAAAAAGGGACACGCACCAGTCGGATGCGTCAAACGATGACCTAATCTTACACGGAAACGGCCAGCCCAAGGAAGGTTAGTTGGGATAAGGTACTGTCACTTTGGCGTGACGGATTAGGAAGTTGTGCTACAGTGACCGTCATGAGGCGTTCGCCCTCCGCACCTTCGATTGTCCCATCAAGCATCTTCTACGGCTGGGTCGTCGTCGTGGTGGCGCTTCTGATGAACATCGCCTCATCGCCCACCAATGCCGTCATTTTCTCCTTCTTCATTGTTCCCATGAGCGATGACCTTGGCTGGAGTCGCAGCGCGCTTGCTTGGGGATTGACCTTCCGTCTAGCAGTTGCTGGCATCTCTTCACCCTTCGTGGGCATGCTCGTGGACCGTATTGGGGCACGCTGGCTGGGGACTGCCGCTGGTCTGGTAGCCGGTTCCTGTCTCATTGGTCTTGCGTTCACACACGACCTGTGGATGTTCTACGCACTATCCGCTATTTCCGGACTGAGCGGCTTTGGTGGCCCGGCCGGCCAGCTACTCACTTCCGTCCCGGTAGCAAAGTGGTTCCAGGCAAAACGAGGCCGTGCCCTTGCCATTGCCTCCGTTGGCATGCCCTTGGGCACCGCAGTGCTCATCCCCATAGCCCAGTGGATCATCACTACAGCCGGATGGCGCACCGCGTGGGCCATCTTCGGCGTGCTCCTCATTACGCTGGCGGTGCCTGCATGCGCGCTCTTCATGCGCAAGGACCCGGAGTCCATCGGCCTGCAACCGGATGGCGCGCGCAGCATTGCGGGAGATACCAACAAGCCCAGCGCGCAAACGACCATGGCTACTGACCAGGATTGGACCACGCGCCAGATGTTCCGCAACCCAACCATCTGGATTATCCTGAGCGCTATGGGACTGGCGGGGCTGGTCATCCAGGGGACACTCGTGTACCGTGTATCCTTCTGGCGGGACGTGGGCGTTCAGCCCGCAATGGTGGCATTCGGCACAGCAGTCGATCCAGCCGTCGTTGTTGTCTCCGGCCTGCTCTTTGGACTGCTTGCAGAGCGCATACATGTACGTTATCTGGCTGGCATCTGGGGGCTCGGCATTAGCCTATCCATGGTGCCCATGGTGTTTGCCACCGGCGGCGCCTTCCCAATTCTGGCCCATAACTTCTTGTGGGGCGCCTTTATGGGCGCAAATATTACGGTGAACAACCTCATCTGGCCCAACTACTACGGACGAAAGTTCCTGGGCACTATACGCGGCATCGTCTTCCCCATCGCGGTCGGAACGTCCGCAATCAGCGCTCCCCTCTTCGGCATGCTGCTGGAATCAAGCTTGAACACGCGCATCGTCTGGAGCATGACGCTGGTAGCCTTCCTGGTCTCTGGTCTCCTCCTCCTCCTGGCCAAGCCGCCGCGACTGCCCAAGAATGAGCACCCTTCCACACCTGTTGCAGGACTCGCGAAAGCATAACGGTGCCTGTAGCACGTACCCTGGATCGAAGCGGAGGGCTGCGCGCCGTTAACACGCATAGGTGAGGGCGCGGCCCAAAGCGACCTCACCTATGGAACGAATGCAGGTCGCGCATCGCGGAAGAGGTGAACCAGATCTCCACCTCACAGGCGGACGAAGGGGTGCCCGGCTCCGACTTGGGTGACGTGGGAAGCGATACGGCCCAACAAGATGTCTTGCAGACCCAGTCGACGTACCTGTATGAACAGATCAACGCGATCGAGACCGCACTGCGACGCATGGATGAAGGCACATACGGTACCTGCGTTGAGTGCGGCAAGTCCATCCCTGAAGCGTGATTGGGTGCTCTGCCAACAGCCATGCGCCACGTTGAGTGTGAGGTAGCCGCCAACAGGCGCAAGATTCGCGTGCTTCCCCAGCGGTCCATTGCCACGTACCCACGCCCGCTGGAAGGGTCCTCTAGAGATGAGAACGGCCCTCTCGCTGAAGAAACGTAACGCCACAAAACTGGTATAGACTGTGCATCCCAAGAGGAGATGCCACCGGTGGCCTCTCCTCTTTTTACACATCCCTTATCCGGCACATTCTATGGGTATTCCTCATCGGCATTTCCAGGCCCCTACACATCTACAGCCCATTGCCGTACCCTAAGAGCGATCGCCGTCGATGATCTGCTCCCGATACGGCATTGCTGCGAGGCCTGCCATGAAATGGGCATCTGCAATGGTTGAGGGGCTCGACCTGACAACTGCCCTTGACGCGTGCGCTGCACAGGTCGCTCGTGACTTGGGGCCGGACGCGCCTGCTTCTCTGGCTGTGGTTTTCGCGTCTGCCAGCTACTTCAACGGCGCGGCCCAGGCGCCACAGCTCCTGAAAGCCTACTTTCCAAACGCGGTCATCTTTGGCGGCTCTGCCGGCGGCGTCATTGGCGCCGGGCGAGAGGTGGAGATCCACTCTGCGGTATCGCTGACCGCCGGCTACCTACCCAACGTGCGCATAGCACCGTTTCACGTGACCCAGGAGCGATGCCCCTCCGGAGACGACCCGCCTGACGCGTGGATTCGCGCCACTGGTGTCAGACCTGAGGAAAATCCGTCCTTTCTGTTGCTCATTGATCCCTTCACGCCTCCCAGCGAAGAATTCATTAGTGGTTTGGACTTCGCCTTTCCTAACGCGCCTAAGGCAGGCGGACTTGCTAGCGGCGGACGCGGCCCCGGCGCGCATTGGCTCTACCTGGGCAGCCAGGCGCTCCGTGAAGGTGCCATTGGCGTGGCGCTGGTCGGTGATGTGGCTCTCGACACAGTCGTGGCGCAGGGCTGCAAACCCATCGGCGAGCCACTCCGTGTAACCGCGTGTGAAGAGAACGTCCTGCGCGCGGTGGACGGAGAGCCTCCAATCCACTACCTGCGCAAGCTCTACACCAAGGTCCCGCCGCATGACCAGCAGCTACTCAGCAGCAACCTGCTCCTTGGCGTTGCCGTAAAGCCGCACCTCTCACTGAGCGATGGGCCTGTAGGCGACTATCTCATCCGCAACATCGTCGGGGCTGACCAAGAGCGCGGCTCCTTGGCAATCAGCGAGCTGCTGCACGAAAGCCAAGTCGTACAGTTTCACGTGCGTGACGCAACCTCATCTGAAAACGACCTGCACCGGCAAGTTGCGCGGTACTTGCGCGCTTCCAAGGGGAAAAGCCCCATCCAAGGCGCGCTTCTCTTTCAGTGCAACGGCCGCGGTGTAGGACTTTACCGCCAGCCAGATCATGACACGGCCATGTTCCGCCAGCTTGCAGGACCTATTTCTGTGGGCGGCTTCTTCTGCAACCGGGAGATTGGGCAGGTCGGCGGGAGCACCTACTTGCACGGCTTCACCAGCTCCTTCGCTATCTTCCGAAAGCCCTCGGCGTCGCTGTGAAGCCGAGACAGCTCCCCCTGCCAGAAACTTTTACGCTCCAGTGCGCTGACCGCTCCATCTCCTATCACATCATCCGAAGTCCCAAACGTCGGCGCACCATTGGCATCCGCGTGGACTCCGAGCGCGGAGTAGAAATCGCTGCCCCCCTATACGCGCGCCACGATGAAATTGAGTTGATTATCCGGCGGCGCGCGAAATGGATTCTTGGTTTGTTGGAACGGCCGGTGCCCCCGCGCCGCCAATTTGTGAGCGGCGAAACAGTGCCGCTTCTCGGTGAGAACGTTCGGCTCGAGATCTGTGCAGTGCCGCGGGCCGCAAGTGAAACGGTTCGACTGAACGATGGGGTCCTACAAATAGCCATCATCTCCGAAGGTGCTGCGAACGCAGAACGTATGAATTCTGTTCTGCGCGCACTGGAAACCTGGCTACGGGATCGCGCAGGTACGGTGTTGTCGGAGCGGGTCGGTTTTTTCGCGAAGCGCCTTGGGGTCCATCCCAGCAACATGCGCCTAGGCAATCAAAAATCGCGCTGGGGTAGCTGTACTAGGAACGGCGTGCTGCGCTTTAACTGGCGCATTATTATGGCGCCAATGGACGTGCTCGACTATCTAGTGGTGCATGAGTTATGCCACCTTCTGCATCTTAACCACGGCAAGCGCTTCTGGGCGCGAGTCGCAGGCCTACTCCCTAACTATATGGCCCTCCGTCGCCAACTCCTCCGTGAAGGCGCAGGGTATAGGCTCATTTAAATAGGTCTTGCCAAACAATTCGTAAGCTATTCGTCACTTTGTAATCCGGCGACTGAGGCGCTACGATACAAGGGGCTATCCAACCGGAAAGGCACTCCTATGACGACACCCGCAAAGAACACATCCGCTCGCGGCGGCATCAGCGCGCATTTCCGGGGGACACTTGTCGCCGGCTTGCTGCTCTTAGTGCCGGTCGTCATCACCTATGTCATGCTGAGCCTCTTGTTCAACACTATTGACGGGATTCTGCAACCCGCAGTAAAGCCAATTGTTGGAAGACGAATTCCGGGCCTGGGCTTAGTGATCTTAGTGCTCCTGATCTACGTCGTGGGGCTTATCGGAGCAAACTTCATCGGAAAATCGCTCGTTGACCGGGCGCAACACACCCTGCTCAAGATCCCGATCATTCGCGCCGTGTACAAGCCGGCCAAGCTGCTTGTTGAGTCGCTTTCAGGCGAGGGACCCACGGGATTCAAGCGCGTGGTGCTGATTGAGTATCCCCGAATAGGCACCTGGACAATGGGTTTTCTCACTAGCACCACGAAGAGTGAGACCGGCGCTATGCTCGCCATCGTCTACATCCCCACGGCGCCTACGCCACAATCTGGCTGGGTGGCCATCATGCCCGCGGATCAGGTGTACGACACTAACCTCTCTGTGCCCGAGGCGATGAACCTGGTGCTATCCGGCGGCATCGTATCACCAGCGCGGGTGGCCAAGAAGCCACTGGTGCTGTGATTTGGTGATGTAATTGAGGCGGAATCCGAGGTATGATGGATATTGTTAGGTTGGGTGACATGATAGACAAGAAAAATCTACAACGTCTCGGGATGTTGGGACTGCTCCTGGTGGCTATGATGGCCGTATTTTACGCCGTTACTCGTTACCAGCAGAAAAGGGCAAATCGCATTCCTCTTGACGACCAGAACCTGAAGTAGGCGCACGCAAAATGCCCAAGCCGACACGCTGGCCGGAAACAATGTGGCAGGAAGTCCTTCAGTGGCGTAAGGACGGCCTAACTTATGCACAGGTCATTGAGCGCCTGGAAGAGCCCGGAAGTATGCGCCGCTTTGAGCTAAAAGACGTGCCCAGCGAAGCCACTATCCGCAAGGAGCTAGCCGAACGGCTCAAACCAGGGAAAGCTGCTCCCTCTTAACCTCCTCCTTACGCAACGTATGTGTCTCGTCTTCGCCTTTACTGGTGCTTTGGCTTATGAGCATTTCCTCTTACCATTCCTCCTCATAATCCGGTGCGGCTAAGAACACGCTGCACTTCGCTAAGGCCACTAGCAGCTTTACGGGCATTGCCTAGCTTGAAAGTGTCCAGGGCATAGGCGCTTTCATGTATATGCCAAATGGCTGGATTAGCACCAAGTGGGGTATTGGGCTGCCTGCCTACATCCTATCCTCGGAACATCGGCGGACTAGTACGCCGTCCAAACACATCTACCGAAGAGTTCATGGAGGATAGAGGATGATGCGCAACTCGTTGGTTGTTTCAGGGCTGATCGTATTGAGTCTGGTGTTAGGAATGGCATGCGGTTCCTCGTCTACAAAAAAACGCGGCACCGCCTGCGGCGACACAGACAACAGTTACCACCACCACGACCACGACGCCGGTGGTTACTCTGTCAGCAGCGCCAGGCGCCACCGCCGCAGGCTCACAGGCTCCGAACAGCACCGCTCAAGGTGCGCCCAGCCCAGCGAGCTTGAATTCCGTGCAGACGCCCCGCGCCACGGTTGATGTGACCTTCCCGCGGCGTAGCATCCCGCGGCGCTCACGTGACGGTGAATGGAAAGGATGCCACTGTTTTGGTAGATGGGTCCTACAGCGCAGTTATTCCATTGAGCGCGGGACAGAACTCTATTGAAGTGGTCGAGACCGATGCCGCCGATGCCATCACCCACAGGCTGATAGCACCCATCTACACCCCTGACACAGCCACCAGTTCCGCTCAGCCCATCCCAGGCGGCCAGGTTACCACCGGCGCGCTGCTTCTGCTGAACGCCTCTCAGCAGCTTCTGGTTGCGGAAGTATCCACCAGCGCCAGTATCATGGCCCAGTTCAACAACCGGCTTACGGCAATTATCACGGGGAGAGCCATCACGGCCAGTGTCGCGAGAGACTTCTACGCCAACATGGCCATCAGCGCGTCAACGGGGCTGTCTCCAACGCTGTCTGCTATTCCGTCCCAAGTTGCGGCTGTGGTGATAAACACAACCACCGCAGCAGCGGCGGCGACGCCCAGCGCAGTCCTGGACAACGCACGGAGCATCGTACAGGCGTACGCCGCGGCCCATGGCATGCAGCCGGGTGCCGTCCTCTATGTGATCCAGTTCCCGGAGAACTCAGCCGGACAGCCGGACGCGTATGTCATCTTTGCAGCGACCGGAGCAACTGCCTAGCTGTATGCTTTGGTACAAAGACGTAGTAGTAGCCCCTACGTGTTCTTGTTGTGTGGGCTACTTCGTGAAGAAAGCTTTCAGCGTCCTCTTGTTCTTCTCCAGCCACTTGGCGTTCAGGCTGATGCGCTCCAGCGATTGCTGGATGGTGCGCGCTGCGGATGGCGCGGGGTGTGTCTTGAAGAAGTCACGCACCTCTTTTGCCTTCGCTTCCGCGGTGAACGAGCCTGTGACGCCCACCAGCGCGGTAATGGCGAAGCCGCCCTTGCCGTAGCGGCGGTCTAATTCGCCCCAATTCTTCTTCACAAACTCCCACGCCAAGTCTCGCCCACCGGCCAAGTCGTTGCTGCCAACATTGCGGATGACGCCCACAGTGTCCTGAATGCGCACCTCATTGGTATCCATAGCGCGCTGTAGCAGGTCTTGCAGCAGAACCGGGTCCTTGAAGCGGCCAAGCGCGCCAAGAAGCCGAAGTTTCTCTTCCTGAACCGTCGCCTCACGCTCCAGTTTCCAGAGCAGGTCGTAGGTCTTGCGGTCGCCTTCCTGCGCCACAATGCCATACACTACGCCGCGCAGGTCCGGGTGCAGCGATGCTGGCCGTTTGAGGAATTTCGCAAAGCGGGCGCGAGCCTCCGCCGTCATCGCCTTGTCTCCGTAGTAGCCAATCTGGCCCAGCACCGTGCCGCGCAACAGCACGTCCATGTGGCCCTCGCCCTTCTTCCCATCCCACCCAACACGCTTCACCACGTCCTTGAACAGGCTTCCAGCGGAGCGGCGGAACTTGTCCACGTACGGCTCCTCCGCAATGATCGATTCCATGCCACGCAACCCCGCTGACAGGTCACGCCAGACGGAGACATCCGTCTCCTTTTTGTACGATTGCACCAGCTTCAGGAATTCAGTGGCCGGCTGGAAGCCACCGCGGGCCAGCGCGTACGCGTCGTTCTGCAAGCCAAGTCGGTCGGTAGGGGGGAGTTGCATCGCCTGCACCGCCGCGCGCAGCCGGTCCATCTCGGCGGGTTGGTACTGGACGCGATAAAACCCGGTCTGCGCAGCGTTCACCTTAATCCAGTCTTTGTCCTGCACTACAGCTGCCTTGCCCAGCGAGATAGTCTCCTCGCGCTTATCCAGCAGCGTGGACGCCTTGGCAGGCGTTTTGGCACGTACGACGTTTACCGGAATCTGCCAGAGCGTCTTGTCCACCTTGCCACCCAGCAGGTTGTCGTAGAGGAACCGCTGCTGCGTCATGGTGACGGCAACGCCGCTTGCTCGCCGCGCCATTTTCACGTTCACCAACGGAAAGCCCACCTGCTTCACCCATGAGTCCATCACCTTGGTGACAGGCATTTGTGACGCCTCGTCTAGGGCACTCCACAGGTCCGCCGTCTGGGCGTTATCGTACTTGTGCGCGTCCAGGTAATTGTGCAGTCCTTTGCGGAACATCTCGGCGCCAAGGAACTCTTCGAGCATGCGGAGGACCGAGCCACCCTTGCTATAGCTAATAGCGTCAAATAGCTCGCGAATCTCATTGGGGTCCTTCACATTGGCTTCGATGGTGTGGCTGTTGCGCAGGCTGTCCAAGCTCATGCCCGCGTTGGTATCCGCATAGATAAACTGTGTCCACATATCCCACTCAGGGTGAATGTGGTCAACGGCCTTATCTCCCATCCAGGAGGCGAAGCTCTCGTTAAGCCACAAATCGTCCCACCACGCCATGGTGACCAGGTCACCGAACCACATGTGTGCCGTCTCGTGCGCCACGACTTCCAGGATGCGCTGGCGCGCCGCGGCGGCCGAGTTCTTTGGGTCAAAGAGTAGGGCCGTCTCGCGGTAGGTGATGCAGCCCCAGTTCTCCATAGCACCTGCAGCGAAGTCCGGAATCGCCACGTGGTCCAGCTTTTTCAGCGGGTAGGGGATGCCAAAATACTCGTTCATATAGGTAAGGATTTTGACGGAGTTCTCTAGCGCGTAGCGTCCTTGCTCCTCTTTCCCGCGCGTGGCCCATACGCGGACCAGCGTGCCATTGGGCATGGTGGCTTGCACACACGCCATGTCGCCAACTACAAACGCCAGAAGATATGTGGACATCTTGGGGGTCTCTTCAAACGTAATAGCCTTGAGTCCCACACCTATCGTCGGGGCCTCACGCAGAACGAGCGTGTTGGAAATGGCGGTCATCTGGATGGGAATCACCAACGTTAATTGGAAGGTCGCTTTAAAGTTCGGCTCGTCCCAGCAGGGGAACGCGCGACGGGCATCTGTGGCCTCAAACTGCGTCGTCGCCAGGTAGCGCTCGCGGCCGTCCACACCCGAGTACCGGCTGCGGTAGAAGCCGCGGAGCTGGTCGTTCAGGATGCCCGTGTAGCGGACCATGATGGTGGCCTCGCCTTCTGGGATGGTAATGCCGAAGGTGAACGTCGCGCGCTCAGATGTCTCGTCAACGGAGACATTGGTGGCGCGGTATGGCACGCCACTGGGTAGGATGACGCGCACCTCTTGTATAGTCAGCTCAGCGACGTTGACAACAACCTGGTTCGTCGCCTTCGCAACCGTCACGTCAATGGCCACCTCGCCGGAGAAAGAGAACTTTCCAAGGTCGGGCGTGAGAGTCAGGCGGTACTTTTCCGGCTTCACGTTGGTGGACAACCGGAACAAGTTCTGCCGCGGTGCCTTCTGTGCCGCGCGCGCGGTGGTGGCCATCTCCGTCTCCTCCCGTGACTTCACAGCGGCTTTCGCACTGCAAGGCGGTACTGATTTGTAGCCTTATTCTTATGTGGGCACAAGCGATCATCGTAACGCAACGTACCTAATGGTACGCGTTTGTGCATAGAATAGCAGAGCGTTGCGCCGTCAACTAGGTCGCGACCGCATTATGTCTCGATTTTACTTTGGAAATCGCCTCCGGGGACATGGTGTTCTGCCTCTTGAAACGTCGGATCAAGGAGCAAGGAATGCCATACTGTCCGAATTGCGGCGCCAAGAACGTGGTTGGCGTCATCTTCTGGCTACTAGCGGCCATCGCGCTGCTGTTACCGGGACTGGCCAATGAGTAGTGCCAGGTGTTGGTCAGGCCAATGAACCGGAATCCTGTACTGATTGGTGTCTGTGAGTAAGAAGCCCCTCTTTGACACACCTGGGACTCCCACGCCAGTAAGTATTGGAGTGTGCGCTGACCCATCGGGAGACCGCACGCTGTTGCGTGCAGCGGCGCAGGTAGCCACGGATTTGGGGCTGCCATTTGTAGAAAACCCGTTGCAACAGAACTACGAAATGCTGGTGGTGGCTACACCAGCCAGGCTAGAGCTGCGAGTGGTCGCCGGCGATCCGGCAATCCGGGGTGGTCGAGCGGTGTGGGTGGATTTGGAGGGTATCGACACCGAGTCTGGCGCCGGACGTGCCTTGACTCAGCCCATTGCGAAGGCGGTGGGCCTGCGAGGGGAAAAGTATACACCGGTGACTGTAATCGACGCGACCGCGGGGTGGGGAAAGGACATGTGGCTGCTGGTGTCGCTGGGGTGCCGCGTGCTGGCGGTAGAACGGAGCGCTATAGTCTCCGCGCTGCTGCGGGACGGGTGCACACGCGTTGGAGTTCGACGGCCTGAGGTGTTGGAGCGCGTGCGGCTAGTGACTGCGGACTCCCGGCATTTGCTCAGGCAGATCGCCCAGCTGCGGCAGGCGGAGGCGCTGCGTAGCGAAAAGGTGGACTCAGAGCAAGAATTGCCAGAGGACGTTCGCAGCTTTTTGCGGCCTGACGTCGTGTACCTGGACCCGATGTTCGCGGGAGCGGAGAGCCGGAAGACGGCAGAGAAGAAGTCTTTGCGCGTCCTGCGGCGATTGGTTGGTTCCGATGATGACGCGGGAGAGTTGTTTGCGTGGGCCATGCACGTAGCAGAGAAGCGGGTGGTGGTGAAGCGGCCAGCAAAGCACGGCCTAGATTTTGGGGTGAAGCCAGTGGCAACCCATGAGGGCAAGGGTTTTTGTTTTGACGTCTATGACGTGAGGGCACAAAAAGCAGCAGGGGCCTAGCCTCGGCTTTCCTCTGACTATGCCCTTGCAAACGCTTTGGTGAACCTGTGCCTGTGCTGGAGCTTACTTGTTTTTCCAATTAGGCTTGCGCTTCTCCACAAATGCCTTTGGCCCTTCCTTAGCGTCTTCGGTAACGCCGTTAAGCCTTGACAGCATGTGGCCCATCTCCAGGCTGCCCGCCAGCGTCTGGTCGCGCCCGCGGACCGCGGCTTCCTTCGTCAGACGGATGGCCACCGGCGAGTTCCGCATAATCTTTTCCGCGTACTCCTCAGCCGTGGACATCAGCTTATCCAGAGGCACTACCTTATTCACCAGCCCAATGCGGTAGGCCTCTTGCGCGCTGATGGGCTCTGCCGTCAGGAGCATCTCCATGGCGTGCGCCCACCGAATGGAGCGAGGAAGCTGTGTGGCGCCCATGCCGGCCACAACACCCCAGCTCGTCATGGTCATCGCAAACGATGCTTCTTCAGCGGCAACCCGAATATCGCACGGCAGCGTCATGTCTATGCCCGCTGCACGTGTGGCGCCATTGATAGCGGCGATCATAGGCTTCAACGTGTTCCTGTGCGAGTACATGTTAATGGGCCCGTCTGCCGCCACGCCACGGTTGCGGTCGCGCAGGTCGTTGCCGGCGCAGAACGCACGGCCGGCCCCGGTCAGAATGGCAACCCATGCATCGTTGTCCTGCTCAAAGTCGTACCAGTACTGCTCAAGCAGTATGCGCATATCCCGGTTGAGGGCGTTAAGAACCTCCGGCCGGTTGAGCGTGATGTATGAAATGTGGCCCTTCTTCTCATACTCTACGGATGGCATGGTGACTGCTCCTCTCACAACGTAGTGCGTTGGCGTAGCATGCCGCGCGTCCGGACCTGTATTTTGGCTGCGGGGATTCAGCAACATCATGCCACTATTGTCAAGCTACCCAAGAAACTCTATCCGTATCCGATCCATTTCCAAGATTAGTCCCATTTAGCCTGCGTCGTTTCCACTGTCCGGGGAGCGGCAGGCATATAATGGTAAGAGCGGAAGAGGTGGGCGATGGAACGTTTACAACCATGTCCAAAGTGCGGCGGGACGCTGGGGATTGAAACAGAATGGCTCAGCAAGTACCTGCATTGCAGCAAGTGCGGCTACATCAAAGAGCTAGATGTGATTGCGCCAGCACTGTCGTTTGAACCGCGCATTAGACTGCCCGGTCAATCCATCGCTCGGCCTCCGGGGCCGCCAAAGCGAGCCGCGTAATCCCACTTTAGCGCTCCGGTGCTCTGGTACTGCTCCAGCGGCAAACACTACACGCCCCGCTTTGGCCAAATGGGCTTGGCGATTTCCGGCGTATTTCTGTGCGCCATTACGAGGATGCAAGCATCTTGTCACAACTGGGCCGCAAAGGACCACATGCTGAGTACGTCGCACAATACCTGGGCGCAGCGCGCATACTTTATGTAAAGGTTTGCGAGGCGAGTTCGGCGACAGGTATTGAGTAGCCATAGCGCCTCCGAGTTTTATGCTTCTACGGCGGGACGTGAAGCAAGCCAAACCAGCCACTCGGCTCCCCTTCGACTGCGCCCCACCTGTGGCCATGTCGGGTAACACCCTTACTGTTGGCAGTCGGGTAACACTCAGGGTCTACGACGCTCGTGGTCTGCGACGGCCCTCGCCATACCTCTGCCTCTATTTGTTCCAGAACGAATACTGTGGTGATGATGTGGCGGATGGTTTGTTCCTTTGTTTTTTGAGATTTTGAGAAACATTGTCTTTTGGGGCGTGGAAAGCCAAACCATGAGCAGGGATGGCCTTCCGTGCTGGTTGGCGGCCCTATGGCAAGCATACCGCCGCAGTGCGGGTGAAGCAATTGTTGGGTGACACAAACGTGTAGGGGCTGTGCCCCTACACGTTGCTGGGGAATGCTCTGCAATTTTAATGCGCTCCGCTTGCGGCCCTAGCCAACGCGCTGACGCGCTCCGGTTTGGGAGGCGCGCATGACGGCGTCGAGCAGCCGGTGCCGCCGCACTGCGTAGTCAAAATCCGGCCCAACGTTGCTACCTGAGCGGATTGCCTTGGCGAAATTGGCCCATAGCTGGCCCACGTCGTAGGCGTTGCCGGCGTTCCGCACCGCTTGCGGCACCCACGTCAGGCGCTCCGGTACGGGGAGCTCCTGCACTTGCTTGTCGTCTTTGCGCCCGCCCATGATGCGCAGCGGGCCCCCGGTAGCGCCGCTGCCGGTCACCACGAGAGTCCCGTTGGTCCCATAGATTTCCATCTTGTAGCCGCTGTCGTGGTACGGGTGCACACCAACGTACGCGTTGACTACCGCGCCGCCCTCAAGCCTGCCGCTGATCATCACGTTGTCGGGCGCGGTCACGTCCACGTACCGCTTCGTATCCGTCTCGTACCACTGCGGCACCTGCGTGCTGACGATGCCCGACACCTCCGTGATCTCACCCACCACCATGCACAGCGCATCAATGGAATGGCCGAACGAGATGGTCAAGGTATTCGCGCCCAGCGCCACGTCGCGCTGCCAGGTCCGGTCCGATGTCCGCGTCGTGACTCCGCTGCTCATCTGCATCATGTTCACCGAGAGCACCTTGCCGACGTACCCCTCGGCGACCAGCTCCTTCAACCGCAGGTACACCGGCGATGCCTGCCGCTGCAAACCAACGACTGTGCGGACGTTCATTTTCCGCGCCAGCGCCGCCAGCTCCTCTGTCTCCTTTAAGTTGGCCCCCAGAGGCCACTCACAGAAGACGTGCTTGCCCGCCTGCAAAGCGTTCTTGGTCAAGGTGTAGTGGGCCGGCACCCGCACCACAACGGCAACTGCCTCCACCCGCGGGTTCGCATCCATCATCTTGTCGTCGTGGTACGCAAGCTCCACGCTGTATTTTTGCGCCGCTGCCCTGGCTGTCTCCTCATGGGCAGTGCAAACGGCGTAAAGCTCCGTGTCCGGGAGCCCCTGAATAGCGGGGATGTGCGCGGAAGGCCCCCACCTGCCAGCGGCCCCAATGAGCCCTACCCGCAAGCGATTGGCTGTTGTCATTCGGGTTCTCCTTTCGATATGCGTGAGAACGTGCTGCTTCCTAATGGCGCGAGGTGGCCCATCCGCCCTGCCCCACCTAACCCCTCTAGCTCCCCTTCCCTAAAAGGAAGGGGAGAATAGGCACGGATATTTATCCTACTCTTGCCGACTCGGAAATTATTTGCAGGACAACGAAGCGTTACGCTGCTACGAGCCGCTGGTGGAGTTTGACCATTGCAAGCGTATCCTGCCCGCAGTAGGCAAGCAAGTCTTTTTTGAGGCTCTCTATCTGCTGGCTTGTGTAGCGCCCCTGGGCCATGTACGCAAAGGTCGCGCTGGCCGAACCGCCGTCTTTGATGTTCAGCGTGGCATACGACATACCGGGAAGAAGCGCCGGGAGCGTGGACTTCACGGATGTCTTGCCGTGGAAAGCAGGGTGATAGTAGCTTTCCCTCAACACAGCCTCCAGATCGAATATGCGCTGCGTGAGGGCGCTCAACTCTCCGGCCAAGTCAGGAAATAACGCCGCAAGCCCATTGATTGTGGTCTTCTCAAACGTGGAATAGGCCACGATGCTCCCTCGTCCTTGCAGGTCATGAATCAATCGCTGGGCCAGGTCCCGGCGGTTGTCGTGCATGGGATTGCCTATGTACTCCGCGTGCGACACTATCTCGCCGACTGCCGTACACCTGTCGATGGAGTATTGGACGGGGATTTGCGTATACGGAGCTGTTCCCGGGTACAGCGGCAGTGCGGTGGACATTGTTTCAAAATCAAGGTAATGAGCGGGCCATACAATACCGCGCAGGCGCTGCTTCAGGTCTGGCCCAACCCAGGGCTGCCCCGTGATGACCGCCTGCCTGACGCGCGCCTGAATGGGCGTCAGGTCAAAAGTCTGTGGGATCTGCTCTATCCGATAGACACCCAAGCCTTTAAGCTCGTCCACTTTTTTCGCGCCCAGCCGGGGGATTTCGAGTATATGGTGATCGATACCCTTGCCGAGGCAGTCAGAGAAAATCACACATCCCTTGCACGCAGGTATCAACGCAGGCGCGGGCATACTAGTCGCACGGGTGGCGCTGCGCACTGAGTCCCAGAAGGCCTGGAACTCTCCTGCGCGGGCCTGCGCTTCTTTCGTGCAATCATGCTCAACAAAGAGCTTTGCGTCCTCCATGCCAAACCTGTAGTCTTTTGAGACGAGCAGCAACGACGCACTGGATATGGTGAGGCCCGCTTTACTCAACACCAGCAAGGTGTACGCAAGGTCGTCAACCAGCTCCGGCCGGGGATTGACGCTCGACTTGACCTCAATAAGGCGCCAGGTATCTCCCTGTCTGATGAGAACGTCCGCTTTGGCCGCGTACTCATCTACTACGAACGCAGCTTCAAACAGAACGTGCGGCCCACCACTCTGCATATACTGCTGCGTCTGGGCGGCAGCGTCGGCCACATTACGCGAGGACACGAGCACGCCGCTGGGGAACAGGCCGCGGGCCATCCGGCCAATTTCCGCACCCTGCTCCATCCAGAATTGCTCGCCCGGTGTGACAGGTGCGGACGTCGCACGGTCGCCCGGCAGGTCGGCGCGAAGCCGCCAGCCTAGGGTTGGGCAGACTGCCGCGTGCAAGAACAAGTCCTTGGAGATCGTCTGCTTCATTGGGTCTCCGCACCCGGGTATGCACACACAGAGATATCGCCGATGCATCGTATCCCGATACCAAAGGCGGGTCAAACTACTCCTGGCATGCGGACGGGCGAAAGCACGCCGCTATGGATCGTTCGGAGCGGTTGAGAATCTAGACGAAGCCGGATAAAAAGAGAGAGGGTCATTATTTACTTGGCGCAATCCCCTTAATAGCGGACATCTTGTTACCGGTCGTGGTGCAGCGCCGCAGCAAGCCGGTGTTTGAACACGGCTGTGGTGCCATTGGGGCGGCCAAGGAGCGTCATGCAAAGCCAGGATGTACTGGATATTCTCGCAGCCTCGCCGGACGGTGTGTACGGCGTTGACCTTGAGTAGCGCGTATTCCTCTGGAACGCCACCGCCGAAAATATCCTCGGCTGGGAAGTGATCGAGGTGATTGGACAGCAGTGCCACCGGATCATGGCAAGGCCCAACGCAGTAAACGTCGGCCCCGCTATTTGCATTCGCGACTGCTATTCCATCCAGGTGGCCCGTGGCGGACGCATTCCCCAGACACAGAAAGTGCCCGCATTCGCCAAGGACGGCAAGCTGCATTGGCTATCTGTCACGTACGTGCTGGTGCCGTCCGCGGTGCATGGCGCTGGTGCGCTCATTCACATCTTTTATGAGATTGGCCACCAGGACAATGAACACACTACTGTTGCCCAGTTCCTGCCCGCGCTTCCGCCCGACACCGGTGAAATAGATGCCGCCAATTATGGCGCTTCCTTCACGCTCACACCCAGAGAAAAAGAGATCCTCCAGTTGATGGGCCAGGGCCTTGGCACAGCAGAGCTTGCGTCCAAGCTCGTGGTCTCCGTGACGACAGTGCGGAACCATATCCAGAGCATTCTGTCCAAGCTAGGTGTGCACACGCGGCTGGACGCCGTTGCGTACGCATCGCATAAGGGCCTACCCTCCTAAGCTTTCCTTCCCCCTCCTGGCTCTCCGCTTTGTCCTGGTTCACCGAAGATGATGCATTTGCATCATGTCAGCCTTCTGCGCCGTTTGTACTCTTTGACTGTTCCGATGTGGAAAGGAGAACGAAAGTGTACAAGCGCATTGTGGTTCCTCTGGACGGGTCTACTCTCGCAGAGTCGGTAGTCTCGGTAGTGACGCATATGGCGGAGAAGCTGAGCGCGCGGGTGCAGTTGCTCAGTGTCGTGGACGAAGAGGCTGCCGCAGCGGTCAGTAAGCAACTGACTGGCAAGTACGGCACACGTGCCCCCGTGGCGCTGGGCACGATCGCATAGGACTACCTAGACAGCGTGGTCAAGCGCACGAACTTGCCGGTAGAACAGGTGAAGGCATCCATTATCACGAATGGAGAAGCGTGAAGACGAAACCGTCCTCGAAGACGGCGGCAGCGGCAAAGCTTTCAAAGGATAACCGTAAAATACTCGCACCAAAGTCAAACGCAGTGGAGACGCGAAAGGTTTTCGTCGGCAGCTATGGACATGTAAGACATACCAAACGAGGGGGCCAGTTCAGCGAGGGGAAAGGACCTCGCCAAGCCTGCCCTGTATGCTGGGCGGGGATGCCGCGGCAGTGCGCGCGCCCTGTCAGTTACTGGACAGTTAGTGACCCGAGTTCCTTCGTGTCCGCCCTATACTTAATGGCCGCTGCCTTCCCGACTGGGACGGTGGAGAGCACCAGCATGTTCGTCACGTTTCCGCCCACGGTAATCACAGATTGCTGCGTGATGAGCAGGATAATGTCGGCCCCATCCACGTTTACCGCGACGGTGCCTCTGATGGTGTTCACCTCCCTGAAAGTGCCTGTTGCCCGCAGGATAGTGCCAGGCGGGAACTGCACCTTTGGCTTGGCGTCCACCGTCAGTACCGTGCTGGTCTCCGGGTTGAACTCCCCCTCCACCACCGAGCCTGTATTATTGGACAGCGTGGCGAGGCTCACGGGCGAGCCGTTCAGCGTCATGCCAGAATTGTCGGCCACCTTCAGCGTGATATCAAGCCCGCCCGCCGTCGTCACCGTCAGCGTGTTGTTTGCCAGGCTAGCAGTCTTTAGCGTGCCGGATATCTTTGTCCTGGAGGACGCAGAGGCGGACCCGGAGACCTGCCGCTGGCTTCCCGGCGCCGCCGGCGCTACCGGCGTCACACTGGCGTTCCCACCGGCGCCCACGCCAACAGTGGCGCTGCCCACGTTCACGGATGCGCCCGCGTTTGTTGCGGGAGGCGTGCTGGCGGAGCCGGTGGCGTCCAAGCTGGCCAGTGCCTTGGAGTCCTGCCCGTAGGCGACGGTGACCCGCGAGCCAATCATGCCCTTGAGCGATGCCAGCGGCGCAATTGAGCCGTTCACCAGCAGCCTGCTGGACGACGTGGCGCTGAGCGTCAGGTCCCTGCCGCCCACGTCCAGCGTCAGGGTGCTCTTGCCAATGTCCAGCGCCTTCAGCCACCCGCTGGTCACGGCAATGGAGTGTCCTTCAGCGGACAGATTGCGCACTATGTTGCCGTTTGGGTTGTACTCCATGTACACCCGTGCGCCGGGCTTGGAATTCAGCCTGAGCAAGTTTGAGGCGAGCCCATCAAGCTGCACCTTGCTGCCGTTATCCACCGTGACGGTCACAGTTGTGCCGCTATCGGTGACAATGACCACGGTCCCCATGGCGTTATCCACCGACTTGACGCTGCCGCTTAGGCTGAGCCGCGAGCCCACGTCTGCGCGCGCCTTCGCATCCGTGTCAGCCACGAGCTGCGCAATAGCCTTGGTCTCCGTGTTGTACTCAACCGCTGCTTCTGTACCCACATTCGTAGAGAGGCTCTTGGCGTCCACGGATGAGCGTTTGGCCTTGAGCGTGCTGTTGGACGCGATGTGCAGGGTCATGTCGTTGCCGCTCTTGGTGGTCAATGTCACGGTCCCATTCGCCGTGTCCACAGCCTTAACCACGCCCACGGCCAGCGCTTGGCCCTTGGGCTGGACGATTTTGCCGGAGGCCGAGATGCTCAGCACCGCGTCCGGGCTGATGCGCAGCCCTGCGTCTACGTTGCCCTCAACGTCCATGCCCACAGTTGTGTCGGCAGTTGTCGAGCCGCCGGAAATTTTCACGAACCCATCTGACTGCACCTGCGCGTCCGCGCTCGACCTGGCTTCCACCTTCACAATCGGCGCCAGGATGTACCGCCCCTCGCCGGTGAGGTGGAGCGACTGGTCAGCCAGGAAGTCAAAGTTTACCGTAGCCGTGGCGCCGGATTTCACGTCCAGATCGCCCTTGATCTGGAGCTTTCCGCTGGGCAGCACCGCCTCGTGCATGCCCTTGCTGTCCACCACGGACGCCTTGGCGATGCTGAGCTCCATCTGGTCATAGGAGCCGACGTTCAATGTGGCGTCTGCAAGGAGCTTGGCGCTATTCTGCGACCGCAGCGCCAGCAAGTCGTACGTTTGCGAGTTCACGGCGACAATCGTCCATGCGCCGCCGGTGCTGTGGACGCGCAGGCCGTCAACCGTCACCTGCACGCTCGTCACCGTACCCATGTCCGCCGCCGCATCAGACATCACGAAGACAGCCTTTCCCGTGCCCGCTGTCCCCGTGGCCGGCGCCGGCGCCCCCGTGGAGGATGTGGATTGCGTTGAGGAACACGCCATGAGGACTACCGCTAGGGCCGTTATGATGGCCGACAAGAAAAGAATGCTGCGTTTCATAGGTACCTTCATAGTTTTGTCTCCCGCTCCTTGTATGCTTGGGTACGCTTGGGGTCCCTTACTGTGGCCCCGTCGCTCTTCTGCACCGCCTCACTCTGGAAAACGGCATCGGACTACGAGTGTCTGGCATTGTGACCCTTTTGTGACCCTTTAACTAGTCTACTAAGACTAGCCAATGGTGAGAGCGCGCTGTACAGCATACAAGCCTTCACTTCAAAGGCACCTCCCCCAGATGGCAACGACTGGTTATCGGTGGCCGCAAGCGGGGGTACGGGATATGGTGTGGTATAATAACGCCGTGGTGTAATCCGCTCCGTTTGGTACCGCACAACGTGCGACCCTACACATCGGTGGCCGGCCTTCACCAACATCTTCAAGAAAGGAGGTCACCGATGGCGTTTCAAGATAAGACTCTTACCTGCCGCGATTGTGGACAGACGTTTGGGTTCACAGCCAGCGAGCAGGAGTTCTTCCAGCAAAAGGGCTACACCAACGAGCCACAGCGCTGCCCATCGTGCCGG